>DATHUP010000064.1:0-28689 GCA_035462175.1 Acidimicrobiia bacterium | reverse complement strand
TTCTATCTGATCGGATTCCGCAACCGCCTCTTCGTGCTGGTCTCCTGGGCATGGAGTTACATCACTTTCAGACGAGGTGCGAGGATCATCACCGGCGTTCCCAGGCTGCCCGGGCCGAAGCAGCACTGAGAGCGCGAATCGGCCGACCTGGGGGGTGGTGTGCGGAGTAGGTTTCGACGTCGTGGGGGCCGGGGAGCAGGACGCACAAGGGAGGTCACTGTGACACCAGTCGACTATGTCAGCCGGATTCTCGTGATCATCGGGGCCCTCAATTGGGGGCTCGTGGCGGTTGCCGAGTTCGATCTCGTCGCCGAGCTGTTCGGGCTCGGGTTCGGGGAGACCAACACCGCGACACGGGTGATCTACGGTCTGGTCGGCTTGGCCGGTCTGTGGGAGCTCGTTCGTCTGTTCACGGCTCGAACGACCACAACCAGCTGACCGCCTCGAAATAGGCGGAGTGTCAGGGGCTGTTTCCTAGCCCCTGTTTCAGTGCGCGCCGCGGCGGGGGGACTCCGTTTCGGATGGTGTTGTGGTCAGCCTGGGTGGGGGCGGCGGTGACGGAGTGGTTGGTGGCCCTGGTGGCCGCTCGGTTAATCCGGTTCAGATGGTGGTGTGGTCGGCCTGGGTGGAAAGGGGGGGTGAAGGTGAGGATCCCGCCTGGGTGGGGCCCCTGGTGGCCGCTCGGCTACTCCGGTTCAGATGGTGGTGTGGTCAGCCTGGGTGGGGCGGGGGGTTCAAGGGGGGTCGTCCCCCCTTTCTAATAGGAGTGCGGGTGAGAGGATTTGAACCTCCACGGGCTTTCGCCCACAGGGACCTAAACCCTGCGCGTCTGCCAAGTTTCGCCACACCCGCGTGTAGAAGAACATTGTCTCAAGGGAAAACCCCCGGCTGTGTCAGAGGGCTTGGGTGGGCCGCCCGGGACTCGAACCCGGAACCTTGAGCTTAAGAGGCTCCTGCTACTGCCAATTGAGCTAGCGGCCCGCCCTAATTCTACTGACCGTAGTGCTCATTGATGAAGTCGATCCAAGTGATGGTTTTGAGGAAGGCGTCGGTGCTTCGTCTCATGGTCACCGGGCATACCCCGGTCGCGAGATGGTTCTTGCGGTGACCAGTGCCGTCCGGCTTTATGAACGTCTTCGTGAAATCTCCCAAGGCGATGTTCAACTCGGTCGACCAGAAATGCCTCGCTTCCGACTCGTCGTTGTCGAAGTGAAGATTCAGTGACGCGGCAAAGTTCGCATTTGGATCATGAGAACGCCGCGCCCAACATATGAAGAGTCGGAGAGCGCTCGGTTCTGAGTGCGCCATCTCAAGTCGCCTGCTCGTCTTGCTTCCTTCTCCCCAGTAGAGGGCGACTCCCATCGCCCAGAATGGGTCGTCCTGAAGGTGTATCGCCTCGAGGCGGGCTTGAGCCCTGATCATCTCGATCTCCCGGTGACGCTTGCGTTGGGTATCTCTCGGGATCCCCGGAAGGGGCGGGCGCCTGACTTTCAAGGCTGCAACCTGCTCCTCGGTCAGCTTCACCTCCCGGCACCAGGTGGCGAGCGTCGACTTCTCGACCGGGATCAGATCCACGATCTCGCCATAGGACAATTCGAGGCGTCGCAGGTCCCTGCCCAGCTCGGATCGCTCCCACCGGGAAAGCGAGTCCCATGAGTCGATCCGCTCCTGAAATGCGGCCCCCACCGACATGGTTCCAACATAGGAATGGGGTGGGACACAAACTGGCGGGGAAGTAGCCTGATCGGATCACGGGCTGTGGCGCAGCTTGGTAGCGCGCGTGCTTTGGGAGCACGAGGTCGTCGGTTCGAGTCCGACCAGCCCGACCGAGGCCTTACAATGCCTTGTCCCGCGGGTGTAGCTCAATGGTAGAGCTCCAGCCTTCCAAGCTGGCGGTGAGGGTTCGATTCCCTTCACCCGCTCGAATGGGTGACCTCTTGGCACAGACCTGGCGCTTTGCCCCTGTAGCTCAATGGGATAGAGCAGCGGACTTCTAATCCGCAGGTTGGGGGTTCGAGTCCTCCCGGGGGCGCAGAGGAAGACCATTCGAGACATGGTGGCCGTAGCTCAGTCCGGTTAGAGCACCTGGTTGTGGTCCAGGAAGTCGCGGGTTCGAATCCCGTCGGTCACCCCGAGAGTGGCCGCTCGTCTGAGCGGCCACGTAGTCAGTGATCGGTAATCGGTGATCTGACTACCGACTACCGACTACCGACATCCAGGAACCACATGACAACCACCGTCACCGAGACCGGGCCCTTCGAGCGTCTGGTCACCTTCCAGCTCACCGACGACCAGATCGCCGCAGGAAAAGCGGCCACGGCCCGCAAGCTCTCACATGACATCAAGCTCAAGGGCTTCCGACCGGGCAAGGCTCCGCTCCCTGTCGTGGAGGCCGCGGTGGGGCCGGAACGCCTTCGCAGCGAAGTGATCGACGACCTCGTCCCTCCGGTGCTGTCCGACATCCTCAACGATGAGGAGCTCAGACCGGCGGTCACACCTCAACTCGAGTCGATGGACGATGTCGAAGGTGGGGTCGAAGTGGGGGTCCGGGTCACGCTGTGGCCCACCATCGATCTGCCCAAGTACAAGGACCGGGACGTCGAGGTGACCTCACCAGATGTCACACAGGAAGAGTTGGAGGTCCAACTGGAGAGGATGCTCGAGCAGTTCGGCATCGTGGAGGAGGCGAATCGACCTGCCGGCCTCGGCGACTTCGTCTCCATCGACGTCAAGGCGACCAGCGACGGTGAGCCGGTCGAGGGTGCCAATGCAGCCGATCTCCTCTATGAAGTGGGATCGGGTCTTCTCGTCGAAGGGGTCGATGAGCGGCTGGAAGGCGCCGAGCCGGGCTCGGTCCTGACTTTCGACGCCCCTTTGCCCGAGGGTTTTGGCGAGAAGGCCGGAGAGGAGGTGAGCTTCGAGATCGTCGTGAACGAGGTCAAGGAGCGGATCCTCCCTGCACTCGACGACGAGTGGGTCGACGAGAACACCGAGTTCGAGACGGTCGAGCAATTGCGGGCCGAGCTGAAGGAGCGTCTCGGCGAGGCCAAGATTCAGGCGGTCTCCCGTCAGTTTGCCGAGAAGGCACTGAGCACGCTGGTCGACCAGGTGGAGATCGAGCTGCCCGAAGCCTTGGTCCGCTCCGAGATGGACGACCAGCTCCATCGCTTCGTCCATCGTCTCGAGGACAACGAGCTCACACTCGACGACTACTTCCAGACGTCGGGCATCGACCAACGACAGTTCCTCGACGACCTCCGCCAGCAGGCCGAGCTATCACTCCGAAACCAGCTGGTGCTCGAAGGCGTGGCCAAAGACGCCGGGATCGAGGTCACCCCCGAAGACGTCTCGTCGGTGATCCAGGCCGCGGCGGCACAGTCCGGTGATCCGGTCGCCTATCTCAACGCCTTCCGACAAAGCGGCCGGGAATTGGCACTGGCCGGTGATATTCTCAGAAACAGGGCGTTGGACGCCATCCTCTCGGCAGCAAATCCGGTTGATGAAGACGGCAACGCGGTCGATTTGAAACTGAACGTGACAGAGGTCGAGGCCGAGATCGTCGAAGGCGAGCCGGTCGGGGACATCCCGACAGGCGAAATCGTCGACGCAATGGCGGAGGAAGAAGAATGACCACCGAGAACCAGTTCCAGAACTATGTGATCCCCACCGTCTTCGAGCAGACCAGTCGGGGCGAGCGATACTTCGACATCTACAGCCGTCTGCTCAAGGATCGCATCATCTTCCTGGGCACACCGATCGACGACACCATCGCCAACCTGATCATGGCCCAGCTCCTCCATCTCGAATCGGAGGACCCGGACAAGGACATCTTCCTCTACATCAACTCTCCTGGTGGCTCGATCACCTCCTTGTTCGCCATCTACGACACGATGCAGTACATCAAGCCCGACGTGAACACCGTCTGCATGGGCATGGCCGCATCCGCCGCGGCGGTGATCCTGGCCGGCGGCGCCGAAGGGAAGCGCTACGCCCTGCCCCACGCCAGGGTGATGCTGCACCAGCCGCATGGTGGTGCACAGGGCCAGGCCTCCGACATCGAGATTCAGGCCAAGCTGATCGTGCAGATGCGAGAGCAGCTCAACGAGATCCTCGCCGAGCACACCGGCCAGGAATACGACAAGATCGCCCTCGACACGGAACGCGACTACTGGATGCTCGCCGACGCGGCCAAGGAATACGGGGTCATCGACGGAATTCTCACCCGTCGAGAGCTTGCGGCGGTAGCCTCCAAGTAACGGAGGAGGTCCAGAACTCGATGGCACGACTCGGTGACGGCGGGGAGTTGCTCAAATGCAGCTTCTGCGGGAAGTCTCAAAAACAGGTCAAGAAGCTGATCGCAGGCCCCGGCGTCTACATCTGTGACGAGTGCATCGATCTCTGCAACGAGATCATCGAAGAGGAGTTCTCGGTCACCGAGGAGATCACTTTCACCGAGCTCCCCAAGCCGGTCGAGATCAACTCCTATCTCGACGATTACGTCGTCGGCCAGGAAGACGCCAAGAAGAAGCTCTCCGTCGCGGTCTACAACCACTACAAGCGGATCAGGGGCGGCGAGGTCCAGCGAGATGTGGAGCTGCAGAAGTCGAACATCCTGCTCATCGGTCCCACGGGGTCGGGAAAGACCCTCCTCGCCCAGACCCTGGCCCGTCAACTCAACGTTCCTTTTGCCATAGCCGACGCCACCAGCCTCACCGAAGCCGGGTACGTCGGTGAGGATGTGGAGAACATCCTCCTCAAACTGCTCCAAGCAGCCGACTACGACGTCAACCGCGCCCAACAGGGGATCATCTACATCGACGAGATCGACAAGGTCTCACGGAAGGCGGAAAACCCGTCTATCACTCGGGACGTCTCGGGCGAGGGTGTACAGCAGGCCCTGCTCAAGATCCTGGAAGGCACGGTCGCATCGGTTCCGCCCCAGGGCGGGCGCAAGCACCCGCATCAAGAGTTCATCCAGCTCGACACCACCAACATCTTGTTCATCTGTGCCGGGGCCTTCGGCGGTCTCGAAGACATCATCGCCAATCGGGTCGGGCGGCGCGGCGTCGGCTTCGGCGCCGAGGTCCGAGGCAAGGCCGACGGACGACCCTCGGAGCTGCTCAACCAGGTTATGCCCGAAGACCTCATGAAGTACGGGCTCATCCCAGAGTTCATCGGGAGACTCCCGGTCATGGCAACGGTCGAAGATCTCGATCTGGAGTCCCTGGTTAAGATCCTCACCGAACCGAAGAACGCGCTGACCCGGCAATACGCCCGCATGTTCGAGATGGACGAGGTCGAGCTCGTGTTCACCCCGGACTCCCTCGACGCCATCGCCGCCCAG
The DNA here is from genome assembly GCA_035462175.1 of Acidimicrobiia bacterium. Taxonomy (GTDB): domain Bacteria; phylum Actinomycetota; class Acidimicrobiia; order Spongiisociales; family ZC4RG35; genus JARDZU01. The sequence goes on along the minus strand of DATHUP010000064.1, from coordinate 23,345 downwards.
GCCATCAAACGTGGGACCGGGGCACGGGGCCTACGCGCCATCCTCGAAGAAGTGCTCCTCAACACGATGTACGACCTCCCCTCCCGCACCGATGTGGAGACAGTCGTCATCGACCGTGACGTGGTGGCGGAAAAGGTCAACCCCACCCTGGTACCGGCCCGCGAGGAGAGCGGCCCCGCCGAGAAGTCGGCCTGACGGCGGCACCCATGCCCGCCAAGGACTAGACCGTCGCTCACCCTCGAGAAATCCGTGAGAACCCCGGTTTGGGGAAGCCCCTCGGGGGTATGATTCACGAAACCGCCTGACGGCGGTCAACAAGGGGAACAGGGAGGCATTGACCCCGCAACCGCAAGGCGGTCACCTGGGTCGCGGGGTAGCCAGTGGTGAGACCGGCCTGTCCCATGCCTATAGAGGATGGGAACTATGAAGAGGCTCAAGTCGACTGGAGCAAATGCCGGCGGGGGCGGTCAACGCGGCGGCGGATGGGGTCGTGGGCAGGCTGAGACTCCAATGAACGGTGCGAACGGGCGATCCTTGGCGATTGCGACGGTCATCCTGGTGGCGATGCTCATGACCATTGGCTTTGCTGGATTGGCGGCGGCAGTCACCGGCGACGAGGAGTTCACCATCGTCATCCCGATAGACACCGTCGTGTCCGCGCCGGAGGGGTCTACAACCGTCTTGGCCACGGCACCGGTAGGGGAGGAATTTGCCGGACAGGTCTGCTCTGTTGCCACGAGGGCGGAGAATCAGGAGTCGGTGCATCCCGGAAACAATCTCACCGTCGCCTCGGGAAGCTCGGTGGTCGTCCTCGAGGATGTGGAGAGCGGAGCGAACGTCGTCGTGACCGCCGACGGGGAGCTCGTGCTCGGCACCGAGATCGTGGTGTCGCTGGTCATGGGACCCGACGAACTCTTTTCGGCTGGGCTAGAAGTGCACGTCAGCTGTTCCTCGGTCGGGGTGACCACCACAACGTTGGAGGCGACCACGACCACAGTTGGGGCGACCACGACGTCGGGCGGGCAGGTCGGCTCGACGACTCTTCCGTCCGAGGAACCCACCTCCACCGTCGAGGACACCGTGCAAGGGACGGTGGTGACCACCACGACGGTCGATGACGAGGTCGAGGCTGTGGAGATTCTGCCGTTCACGGGCTCGGAAAGAGATGGGTTGCTTGTGCTGGCCGCGAGCGCGATCGCGTTTGGCTCCATTCTCCTGGTGAGCACCAGGAGGGAGGAGTCCGAATAGGCGACGGCTCATCGGACTGACGATGGAGGGGCCCCGGGATATCCCGGGGCCCCTCCACTTTGCGTCCGGTGCCCCCGAGCCTGCAGTCCCCGAGGCTTGTGGCGAATAATTCGAGCACATTGGCCCTATGAGACTTCTGTTGTTTCCAGGAATCATGTTGTTGATGCCTTGGCCGCAACCATGGGTATCAAGGGAAAAAAGGGAGGCGCAGAGATGCGAAGAATGCGTACGTTGTGGGGCGTGAACCAAAACAACCGGCGGACCGGGTGGTCGCGTCGGTTTCGTGGGTTGGTCACTCTGGCTTCGACCACGATTCTCATCTTGCTGATAGCGCTCCCGATCCAGGCCGCCACCCTCACCATTGAGCTTCCGTACGACGTGATTGTTGAGGACCCGGGCGACGTGATCCTTCTTCACAGCGAGACCATTCCGAGCCCAATGGTGGGCCAGGTCTGCTCGGTGACGGCGGAGGGCGAGAACAATTTCTCGGTCCACCCCGGAAACAACATCGAGATCACGTCTGCGAATACCGTGACGCTGGTGGGAGTGGAGGACTACGAGGAAAAGGTGACCACCGCGAGCGGTGAGCTCACGCTGGCCCAAGAGATCACGGTCACGTTGCTGCTGGCACCAGACGGAGACGGGGTGTACTCGGCCGAGTTGGACATTCTCTTGGATTGCCAAGCGGCCACGACGACGACCACTACCACGACCACGACCACGACAGCGGGAGAGGTCAACGATGAGGTGCTTCCGATCGTCGTGACGGCCCCGACCACGACAGTTGCCGCCAAGGTGCTTCCCATCGAGGTGACCACCACCATCGAGTCCGAGGTAGTCGGCTCGGTCGTGGTGGAAACCCTTCCCTTTACAGGGTCGAACGATCTGGGATGGCTCCTGATCGCGGCCGAGGCCGTGGCACTGGGATCGGTGCTCGTCATCGGTTCGAGGAGAGAAGAGAGCGAGGTTTAGGCCCACCAAGCACGGATGAGGGGTCCCGGCTGACCGGGACCCCTCGACCGTTTTCCGCTCGGGGCCGGGTCGCCTGCCGGTGCGCGACTAGGTCGATCGACCCGTTGACATGAAATAGGGCCCGATTCAGTATGTGGGGGCTGCTCACCAGGTGGGCAGCGTGTTGGGGGAATATGGGAGGCGTCGAAGCCAGGCCTGCAAAACGGTCACCTGGGTCTGGTGGAGCTAGTGGTGAGACCGGCCTGTCCCGGTATATGAAGGGATAGGGGAATTTCATGAGGGAGACGACCACGGTCGTCTGGGGCGAGGGAGCCGTAGCGCGCCATGAGCGCGTTATCTGCGTTGGGGGCGAAGCATGAGCTTTGCCACACATACCCATCGTCGAGGGTTCGAACGTTTCCTGACGATCTTTTCCGCGTTCGCGGTGCTCGCGTCATTGATGGTGGTGTTCGCACCGACAGCGCTCGCGCATCATCCCGAGATATCCGTCCAGAAGATATGTGTCGACAGCAAGCCGTACATCCATTTCGATGCGATCAGTTGGAAGACCGATGGCAGCTCCGGCTCGGGTAACTCCGAGATTCGCATCGAAGTCCGGGTCGCCGGAGGAGGCGCTTGGACCTCGGTGACAAGCGACGCATTCAATGCGGGCAACGGCTACCGATTCAGCGGTCAATTCGATGCGTCTGCCTACTGGGGCAGTTCCATCCAAGTCAGGGCACTCGCCGTAGGAAAGTGGGACAACGGCGTGAGCGGCGGTGACTATCGAATCACCGGAGCCGTCCTCGTCGACCAAGACTGCACCGACGATGTCACTGTGACGCCCCACCCGCAGGTCTGTGAAGCAGTCGGAGGGTCGGCTCTGGGAGGCGTCTCGTTCGACGTCGCACCGGCGTCGGGGGCCACGGTGCAGGTGTACGCCAACTCGAATTACACAGGTGCGGTCGGCGGCGCCCTGGGGGACGACCAGAAGCTCGACCTCGCTCCTGGCGCCTACTACTGGAAGGCCACAGCCGCACAGGGCTTTGAGCTGAGCGGGAAGAAGAAGGGCGAGTTCACCATCGATCCTTGCGTGGCTGCGGTGGCGGTCTCGGCGAGCCAATGTGTCGTCAACTCGGCCGGGATTCCTGCAGGATCGGTGTCGGTCACCATCGACCCGACTTCTGGTGCCACGGTGCAGGTGAGCGGTCCCGGTGGCCCCTACGACTTCTCAGGGAGTGGTGGGTCGGAGGAGCTGGCGCCTGGCACCTACACCTGGGTGGCGACGTGGAGCAGCGGATTCCAGCTCACCGGGGAGATCGATGGTGAGTTCATCATCGATCCTTGTGACGCTTCGGTGGTGGTCGCCAGTGGGCAGTGTGTGATTGCCGACGGTCCCCAAGGCTCGGTGACTGCGACCATAGACACCGACTCGGGCGCGGTCGTGACCGTGTACGACGAGGATCTCGAGGAGGTGGCCCAATTCAGCGGAGTGGGCGGCTCCAAGTCGCTCGCCCCAGGCACCTATACGTGGAAAGCCACGCCTGGGGCCGGATTCGAGTTCCCCAAGGGTGAAGTCACCTCTGGTGAGTTCACCATCGATCCGTGTGTCGGGGTCGTCACGGTGTCGCACGGGAACTGCCAGGTGAACACGGCAACGGCGTTCGGATCGGTGACCGCGGTCATCGACCCCACGGCCGCAGCCACGGTGTCGGTCCTGGACAGCGCTTCGAAGCTGGTCGCCAGCTTCACGGGAGCGGGCGGCACCGAGACGCTGCAGGCGGGTGCCTACACCTGGACTGCTGAAGCCGCGGACGGCTTCACCTTGGACGTCGTCGCCGGGAGCTTCACGGTGATTCCGTGCCCGGAGGAAGTCCTCGGCAACGTGATCGAGGTTGACGACCCGCCAGCAGACGAGGTCGAGGAGTTGGTGGTCTTGCCGTTCACCGGTATCGACACTTCGGTCCTGGTGATGGTTTCGGTCATCCTGCTCGGATCGGGGTTGTATCTGCTCCGCACTGTGACCCGGCGGAAAGAAGGCTGACCGCACGGCGAACAGCATTGTCAGGTGGGAAAGCCCCGGGATTAACCTCCCGGGGCTTTTCTCATGGAGTACCCCGAAGCCCTCGCCTATCTCGACCGACACATCGCCTTGGGGGTGAAGCCGGGTCTCGAGCGCATCCAGGGGCTCCTCGACGACATGGGCCGACCCGATGACGGCTACCCGGTCATCCATGTCGCCGGGACCAACGGCAAGACATCGACGTCTAGGTTCGCCACTCTCCTCCTCGTAGCCCACGGTCTCAACACAGGGACCTACACCTCGCCACACCTGCAGAAGGTCGAGGAGCGCCTTTCGATCAACGCAGAGTTCGCCAGTGAAGAGGAGTTCGCCCTGGCCGTCTCCGATGTCGCCGCATTCGCCGAGCTCCGGGAGAAGGCAGGCGAGGAGGCCAACACCTACTTCGAGCTCACCACTGCCGCTGCCTTCGCCCTGTTCGCGGACAAAGCGGTCAATGCCGCAGTGCTCGAGGTCGGGCTGGGCGGTCGCCTCGACGCGACCAACGTGGTGGATGCCGAGGTGTGCGTGCTCACGAGCATCGGCATCGAGCACACCGAGTACTTGGGCGAGGACATCGCCACCATCGCCGGGGAGAAGCTGGCCATCGCCGGGCTGAACTCGATCCTGGTCACCGGGCCGCTTCCCGACGCGGCTCTCCATGTCGCCGAGAGCCGTGCCCGGGACCTCGGCATCCACCACCGACATTACGGGAAGGACTTCTCGGTCCTGGATGCCGAACGGGGGGTTGGCGGCTGGCTGACCACCATCGCCGGGGCCGAGGAGACCTACGAGGACCTCTTTCTTCCCCTTCACGGTCGCTATCAGCTCGTCAACCTGGCCAACGCGGTTGCCGCAACCGAAGCTCTGCTTGGGCGCAAGCTCGACGAGGAGGCGGTTCGGGGGGCGGTTTCCATCGCCACCGCGCCGGGTCGAATGGAGGTAGTTGGCACCAAGCCCCTGATCATGCTGGACGGCGCGCACAATGCCGACGGAGTGGCGGTGCTTGCAGATTCCCTGACCGAGGAGTACCCCACCACGAGATGGCATCTCGTCCTCGGAGTGATGGGGGACAAGAACGTCGAGGCGATGATGATCAGTCTCTCTCCCCTGGTCGAAGGGGTTGTCACCACTGCGCCGAAGTCGGAGCGGTCGGTGCCGCCGCTCGAACTGGCTGAAAGGATCCGTGACATGGTCGACACCCCGGTCTTGATCGCCGAGGATGTGGAGCTCGCCCTCGACATGGCACGGGCCGAGGCCGGGCCCGATGGAGCCGTACTCGTCGCCGGCTCCCTGTACCTGGTCGGTGAGGCACGCCAGCTCTTGGTGTGAGGGAGCCGGCGCTGCGTCCCATTACCCTCACGGCGGACATGGCTATCGAGAACACGTTCATCATGATCAAGCCGGACGGCGTGAAACGACGGTTGGTGGGAGAGGTGATCACCCGTCTGGAGCGGAAGGGCCTCACACTGGGGAAGATCCGCATGCTCCAGATCGACGAGGCGCTGGCGCGGCGACACTACGAGGAGCACCTCGACAAGCCGTTCTTCCCAGAGCTCCTCGAGTTCATCACCTCGGGGCCGGTGGTGGCCATGGAATGGTCCGGCGAGTCGGCGATATCGGTGGGCCGTGGGCTGATGGGCGCCACCGATCCCAAACAGGCAGCCCCGGGGACGATAAGGGGCGATTTCGGGCTCGAGGTCACTCAGAACATCGTCCACGGGTCCGACGGGCCGGAAAGTGCAGCGAAGGAGCTTCAGATCTACTTCGGATGAGGCGGGGTGCGCTTCTCGATTAGCGCTTGCCCGAGGCTTGGATAGGGTGAAACCAGCTATGGCACAACATCGGGCCGACACCTACACTCCCCGGGTCATCGCGGGAGTCGACATCAGCCATGGCTGAAAACCTTCTTTCATTCGCCGGTCAGGACATGGCCATCGATCTGGGAACAGCAAACACCCTGGTCTACGTGCGCGGCGGGGGCATAGTCCTGAACGAGCCGTCGGTGGTGGCGATCAACTCGCAGAACGGCCGGGCTCTGGCCGTGGGCATGGAGGCGAAACGGATGATCGGGCGGACCCCGGCCCATATCACCGCCATCCGGCCCCTCCGTGACGGTGTTATTGCCGACTTCGACGTCACCGAGAAGATGCTTCGCTACTTCATCCAAAAGGTGCACAGGAGAAAGTGGGCGCGTCCTCGAATCGTGGTCTGCGTTCCGTCGGGGATCACACCGGTGGAGAGGCGAGCGGTCGAAGAGGCTGCCTACCACGCCGGCGCCCGTCGCGCCTACACCATCGAGGAGCCGATGGCGGCTGCAATCGGGTCGGGGTTGCCCATCGGGGAGCCCGCCGGCTCCATGGTGGTCGATATCGGCGGCGGGACCACCGAGGTGGCGGTCATCTCGCTCGGCGGCATCGTCGTGTCCCGCTCGATTCGGGTCGGCGGCGACGAGCTCGACACCGCCATCATCGACTGGGTCAAGAAGGAGTACAACGTGCTGGTCGGTGAGCGAACCGCCGAGCAGCTCAAGCTGGCCGTGGGCTCAGCCTGGCCCTATGCGGACGAGCCGTCGGCCGAGGTGCGGGGCCGCGACCTGGTCACCGGTCTCCCCAAGACCATCCTGCTCTCCAGCCCCGAGATCAGGGAAGCGATCGAGGAGCCGACCCAGGCGATCGTCGACGCAGTCAAGTACACCCTCGACAAGACGCCGCCGGAGCTGGCGGCCGACATCGTCGAGCGGGGAATCTTCCTCACCGGGGGTGGTGCACTCCTGGTGGGGTTGGATCATCGCCTGGCTCATGAGACGGGTATGCCCATCGTCACTGCGGGAAATCCGCTGCAGTCGGTGGTGCTCGGCTCGGGGAAGTGTCTGGAGGAATTCGACACGTTGCAGGACGTGCTCGTGTCGTCATCCCGGCCATGACCGCCCCGGCCCGTCTTGAGCCATGCTGACCTCGAAACGATCCGACCGAGCCCTACCCACGTTCATCAGCCTCCTGGTGGTCGGCGTCCTGCTGATGACATTCGATGTGCGCCTCGAGGGTGGCGGGGTGGTCGGTGTCCTCCGAAGCGGGACGCAGGCCATAGTCGCCCCACTGCAACGACTCGCCTCCTACGTCGTGACACCGGTGGCCAACGCCCTCGACAGCCTCTCAAATGTCGCCTCTCTCCGCGAACAGAACGCTGAGCTCTCCGCACAGCTCGCCGAGTCCGTGGCGCAGCTAGTCGCCGTCCAGGACCAGCTGGCCAAGCTGGAGTTGCTGGAGCAGATCTACGATCTCAAGACAGACGAGGAGGCGCTGGGCAGAACCATTGCCAACGTGATCGGCGCGGTCGATGCAGCGCTCATCATCGACAAGGGCACCCGAGACGGTGTCCTAGCCGGTCAGCCCGTGATCGACACCAATGGATACGTTGTGGGCACGGTGAAGAGCGCCAGCTCGGGAAGCGCCACGATCCTCCCCATAGTCGCCTCCCGTTCCGGGCTCACCGTCCTGATCGGCTCGCAGACCGGGACACTCGTGTCTCGGGCCTTCTCGTCGGACCTGGGGCTGGAGATGGACTTCGACGCCTTCGATGCACGGGAGCCGGTGCTGGCCGGCGACCGGGTGCTGACATCCGCCGCAAGCACCGACTACCCGGCCGGCCTTCCGGTGGGCGAGGTACTGGTCGACGCCTCGCCCGAGTCCACTTCGCTGACAACGACGGTGCGCCCGTTCGTCGATCCCGAGGCGCTCCGCTTCGTCGTCGTCCTCGCCTGGCCTCCCGACCCCATCAGCGCCGCCACCGATGACACCGTCCCCGAGACGACGACCACGACGGTGGATGGCGATGAGACGAGCACGACGACGACCCTCCCCGAGGAAGATGGTTGATGAGGGGCCGTACCGCGCTGGTCATCGGCCTCACGGTCCTCGTCGCCGTAGTCATCCAGACCACCCTCTTCGGGCGGCTCAGGATCGTCACTCCCGACGTCGTGATGCTGATTGGAATCCTGCTCGCGCTGACCAGGGTCCGGCCCGAGCTGGTGTTGGGTGTCGCGTTCATCTCGGGTCTGGTGATGGATCTGCTCGGCGCCTCCCTCATCGGCATGCGGGCGGTCGTCTACACCACGGTCGCCTATGTCGCCGTACGCACCAAGGAGCGCGCCGAGTTGGGGCGGGTGACCATCGCGGTTTGGGCCGGTGTGCTCACCCTGGTCGGAATCGCTCTGCTGCTCCTGGTCGGCACCTTGTTCGGCCAGGCCAGCCTGGTCGGGGACGACGCGGTTAGCGTCATGATCCTCGTACCGTTGGCCAACCTGGCGGTTGCCGCACTATTGGCGCCGCCCTTCGTACGATTGGTCGACCGCGACCGGACAGCACTCAGGTACCCATGAAGTTCGCGCTCAGGCTCACGACGCTCGGTGTGGTCTTCATATCGATGTTGTCGGTGATCGGGCTGCGCCTGTGGTTTGTCCAGGTGGCGGAAGGGCCTCAGATTGCCAGCGCCGCAGAAGCGGCGACATGGATAGGCAAGACCTCGTACGCCCCCCGCGGCGACATCTACGACAGGACCGGAAAGCTGCTGGCCACCAGCAGGATGGTGCCGGCGGTGATCGTCGATCGGACCTTTGTCCAACCGGAGCAGCGACGCGGTCTCATCCAACAACTGTCTTCGCTGGTCGGAGTCGACCCGATCGAGCTCGACGCCTTGTACGACGAGGCCGGGATCAACGGCCGATTCCAGGTGACCACCGTGTCGATCGAGACGGCATACACGATCAACGAGTCACTCGACGAGCTGCCCGGAGTCGAGGTGGTGAAGGTCCCCGAGCGGGTGTATCTCACCGGTCCCACCCTTTCCCATGTCATCGGTCATCTCGGGTTGCCCGAGGAGACCGACCTGGCGGCGCGCCCCGACCTGGACCGCGACGTGCGAATCGGCAAGCTCGGGGTGGAGCGAATGTACGACGAGGTCCTCCAGGGCACCAGTGGCTCGATCCAATACCGGGTCAGACGGGGGCAGATCATCGAGCAGAAGCCTCCTGTGGATCCGGTCCCGGGAAGCTCACTGGTCCTCAATCTCGATCTCGAGTTACAGGAACTGGTGGAGCTCGCCCTGGAGAACGGGGTGGCCCTCTCCAACTCGGTCAAGGCGGACGACCGGGCCGACGGTGAGGAGGTGTTCAACGAGACCCAGCGGGCCGCCGCGGTGGTTCTCGACGTTAATACGTTCGACGTCCTCGCCCTGGCCTCCTATCCCGACTTCGAACCGCAGCTTTTCGTCGCCGGTATCGACGAAGCCACGTTCCAGCAGCTCAACGAGACCAAGGCGTTCAACAACCTCGCCGTCAGCGGCCTCTACCCGCCGGCGTCGACCTTCAAGGCGATCACTTACACCGCCAAGCTGGAGGAGGCGCTGCCCTTCCCTCCTGACGGTGAGGGCGTTGACGGCGAGCTGATCCATTGCGACGGCACTTTGGAGGGCCTGGGGCAGCTGGCGGATGGCTCGCCCGGGGTCAAACGCGACTGGTACAACCCGCGCAATCTGGGCTGGCTCGACATCCACGGGGCCTTCGAGAACTCGTGCAACATCTATTTCTGGAATGTCGCCCTCGGCACCCACCTCGCCTATCAGGGCACGCCGCAGGAGAACATCCTCCAGGACTGGGCGGTCAAGGTCGGCTACGGGCACGAGACCGGGATCGATTTGAGCAGCGAGGCCGCGGGGACCATTCCCACCCGGGAGCTGTTCGAGGAGTTGAAGGAGTATCAGCTGGAGAACCCGGATCAGCCTCCCAGGCTCGAGCCCGACCGGCTCGAGCTGGCTTCGCCCTGGCTGGGCGGCGACCTGATGGACTTCGCCATCGGCCAGGGCGCTTTCACCTCGACACCGCTCCAGACCGCCGTGTCGTATGCGGTCCTCGTCAACGGGGGCCGGGTCATGGAGCCTCGCGTCGTCAGGGAGATCATCGACACCGAGGGCCAGGTGATCCCGGTCGATCGTCCCGAAGCTGTCGAGGTGGACATCGATCCCGCCACCCGGGCCTCGCTGCTCGCCGACCTGGGCCGTGTTGTGAACGGCGGGACCGCTGCGGCCGCATTCAGAGACTTCGGCGAGGGAGTGGAAAACGTCGGCGGCAAGACGGGGACCGCTCAGGTCTCCGCCGCCCGGGACAACCATGCCTGGTTCGTCGGCGTGGCGCCACTGGACAATCCGCGCTACGTCGTGGCTGTTCTCATCGACGAAGGCGGTTCCGGTGGTCAGGTGGCCGCGCCGGTGGCCCGTCACATCATGCAGCACCTGATGGGCAACGAGCCGACACCCATTGTCGAGGGGGAGGAGGCCGACTGATGGCCGTCGTATCCCGTCTCCGCGAGATCGCCGTCGATCGACGTCACAACAAGTCGGACCGGATCCTGTTCGGGACGATGCTCGCACTTTCCGGGTTCGGGCTTCTGATGATCTACTCGGCCACGAGCAGTGCGGGCTCTCTGGGGATGGAGCGGCAGATGATCTTCGTGGCCGCCGGGTTGACCATCTACGCCGTCATCTCCAACATCGACTACCGGGAGTTCAAGAACCTGATCCCAATCATCTCGGTGGTGGTGCTGATCGGGCTGTTCGCGGTCTACCTGTTCGAGCCGATCAACGGAGCCCGCCGCTGGATCCCTCTCGGCCTCTTCAACCTGCAGCCCGCCGAGTTCGCCAAGGTGATGGTCATCCTGCTCCTCGCCGCACTTCTGTCGCCGAGCAACCGTGACGAAGTGGGTATACGCCAGCTTTCCTGGCCCACGGTGATCAGGGCGATCCTGATCGTGGCTCTTCCGGCCGCCCTCGTCCTATTCGAGCCCGACCTGGGAACAACCCTTGTATTCGGGTTCATCCTCTTCGTGATGCTCTTCGTGGCCGGAGCCACCTGGCGGCAGATGCTGGCCCTCACCGGCGCCGCCGCCGCAGCAGTGGTCGTCACCATCCAGCAGAACTGGTTGGCGCCGTACCAAGTCGATCGCATCCGCGTGCTCTTCGAGCCCGAAGCAGTCGATCCAACCGGCATCGGATACACGATGGAGCAGTCGATGCGGGCCATCGGCTCTGGTCAGCTCTTCGGCCGGGGCCTGTTTGCCGAGGGAACCCAAACCTCCTTCGAGTACGTCCCTGAACAGGAGACCGATTTCATCTTCACCGCGGTGGCCGAGCAACTCGGGTTCGTGGGCGGGATACTGGTCATCGCCGCGTTCGCCGTGATCGTCTGGCGGCTTCTCGTGATAGCGGCCGCGGCCCGGGATCGTTTCGGCGCGCTCATCGCCATCGGGCTCGCAGCAATGATGGTGTTCCACGTCTTCGTGAATGTGGGGATGACTATCGGGATCATGCCGGTGACCGGTCTCCCGCTCCCGTTTCTCTCCGCCGGCGGGTCCTTCTATCTGGCGATGACCCTGGCACTGGGACTGGCCAACTCGGTATGGCTGATGCGGACTCCGGTGCCCGGTGAGAATCAGCTGAGCTGACTCTCAGCCGCGGGCCGACCCGGTGTCGGGGAAGTCTCAGATCCCGAAGTCGTCACGGGCGGCTTGGCCCAGGTACTCCCGGATCGACTCCTCAGACCGGTCCCACACCACGGCCCGCGCAGCCTTGGCCACGCGACAGGCGATCTCCAGTGTCTCGTGCAGGTCGTGGCGACTGGTCAGATCGTCGAACACCTCGAGATAGGCATCACACATGCGGCGACCGTCACTGTGGTCCGGGTCCAGGCGCAACATCCTCCGCACCCTGGAAAGGGATCCGAGCGCGCTTCCGAACGGGTGAGCGACCACCGAATCGCCCCAGTCGTAGAAGATGGCGGTCGTCGTCGATGCCGACGCGGGGACGCCGGTGCCCATCCCAAGGATGTTCCAGGGGTGAAGATCGTTGTGATCGAGACCAGGCCCGATCGGGGACTCCGACAGCCGCCGGCACCAGTCGACGAACATTGGCCGGATCGACGCGAGCCGAGGCGAGATGTCGTCATCACCCAGCATCTCGATGGATTCGTCGAATCGAGCGGGGAGCACCCCGGGACGAAGATCGCTCAGACCCATGTCGAGAAGGCTCTCGACATGGGCCGTGGTCGATCGCTGCAAGCGGGCGTATTGGGGCAGGGCGATCAACATGTGGTCGAGGAGCTCTGTCCCCGTCAGTCGATCGCCTAGCGAGACTCCGCCGTCCGGGAGGAGGATCCAGCCCCGAGTGGGGTCGGACGCGATCGGCGTGAGAACGTTTTGGGGAGCCAGACGCACGAGCAGCTCGTAGAGCCCGACCTCGAAGGTGGTGCCGGGTGCCATTGCCTTCAGCCAGACGCGACCTGCGCTGGTGGGAGCGGAGAGGACGGTGGCCCAGGGACGGACATAGGGCTGAGTCACATCGCCGGTGCGCCTCAACCCGGCGGCGTGGAGACGGTCATCGAACCAGGTCGTGGCCGACTCCATCCAGGCCGGGTCCCCCCAAGCCGCGGTATCCGAGTCGCCGTTGTCCGACCCTGGCCCAGTCACGGCGACAGGGTACGGGGAGGGCTGGCCGGGGGACGACGAACCCGGTCGCGTATCAGCATTAGCCTGCCGCAAGATGTATCGACGTGGAGATCGGGGGTGGGTCGAGGTCATCTGCGGGCCCATGTTCTCGGGAAAGAGTGAGGAGCTCATTCGCCGGGTCACCCGGTATCAGATCGCACGGGTTCCGGTGCAGACCTTCAAGCCGAGACTGGACGTGCGCTACGCCGACAGCGAGGTGGTTTCTCACTCCAGTCTCAAGGTCGATGCCATCCCGGTCGAGACCGCCTCCGAGCTGCTGCGCCGGGTGGAGGACAGCACTCAGGTGATCGGGATCGACGAGGGCCAGTTCTTCGACGGGGAGCTGGTCGACATCGTCGAACAATTGGCCGCAGCCGGAAAGCAGGTAATCGTGGCCGGTCTCGACACCGACTACCTGCGCCGCCCATTCGAGCCGATTCCGACCCTATGTGACCGGGCGGAGTACGTGACCAAGATGCTGGCCGTGTGTCACAAATGTGGGGGCCCGGGCATGTACACCCAACGGATCGTGCGTTCCGACGATCTGGTCGTGCTCGGGGCTCAGGACGCCTACGAGGCTCGGTGCAGGGTGTGCTACGACCCCACCGAGCCGGAGCAGCCCGAGCTCGATCTCGTCGCGCGATAGGTGCAGGGGGTCATTTCTGGTAGCCTTGGACTGTCCGCCAGACGCGACATCTTCCCCTCTTCGGAGTGTTTCGTTGATGAGCACCCATGCACACCGGCCGCCCGGTGTTGGAATAGAAGGTCTGCACGGCGGCCACCCCGTCTCGGGGCTGGCCCCTCGACGCTGTCTGGCGCACCTGTTTGGAGACGGAAGCCCCCGCCAGGACTCATGCTTCCCGATCACCTCGTATACCGAATCTCAGAGGAGTGAGACCACATGGCTCTATTTCGAAAGAAGAGCCCACAGATCGTTCGGAAGTCCTCGCAGGAAGGAACCGTCGAGGAGCACAAGACCGTCCGGGTAAAGGGACGGAAAGTCGAGGTCACCAGGGTCGAGGGCCGGCCGGCCCCGGCCCGGGCGCCGAAAAAGGAAAGACGCCACCAGCCCTCGGGAAAAGGTGGTGGCAACCGGGGCAGGTCCGGGGTTTCCACCTCTCGAACCCGGTCGCGTCGGCCGGTCGACGACGAAGTCATCGTCCCCGTCGAGACCGGGCGCAAACAGATGCTCGTCCGGGTGAGCCGCGGACAGACGCAGATGGTGATCATGGAAGGCCCGGTCCTGGTGGAGCATTACGTTGCTCGCGAGGACTCCAGCTCCGTCGCCGGGAACATCTACCTGGCCAAGGTGCGCAATGTGCTGCCCGGCATGGAGGCCGCGTTCCTCGACTTCGGTGCTCCCAAGAACGGCGTCCTCTACGCATCGGACGTCGCCGCCGAAGGCAAGGGCAACGGCCGCTCCAACCGCCGCATCGAGAGCGTGTTGAAGGAAGGCGACGAGGTCCTGGTCCAGGTCACCAAGGACGCCATGGGAGCCAAGGGTGCCCGACTGACCGGCATGCCGTCGCTTCCCGGCCGGTACCTCGTGCTGGTCCCCGAATCGGACAGCATTGGCATCAGCCGCAGACTCCCCGACGATGACAGGACACGTCTGCGTGACGTGATCAACAATGTCCGTCCCGATGGGTACGGGGTGATCGTGAGAACCGCCGCCCTGCATGCCAGTCCCGAAGAGTTGGCCGCCGACATCTCGCGTCTTCGCAAGGTTTGGGATCAGATCGGGGAGGAGTCCAAGACCGGTGGCGCTCCCCGATTGGTGCACCAGGAGCCCGATCTCCTGATCAAGGTGATCAGGGAGCACTTCACCGGCGACTTCCGCAAGCTTCTCATCGACGACACCAAGGCTCACGACACCGTGGTCGACTATCTGCGCGGCACCGCCCCCGACTTGGTTGCCAAGGTGCAGCACTACGTCGATGACGTCCCCCTGTTCGAGCGCTATCACGTCGACGACCAGTTGAAGAAGGCGCTCGATCGCAAGGTCTACCTGCCCTCCGGGGGTCACCTGGTCATCGACCGCACCGAGGCCTTGACCGTGATCGACGTCAACACAGGAAAGTTCGTCGGCTCGTCCAATCTCGAGGAGACGGTCCTGCAGAACAACCTTGAGGCGGCCGAGGAGATCGGTCGCCAACTCCGGCTGAGAGACATCGGCGGGATCATCGTCATCGACTTCATCGACATGGAGACGATCGACAATCAGCAGGCCGTGTTGCGGAGGCTGAAGGAGGCCCTGGCCAAGGACAAGACCCGAACCCAGGTGTTTGACGTCTCTCATCTCGGTTTGGTCGAGATGACCCGCAAGAACGTATCGGCCGGGCTTCTCGAGCAGTTCTCGTCCAAGTGCGAGGCCTGCGGCGGGCGAGGCATCATCGTCCACGACCACGCCATGCTCCCCGACGACCTCATAGTCGACGCCGCCGTAGGAGACTATGAGTGAAGTCGGAGGAGCGGACTTCATTCGGTGCTTGGTACTGAGTACCTGGTCCTGAGACCTCCGTCTCTGGCGGTAGACCCCTGTCGGCGGTAAGATCACGTCCGATTCCCCTTCCCAGAGGTTTGACCATGTACGCCATCATTCGCGCCGGAGGCAAACAGGCCAAGGTGCAGTCGGGTGATGTCATCGAGATCGAGCGGGTCAAAGGCGATCCGGAGAAGCTGTCGTTTGCCCCGTTGCTTGTCGTCGACGACAAGGGAAACGCGGTGTCCGATCGCGACGTCCTGGCCAAAGCGCTGGTGACCGCCAAGGTGCTCGGCGAGTCTCAGGGCCCGAAGGTCGACATCTTCAAGTACAAGAACAAGACCGGATACAGTCGCCGTCAGGGTCACCGCCAGAAGTACACCCAGATCGAGATCACCGAGATCAAGCTGCCCGGCGCCACCAAGGCCAAGTCGGCCGCCAAGTCGGCGGAGGAGAAGCCGGCTGCGAAGACGGCTGCCAAGTCGGCGGAGGAGAAGCCGGCTGCGAAGACGGCAGCCAAGTCGACCGAGGCGAAGCCCAAGTCCAAGACCACGGCCAAGTCGACCGCCAAGGCGGCCGAGACCAAGGCCAAGAAACCGGCCGGCAAGGCCAAAACCGATTCGTCCGAGGAGGAGTGAGATGTCGAAGACCAAGGCAGGTGGATCGTCCAAGAACGGTCGCGATTCTGCGGCCAAGCGGCTGGGATCGAAGGTGTTCGACGGCGAGTTTGTGAACGCTGGGGCCATCCTGGTTCGCCAGCGGGGGACCAGGATCCACCCCGGTGAGAATGTGGGCAAGGGCAGCGACGACACGTTGTTCGCCACTTCGGCCGGTACCGTCAAGTACGGGTCGCGGGCCAATCGTCGTCAGGTCAGCGTTCTGCCCGAATAATCGCCTTGCACTAGCGTCCGGTCGTGTTCGTCGACCGGGTCCGTGTCAACCTCCGTGCCGGCAATGGCGGTGCGGGGGTTGTCTCGTTTGTGAGGGCCCGGGGAAAGCCGAAAGGGAAGCCAACCGGCGGCAACGGCGGTCCCGGCGGGTCCGTCTACCTGAGAGCGGACCCTTCGGTGGCGACCCTCCTCCGCTATCAGCGCAATCCCCACTACGCCGCCGATCATGGCACCCATGGGCAGGGGGATCTCCGACACGGGAAGACCGGGGAGTCGTTGGTCCTCGCTGTTCCGCTCGGTACCACCGTGTACGACGACGACGGCACGATGATCGCCGATCTGGTCGAGCCTGGCCAGGAAGTGGAAGCGGTCAGGGGTGGGAGGGGAGGCAGAGGGAACGCCGCCTTCGTCAATCCGTCCAATCGGGCGCCCGGTGTGGCCGAACAGGGGGAGTACGGGCGCGAGGAGTGGTTCACGCTCGAGATGCGCCTCCTCGCCGACGCGGCTCTGATCGGTTTTCCGAATGCGGGCAAGTCGACCTTCATCTCCAGGGTCTCGGCCGCCAAGCCGAAGATCGCCGACTACCCGTTCACCACGCTGGAGCCGAACCTCGGTGTGGCCAGCTTCGACGGGAGGGAGCTGGTTCTGGCCGACATACCAGGCTTGATCGAGGGAGCGGCCTCGGGCAAGGGTCTTGGCCATGAGTTCCTTCGCCATGTCGAGCGGGCCCGGGTCCTGGTGGTCTTGCTCGACCCATCGCCGCTCCAGGAGCGCTCCCCGACCGAGCAGCTCGAGATCCTGAGCCGAGAGATCGCCGAGTACTCGTCAGACCTGGCGGCGAGGCCCCGTCTCATCCTCATCAACAAGTCCGACCTGGGAGATGTGAGCGACCTGGTCTCCTCAATGGGCGCCAGAGCGGTTTCGGCCATGAGCGGGGAAGGGATTCGGGAGGTGCTGCACGCCATCGCGGACCTGGTCGACGATGCGGAGAGAACGGCCCCGCCGCGTCGGGGTTTTGTCCTCCACCGCCCGCTCGGCCCGACCTTCACCGTGCGAAGGGAAGAAGACGGGTGGCGGGTGGAAGGGCTCGCCGCCGAGAGGGCCGTCGGGTTCGCCGATCTGACCATGGCCGAGGCGGCCGACATGGCCGCAACCCGTCTCTCTCGTCTCGGTGTCGACCAGGCTCTGCTCGAGGCGGGAGCGGTGGAGGGGGACGAGGTGAGGATCGGTGACATCTCCTTCGAGTTCATCCCGGAGCCGGGCTCAGAGGAGGAGTAGAGGGATGGGCCTGTGGCAATCCCTTCCAACACTCTACGTTCTATGTCCTGAGCAGGTGACGCAGAGGGCGGCGGCCGGAAGCGCCTCGAGACGGGGCGCTCCGATCGGGGCGCCGCATTCGTCGCAGCTGCCATAGGTGCCGGCGTGGATCTTGTCGAGGGCGCGATCGATGTCGGCGATGGAGGTGGTTATCGAGCGGGCGGCCGCAGTGGTGCTCAATCGCTCTACTGCCTCGGTTGTGCCGTCACCCACCCGCTTGCCGTAAGAGACCGAAGCGCCTTCGGCGGGAGGTTCGGTGAGGCGGGCCAGTTCGCCCTCGAGCTCTCGGCGGCGCTCGGTCAGCAGCCCGCGAAGTGCTCCCGCGTCGAAGTCTGGCGCCTCGGCCTCGCTCATCGGCGCCACAGGTCTTTGGTCAACAAGACCAAGACCGGGAAGATCTCGAGACGACCCACGATCATCAGCGAGGAGAGAAGCCACTTGGCCAGCGCGGGAAGCCCGCCGTAGTTGGCCGACGGCCCGACGTCACCCAGGCCCGGTCCGATGTTCCCGATTGACGCGGCAACGGCACTGGTCGCGGTGACCAAGTCGAGACCCTCGTCGAGGTTGGCATCGATGAAGGCGAGGAGGAACACCGAGGTCATGAAGAGAAACATGTAGAAGAGGAAGTAGGACTGCACCGCCTCGGCCACCGGGTCGGTCACCCGTACCCCACCGAATCGGGTGATGAAGACTGCCCTCGGGTGGACCAGCCGGCGCAAGTCTGCATAGGCGGCCTTGGTCAGGACCCCGATGCGGAACGTCTTGATCGCGCCGGCAGTCGAGCCGGCCATGCCGCCGATGAACATGAGCCCGACGACGAGGATCTGGAGGGCGGGACGCCACAGCCCGAAGTCGGTGGATGCGAATCCTGTGGTCGTTATCAGTGAAACCGAGTTGAACACCGCATCCCTGATCGCGTCGACCGTCGGCTGATCGCCCCACAAGCCACCGGCCACGATGACCACCGCGAGGGCGGCGATGAAGGAGTACAGCTTGAACTCGGAGTTCCGCCAGTACTCCCGGGGGTTGGCCAGGGCCCGGTAGTGGAGGGCGAAGGAGACTCCGGCGGCGAACATGAACACGGTCACCACCCACTGTGAGTAATCACTGAACCCGGCGAGCGAGTCGGCCTCTGTGCCAAAACCCCCGGTGGACATGGTGGTGAAAGAGTGGATGACCGATTCGAAGACATCCATCTCCCCGGCGGCGAGAAGGACTATCTCGATGACCGTGATCCCCGCATACACCAGCCAGAGTCGCTTGGCGGTCTCCTGGAAACGTGGAGTGAGCCGGTCGGGGACCGGTCCGGGTGACTCCGCCCTGGCCAGCTGCATGCCTCCGGTCCCGAGGAGGGGGAGTATGGCCACACCGAGGACGATGACACCCATTCCCCCCATCCATTGGGTCAGCGCGCGCCAGAAGGAGATGCCGCGGGGGAGAACCGACGGATCGGCAAGGATGGAGGCGCCGGTGGTCGTGAAGCCAGAGGTCGTCTCGAAAACAGCGTCCGTGATCAGCGGTATCGACCCGCTGAGCAGATATGGGAGGGCTCCAAAGATGGAGAACACGAACCAGGTGAGGCCAACGGTGGCGAAACCCTCCCTGACGCTTATCGAAGTCGGTCGTCGCACGAGGCGCCTCGCCGCCAGCCCGGCGATCGCCGTGATAACAGCGGACATGGCGATGCCTCCTGCCGTCTCGTACTCCGAGTAGACGATCGAGACCAGCGCCGAGGCAGCCATGGCCAGGGCGACGAACAACAGCATCGACCCGATGACGTAGGAGACCGTCTTCAGCAACTGGAGGGCAGGCCCCTGGCCGCGAAGAGCGGGCTCGACCGTCATCCGGTGAAGAGTGCGGTCGATTCCTTGATGTCCCTCGAGAGCGAGAAGAAGATGATGTGATCGCCGGCCCTGATCACCGTGGAACCGTCGGGCACGAATGTCGTCCCGTTTCGGGACACGCCACCGATGATCACGCCCACCGGGAGCCGGAGTTCGAGCAGGGTCTTGCCGACCGCCTCGGACCTGGCGGCGACTTCGATCTCGATTGCTTCGGCGTCGGTGTCGGAGAAGGTGGCTACCTGCTCGATCTTCCCGTGGCGAACGAAACGCAGGATGGCGCTGGCGGCCATCAGACGGCTGGACACTGCGGCGTCGATCCCCACTCCGGCGAGCAGTCCGACGTACGGGATCCGGTTGAACCGTGCGATCACCATGCCAGCGCCCGATGCCTTGGCCACCAGGCAGGCCAGTAGGTTGACCTCGTCCCATCCGGTCAAGCCGATCGCCACGTCCTTGTCGCCGAGATCGAGCTCTCCGAGCACTTCGGGGTCGGTCGGGTCGTCGTTGATCACGAGGACCTTGGGATACTTCGATGCCAGCTTGGCTGCTTTGGAGCTGTCCTCGTCGACCAAGACCACGTCGATCTCGGCCCCGAGCATTGCACGTGCAGCGAGCTCGGCCAGTCGGGTCCCGCCCATGATCACAGCCCGGTCTATATGGCGACGTTTGACCCCGATCAGCTTTGTCGCGTGATCCACGTTGTCGCCGGTCGTCATCAGCAGGGCGTGATCTCCTGGCCTGACCACGGTGTCACCGTGAGCAACGATCGTCTGGCCGTGCCGCACCAGGGCGGCGACCACCCAACCCCATTCGGCGGAACGAGGGCGGAGCACGCTGAGGGGGCCCCTCGTGATGGGGGCGTTCGCCGCCACCCTCCCTCCGACCATCACCAGCTTCCCCTCGGCGAATTGGATCATCTCGCTGGCCCCGCCGTAGCCGACGATGTCGACCAACTCCTCGGCTGCGGTGGCCGACGGGTCGATGACGACGTCGACACCCAGGCGGTCGGCGCCCTCGCGAATCTCCGGATCCTCGATGCGGGCGATCGTCATCGCGACCCCCATCTCCTTGCCGGCGTGACAGGCGAGGACGTTGGCTCCGTCGGAGTTGGACACGGCGATCAGAAGGTCGGCCTTCTCCGCTCCAGCCTCCTGCAGGGTGTGGCCACTGGCGCCGTTCCCAACCACCACCAACGCATCGATACGATCCTGCAGCTCCATGGCCCGGCTCTCGTCGTCTTCGATGACGACGACATCCTGACCTTCCGCGGAAAGACGCTCGGCGAGATAGGAACCGACCGCACCGGCTCCGATGATGATCACGCGCTTTGGCAGAGTCCCTGAGGGCACAGCGGAGACAGGCTAGACCCCTGTGCGGATCAGCAGGGCGCGTCCGGTCGGAACGGGACGGAAGGAGACCGGGTGACCCGTACAATGACATCTTGCCCCAGGGAGCCTGATGAACTTCGAAAGCCCAACAGCCGTCGCCGATGCGCTGCGATCGGTCGACTACCTGCCTGACGACCGGATATCCCAGGTCGTGTTCCTGGCCGGCCGTCTCGACAAACCGATCCTCGTCGAGGGGCCGGCCGGAGTGGGCAAGACCGAGCTGGCCAAGAGCTTGGCCCGTGTCACGGGCCGCGACCTGATCAGACTCCAGTGCTACGAGGGGCTCGACGAGTCCAAGGCCCTCTACGAGTGGAACTACAAGAAGCAGTTGCTGAGGATCCAGTCGGACGTCGACCACGACTGGGAGGACATCGAGCAAGACATCTTCTCCGAGGACTTCCTCCTTACCAGGCCACTGCTCGAGGCAATCCGCTCCCCGGATCCGGTGGTTCTCCTCATCGACGAGGTCGACCGGGTCGAGGTCGAGACCGAGGCACTCCTGCTCGAGATTCTGTCGGACTTCCAGGTCTCGATTCCCGAGTTGGGGACGATGGAGGCGAAGACGCAGCCGATGGTGATCCTCACCTCCAACAACACCCGTGAGCTCAGCGAGGCGTTGAAGCGCCGCTGCCTGTTCCTCCACATCGACTACCCCGATGCCGAGCGGGAGCAGGAGATCCTCGCCGCGCGGGTTCCCGGGCTCTCAGAGCACCTGGCCGGTCAGGTGGCCAAAGTGGCGCGCTCGATCAGGAACCTCGACCTGAAGAAGGCCCCGTCGGTCTCCGAGACCATCGACTGGGCGCGCACGCTCCTTGCCCTGTCCATCGACGACGTCGACGAGGCGATCCTGGGCGACACCCTGCACGTGCTCCTGAAGTATCAGTCCGACATCGAGAAAGCGGCCAAGGAGCTGACCTCGAGCGCCCAAGCCTAGAGCAGTGCGATGCTCGGCATAATCACCGGTTTCATCGACGAGCTGAGGGCGGCGGGTGTCCCGGTATCGATGGTCGAGGCTATCGACGGGATGCGAGCGGTCGAAGCCATCGAGATCGGTGATCGGGTCGCTCTCCGAGAGACGTTGCGAGCCACCCTGATCAAGAACCTCCGTCACGAGAGTGCCTTCGATACCGCCTTCGACGTCTACTTCTCGACCCTTCCTCTCAGCTTCGGCGAGCCGGAAGATCAGGGCGCGTCTCCCGACAGTCCCTGGCCGGAGGGGGCTGAGCGCCCCGAGCCGGCTCCTTTCGACCTCGACCAGTTGCTCGACTCCTTGCTCGAAGCTTTGGCCGGCCTCGACGAGGCGGCAGTCCGGCGCGGAGCACGCACCGCGGTCGACGAGCTGGCCGGGATGGAGCCCGGACGTCCCGTGGGAGGGACCTACTACCTGTACCGCACCCTGCGGCGTCTCGACCTCAAAGAGCTGGAAGAGCGTCTGCTCGCGGCGTTGATGGACGACCAGGGCCTCTCCGAATTCGACCAACGCCTTCTCCGCGAGGAGGTCGAGGCCAGGATCGAGCACCTTCGGGAACAGATCGAAGAGGAGATCCGTCGACGCCTCGTCGCCGATCGGGGGCGTGATGCCGTGGCGCGCACGTTGCGCCGGCCCCTCATCGAGGACGTCGACCTGATGCATGCCACCACCAAGGATCTTCAGGAGATGGAGGCGGCGATCGAGCCGCTGACCAGGAAGCTCGCCGCCCGTCTCGCCCGCCGTCGTCGCAAGCGGGCAGGACGGCTCGACTTCAAACGGACGATGCGGCGTTCGCTTGGAACCGGGGGAGTGCCGGCCGACCCCCAGTTTCGTCATCCCCGCCCCCACCGCCCCGAGGTCTGGCTCCTCTGCGACATCAGCGGGTCGATGGCCACGTTCTCCAGGTTCACCCTTCAGTTCACCCACGCCATGTCGACCCACTTCTCCAAACTGCGCTCGTTTGCCTTCATCGACACCATCGACGAGGTCAGTGACTTCTTTGGGCCGGGCGTCGACTTCGGCTCCGCTTTGCAGCGGGTCACCACCGAGGCCGAGGTCGTCTGGCTCGACGGTCACTCCGATTACGGCAACTCACTCGAGACCTTCAACGCCCGCTACGGCCGTCAGCTCACCCCGCGCACGACGGTGATCATCACCGGTGACGCCCGCAACAACTACCGCCCGCCACGGGACTCTGTCCTGGGCGATATCGCAAAGTCGGCCCGTGCTCTGGTCTGGCTCAACCCCGAGCCTGAGGCGTACTGGGACACGGGAGACTCGGCGATGTCCCACTACGCCAGCCACTGCACATCGGTCCACGAGGTGAGGACCCTGCGTCAGTTGGAGCAGTTCATCGAGGAGCTCACCCTGCCCGGCTCCCGACCACTTCAGAATGCCTAAACCGTGAGGTGTTGGCTGCCGATGTAGTGGCAGAAGCCCCCGATCCGGGGCCAAGATCAAAGGTGAACCACATGGGCTCGCGGATACTGGTTGTTGAGGACTCGGCCGTCATCAGACGGATGATAGAAGTCTGTCTCCGCGCCGCCGATCTCGAGATCGTCACCCGTGATGACGGGAAGAGCGGTCTGTCGGCGGTCAGTTCGGAGTCTCCCGATCTTGTCGTCCTCGACATCGGGCTCCCCGGCATGGACGGCTGGGAGG
>DATHUP010000063.1:0-7027 GCA_035462175.1 Acidimicrobiia bacterium | reverse complement strand
CGGCACCGTCGAGCAACGACGACTGCGAGACCGCCTGGCCCACACCGCAGTTGAGGACGATCTTCTCCAGCCGAGGCACCTGCATGACGTTGCCGAGCCCCAGCTCCTGCTGGAGCGCAGGGCGCAGCTCGGTCTCGTATCGCTGCTTCAGGCGCGGCCGTTCCGCGGTGGCGGCCGGCATCAGATGTCTCCCTCGCACTTGCGGCACACGCGCCGCTTGGTGCCGTCGGGCTCGAAGCGATACCCGATCCGCGTGGGCCCGCAGTTGTTGCAGAGGATGGCCACGTTGGAGGCGTGGATCGGCATGTCCTTGTCGATGATCCCGCCCTGCATGGTCTGCCCGGCGGGGCGCCGGTGCCGCTTGGCGGTGTTGACCCCCTCGACCAGGACCTTGCCTTTGTCGGGGAGAACCCGCGTGATGCGCGACTCCTTGCCGGCGTCCTTGCCGGAGATCACCATCACCTTGTCGCCTGATTTGAGTCTCATCACAAAACCTCTGGTGCCAATGACACGATGCGCATGAACTTGCGGTCGCGGAGCTCCCGGGCAACCGGGCCGAAGATGCGGGTCCCCCGCGGCTGGGAGTTGGCGTCGATGATCACGCACGCGTTGTCGTCGAATCGGATGTAGGTCCCGTCGGGGCGTCGAGACTCCTTCTTGGTCCTCACCACGACGGCCTTGACCACCTCGCCCTTCTTCACCGAGCCACCCGGGTTGGCGTCCTTGACCGTCCCCACGATCACGTCGCCTATGCCGGCGTAGCGACGAGAGGACCCACCGAGCACGCGGATGCAGAGCAACTCGCGGGCGCCGGTGTTGTCCGCCACCTTGAGCCGGGACTCCTGCTGGATCATCGGGCTCGCTCCACGATCTCGACCACGCGCCACCTCTTCTGCTTGGACAGGGGACGGGTCTCCATGATGCGGACGGTGTCGCCGAGCTTGGCGTCGTTGGCCTCGTCGTGGGCATGCAACTTGGTGCTGGTCCGGACCACCTTGTGATAACGGGGGTGGGTCATCTGGTTGGGCACCTCGACGGTCACGGTCTTGTCGCGGGCGTCGGAGACGACCACACCTACCCGGACCTTGCGGCGCCCTCTCGAACTGTCAGCTGTCATCAGGCACTCTCCTCAGTCCCGGTTCCGGCGTCGACCGAGGCCAGCTCGCGCTCACGAAGCACGGTGAGAATCCGAGCGATGTCCTGTTTGACGTCCTTGATGCGGGCGTGGTTGTCGAGCTGGTTGGTGGCCAACTGGAAGCGAAGGTTGAACTGCTCCTCCTTCGCCTCCGCCAGCGCCTCTGCCAGCTCTGCGTCTGTCATCTCGCGAATCTCGGACGGGGTCATAGCTCCTCCCGAGTCACGAATCTGGTCTTGATCGGCAGCTTGTGGCCGGCCTTTCTCATCGCCTCGCGGGCCAAGTCCTCAGGCACACCGGCGAGCTCGAACATGACCCGTCCCGGCTTGACCACCGAAACCCAGAACTCCGGGTTCCCCTTGCCCGAGCCCATACGCGTCTCGGCCGGCTTCTGGGTCACCGGCTTGTCCGGGAAGATGGTGATCCACACTTTCCCGCCACGCTTGACGGCACGGGTGATGGCGACACGAGCGGACTCGATCTGACGCGCGGTGATCCAACCCGACTCGAGCGCCTGCAGCCCGTACTCGCCGAAGGCCACATGAGTGCCCGCCTTGGCCACACCCGAGCGTCGGCCGCGATGAACCTTGCGGTGCTTTGTCCGCTTGGGCATCAACATTTAGGGCCTCGCTTCGCTCGGCCGCTACGGGCAACGAGCAACGAGCAACGAGTCATGGGCGTCATCACTCTTCCTCGGCTTCGTCGGGCTCGAGGGTGGGCTCGCCGGCTGCTTCGGGGACCTCGGGCTCGGAGGCCTCAGGTTCGCTTGCCTCGGGCACGGCTGCCTCAGGCTCGGCTGCCTCAGGCTCGGCTGCCTCGGGCACGGCTGCCTCAGGCTCGGCTGCCTCGGGCACGGCTGCCTCAGGCTGGGATGCCTCTGGCGCCTCGACGGTCTCGGTTGACGCCGCATCTGTGGGTGCCTTGGAGTCGGGCTCCACTTCCTCGCCCTCGACGTCCTCACGAGCCGACTCGTATTCCACCTTGGCCTCGGCCGCGGTGGGACGACGGCCTCCACCGGCCTCGATGATGCGACGACCGCCCTCCTTGACCGGGCCACCGGCCTCGACGAGACGCTTCCCTCCACCGGCTTCGATGAGACGTGGCTTGCGCTCCGCCCCCGCCGCCTCTTCGGCCCTCGACTTGAGGCTCTTCTGGGTGCGTCGGGCCGGGCCACCGGTAGCCAGGTCGGCCTCGGCGGCGATGCGGTCGCCGGAGACCTGCCCTCTGCTGACCACCTCACCGCGATAGACCCAGACTTTGACCCCAATGGTGCCCACCGTTGTGTGTGCGGTGGCTACCCCGTAGTCGATGTCGGCTCGAAGTGTGTGCAGCGGCACGCGGCCCTCGCGATACCACTCGCGACGGCCCATGTCGGCACCACCGAGACGACCGTTGCACTCAACCCGCACCCCCTCGGCGCCGGCTTTGAGGGCCGAGGCGATGGCGCGCTTCATGGCGCGGCGGAAAGCGATGCGGTTCTCGATCTGGTCGGCGACCCCCCTGGCCAGCAGGGTGGCGTCGAGGTCGGGATCCTTGACCTCGTTGATGTTCAGCTTCACCGGGCGATCGGCCATGGTCTCCAGAGCGCCGCGGAGACGCTCTGCCTCGGCCCCTTTTCGCCCGATCACCACACCGGGGCGAGCGGTGTGGATGTCCACGATAAGACGATCACGGGTGCGCTCGATATCGACCCGGGACACGGCGCCGCGGATCAGTTCCTTCTTCAGGTAGTCGCGGATTCTCCAGTCCTCGTTGACGAAGTGGACGTACTCCTTGTTGGAGAACCACTTCGACTTCCAGTCAGTGGACACGCCGAGGCGGAATGAATAGGGGTGTGTCTTCTGACCCATCAGTTCACCTCCTCATTCATGTCCGACACCACAATGGTGATGTGGCTGGTTCGCTTGCGGATGCGGGTGGCACGGCCCCGGGCTCGGGGCCGGAAACGCTTCAGGGTGGGGCCCTCGTCGGCGAAAGCCTCGGCAACGACCAGCTCGTCGGCATCGAGGGCGAAGTTGTGCTCCGCGTTAGCCACGGCAGACTTCAACACCTTGGTGATCGGCTCGGTCGCCCCGCGCGAGGCCAGCCGAAGCACGTCCTCGGCTTCGTGCACCGGCAAGCCGCGCACCAGGTCGAGGACCTTGCGCACCTTGTACGGAGACTGCCTCACGTATTTGGCCTGTGCCCTCACCTTCATCGCTTCCTCGCTGACCGGTCGGCATGCCCCCGGAAGGTGCGGGTGGGGGCGAACTCGCCCAGCTTGTGGCCCACCATCGACTCAGTGATGTAGACCGGGACGTGCTTGCGCCCGTCGTGAACCGCGATGGTGTGGCCGATCATCTCCGGGATGATCGTGGAACGCCGTGACCAGGTCCTGATCACGCGCTTACCGCCCGATCGGTTCAACTCGTCCACCTTGTTGGCCAGGTGCTCGTCGACGAACGGGCCTTTCTTGAGACTTCGGGACATCAGACATTCCTTCCTGTGTGCAGCCCGAGCGAGTCGCCGAGGCCCCGGCGTCGCTCGGCAAGGACGCACGACGCAGGCGCAGTCGGAGCCTGCGTCAAGGAGGAGGACGCAGCCGACGGGGTCGGGGGCCGGCGAGACGCCGGGATGAACGCTGGGAGGGATGTCATTTTACCTGCGGCCCTTCTTGGCACGACGACGAACGATGTACTGGTTGGACGCCTTCTTCTTGCTCCGGGTCCGGCCTTCGGGCTTGCCCCACGGGCTGACCGGATGGCGGCCACCTGACGACTTGCCCTCACCTCCGCCGAGGGGGTGATCCACCGGGTTCATGGCAACACCACGGGTTTGAGGGCGGACACCCTTCCACCGATTACGCCCCGCCTTGCCCACCTTGACCAGCTCGGCCTCGGTGTTGCCCACCTGGCCCACGGTGGCCCGGCAGTCGAGTGGCACATGCCGCATCTCACCGGAGGGGAGACGCAGCAGGGCCAGGTCGTTCTCCTTGGACATGAGCTGCACCGAGGTCCCGGCGGACCGGGCGAGCTTGGCCCCCCCACCCGGGCGCATCTCGATGGCATGGACGTTGGTGCCGGCCGGGATGTTCCTCAGCGGCAGTGCATTCCCGGGTCGGATCTCCGCACCGGAGCCCGAGGTCAGCCTGTCGTCGACCCTGAGCCCGACCGGGGCCAGGATGTAGCGCTTCTCCCCGTCGGCGTAGTTGAGCAGCGCGATGCGGGCATTCCGATTGGGGTCGTACTCGATGCTGGCGACGCGTGCGGGCACGCCGTCCTTGTCGCGGCGGAAGTCGATGACGCGGTAGCGCTGCTTGTGGCCGCCGCCGCGATGGCGTGAGGTGATGCGTCCCTGGGTGTTGCGCCCACCGGTCTTGCCCTTCTTGGCGATCAGCGTCTTCTCCGGCCTGTCCGTCGTGATCTCGGCGAAGTCCGAGACCGTCTGGAACCGGCGGCCCGGTGAAGTCGGTTTGCGTTTCTTGATAGCCATCTCAGACTCCGAAGAGGTCGATCGAGTTGCCTTCGGCCAGCGTGACCAGGGCGCGTTTGGTGTCCTTGCGACGACCCCTGGTCCAGCCCTGTCGCTTCATCTTGCCTTTGCGATTCATCGTGTTCACCCGGACCACCCGGACGTCGAAGATCGACTCGACGGCGTCCTTGATCTCCCCCTTGTTGGTGCGGGTATCGACCACGAAGGTGTAGGTGTTGTTGTTCTCGATGAGGTCGTAAGACTTCTCCGAGACCACCGGGGCGAGGATGACGTCATGTGGGTCCTTCATCAGGAGTCACCTCCCTCGTCCTTGACGAAGTCGCTGTCGCTGACCTCATAGCTGCTTGCCCGGCCGACCGACCCGACGGTGTGCGAGGTGAAGACCACCTGGTCGGCCCAGAGGACGTCGTAAGGGGTGAGATGACCCGGCTCACAGAGCAGGACGTCGGGAATATTGCGGAACGAACGGCCGGCGATGCCGTCGAGCTTGCTCAGAACCACGAGGGCTTTGCCCTCGGCCCCGATTGCCTGAAGGAGGCCCACTGCCTGCTTGGTCTTGGGCGCGGTCCAGTCGATGTCCTCGATCACCTTGACCGCTGCCTCGGAGGCGCGTGCTGAGAGGGCGCTGCGCAGGGCGAGACGCTTCATCTTCTTCGGGGTCCGCTGGGTGAAATCTCGGGGCTTGGGGCCATGGGCGACGCCGCCGCCGACCCACTGCGGGGAGCGGATCGAGCCGTGCCGGGCCCGTCCGAGCCCTTTCTGACGCCAGGGCTTGCGCCCGCCGCCACGGACCTCGGCCCGGGTCTTGGTGGATGCGGTCCCGGAGCGCTTGGCGGCCAGCTGGGCGGTGATCACCTGATGGAGCACGGCCAGGTTGGGCTCGATCCCGAAGATCTCCGCGTCGAGCTCGATGTCACCCTTGGAGCCGCCGTCGGAGGTGAACAGCGGGGCCTTCACCTCAGCCACGAGCCTTCACCGCCTCTCTGACCAGGACCACCGATCCCTTGGGACCGGGCACGGCGCCGCCGAGCAGGAGCAGATCCCGCTCGCCGTCGACGCCGACGATGTCGATGTTGAGAGTGGTCACCTTCTCGCCACCGAGCCGACCGGCCATCCGGGTCCCCTTGAAGACCCGGGCCGGTGTGGCGCAGGCGCCGATCGAGCCCGGGGCGCGGTGCTTCTTGTGGTTGCCGTGCGATGCGCCCTGACCGGAGAAGTTGTGCCGCTCCATGACCCCGGCAAAGCCCTTGCCCTTGGAGACACCGGAGACATCCGCCTTGGTCCCGGGCTGGAACAGGTCGGCGATCCGGATCTCCTGGCCCAGGGTGTACAGGCTGGGGTCTTCGACTCGGAGCTCGACGAGATGCCGGGCCGGAGCCACGCCCGCCTTGGCGTAGTGGCCGGCTTCGGGCTTGTTGACACGGGCCGGCTTGGCGTCACCGAAGGAGATCTGAATCGAGTTGTAGCCGTCGGTCTCCTCGGTCTTGATCTGGACGACGCGACAGGGCCCGGCCTTGATGACAGTCACGGGAATTGCCCGCGCCTGGTCGTCGAAGACCTGGGTCATGCCCAGCTTGGTACCGAGGATGGCATTCATGGCTGTTTCCTTTGCGGAGGGGCGACCCCCCTGGGCCCCCCGCCCAGGGCAGAGTCGGCGCGCTCGACCTGATACAGAGACCGTGTCAATTGCGGGGGGACGACCCCCCTGCGCCCCCCGCCCAGGGCGGAGTCGGCGCTCTCGACCTGATACAGAGACCGAGCGGTCTTCGCGCCTTGGCCTACCTGGAGGAGGCCGGCGGCGATGGCGGTGAGTGACTTCATAGTTTCAGTTCAACCTCGACACCTGCGGGCAGCTCGAGACGCATCAGGGAGTCCACGGTCTTGGGGGTGGGCTCGAGGATGTCGATGAGACGTTTGTGGATCCGCATCTCGAAGTGCTCACGGGAGTCCTTGTCCACGTGCGGGCCCCGGATGACGCAGTAGCGATGGATCTCGGTGGGCAAGGGAATTGGCCCCTTGACCTTGGCCTGGGTGCGCACCACGGTCTCGGTGATCTTCTTCGAGGACTCGTCGACCACGTTGTGGTCGTAGGCCTTGAGACGGATCCGGATCTTCTGCTGGTCGGCCATCAGGCGGCACTCGCTTTGTTCGTGCGCGACGAGCTATGAGCTATGAGCAATAGGCCAGAACTCTGGCTCATCGCAGGTTGCTCTTTGCTTGTTGCTCGTTGCTCGTTGCTCATTTCAGGATTTTGGTTACTCGTCCGGCGCCTACGGTCCTGCCGCCCTCACGGATAGCGAAGCGGAGACCCTCGTCCATGGCGATAGGAGCGATCAGCTCCACCGTCATCTCCGTGTTATCACCAGGCATCACCATCTGAGTCCCCTCCGGCAGTTCAATCGCCCCGGTCACATCAGTCGT
>DATHUP010000062.1:0-88305 GCA_035462175.1 Acidimicrobiia bacterium | reverse complement strand
GGGGCGACTCAGGCTGGACAAGGAGGCGACCGACATCGAAGACGTGATCGGCGATGTCGTCGCATCGTTCGCAGCCGTCCTCGAGAGGCAGGGTGTGGCCACCGTCATCGAGGTCGAGCCCGACCTGCCCCAGCAGGAGGTGGATCCTCATCGGCTCCGCCAGGTCCTGGCCAATCTCATCTCCAACGCCGCCGCGCAGATGCCCGACGGCGGCACACTCCGGGTTAGATCCGGCCGCAACGGCGGCTCGTTCTTCATCGAGGTTTCCGACACCGGGCCCGGCATCCCCGAAGATCGCCTGGAGCAGGTCTTCCAGCGTTTCGTCAAGGCAGGAGACTCGAGAGGCACGGGTCTCGGTCTCTCCATCGCCCGTGACCTGGTCGAGGCCCACGGGGGCAGCCTCCGCGCCGCAAACCGGGCGGAAGGCGGGGCGGCATTCACCGTCTCGCTCCCTCTTTGACGGACCGCATGCCAACATCACCCGGTGAGCGCCGATCCGACCGTCCGGGACGACAAGGAAAATCATCGCTACCTGCTCGAGCTCGACGGCGAGGTGGTGGGGGTGGCGGTGTACCACGAGCGAGGAGGCCGCCGCTTCTTCGTCCACACCGAGGTCGAGCCGGAGCACGAGGGTGAGGGGCTGGGCTCCGCTCTGGCTCGGGGAGCACTCGACGATGTCCGGGCGATGGGGATGAAGATCGTGCCCCTGTGCCCGTTCATTACCTCGTTCATCGAGCACAACCCCGAGTACGCCGGGCTCATCGACCAGCCGCTGCTGGACCGGATCAACCAGAGGGGCTGAGGCTCCCAGCCGCCCCGCGTTCACCAGGGAGGTCGCACTCGCGCTGCACCGCCCCTGATCGGCCTCAGAGGAACCGCTCCCCGACAACGCTCATCTCCGGAAAACCTAGGGCGGACAGCTCGTGTCCGCATCGTGTGTCATCAGGCCGGGACTTCGACCGGGGCGCCGGAGGGGCGAAGGGCCCCGATGTAGACACCGATCAGGATGAGAACCCCGCCCAGGATCAGCTCCGCCCCCACCTCCTCACCGGTGATCCAATGGGAGAAGACCAGTGTGATCGGAGGCAAGAGGACGAAGTTGTAGGCGGCCCGCGAAGCGTCCCACCGTCTCAGGACGAACACCCAGAGGCTGAACACCACTCCGGTGCCAATCACCACCATGTAGGCCATGGCGAGCCAGGTCTCGTTGGTTGCGGGCAGCGTCATCTCGTCGCCCACCAACAGCGACCCGATGAAGAGGACCACCGCACCCACCACCATTCCCACCGCATTGAGCGAGACCGGGTGCTCGGGTGGGAACACCCTCACCAGGACCGCCCCTTCGGCCAGGCAGAAAGCGGCACCCATGGCCACCAGGATCGAAGCAAATGATATGTCGGCGTCGAGGGCGACCTGCGACATGAGCAGGACCCCGACGAAGGCGATCACCGCCCCCGCCACGGCGGCGACCCGGAGTCGCTCGAGACGTTGCACCACGACCAGGAGGAGGGTGATGAGCGGGATCACCGCCAGCAGGATCTGGAGGAATCCGGCTCCGAGCTCCACCAGCGCGTAGAAGAGGCAGGCGAAGGCCAGCCCGAAGTTGAAGATCCCATATAGCACGGCACCGAGCAGTGCACGCCCTCGCGGAAAACGGACCCGGAGGACGGCCATGACCACCAGCATCAAGCAGGCGGCAAAGCTGAAGCGCAGGGTTGCCCCCCAGAGCGGATCCAGCTCGACGTTGCTGAACTTGACGGCGATCGGGTTGCCCGAGGAGAGAACGGCTCCGATGAGAAAGGCAGCCAGTGTCCCCCTTCCCTGACCGCCATTCATCGCGAGCAGGGTAGAACCCCGGAACACGCCGCTGAAGCGCAGGGGAACTCCTTAGGACCCGCCGCGGCAGGCTGGGGTGGGTCCGGCGTCAGGACTCGAGGTCCCAGAGTGCGCGGTAGTAGCGGATTCGCTCCTCGTCCGGTTCGATCCCGTAGGCATCGAACAGTTCGCCTTGATGCCCCTCCCCGAAGTTCCAGTCGAGACTCAGCGACGCAATCGCCAAGTCGGCCCAACGGTCTCCGACCGCCAGATCGCCGAAGTCGACGTTGCCCGTCCACTCGCCTGCGGAGGAGATGAGCGTGTTTGGAGCGCATGCGTCACCGTGGACCAGCACGGGGCCGTCCAGCGGAGGGCGAGTCCCAAGCGACCCGGGGGTGCGGCCCACCCACGCTTCGGACGTCCAAGCGGACGGGAAGTCGTCAATCGGTATCGCATGGATCGCCCGCAAGCCCGTTGCGATGGCCTGGATCGCCTCCGGCCGGCGTGATCGCCATGTGTCGCCGACGGCGCACTCGCCGGGCACCGCCGCGGAGACGAGCCACTGTGCCTCATCGTCGCTGCCTGAAGCGATGACGCTGGGAGCAGGGTGCCGTCCGGCGATCCACTCGAGGCGGACACGCTCGCGCTCGAGGTCGATTCCCCCCCGATGCGGGTTCCACTTCACGAACTGATCGTCGACCCGAAAAGTCAGCCCACCGAGGTCGTTGCGCCAGACGAGCTCGACAGGGCGGCCGTCGGCAATTTTCGTCACGATCTCGGGGATCGGCTCGTCTCCCAGTGTGTGCTGGGCAGCGAGATCGGAGAAGTCGGGTTCGGTCATGAAAGCCGGGCACTGTACCGGCGTGGGGCAGGGCATCGTCGCCGATTTCGGCGGCCGGGGAGGGGGCGTGAGCTCCGGCGGCATGGGTGAGTGAACCAAGAGACTCGTGCCGGCGTATTGAAGGATACAGCTGCGTTTGGTGCGCACACTCAGCGATCGCCTGGAGGTACCCATGTTGCGCAGATTCCTGAAGATCGGTGTTGCTTCGATGCTCATCGTGGCCAGCACCCCCCTCGCCGCCTCGGCACACAAGGCGGAGTTCGAGGCCGACCTGGATCCGGGTCAGGAGGTGCAGGACCCTGCCGTCGAGTCCGACGGTGAAGGAGAAGCCGAGTTCAAGTTGAGACGGGACAAGATCCGCTTCCACGTCGAATGGGACGATCTGACCAGCGGAGCCGTAGCCGGCCACATCCACTGTGCCCCCGCCGGCTCCAACGGACAGGTCGGGGTCACCCTCCTCTCCGAGCCGAAAGGAACCGACGGGAAAGTCCGCGGTTCATTCACCGGACCTGACGCCGGGAACGGCTGTGGATGGGCCAGCCTCGACGACGTGATCGTGGCCATGGCCACCGGCAACGCCTACGTGAACATCCACACCGCCACCTACCCCGGAGGCGAGATCAGAGGACAGATAGAACCTGAGCATCTCGAGTTCGAGACCGAGATGGATCCGGGTCAGGAGGTGCAGGACCCTGCCGTCGAGTCCGACGGTGAAGGAGAAGCCGAGTTCACGTTGAGACGGGACAAGATCCGCTTCCACGTCGAATGGGACGATCTGACCAGCGGAGCGGTGGCCGGCCACATCCACTGTGCTCCCGCCGGCGCCAACGGAGGGGTCGGGGTCACCCTCCTCTCCGAGCCGAAAGGAACCGACGGGAAGGTCAGGGGCTGGTTCACCGGACCTGACGCCGGGAACGGCTGTGGATGGGCCAGCCTCGACGACGTGATCGTGGCCATGGCCACCGGCAACGCCTACGTGAACATCCACACCGCCACCTATCCCGGAGGCGAGATCAGGGGACAGATAGCCATCGACTGACCAGGCCATGAAGACGCCCCGGGGGGCGGTCCACCCGCCCCCCGGTTGTCTCGTAGCTTTGGTCAACGCGAGCTTGTAGCTCGCGAAGGGGTTCCTCCTCCCATTGCCCACGGAGGTCGCCAACCAATCGGCTGTTTTGACTGCAGGTTCCGACCTTGCCTTTACACTGGGCGACGTGGAGTGGGCCATCGAGCTTCGATGGCCTTTGTTGTGGGATGAGGAGGAGGGAGAACTTGGACTCGCCGGCTTTGCGTGAGGCACTGCACCGCCTCGCAGCCAACCACCGCTGGACCTGGGCCCCGTCGTGTCGGGCCCTTCTCTTCTCCCTTCCGGAGGCGGCGCCGGCGAAACACCCGGTACGGACGGTCGCCGGCCTCGAGCCGGAGCAACTCGACTTTCTCCTCGCCGACGCCGGGACCATGGAACGGGTCAGCGCCGAGATCGCCGACCTCGACCAGGCACTGGCCGATCCGGTCACCCCCGAGATCGCCTATTGCTCCCCGGAGTTCGGCATCGACGCCCTCATCCCCCAATACTCCGGCGGCCTCGGGGTCCTCGCCGGTGACCATCTCAAGGCGGCCAGCGATCACGGCATGCCCGTGGTCGGGGTCGGCCTCTTCTATCGGTTCGGGTACTTCGACCAGGCCATCGCCGACGGAGGCCAGGCGGAGAGCTACCCCGGGGTCGATCCGGTCGATGTCGGAGCGGACAACACAGGCGTGGTGGTGAGGATCCCTCTGCCGGGACGGGATGTGGACGCCCGGGTATGGCGTCTCGACGTGGGCCGGGTGCCGCTGCTGCTTCTCGACACCGCCGTCGACACCAACACCGAAGAGGACCGTTCGATAGGCGACTGCCTCTACGGCGGCGACCGGCGCCACCGGCTCGACCAGGAGATGGTCCTCGGCGTGGGCGGGGCCCGCGCCCTTGCCTCCCTCGGTTGGGAGATACCGGTCCACCATCTCAACGAGGGTCACGCCGGGTTCATCGCCCTCGAGCTGATCGACCGGGTCATCGAGGGCGGCGACCTGGCCGGAGCGATGGATCGGGTCCGCCCCGGACTCGTGTTCACCACCCACACCCCGGTCCCGGCCGGGATCGACCGCTTCCACCGGGACCTGATCCTCCCCTACCTCGAGCCTTGGGCTGAGCGATGGCGGATCACCACCGAGGAGCTCTGGGCGATCGGACAGGATCCCGACGACGTGGACCTGTTCAACATGGCCGCTCTCACCCTCCGGCTCGCCAGCCATGCCAATGGCGTTTCGCAGCTTCACGGTGAGGTGAGCCGGAAGCTGTTCGCCGGCATCGGGATCGGGGAGCGGATCGCCTCCATCACCAACGGTGTCCATGCCCGCACCTGGGTGGCGCCCGACATCCAGGAGATGTTCGACGACGTGCTCGGGCCTGCGTGGGCCGAGGGAGACGAGCAAGCATGGTCCCGGGTCGAGGAGATCGACGACGACCGGATGAGGGATGTGCGCGCCGCCGCCTCCAGCCGTCTGGCCGAGCTGGTCGAGACCGCAACCGGGAGCACCCTCGACCACGAAGCTCTGATCGTCGGCTTTGCCCGACGCTTCGCCCCTTACAAGCGGGCCACCCTGCTCCTCAGGGAACCAGATCGGATCCACCATCTCCTGGCCGACGAGTCGCGCCCCGTCCACTTCGTCTTCGCCGGCAAGGCACACCCCCAGGACGAGACGGGCAAGGCACTGGTAGCGGAGATCGTCGGTTACGCCGGATCTGACTCGGCCAATCGGCGGTTCACCTTCGTGCCCGGATACGACATGACAGTCGCCCGCGCCCTTGTCGAGGGTTGTGACATATGGCTGAACAACCCGATCCGTCCCCGGGAGGCATCTGGGACCAGCGGTGAGAAAGCCGCACTGAACGGGGGGCTCAACTGCTCCATCCTCGACGGATGGTGGGCGGAGATGTACGACGGGGCCAATGGCTGGGCCATCCCGGCGAGCGACGAGGAAGACCCCGACTTGCGCGACTCGGCCGAGGCGGCGGCCATGTACGACACCCTGGGCTCGATCCTCGATATCTATCACACCGACCGTCCCGCCTTCCACAAGCGGATCCGCCACTCCTGGCGCACTCTCGGTCCCAAGGTCATCGCAGCTCGCATGATCCGGGACTACGCCTCCGGGGTGTACGAACCGGCGTTGGAAAGGATGCGCGGCTGACGCCAGGGATCAGGTCTGATCTTTGAGCCGTCGTCTGAACCAGGCAGCTGCGAGGTCGGCGACGACATCGAGGGCGCCGGGCTCCTCGAAGAGATGGGTGGCACCGGGGATCACCTCGAGCGAGGTCTCGGCGGTCATCCGGGCTTGCGCCTCCCGATTCAGCTCCAGCACCATGACGTCCCGACTCCCGACGATGAGGAGGCTCGGGGCACGCACGAGGGGCAACGCCGCCCCCGCCAAGTCGGGGCGCCCGCCCCGGGACACGACCGCCGACACATCATCCGGTCGAGAGGCAGCCGCGATGAGTGCCGCGGCCGCCCCGGTCGACGCCCCGAACAGCCCGATGGGCGCCGTCTCGGTCTCCCGGAGCCAATCGATGATGCCCACCACCCTGGCGCCGAGCATCTCGACATCGAAACGGTGCTCCCCGGTGCGTCGGTCCACTTCGTCCTCCGAGGGCGTGAGCAGGTCGAGTAGCAGTGTTCGCAGCCCGACTCCGGCCAACACGTCTGCGACATGACGGTTGCGCCGGCTGTGCCGGCTGCTCCCGCTCCCATGAGCAAAGACCACCATCCCCTGACCTCCACCGTCTGGCCCTCCCAAGCTGGCCTGGAGAGCGGGGCCGCTCTCGCTTTCGATAGTGATCTCGCGGTACATCGGGGGAAACGAGGCTCCTAGCCGTCAGGGAGCCAGACCCCCTTCGTGTTCCCGCCCATCGCCTCGGCGGTCTGCTCCCTGAACAGTTCCCCGCACCACGATCTCCATCTCGGGCCCGGCGTGATCTCGATGGCTACGTCGTCGAACTCGTTCCACGCGTTGTCCACCTGGTCGAGGGCGGCAGCCGTGATGTACTTCGCCCGCAACCTCCGGTTGATCGATCGGGCCTCGTCACCATCGATGACCCGGGCGGTGCCCTCGTTCTCGGCCATGACGCTCCGACCTGACGACACCTGGCCCTGGACGATGAACGACGCCGTCGACCTGGCTTTCACGTTCCGGGCCTTGCGGGTGACGGAAGCCGTCTCGCAATAGAACCGCCCCTCCTCGTACAGAAATATGACGTAGGCGAGATGGATCGACCCGTTCTCGTTGAGCGTGCCGATGGTCGCCGTGAGCCGCCTGGTGAGGAGGTCCTCGATCTCCTCCGTCGTCGCCCCTGCCCGGTAGATGTCTCGTGCGGTTGGCATCGGCTCAACCTACCGGGACCATGGCTCAGTCGTCGTCGTCGCCCCCGTCCCCCTGCTCCACCTCGAAGCCCATCAGCTCGGCCAACTCGACGAGGCGGGCGGTCAGCTCCTCTCGCTGCTCGGATGGCTCGAGGTCGGCGACGTCCTCGAATACTCGCTCCAATTCACGCCTCAGATCCTCGCGATCGTCGTCCTCCCACTCCTCCATGACCCGCTGCAAACGCTCCTCGACCTGACGCACCTCCCTGGGCCGGAACTCCGGAGGCTGGAGACCAGCGAGCAGACCGGCGATGTCGTCGGCCATGCTCTCCGGTGTGTCGGCCAACACCGTGGTCGTGGTGGGGATGGTGGTGGTCGTGGTGGGAACCGTCGTCGTCGTATCCGGCGTCGTAGTCGTGGTCGTGGAGGTGGTGGTCGTCGTGACTCCCGCCAAGGCGGAGCCGCCCTCCTCGCTCGATCCCGGGTCGGGGTCGAGTGTCATCGCGGTTGCGGCCAGGGCGAGAATCAGGAGCAGACCGGCCGCCAGCGACCATCGAATCCGGCTGGTGGGAGCCCGCTCCACGTCTGCGGCCGGCGCAGACGGCAGATCACTCACCACGGTCGGTTCATCGGACCCGACCGCGACACCGGTAGCAGCTGAGCCCGCCTCGGGCCTCATCACCAGCGTGGCGGAGCCGGCCATGGCGGCGGCGAGCGCTCCGGCGGTGGCCGGGCGGGCAGACGGATCCCTGGCCATGGCGGAGGAGACCGCAGACGCCATCTGGTCCGGGGCCATCCCCCGCAGACTCGGCGGTGCTCCCTGGCGGACCGCGTCGAGCAGGGCGGCGGGGGTTTCGGCCTGGTAGGGAGGCCTTCCGGCGAGCAGCTCGTAGGTGACCGCCCCCAACGAGTACACGTCGGAGACCTGAGTGGCCGGTTGGCCGGAGAGGATCTCGGGAGCCAGATAGATGATGCTCCCGATCAGCTCGCCCGAGTCGGTGATCGTGGCCGGGTCTTCGATGGTCCGGGCGATGCCGAAGTCGGCGAGGCGGGCCCGGCCCCCCGCTTCGAGGATCACATTGGCCGGCTTGACATCCCGGTGGACGACGCCTTGGGCGTGAGCATGGTCCAGGGCCGACGCCACCTGGGAGACGATGTCGACGACGCTGGTCGGATCGAGTGGCCCCGTCTCAGCCAGGTGGTCTGCGAGGGTGGGCCCTTCGATCAACTCGAGGACTAGGAACGGGCCCTCCTCGTCCTCGCCGCTGTCGAAGACGGTGACGATGCCGGGATGGCTCAAGCCGGCCGCGGCCCGGGCCTCCCTGTTGAACCGCTGCGCTGCCACCGGATCGCCGGCGAGGTGGGGAAGCAGCCGCTTGATCGCCACGAAACGGCCCAGAAGAGTGTCCCTGGCCCTCCACACCGTGGCCATGCCGCCGGTCCCGATCTGCTCGATCGGCTCGTAGCGATCAGCGATCATCGGGCCAGGTTATGAAGGACGCGGAGGTAGGAGGGCTCGACCCCGCCCCGGCCGGGCGCCTTCCACCCCGAAATTCCTGTCAGGACGTCGGTGACTCCCGGTCGGGCTTCACCACCAGAACGTCGCAGGTGGCCAATTGGATGGCGCGATGGCTGGTGCTGCCGAGGATCAGAGAGGCGAACTCGCCGCGACCTCGCGTCCCGAGGACCAGGACCGAGGCATCGACGTCGGTGGCGTAGGCCACCAGGACATCGGGGGGATATCCCTCGAGGTCGACCCTGGTCACCGGGACCCCGGCGCCGGACAGGGAAGCCTCCAACTGGGACCAGACCGCCTTGCGCTCGCCGTCGGCCATCTCCCCCATGTCGATGGGCACCTCCATGTAGATCATGGGCGGGTTGAAGACGTGGACTACATGCAACTCGGCTTGCCTCCGCCTCGCCTCGTCCAGAGCTCTGCCCAGGACCTTCACCGCGTGAGCCGAGGAGTCGACTCCTGCTACTACAACCATGTGGAGACCTCCTTCCCCACCATGGTCGCGGAAGCCGGGGGCAAAAGGCCACTGGCCCTGGTAGGGACGTGTTGGGACTAACGGCCCTTGCCTTCCCGACCGGCGTCGTGCACATAATTGGGGGGATGAGCCACAGCGATGCCGCGGCTGGGCATGATCGGTTGAGCAGGGCCACCGACAGGCGGCGCATCCTCGCCGAGGAGATGGCCGACCTCGAAGAGGTTTTGGCGCGCCCGGCGTCCGCCGCAGACTGGTTGGAACGCGTAGCCCAGGGCTTGGCCGATCTCCGTCTGGCCCTCGATGCCCACATCGAAGAGGTGGAAGGCAGCGACGGTCTCTTGGCGGAGATCGTCGAGATAGCCCCACGGCTCTCCGGCCAGGCCGAAGATCTTCGGCAACACCACATGGAGCTACTCGGAGCGTGGCTCCGGGCGGAGGCCACGGTGCGAACGGCCAGTGAGGACGGCCCCGCCGCCCGGTCACTGGTCCGTCGCAGGGTGGTGGCACTCATCGGCAGGCTGACACGACATCGTCAAGCGGGCTCGGATCTGGTCTACGAGGCGTACAACGTCGACATCGCAGCATCTGACTGAGAGGGAGGAGTGGGAAAACGAGAAGGGGGTGGCTGGATAGCCACCCCCTTCTCCGCTCCGGGCGGGGTGTCAGGGAGAGCTGGTCACTTGTCGTGACCCGGAGCGGACCCGGAATTCCCTGGTGAACTTGATTTCTTGCCGGCTTGATCGGGTTTGCCGGCATGGTCCGGCTTCCCGTTCGAGTTCCCGGACTGGGCGAGCTCAGTCTCCCCGGCCTCGTCCCTGTCCTTGTTCCCTCGCTCGCAGTCGGTCTCGACGCTGGTGAAGTCGATGACGCCGGAGTCGCCTGCCTCCACCGGGTCGATCACACCGTCGTCACCCGCCTGGACCTGCTGATCGCCCTTGCCGAGATCGGACTGGGCCAGGTGACTGACGACACAACCTCGACCGGTGCCCTCGTAGAGGCGGTTGAACAGCTTCATGAACATGCCGTGATTGACCTGGCCGTTGGGTCCGGACACATCGCCCCCGCTGATCCCACATTCGCCGTCGGCCCCTGAGTACTCGATCGGGGCGTCGGCAGGCTCCAGGTCGTCGGCGACCTCATCTGCGGGTCGGTTGGGGAACGAGAAGACCCCGGCCTCGTCGTCGAGCTCGTCGACGGGGATCGCGTCGTCGTCGCCGGCTTCGCCGTAGGTTGCGGTGAGGGGGCCGTTCTCCAGGGTGCAGTTGTAGACCCCGTCCAGAGCGGACAGGCCCCAGACGAAGATGCGATTGATCAGGTCGTACCCGAAGTTGAACAGGGTGTCGTTTTCGTTGGACTCTTCGGTGTCTTCGACCTCGATGAGCTCGTCGTCGCTCTGGGCCAGGGCGACGCCGGAGCCGGCCACCAGGCCGACCACGAGCATGACGGTGATCCCGGTCCGTTGGATTCTGCGCATGAGTGTCCCTCGGGCTCTCCTGGCCCTTTGTCAACCAGGTAATCGATAGGGAGCCGGTTTGGGTTACGCAGGGCGGGACCAACCACTGGGAACCAGGGTTCGGGCGGGCAGGCTGTTCCGACTTTCGAGGAGGAGGATGCCGTCCGCCTGCCCTGCCCCTGGTCTGGTGCCCGCTGCGAGCACCAGACCGATCGCATTACCGGCTCGGTGTCCATCGAGCGCACCGACCGGATCGATGAGAGGCAGGCTATGTGCCTTGTGTTACAGAGAGGACAACGACCGGTCACGAGCCGATTAAGGAACCGGGACGGCCCGGACAGCCCCCGGCACCTGGGCCAGGACGTGATCCCAACCGGTGTCGTATTCGGCTTGCATCCGAGTCGCTGCCTCGCCGCGCGCCTCCCAACCGTCGTGGATCAGTGTTACCTCGGTGCCTTCGGCTGTCTGGCGGAACGTGATCTCGACGTGGGTGGACTGGGCTACCGGAAGGCCGGGGTGCCAGTCGAAGGCGACCCGTCTGCCCGGCTCCCATCGCGACACCCGCCCCCAATCGTGCTCTTCTCCCTGTCTGGTGACCTCGTAGACCCTTCCCCCGACGTCGGGCTCGAGCCGGGCGTCGACCGCATCGTCACCTCCGATCGAGTGGGTGCCCAGAGGCCACCACTCCCCCATCCTCGTGGTGAACAGCTCGAAGACCACTCCGGGCTCGCCAGGGACGGTGAGGATCTTCACGACCGGCTCGAGCCGTCCCGATTCTTCCTTGCTCATATCGTCCTCCATCTCTCTCTGGGCGAAATCGGCAAAGCTGCCCATCGCCAGGGTCCACATCCGGTCGACCCAGTCCCGAAGCGCCACCATCCCCCTCGGGTCCGCCGAATAGACGCGACGGTTCCCGACCGAGGTCACCCGGGCCAGCTCGGCCCCCAACAGCACCTTCAGATGCTGGGAGACGGCAGGCCGGCTCACCGGCAGTCTGTTGGCGATGTCACCGACCGAAAGCGGAGCCTCGAGGAGCATCATGTAGATGGCTCGCCTCGTCTCCACCGCCAAGGCATCTAGTTGGCTGTTGACCATGGGCATCAGCGTAAGTCACAACTTACCGTAAGTCAAGACTTACCATCTCTGGGAATACTTTATGCAACCCGTCACGAATGCGTGACGCCCTGCATTAGGAACGCGGGTCAGATCTTGGGCAGCTTGAAACCGGACTTCTCGACGACGTAGTCGCGGGATTCGGTCACCATCCGGCGTACCGCGGGCCAGTCGACGTGAAGCAACTTGCCGCCGCGTTTCATCGCCCGGCCGGCTATGAACACGGAGTCGACGTTCGAGGTGTCCATCCCGGCCACCACGGCCGCCACCGGGTCGTTGATCGGGGTGACGTTGATCTTGTCGGTGCGGAGCATTATCAGGTCGGCCGCTTTGCCCACGGTGAGGCTGCCCACCTCGTCCTCCAACCCGTTTGCCCGGGCCCCCTCCATCGTTGCGTACCAGAGGACATCCCGCATGGTTATCGCCGGCTTGCCGTCGTCGTTGGCCAGGGCATGCTGGAGGGCGATCACCGAACGCATCTGGGTGAACATGTCGTTGGGGACGTTGGTCTCGACATCGATGCTGAGCGACGGTTTGAGACCACGATCGAGGAACTTCTGTATCGGGGGCATGCCGTGGCCCATCATCATCTCCACAGGGGAGGCGAGGGACACGGTCCCCCCGGTGTCGACGATCATCTGGATCTCGGTGTCGTTGAGCGTGGTGCAGTGGATGTAGGTGGTGTCGGGGCCGAGAAGCCCGGCCTCTCCCATCTCCTGCACCTTGGCGTCCTGGCCGTAGGTTCCCACCCCGACGTGGGCCGTGATCCGGGCCCCGGTCTCCCGGGCCAGCTTCCAGTGATCCCGGGCCACCTCGAAGTCGGTGAACTCGGGCCCGGGGGCGGCCAGCGCCAGGGTGAGCATCTGGTCCTTCGAGGAGAAGTGCTCGGTTGCCGCCCGGACGAACCAGCTCGGCTGACGCTCCTCCCACTTGCCCCACCAGGGGAATCCGTAGGCGAAGACTGCCCTCAGCCCCGAGTCATTCAGCGCCTGGATCACCGCATCGGTGTGGGCCGGTGAAGCCTGGATGTGGGACCAGTCGAGGAGGGTGGTGATCCCGGCGTCGATGGCCCCGACGGCGGAGACCAAGTTGCCCGCATAGGCATCCTCCGGTCGGAAGGCGGGCGCCAGCGTGCGGAGCACGAACGAGATGTAGCTGACCCTCCCTTCCAGTGGGACGTCGGTGCCGATATTGCGCAATATCCCCTCCCAGATATGCCGGTGGCTGTCGACGAACCCGGGCATGACGATCATCCCCGAGGCGTCCACCACCTCGGCGCCATCGACCGAAAGACCCGGACCGACCGCCGCGATCCGATCGCCGTCGATCAGGACGTCGCCAATGGTGAAGTCACCGACCGCCGGGTCGAGGCTGATGACGGTCCCTCCTTTGATCAGCTTCCGCCCGGTGGGGGCCACCGCGAAGTTGGTCCCTTCGGGGTACAGCACAGGCAGCTCGGCTCCCTTCGGGGGCCGGCTCCCGAGGACGATGCGACGGGCTCGTCGGTAGTTGCGCTTCACCAACTCCTTGATGTCCCCCACCTGGAACAGGATGATCCCGATCAGCACCAGGACCCCGATCACCATCGGCCCCACGTCGGGGGAGAGACCGTGAAATGGGAGCACCGTGATTATCACGGCGAGGAGGATGGAGGAGACCGTGCCGCCCACGAAGGTGGCTCGCCCCCCCGAGAGAGCGGCTCCACCGAGAACGGCAGCCGTGATGCTGTTGAGGGTGTAGCTGGTCCCGATCTGGGCATTGCCGACCGAGGAACGCGTCATGACGAACATGGCGGCCACTGCGGCGAACAGGGCGGAGAGCATCAAGGCCCTCACCCTGATCCAGTTGGTCCTCACTCCGCTTCGCTTCGCCGAGCGCTCGTCGAAGCCCACCGCGCTCAGCTTGAGCCCCGAGCCACTGGCATGGAGCCAGAGGTCGAGCAAGCCGGCGCCGAGCACGATCACGATGAAAGCGAGGGGGACCGGCCCGATCCCTCCCCGGAGCAGAGCCGTGAACTCAGGGTCGATCGTTCCCCCCGGAGTGGGGCGCAGTGTCAGCGAGATCCCGTCGAGGATGCTCAAGGTGGCGAGCGTTGCGATGATCGATGGGATCTTCACCCCCCGGACCAGACCGGCGTTGACCAGACCCACTGCCAAGGCACAGGCGAAGATCGTGCCGACCCCGGTCAGAATGGCGCCCGGAGATGACTCGGGTCGGATCATGAAGGAGGCGATGACGACGGCCAGGCCGATCATCGCGCCGATGGACAGGTCGAGATAGCCGACCAGGAGGGCGTGTATCTGGCCCATGGTCGCCACGGCTAGGGGAATGGCGATGAGGAGGATGTTGACCGTGTTGGTCCGGTTGATGAACCCCTCGAATTGGGAATCGGTGAACCAGAGCACGCCGACGATCAACAGGACCTGAAGCGCCACCGGCATCCAAAGCCTGACCCTGATCACCTTGCGCCATTTGTTCTTGTCCCGAGCGTTGCGCAGGACCTTGCGGACCTCCTGGCGGGTCCTTTCCAGAAGTCGGCTCATGAGTCGGATTGCTGGGTCGGGGCCTTGGGCATGGCGACACCGAATGGGGATCGCCCGGAACGTGACACTCCGGGACCGCGGACGATGGCCTCGACGATACGAAGCTCGTCGAGCTCGTCCCCGGGGATCTCCTCGACGATGGTCCCGCGCGACATGACCAACACCCGGTCGCAGAGACCGGAGAGCTCGATGGGGTCGCTCGACTTGACGAGAAGGGCGGC
Organism: Acidimicrobiia bacterium; assembly: GCA_035462175.1. Classification (GTDB taxonomy): domain Bacteria; phylum Actinomycetota; class Acidimicrobiia; order Spongiisociales; family ZC4RG35; genus JARDZU01. The sequence continues at coordinate 73,931 of DATHUP010000062.1, read as the reverse complement.
ACCTGCGTCGGTCCTCGCCCGCAGCGCCCGGTAGATGTCGAAACGGGACCCGACATCCACACCCTGTGTGGGCTCGTAGGCCAGGATCACCGACGGCTCGCGGAGAAAGGTCCGGGACACCGAGACCTTCTGCTGGTTGCCCCCGGAGAGGAACTCGACTGGCTGCTCCAGAGACGGGGTCCGGATCTCGAGCCGGGCGACCAGGTCCAGGACAGCCTTTCGCTCGGCGCGCCGTCGCAGGAAGCCGAGCCAGCTGAAGCGGCGCAAGGACTGGATGGTGGAGTTTGCACGCACCCCGAGCACCGGGGCCAGGGCTTCGCGTTTGCGATCCCCGGGAAGCAGCATGATCCCTGCCCGGACCGCCTCGTGGGTCGAGATCAGGGTCAGCTCCTTACCGTCGCAGACGACCCGACCTGCCCGGGGCGGTGTCCGCCCGGAAAGGGTGTCGAAGAGCTGGGGCTGGCCGTTGCCCTCGGCCCCTGCGATCCCGACGACTTCGCCCGACTCGAGGGTGAAGCTGACCGGGCCGAACGATTGGCCCTGGAAGGAGTCGACCACGAGCACCTCACGACGTTCCCCGGACGTCTCGGCTGGAGCCGGGAACGCGCTTTCGAAGGGACGGCCAACTATCAACTCGACCAAGTCGTGCTCGGTGGTCGCCCTGGCATCGAAGGTGCCGCGTGTCTTGCCGTCGCGCAGCACCGTGATCCGATCGGCGATCTCGAGAACCTCGGGAAGCCGATGACTGACGTAGACGACGCCGACACCGCGCCTCCTGCAGGCGGCCACGGTTCGATGCAGCGACTCCACCTCGTCGGGCCCGAGAGCGGTCGTCGGTTCGTCGAGGAGAAGGACCTTGGGGTTGGAGACGAGCGCCTTGGCCACCTCGAACAACTGACGCTCGGCGAGGGTCAAGAACCCAGCCGGCGAATCGGGGAAGAGCTCCATGTCGAGGTCGAACTCCCCGAGGAGTCTGCGCGCCCACTTCTTCCTTCGCCAGAAGGGCGGCCTGTCCTCCGGTGGCGCCGCCATATACAGGTTGTTCTTCACCGGCTGGGCAAGGACCAGAGAAGTGTCTTGGTATGCCATGGCCAGGCCCAGCTTGCGGGCGAGCGCCGGGGAGTCGGTGCGCAATCGCTTCCCTGCGATGCGCACCGTGCCCCGATCGGGCTCGACGAACCCGCTGGCAATCCCGAGGAGGGTCGACTTTCCGGAGCCGTTCTCGCCGACGAGGGCGTGGACCTCGCCGGGACGGCAATCGAAGCTGACGTCGGTCAGCGCCCGGACCGCCCCGAACTGGCGGGACACACCCGCCAGTTCGAGGACGTTCTCGGCAGCCGCCGACCCTCCTCCGGGACCGCCTTCGCTCATCCGCCCGGATACATCAGGGCAAGCACCTCGTCCGGCACCAACGAGGTGTTGGAGACGGTCGGGGTGACCCGATCCGGGTTGCAGTCGGCCGTCGTGACCTCACGCATCACGTGAGGCACGACGATGTTGTCCGGGACCTCGTACCCGGCCAGATTCAGCATCTGGGCCGTCACTGCCGTCCTCGACTGGAAGTTGCCACCTGCCGAATACCAGATGCGGTAGTTGGGGTTGTTGCGCTCCGCCCAGTCGCAGAACAGCGTCTGCTCATCGGTGCGGATTGCGATGGTCATCTCGTCGATCTCCACCCCGTCCAAAGCCGTGTAGAGCCCGTCGGCGTACTCGTAGCTGAACCCGGCGAGGTCGGGATTGGTCGACAGCCATCCGCTGACGACCTCCCGGGCTATGTCATTTGCCCAGTAGGTGTCACCGGTGGTCGAGTTCGGGTCCGCGGGCGGGTTGATCACATCGATCCCCTCTGCCAGCGTCGGGATGTGGCACTGCTGCCAGCCGAGCGACAGGGCGTTGCCCGGTGTGCCACCGAGGACGCCGATGGTGCCTTCGCCGACACCCTCGTTTATGACCTCGGAGAAGCTCTCACCCAGGGCGCACAGGTCTTCCCCGACGATGGTCAGGTAGTCCTCTCCCGGAATGAGCGCCCCATCCTGGGCGGGAAGCCCGACCCAACCTGCCGAGTAGGGGACATAGGGGATGCCTGCCGCCTCGGCGGCCTTGATGGCGTCGCCGAGCGCGATCCCCCAGTCGGGGTAACCGATGATGAAGGTGACACCACGCTCCACCATGTAGTTGATGTCGCCGATCGGGACCGCCGGGTCGGTGGACCACTGGGCGTCGCGCATCACGATGGTGCCGATCTCCGGGTAGGTCAGGGCCTGGAGGATCGCCTCCATCCGGGTCACCTGGCGCCACACGTTGAGCCCGCCACCATCGGCATAACCCATGATCACGTCGCCACCGGTGCCGGTGTCGCACTCGACGGCGTTGGTGTAACACTCGATCGCCTTGTCGATGGTGGCCTGGTCGAGGTCCAGGCCGGCCCGGGCAATGGACGCCAGGACTATGTCCGGCACCTCACCCACCGGGCCGAGAGCCTTCTCTACCAGCGCCGGGTCGGCATCCGTTGTCTCGCCGAATTCGGCGAGCGGGCCCTCGGCGTCGCCACCGGTGGTCGTGGTCGCCCCGGCGGCCGTGGTGGTGGGTTCGGCGCCGGCGGTGGTCGTCGGCTCCTCTTCTGGCGCCGCGGTGGTGGTGGTCTCGGCCACGTCGCCTGTACAGGCGGCCAGGACGAGCGCCAACACGGCGATCAAGGATATGACCCTGGGTCTCATCATCCTCCTCCGTTCTCTGTTCGTTCCTTGCTCCGGTTTCGGTTTGATCTTCGCTTCTCCTTCTCTCACGGCTCGCCGCCCTCGACGGCGAGATTCCCTCCCCTGCGTCGAGCCAGTCGGGACCGGCCGCGCAGGACTCTTTCGACGGTCTTGATGATCCGGTCTCCCGAGACCAGCATGCCGCCGATGATCACGAGGCCGAACACGACGAACTGGATCGAGGTGGGCAGACCCAACACCCTCATCATCTGGTTGAGCCCGGCGAGGAAGAATGCAGCGGCCCAGGTGGAGATGGGGCTGGCCAAGCCCCCTGTCAGCGAAGCGCCGCCGATGACCACGGCGGCGATCGGACCCAATAGGTAGGGGGCCCCCACGGTGACGCCAGGTGAGCGCAGGTACGCGGCGAGGAGCACGCCCGCGCTTGCATAGAGGATTGACGCCACCACGTAGGCCAGCATCTGATTCAGGTTCACCCGCAACCCCACCACCGTCGAGGCCACCGGGTTGGCCCCGATCACCTGGAATCTGCGCCCCAGCCCGGTGAACCGAAACACGACCATGAGGACGACGGCCAGGGCGACCCCGATCCAGAAGATCGGGGTCGCCCCGAGAAAGGATCCGTTGGCCCACTCCGAGAGCCGCGGCGGAACCGGCTTCTGGATGGCGACGCTCGTGTAGTAGCGATTGGCGACACCCGATACGATCTGACCAACTGCCAGGGTCACGATCAGGGCATTCAGCTTGAGGCCCCCGATGAGGATCCCGTTGATCAGGCCGATGACCACCGCAGCCCCCAGCGCGGTGAGATAGGCGATCCAGATCCGTTCGTCCGACTGCTGGCCGACCCCGACCATGAGCAGGCCGCCGAGCAGGAAGGTCCCGGGCACACTGAGGTCGATTCCCCCGGTCATGATCACCAGCATCTGACCCAGTGCGGTGATGGCGAGAAAGGCGCCAAGCGGGGCAATCGCGTCGAGCCCGGCAGTGCTCAGAGTGGCCGGCGCCCAGATGGAGGCCACCACGACGAGAACGACCAGCGCCAAGTAGACCGGCATGTAGCGAGAGCCGACCACGAATGAGGTGACGAATCCGGAGGGCGCCTTCACGGCACGCGGCATCGTCATCCTGCCGCCTCCAGAACCGGTGGTTCGAGGCCGGCGCTGCGAGCCACGTGGTCGCGGGCGGAGTAGGCGATGTCGCTGACCCGGGCCATGTCGACGCCGACCAACTCGCCATCTCGCTTCAAGACCCGGCCTGCTACGAAGACCGAGTCGACGTTCGAGGTGTCCATCCCCCACACCACAGCCCCAATCGGGTCGTTTATGGGAAAGATGTTGGGATTGTCGGAGCTGAGAACGATGAGGTCTGCCTGCTTGCCGGGAGTGAGCGACCCGGTGACGGCTCCCAAGCCGTTGGCCCTGGCCCCCTCGATGGTGGCGTACTCGAGGACTCGTCTCGTCGTCAGCAGGTTGGGCACACCTCCCTTGCCGGCGAGTTTGAGGTCGAAGAGACTGGCGTGCTGGATGGAGATCACCGCTCGCATCTGGGTGAACATGTCGGTGGGAACGTTGCTCTCCGCGTCGACGCTGAGGGCGGGGCTGATCTGCCGATCGATCAGTTGCTGGATCGGGGGCATCCCGTAGCCCATCATCATCCCGGCCGCCGCAGACAAGGAGAACGAGCCACCGCTGTCGGCGATCATCTCGATCTCCTCGTCGCTCAGCGTGGCGCAGTTCACATAGGTGGTGTCGGGGCCGAGAAGCCCGGCACCCGACATCTCCGCAAGCCTCCCACGCGGTCTCTGCTCGCCCACACCGACATGCACCGATATGCGGGCGCCGACTTCGCGGGCTAGCTCCCAATCTGCCCGAGTCGACTCGATCGGGGCGAACTCAGGGCCGGGAGGGGCCAGGGCCAATGTCAGCAACTGGTCTGCCGTGTTGAAGTGGCTGCCGGCCAGGCTGCGGACCAAGTCTGCGCGTGTCGGTTCCGGGTTCCCCCACCAGGGGGGGCCGTAGGCGAACACGGCCCTGATCCCCGATTCGCGGTGGGCGGCGAGGGCGGCTTCGGTGTGCTCGGGTGAGACCTGGATGTGGGACCAGTCGAGAACCGTGGTGATCCCGGCGTCGAGGGCGCCGAGGAGCCCGACCAGATTCCCGGCGTACACGTCGTCCGGGCGGTAGAAGGGCCCGATCTTCCGGGAGAGAGCGCCGGGATCGCTGCTCCCCAAAGGAGCTCGGTCTCCGAGGTTGCGAAACAGCCCCTCCCACACATGACGGTGGGTGTCGATGAAACCGGGCATCACGATCGAGTCGGCGACGTCGATCACCTCGGCGTTGCCGGCGCGTAGATCGGGGCCGACCGCGGATATGGTCGAGCCGTCGATCAACACATCGGCGCGATGGAAGTTGCCGATCTTTCGGTCGAGACTGAGCACGCAGCCGTCTTTGAGGAGGATCCGGCTCATCTCACCCGCCGCCTTCCCAGGTCCAGTTCCATAGGCAATGAACAGTGACACTACACACTACGACCCAGGGTTCCCATCAGTTCACCACTCGGTGTTCAGTGTTGCTTAGTTAATGCGACGGCATTGCATAGCGTCAGTAGACAATTTCGTCCACGGTCGCCGTGGTGATCGGGGTCCGGACCGTCTCCAGCCCGTACCAGAGGAAGGCGACCAGGAACATGATGCGTTGCACCAGCCCGCTCGCCTCGATATTGGCCATGAGAAGAGGGATCACCAGCGCAGCGGCCAGCGCAACCCCATCGACGAATCTCGACCATCCCGGGGCATCGACCCTCCGGACAGCTACCAAGACGACACCGACGGTGAAGAAGAGACCCACGCCAAACGAAGCCGCCGAGTGGAGCAGGTCCTCGAGCTCGTCGAAGGCTGAGCCATCCCACGGCCCATGCGAGAAGACGGCCGCAGCGATCATCGAGACGCCAAAGCCGGCATGGGCACGCCTGCCCCACCGACCCCAGGTCGAGCCCGGGTTGAAGGCAAGGGAGAGCACGGCGAGGCCGAAGAGGAGAAAGCCGAGCCGGGCCAACCAGGCGCCATCGACACCTTGGGCGGCCGATTCGCTCACCGAGTGCCCAACCACCGAATAGGAGTCGGGCATGAGAAGCGGAGCCAGCGCCAGTGCCGCCAAAGCGGCCAGGAGGCCGATGGTCACAGCCGCCTTCGATTGCCGGCTCAGCGGGGCACTCTTCGCATCAGCCGCGAGCGGAGCAGGAGACTGACCAGGGCCCCGAAGGCGAAACCCCCGGCATGTGCCTCCCAGGCGGTGCCGGTCCCGCCCAGGCCGAACTGTGCAACGAACCAGAAGATCAGGAAGAGGGCGGCGGGGATCGGGACCAGGAACCATCCGACGAGCGAGAGGATCCTGTGGCCGGGGAAGAGAACCGTGTAGGCGCCCATGGCGACGGCGATGGCCCCCGAGGCGCCCACCAACGGGATGGTTGCTCGGGGATTCATCACGATATAGACGCCGGTGGCCGCCAGCCCACCCACCAGGTACACCAGCAGGTAACCGATGTGACCGTAAGCCTCTTCGACGTTGTTGCCGAAGATCCAGAGAAACCACATGTTGAACAGGACGTGGCCGACGCTGCCGTGGAGAAACATCGAGGTGACCAAAGCGAGCCAGACGTTCTTGTCGGGGAAGATCGGGTCCTGGGCGCCGGCCAGGCACACGTCGGAGACGATCTCCTCGGCGCCGAGGGGGGCGCCGGTGGTCACCTCACAGGAGATGGCGGCCCTCTCGTAGACGAGAGCCTGCTGATCATCGGGTGTGCCCCGCCCCTGGATGAGGAAGAACACCACCAGGTTGGCGGCAATGAGGACCACGGTGACGATCGGGGTGATCCGGGTCGGGTTGATGTCACGCAGGGGGAACAAGGTTCGGACAAGGTACCGTGTGCAGCCGCCCCCCGGTGTCGGAGGGCGGCTGCGCACCTTCGGATCAGGCCTCCCCCTTCACCTGGCCTGCGCCCTCTGTCCTCGGGCCGGGCGTGCGGAGGAAGGAGACGAGCTCCTCGGTGCTGCGGAACCTGTCGCTCCATCCGGAGGCAACGTGTTCCACAACGCCACGCAAGCTCCTCTCCCCCTCCTCGTCGGCCATTGGACCCCACACCCGCACCACAAAGGTGTCCATGCCCGGAGTGTCGTCGCGCCCTCTTAGCGTCGTCTTAAGGTTTCACGCCGCGGGGAAGGCGGCGGGTTCCACGTCGAGCTCGCCCATGCGCGATACGTAGATGCCGTAGAGGCGACGTGCAGTGCCATGACGCCCGGCGGCGACCATCGCCGAGACCAGCGCCAGATGGGCGGGCTCGTTGTAGGAATCCTGTTCCAGGATGCGCATGTACCAGCGGGCGGAGGCGTCGTGGTCCCCCAGCTCGGCGTCCGTCTCGGCCAGGATCCGGGCGATGGACATGAACTCGGTGCGCGCCTCCTCGCGCAGGGCCGTGGCCCAATCCGCATAGGGATGATCCTCGAGGAACTCGCCCAGGTACCGAGTCTCCGCCGAACGCAGCACCGACAGACCGAGCGCCCGTTCCCCGGATCGGATCAAGGAGCGGCCCCGACCCGCCTCTTCGAAGAACGATTCGATGTCGACCTCCACATGATCGAGGTCGAGGGCGAGGGACTCTCGGGCCGCCACCAGGTAATGGTCCCCTCGATGAGCCCGCTCCGGGTCGAACACGCCGCGAATCGTGCTCAGAGCCACCGAGAGCCGGTTGCCCGCCTTGGCGAGGTCCTCGTCCGGCCAGAGCCGTTCGATCACGATCTCGCGATGAAGGGCGCGGCCTCGATTCGCCGTCAGCATGCCAACGATCTCCCGGGCGACACGTGACTGCCAGGCCGAGGCCGGGACCGGCTCTCCGGCCACCGAGACCGCGAATCCGCCCAGGGTCCTGATGCTCACGTCGTGAGGACCCCGCTCGGAGAGACTGCGCGCCACCTGATCCGCCTGAAGGGCCAGGCCCTTAGCTCCCAGGCCGCGCAGGACACTGGCCGCGCTCTCGGCGAGCCGCCGCCCGCCATCGGGCAGCCCGGCCAGGGCGACGTCGATGCGGGCCACCCCGACTGGGGCGTCGATCTCGTCCCAGATACGACGCCCCTGCTCGAGGAGGGAACTGGCTCTGGCCGGGTCGGGCTCGGCTGCCGCCTCCAGCTCCATTGCCTCCGCCAGCACCGGTAGGTCTTGCCGGGACCGCGCCACTTCGGCCGCGTCCACCGCCTTGGCCCTCGCCTCGTCATTCGACCCCTGGGCGAGTGCGACGAAACCCTGGGCAAGCAGGGCCCGGGCGTGCCCAATCACGGACCTGACGCGTGCGGCCTCGTCGGCCAAGGCCCCCGCCCGCTCCGGGTCCTCCTGGGCGATGACGCGAGCCAACCCGGACTGGGCCGGCACCAGCGCCTGGAGATCTTCGGCCTCCTCGCCGAGACGGATTGCCTCCTCGTAGGCGGCGCGGGCCAGGGCCATGTCGCCTCGCAACGCGTAGACGTCACCCATCTGGGCCAGCGGGTAGGACTCGAGGATCGATCCCATGCGGCGGAAGATCTCCCGGGCCTGTTCCAAGTCGGCCACCGACTCCTCGAGTCGACCCCGGCTGGTGAGCACCTGGGCCCGGTTGGACAACGACATGGCCCGCCACAACTGGAACCCGGTCATGTCGGCGAGCCGGAGGGCGATGTCCAACTCGGCCAATGCGTTGTCGTAGTCACCTTCCTCGAGAAAGTGAGAGCCCCGGTTGGAGCGGATCCTGATCGTCTGCACCACATCGCGAGCCCGCTCCGCATGCTCCAGGGCGCGCAGGTAGTGGACGTCGTTCCCGGCCCGATCCCCGTCGAGGGCGGCGACCATGGCCAGGACGGTGTGGGCGGTGGCCAGGGCGCGCGAGTCGTTTGCCCGACGGGCCAGGGTGAGGGCCTCGTTGGCCAGGCTCTGCGCTGCGTCCCGCTCGCCTCGAAGCCAATGTGCGCTGGCGGCCCAGCCGAGCAGCGCGGCTTCGTTAGCCAGGTCGCCCTCTCCTCGTCGACCTCTTCCGTAGATGTCGAGAGCGCTCTTGACGTCGCCCCGCATGTGGCTGAGGAAACCGAGCCGCCATGCGAGCCGAGCCGGGATCTCGCCCGGCGCCGGGGCCATCGCCTCGTAGCAGGCGGTTGCGCCTTCCCAGTCGCCGAGCACCTGCCTCGCCTCGCCTTCGTAGAGGAGGACCTCGATGCCCCGGGACTGCTCCGGTATCAGTTCGATGGCCTCGACCATGCGCCGGGCCATCCCGGCGGCGAGCATCGCCTCGCCCCGCTCTGAGACGAATCGGGCCACCTCCTCGGGTGAGCCCAGTGCAAGGAGGCACTCCATGGCCTCCGCCATCGCCCCCTCCTCTTCGTAGTAGGCGGATGCAGCGCGGAGCAGGCCCTCCTGCTTGTCCCTATCGAGCCGATGATGCTCGAGAAGGAAATCGCGGACGAGTGGCGAGATGCTCACCGCCAGGGGGTTGTTCGAGGCCGGGGTGACGTAGACTTTGCGCCGCTGAGGGTCGAAGAGGATCGCCGCCTCGTCGTCGATGTGGAGACGGGATGCCATCTCCTCGGTGATCCAGGGCAGCGTCGCCGCCATACGCAAGGCGGTCATGGCCTCGGGAGGCTCCGAGCCGATGACCTCCTCGGCGAGGTATTCGAACAGCATCGTGCTGTCGGCACTCGTCGACGAGGTTCGGTCTCCGCTCAGGTCGTCCAGCTGCATGGCGAGGACCACCGCCACCGGCCAGCCGGCGGTGCGGTCGTAGACCGCCCTTGCCGTCTCCGGGCTGTCCTCGCCGTTCAGCTGGTGGAAGAGCAGCCCCACCTCCTCGGGTGTGAAGGCGAGCTGGTCGGCGGTGATCTCCCCAGCCTGCTTGTCGACCCTCATCCGACTGGTGGGGAATGGGAGGGGATCCCGAGACGCGGTGATGAGGTGAAGCCGCTCCGGAGCGTTGCGGGACAGAGCGGCCACCAGCCGGATCGCGTCACCGCGCTTGCCGAGGAGGTGGACGTCGTCGAGGACCAGGAAGAGGTCTCTGGCCAGCCGCGCCTCGAGATCACGGCAAAGCTCGGCGGCAAGCGAGTCGGCCCGGTCCGACTCGGCCGACTCGGTCTCGGGACCTCGTCCCCCCTCGACGGCGAGGAACAGGTCGGGGGACAGATCCGGCACCTGGAGACGCAGTTTGTCGAGGATTCCCCGGGCGAGGACCGACAGTGAGTTGTCCCCGGGACTGGCGGTGTGCCATGCCGCCGGGCGTCTTCCCAGCCATTGGCGAATCAGCGTCGTCTTCCCGACACCGGCGCCACCGGTGAGAGCGGTGAGACGCCGGGAAGCCGCCTCGTCGAGAAGAGACTCCAACCGCGGACGGTTGAGAAGCGCATCCTGAGGGGTGCTGCTCATGGGCAAGCTGTCACATGATCCCGAAGATTGGTACCTATTTCTAACCGTCGGCGGGAGATCGGTCCTCCCTGAGCGCTTTCGTATCCGACCCTGACTCACGGGTAGGCTGAGTTGATGGGTGACACCCACGTCGTCCTGAACCAGCCGCCGCCCCTCGTCGACTACGACATGGTGTCGGCAGACCCGGTCCTCGAGGAGGCCCTGACCAGAGAGGGCGCCGGTTGGTCACACGATGAGATCCACGAATTCGGCCGTCGCATGTCATCGGCCGAGGTATACGAGTGGGGGTTCCAGGCGAACCGGAACAACCCGGTCCTCCACACCCACGATGCCTACGGAAATCGCGCCGACCGAGTCGAGTTCCATCCCTCGTGGCATTCACTTCTCGACCTCGCCGTGTCCCACGGGCTGCATTCCCTGCCCTGGGAGCACCAGCCCGGGGAGGGAGGTTACCCGGCCCGGGCCGCATTCACCTTCCTCGCCTCCCAGATCGAGGCCGGCCACTTCTGTCCCATCTCGATGTCGACCTCGGTGGTCCCGACCCTGCGCCGACAGCCCGAGGTGGCCGCCGAATGGGAAGCCCTGCAGATGAGCCGGGTCTACGACCCTACGTTCCAACCAGCCTCCAAGAAGTCCGGTGTGCTCATGGGCATGGGCATGACCGAGAAGCAGGGAGGCTCCGACGTGCGATCCAACACCACGGCGGCTAGCCCGGTCGACGGCGGAGGACCGGGAGCCGAGCACCTGCTCACCGGGCACAAGTGGTTCATGTCCGCCCCCATGAGCGACGCCTTCGTCGTCCTGGCCAATGCCCCAGGGGGCCTCTCCTGTTTCCTCGTGCCCCGATTCACCCCGGACGGCGAGGTGAATCGGCTCCACATTCAGCGTCTCAAAGACAAGCTGGGGAACAGGTCGAACGCCTCGTCCGAGGTTGAATTCGACGGGGCCTGGGGGCGGATGGTCGGAGAGGAGGGCCGTGGAGTGGCCACGATCATCGAGATGGTCGCCGGGACCCGGCTCGACTGCATCACCGGCTCGGCTGCGCTGATGCGTCAGGCGGTGAGCCAGGCTGTCCACCACAGCGCCCATCGCCGAGCCTTCGGCTCGCCGCTGGTCGACAAGCCCCTGATGCTCAACGTGCTGGCCGACCTGGAGATCGAGACCGAGCTGGCCACTCTGATGATGATGCGTGTCGCCGGCGCCTTCGATCGGGCACCCCTCGACGAGCACGAAGCCCTGATCAAGCGGATCCTCACCCCGGTGGCCAAGTATTGGGTGAGCAAGAGATGCAGCGAGGTGGTCCGCGAGGCGATCGAGTGCCTCGGCGGCAACGGCTACGTCGAGGATTCGATCATGCCCCGCCTCTATCGCGAGTCGCCGGTCAATGCCATCTGGGAAGGCTCGGGGAACGTCATCGCCCTCGACCTGGTGAGGGCCATCGCCCGCGAGCCGGGGACGGTCGATGCGCTGCAGAAGGAGTTGGAGGCGGCCAAAGGGGCGGATCATCGCCTCGATGAGGCGATCGACTCGGCGCTCGACGCGGTTAGAGGCCCCGTCGAGCCCGAATACGAGGCAAGACGTCTGTCCAAAGCCCTGGCCTTGGCCACCGGAGGCGCCCTGCTCGCCAGGTATGGGAGCGACGAGGTGTGGAGGGGATTCGCGGCCAGCCGTCTGTCCGGGGACGGTGGCGGGCTCTACGGGACGCTCCCGGCGGGGGTACCGGTAGGGGCGATCGTCGAGAAGGCTATCCCTGCCGCGTAGCCAATGGTCATCCAGGTCGACTTCAAGAAGCAGTACAAGGCCTTCTACTCGCCGAAGGTCGGCAGACCCGAATTGAAGGAGATCCCGGCAATGCAGTTCCTGATGGTCGAAGGCCGGGGTGCTCCCGGGTCCGATGACTACCAGGACGCTGTCCAGGCGTTGTACTCCGTCGTCTATGGGATCAGGTTCGGGCGCAAGAAAGCGGGCCGGGACACCTTCACCGTCGGTCCCCTGGAAGGCCTGTGGTGGACCGAGAAGGGCGAAGACTTCAGCGTCGGGCAGCCAGATGACTGGGTGTGGACGGCGATGATCTGGGTGCCCGACTTCGTCACCGCCGACGAAGTGGCCGAGGCGGTGGCCAGTGCCCAGGCGAAGACGCCCAACCCAGCCCTGGCCGGGCTCCGCCTCGACGTCCTCAACGAAGGACTGGTCGTGCAGATCATGCACGTAGGCCCTTACACCGAGGAACAGCCCAACATCGACAAGATGCATGCCCTGGCTGCAGAGCAAGGCCTCATCCAGAGCGGGAAACACCACGAGATCTATCTCAGCGACCCGCGTCGGGCAGAGCCGGACAAGCTACGCACCATCGTCCGCCACCCGGTTGCGCCGACCGTGGGCTAGCCCCGAAGGTCGCCGTCAGTCGGTGTGGACCAGGAATCGGTCGATCTTCTCCTGCACCGAGTCGTTGATCTGGGCTTCGAGCTGTGCCAGCGCCCGAGCGATGGCAAGCTCCTCGCCGATCACCGGTCTCGCCGGGTCGACGGGGTTGCGCCGGGCCCGGCCACTCGCCTCGAAGTGATCCTCGCGCAGGTCGAGCTCGGCAACGGCCACGGTCTCCACGTCATCCTCGACGAGATGTATGGACAGCACGACGTCCATCTTCTCTTCCATGCCTACCTCTCGAGTAGGGAGCCCCCAAACCTACTCCACCTGGGCAGCCGTGTCCGTTGCCGATCCCGGTAGGTTTCGGCTGTGGAAGCGGCAGCACTGATCGCCGGATCGGGTTGGGCATCGGGGATCAACCTCTACCTGGTCGCGCTGCTGCTCGGGGCGGCGGGCCGTCTCGGCTGGGCCGACATCCCCGACACCCTCACCCGGCTCGATGTGATGATCGTCGCCGGGGTGCTCTACGCCATCGAGTTCGTCGCCGACAAGGTCCCGTTCCTCGACAGCTTCTGGGACGTGATCCACACCGTGATCCGACCCCTCGGCGCGGCCGCGATCGGTGCGGTCATCGCCGGCGAGTCAGCCAGCATCGGAGCGGCGGTCGGCGCGGGCGTGGCGGGGGCGCTCGCCCTCGACGCCCATGCCGCCAAGGCCTCGACCCGTGTCGTGGTAAACACCTCCCCCGAGCCGATCAGCAACATCGGGCTCTCTCTGGCCGAGGACGTCGGTGTCGCCGGATTGGTGACTCTCGCCGTGACCTACCCGGTTCCCACCATCGTCGTCGTCGCCATTCTCGTGGTGGCCGCCACCGCCCTCACCGTCTGGATCTGGCGAATCGCCCGCCGTTCCTGGAAGAAGCTGGGCGCCTGGCTCGAGGACCAGGCCTGGTACCCCTCGACCGGATGACGCCTCAGGCGTAGGCGGTGGAAGCGAGGAGGAGGCCGCGTAGGGGGATGTCGACCCAGTCGGGCCGGTTGTTCAGCTCGTATCCCAGCTCGTAGGCGGCCTTGTCGAGGACCAGGGTGTCGAGTAGCCGTCGCATGTGAGTGCGATCGTGGGGCACGATCGGGGTCCCCTCCACCGTGGCCAGGTAACCGCGAAGAAGGGCCGCCCCCAGCCAGCGTGCCAGCGCGTCGGCCCACTCGGAGAGAACTTCGGCGTGATCCGGCTCCTCGACCCCCCCCTCCAGCGCGGCTCGCAAGCCCATCTGCGTCGTGTACTGGTAGGAGCGGAGCATGCCGGCAACGTCGCGCAAGCCGAGGCGCTTGATCCGCCGTTCCGACAATGGTCGTTGCGGCTCACCTTCGAAGTCGATGATGACGAAATCATCCCCGGTGAACAGGACTTGGCCCAGGTGATAGTCGCCGTGGACCCGGATGCGGACCGCGTCGATCTTCTCGGTGGTGATCGAGCGCAGATCCTCGAGCAGGTCATGCTCCCGGGCCAGGACGAGATCGGCCAGGTCCGCCTGGGTCGGAGTAAGCCGTGACCTGCGCCGGCGGAGCAGGTTGAAGCTGTTCTTGACCGACGACCGCGTGGACTGATAGAGGGACCGCTGGTACAGGGTGGTGAGACCCTGGGGGGCGAAGACCGGGTCGTCGGGCTCCGACATCAGGGCCAGGTGCATCTCACCGGTCCGGGCGCCGAGGAGGACGGCCTCATGCAGCGGCATCCCGATCAGATCGCGAAAGTAGTCGATCTCATCGTCGGCGATGTCGAGCGGGTGTTTGGGGCGGGGAGGACGACCCAGCTCGGCGCGCCGCGCCGCCACCTGCTCGAAGATGAGGCCGAGGGAGTCGAGAGTGTGGGTCCAGGCGTCGCCCAGATTGGGGACGTATTGCTGCACGATGGCAAAAGCAGCCCGCTCGCCGTCGACCTCGATGTTGAGCCCGCCCCTGGTTGCCGGGGTGTGGGCGAAGCGCGCCTTCTCGGTGAGAAACCGACCTACCTCGAACTCGGGGTTGGGACCGATCTCGATCTTTCGGAATAGCTTCATGATCAGCTCCTCGCCGAAGATCACCGACGTGTTGGACTGCTCGACGCCGCCCACCCGCACCGGGTGACCCGCTATCTCGTCGGCGAGCTTGCGGTAGTTGGCCATCGAGACCGCACCCACTGTGAGTGTCTGCCCCCGCAGTTTGCGCCGGCTGGCGGCGATCGCCACCAGGGCGGCCGAAAACCCGGGGTCGTGGCTGGCGTCGAAGAGCACGCCGGTCCCGGTTTGGCCCTGGATCTCCGCAATGGCCGCCGCCGGGGCCTCGAGGCGCAGTCTGTCCGCATCGACTCCGGCAGCGATGGCAAGGGGCACGGCGTACAGCTCAGGGCCCTGCTCCACATACTCGACCTGGAGGAAGGCGATCACCGAACCGGCCTCTGGCAGCTCGATCCGGTCGATGAGGTGCCCGCCGCTGATGGTTTGTGCCTTGCTGCGAAACCATCTCCGGCTGGAGATGTCGGCCAGAAGGACACTCTCGAGCTCTCCCTTTGAGGAGTAGACGCCGGACAACTCTCCCGGTACCACCACCCGGGGCAAGCCGTCGGGCTCTTCTATCTCGGTCTCCGACCGGTCGAGCCTGAACCAGAAGAAGTCGTGAGGGCCGATGGCGAGGCGATACGGGGTGGGCCCGACGGCGGGGAACCTGGTTCGGCCGAACAGCTCGACTGGCTCCACCCCCTCGAGACCGGGCAACTCGAGCGCCACCGGCTGGATGTGACGGGACAGGTTGGCCACGACCAGCACCGAGCATTCGCCAAGTGTGCGTAGATAGGACAGGACTTTCGGGTTGTCGTTGGCGACGAACTCGAGACTGCCCCTCGACAACTCGGGCATGCCCTTGCGCAGCGAGAGAGCGCGCTTCATCCACCACCACAACGAGTTGGGGTTGTCCCGCTGCACCTCGACGTTGATGGTCTCGTAGTGGTACTCGGGGTCGGTGATCACCGGCGAGTAGAGCTGCTGGGGGTTGGCATCGGAGAATCCGGCGTTCCGTCTCCCCGACCATTGCATCGGGGTACGCACCCCGTTGCGGTCGCCGAGATAGACGTTGTCCCCCATTCCGATCTCATCCCCGTAATACAGGACCGGGGTGCCGGGGAGGGAGAGGAGAAGGGCCTTCATCAGCTCGATCTCACGCCGGTTGTTCCCCAGCAGAGGGGCGAGCCTGCGCCGGATTCCCACGTTGATCCGAGTCTGTGGGTCATGGCCGTACACCCGGTACATGTAGTCCCGCTCCTCGTCGGTGACCATCTCCAGCGTCAGCTCGTCGTGGTTGCGCAGGAAGATCGCCCAAGCCGAGTTCTCCGGGATGGGCGGGGTCTGTTCCAATATGTCGATGATGGGGAACCGGTTCTCCATACGCAGCGACATGAACAGCCGCGGCATCAGAGGGAAGTGAAAACACATGTTGCACTCGTCGCCGTCCCCGAAGTAGGCCACCGCGTCTTCGGGCCACTGGTTGGCCTCGGCGAGCAGCATCCGGTCCTCGTACTTGGCGTCGACCCGGGCCCTGAGCTCCCTGAGGAACGCATGGGTCTCGGGGAGGTTCTCGCTCATGGTGCCGTCCCGCTCGTAGAGGTAGGGGATGGCGTCCAGCCGTAGGCCGTCCACGCCCATGTCGAGCCAGAAGCCGAGGGCATCGAAGATGGCCTCGTGCACCGCTGGGTTCTCGAAGTTGAGATCGGGTTGGTGCGAGAAGAACCGGTGCCAGAAATAGGCGTTGGCGACGGGGTCCCAGGTCCAGTTCGAGGTCTCGGTGTCCTGGAAGATGATCCGGGCGTCCCGATACAGGTCGGGATCGTCGGACCAGACATAGAAGTCACGTTCCGGGCTTCCCGGGGGGGCGGTGCGAGCCCGCTGGAACCAGGGATGCTGGTCCGAGGTGTGGTTGATCACCAACTCGGTGATCACCTTCATGTCTCGCTTGTGCGCCTCCCGCAACAGCTGGCGGAAGTCCGTCATCGTCCCATAGGCGGGGTGGATCGACTTGTAATCGGCGATGTCGTACCCGTCGTCGCGCAGTGGGGAGGGATAGAAGGGCAGGAGCCAGATCGCGGTGACTCCGAGGTCGCGCAGATAGTCGAGTCTCGAGGTGAGACCCTTGAAATCCCCGATCCCGTCGGCGTTGGCATCGGCAAAGGCCCTGACGTGGACCTCGTAGATGATGGCGTCGTGATACCACGCCACCGAGCCGCTTCGCTCGTGGGCCTCAAACGAAGTCGTCAAAGCTCTGCTCCGATCGGACCCGTCTCCGCACGGAGAAGAGATGGGCCGGGATCCCGGCCGGGTCGAGCTGGACGAAGTTGCGGGATCCCTCCCAGAGATAGCTCTGCTCGCCGAGCAGGTCGTGTAGTTGGTACTGGTGCGCGGGGTCGATCCCGAGTGCGTCCACCTCGAGGTCGACGAAACCGGCCTGCTCGTGGTTCGGGTCGAGATTGACCACGACCAGGACCACGTCCCCGATGACTCGCTTCGAGTAACAAATGAGCTTGTCGTTGTCGGTGTGATGGAAGGTCACATTGTCGGTGCGTTGCAGGCTCCGATGCTGGTGGCGGGCCTGGTTCACCCTGGTGATGAGAAGGGCGATCGACTCGGGGTCGTCGAGGGCCCACTCCCGAACCTGGTACTTCTCCGAGTCCCGGTACTCCTCCGAGCCGGGGCGGAGGGGTTGGTTGGCCATGAGCTCGAAGGCCGGTCCGTAGATGCCGCAGTTGGAGCTGAGCGTGGCCGCCAGCACGTAGCGGGCTATGAACGCCGGTCTTCCCCCGATCTGGAGCTCCTCGGTGAGGATGTCGGGTGTGTTCGGCCAGAAGTTGGGGCGGAAGAAATCCTCCACCCGGGACAGGTCGCCCATGTAGTCGACCAGATCGTGTCGGGTGGTGCGCCAGGTGAAATAGGTGTAGGACTGGGTGAATCCGAGCTTGGCCAGCCGGTACATCACCTTGGGACGGGTGAACGCCTCGGCGAGGAAGATGACATCGGGATGCTCGCTCCGGATCTCGGCGATGACCCACTCCCAGAAGGCGAATGCCTTGGTGTGCGGGTTGTCCACCCGGAAGATCCGAATCCCCTCCCCGATCCAATGATCGAAGACGCCTTTGAGCGCCAGCCAGAGACCGCGCGGATCCGAGGTCTCGAAGTCGATCGGGTAGATGTCCTGATACTTCTTGGGCGGGTTCTCGGCGTATTGGATGGATCCGTCGGGGCGATGCCGGAACCACTCGGGGTGCGACGTCACCCAGGGATGATCGGGCGAGCACTGGAAGGCGATGTCCAGTGCGAGCTCGAGACCCTGTTCGGAGGCGCGGTCCCGCAAGTCACGGAAGTCCTCGATGGTGCCCAGACCCGGGTCGATGGCGGTGTGCCCGCCCGATGCCGAGCCGATTGCCCACGGGACCCCGGGATCGTCGGGGCCGGCACCGAGGGTGTTGTTGGAGCCCTTGCGAAAAGTGGTGCCGATCGGGTGGATCGGAGGCAGATAGAGGACATCGAACCCCATGTCGGCCACATAGCCGAGCTGTTTGGTCAGGTCGGCGAAGGTGCCGGGTCGACCCGGCTCGGTGGACCAGGAACGGGGGAACAGCTCGTACCAGGTGGAGAACCGGGCCCGCTCCCGGTCCACGATGATGTCGTACCGGCCCGACCGGGTGCCTTTGGACCTATCGGGATGATCGTCCATCGCCGCTTTGAGATCTTCGGAGAAGGCGGTTTCGAGACGCTCCGTCAACTCGAGCCCGGGATCGCCCAGCGTCGTGGCCTGCTTCCTGAGCAGCCTGCCTGCCTTCCCCCTGGCACGGGTCGCTGCCGCCGACACCAACTCGGCACCTATGAGGAGGTCGACCGCGACGTCGACCTCTGCGGCGACCTTCTTGTCCAACCCGTCGAGCCAGGTGGCGAACTCGTCGGGCCAACCCTCGATCTCGAATTGCCAGATTCCCAATGCATCGTGGCTGATCTCGGCTACCCATCGGTCGTTGCCCGACGGTGCCATCCGGCTCTCGATCCATCTTCGCGACCCGGCCTGACGATGACGGACCAGGGCGGCGATCGCATCGTGGCCGTCGCCGAAAACATCAGCCTCGATTCTCGTCTGATCCCCAACGATGCCCTTGACCGGGAACCGCCCCCCGTCGACCTGGGGTGAGACAGACTCGATCACCACTCGCTTGGTGGTCGCCGGGATCTTCGCCATAGCGGCGAATCTAATTGCACTCGCATTCTGTGGGCCCAACCCGCCACCACGGCGAGTCCCGGCTCACAGAAACGGGGTCACCTCGCGCTGATACACGTCGCGACCGGTCATCACCCCGTCGACGTTGGATCGGGCCGCCTCCAACCTCGCCAGGAACTCGGTCTCCAGATCCAGCTTCAGGACTTCGCGCGCCAGTTGAGCCACCCGGCCGGCGTGACGGAGGACGAACACCGCCTCGAGCCCGGAGATATCGTCGAAGAACCACCCGCACGATGTGTACATGAGCATGGCCCGATGCTGGATGTCGAGAAGGCCGATGGCGGTCTCCCGCTCCTCCGCAGACAACGCGGGTCGGGCATGCTCGTCGAGGAATCGGCCCACGGGCCCACCGACGACGACCTCGATGTAGGCGTCACGCGCCGCCCAGGGGTCGGGGAACAGATCCGAACCGACCGCCTCGAAAGGCCCGACGAGCTGGTCCCGCAGCCAATCGAGCGAGTCACGGAGGGGCCCCCGCCATCGCTGGTTCCACCCGGGCTCCCGGCCGGTGGAGCAGCCGCAGTCCGATCGCCACCGTTCCACCCCGTGGGCACAGCTCCATGAGCTGTCCTCGACGATGCTGGCGCTCCTGGTCGCCGGGTAGCGGGCGAGGAACTCGGCATAGTTGGTGAGGCGGACGTCGGGATGCGCCTCGATCAGGTCGAGGGCGACGGCCAGTGCCATCTCCCCGTGGCGGTGGTGGTGCCCATAGCTCTCGCCGTCGGTGGCCACCTGGACCAGCCGCGCCCCGTCATCGGGATCCCCGGTGGCGGCGATCAATCTGCCGGCCAAGGCGGCGCCGTCGTCGAGGATGCCGTCGAATGCGATTTCGTGGGAGATGGAGCCGTCGTAGAAGAAGACGCTGATCCTTCGACCCTCGGGAAGGTCGATCGAGTACGGGATGCGGGTGTCGACACCCCCCGCCTCGACCTCGTGCCACGAGCCGTCGGCGCCCTCGACCGCGGCGGCCTGGAACGGGGAGAGAACGGTGAACGCGATCCCTTCGCGGGCGAGCAACTCCAGTGTCTCGCTGTCGACTGCGGTCTCCGGAAGCCACAGACCCTCGGGTCTGCGGCCGAACCGGTGCTCGAAGTCGGCGATTCCCCACCGCACCTGGGTCACCCTGTCCCGGGCGTTGGTCAAGGGGAGGATGGTGTGGTTGTAGGCCTGAGCCATAGCCGATCCGTGACCGTCGAAGCGGGCCGCCGAGGCGGCATCGGCGGCAACGATCGCCCGATAGGTGTCTGCCGCGTTGTCCTCGAGCCAGCTGAGCAGGGTGGGGCCGAAGTCGAAGCTGATCCTCTCGTAGGTGTTCACGACTCGGGTGACCGCACCGTCCTCGTCGAGGATCGCCGCATGAGTGTTGGCGGCATAGCACTCATCGGTGATCCGCTCGTTCCAGTCGTGGTAGGGGGCGGCGGTGGGTTGCTCTGCAACCTCACCGGTGAACGGGTTCTCCCGCGGTGGCTGATAGAAGTGCCCGTGGACACAGATGTAGTTGCTCAAATCGGCTCAAAGGTAGGGGGGAGACGGCGTCAACCGGTCGTTTTCCGGGGTGCCTCGTGTCTGAGCACGATCACGGCCAAGGGTGGGAGGGTGACCTCGACGCTGTGGGTCGAGCCGTGGTGGGGGATGGCGGCCCCCTCGACGCCGCCCAGGTTTCCCTGCCCGCTACCGCCGTAGTCCTCAGCGTCGGTGTTGAGGATCTCGGCCCAGCGACCAGGCCCGGAGACACCGATCCGGTAGCCGTGACGCGGGACCGGGGTCAGGTTCGCCGCCACCAGCACCACCTCCCCGTTCGACGACCTCCGGAAGTAGGCGCTGACACTGTTGGCCGAGTCGCTGGCGACTGCCCAATCGAAGCCGGCCGGATCGCAATCGAGCTCGTGGAGAGACGGTTCGTCGACATAGACCCGGTTGAGATCCGCGATCAGCCTCGATATCCCCCGGTGCGACTCGAGCTCGGCCAGATGCCACTGCAGCTGGTCGTCGTGGGACCACTCGCTGCGTTGCGCCAACTCTGCCCCCATGAACAGCAGCTTCTTCCCCGGTTGGGTGAACATGTACCCGAGCAGGGCACGGAGCGTGGCGAACTTCTGCCAGTCGTCACCGGGGAACTTCTCCAGCAGCGATCTCTTCCCGTATACCACCTCGTCGTGGGACAGGGGAAGGACGAAGTTCTCGCTGAAGGCGTAGACGGCGCGGAACGTCAGCTCGTGGTGGTGAAAGGCCCGATGCACGGGCTCCCGGGAGAGATGGACCAGGGTGTCGTGCATCCAGCCCATGTCCCATTTGAAGCCGAAGCCGAGACCGCCGAGGGTGGTTGGCCTCGACACCATCGGCCACGATGTCGATTCCTCGGCCATGGTCTGGACCGCGGGGTACTCCTGATAGACGATCTCGTTGAGCCTGCGCAGAAACGCAATCGCTTCGAGATTCTCCCTCCCACCGTGCACATTGGGCAGCCACTCGCCCGGCTCGCGGGAGTAGTCGAGATAGAGCATCGAGGCCACGGCGTCGACCCGGAGGCCGTCGATGTGATAGCGATCGAGCCAGAAGAGGGCGTTGCTGATGAGGAAGGCAGGGACTTCGGCCCGCCCGTAGTTGTAGATATAGGTATCCCAATCAGGGTGAAAGCCGAGCCGGGGATCGGCGTGCTCGTAGAGATGGGTGCCGTCGAACCACCCGAGACCGTGCTCGTCGGCGGGGAAGTGGGAGGGCACCCAGTCGAGGATGACTCCCACCCCTGCCCGATGCAGCGCGTCGACCAGGGCCATGAAGTCCTGAGGCGTGCCGTAGCGGCTGGTCGGGGCGAAGTAGCCCGTGGTCTGATAACCCCACGATCCATAGAAGGGGTGCTCCATGAGCGGGAGGAACTCGACATGGGTGAACCCGAGGTCGACCAGGTACCCGGGGAGCTGATCGGCCAGCTCCAGATAGGTGAGATGACGACCCCCCTCACCGCGTCGCCAGGAGCCGAGATGCATCTCGTAGACACTGATGGCGGTGTCGAGTCGGTTGCGCTCGGCCCGGCCGCCCATCCACTCCGTGTCGCCCCACCGATATTCCAGGTCCCACACCTTGCTCGCGGTCTTGGGAGGAGTCTCGGTGTGAAAGGCGAACGGATCTGCCTTCTCGGCTACGAAATCGCCGTTTGTGATGTGGTACTTGTAGGCGGCGGCAGGGCCGACGCCCTCGACAAAGCCCTCCCAGATCCCCGAAACCCCGCGAGGCCGCAACGGATGGGTGCCTGGATCCCACCCGTTCCAGTCACCGATGACCGAGACGCTGGCGGCGTTCGGGGCCCACACCGCGAAGTGGGCGCCATCCGTCGACGGATGAGCACCCATCTTCTCGTACAGCCGGTAGTGGGTCCCCTCGTTCCACAAGTGGAGGTCGTCCTCGGTGAGAAGACTCGTGGCGGGTCCGCGGCGAGGCACCGGGCCGAGTGTATCCGCACCCCCATCAGATGCCCGAGGCCTCAGGAACTCATCGAGACCCCCGGGGCAGGGGGATCAGCGGAACAACTCCGGCTCGAACGGGTTGAGCCCGCCACCCGGAGGCGGATCGCCGCGCAGGGCACTGGGAAGTGAGATGTCTGGCACCACTAGCCCCGAGAGCTGGATCATGTCGTAGTTGTTGCCGGGGAACGTGCCTCCCTCGCCGGGATGGAACACGTCGATTTGAGTAGCACTCTTCTTCCACCACAACGCCTGGAGCCACGTCGCCTTGAATTTGTCCACGTGGAGCCACTCGTTGCCTGAGCCGAAGCTGTTCTCCCAGAACTGGGGGACATAACCGAAGCGGGGCGACTCGTTGAGAGTCTCCAAGAACAGAGGGGTCGTGTAGGCGCCGGTGACGAAGGCATCGAGGCATGCGCTGAGATGCTGCCACGATTCGGGGCTGTCGTTGATGAGATCCCCGTCCCAATCCTGTGGCGCTTGACTCGCATTGTCGAAAGTGTCCCGCTCACAAATGGCCGGGATATTGGCGCCCGCCCCGACCTCGAGCGTGGGATCGATGTAGTCCCACAGTGGTCTGTTATCCAGTGAGTAGCCATGCACGGACAACTTGGGGTTGGTCCCCTGCTGGAGACGGGGAAGCGCGAGGCCGCCGGGAACCGGCCCAGTGGCCAGGCCCTCGGGCACGCCGTTGGAGAGACCGGTGAAGGTGTTCATCGTGTCCGGAGTGAGAGCGAGGTCCATGTTGGCGCAGGTGTCACGGACTTCGTTCGACACCAGCCCGTCACTGTCCGGGATGATGCGATGGTCGATGCCGTAGGCGATATTCACAGTGACGATGTCCTTCTTGGGGCTCCCGGTGCAGTTCTGGGCCGGCCCGTCGGGTTGAGTCCCGTAGTGAGGCGACTCGAGGGCACCGAAGTTGCCCGCGTCCGGCCCGTCGCAGGGCTCCTCGGCCAGACCCCCGGAGCTGTCGCGGAGACAGGCATGCTGGCCTTCTGCGGCGGTGCTGAGCAGGGCGAAGGGGAGAATGCCCCCTCCGCCCCTGTTCCCGAACGTGGCTATGGCGTCGGCTTGGGTCTGGAGTGTGTCGACACCGAAGAGCCGGCCGAACGAAGTCTCAAAGGGAAGGTCGGGGAGATTCACCCGGACATAGCCACCCCCGTCGAAGGAGATGCAGTCGAGCCTCCCGGTCGGGGTGGACCAGCCGGCCGGGGCGACGATCGCCTGGAAGTTGAAGCCCTCGGCATTGAGATCGAGACGCTCCGGATCCTGACATGCCTCCCACATTGCTTGCCATTCGGCGTTGGAATAGTCGGCGACGACGTTGCGGCGGGTGAAGTCGAGGATGAGATCGCGAATCGTGGTATTGGAGCCAAGGGTCTCAATGGCGCCGGCCATCACCCCGATGTCGGCGGCGGTTTGGTCCTGCCGACGCTCGTTAAAACCAACGCTGAGATCGATGGCGATGGCGGCGAACCCGAGCAAGAGAAACAATGACATGGCGACCAGGAGGGCGCTGGCGCCACGATCCGAGTCGCGTCTCAGCATGAGGCGGCCGTGGCGTCGTTGAACCAGTTGGTCGAGTTCTGCTCGAGACGGAACTCCACCGTCGACTGGAGTGTGTTGGGTAGGAACACCTCGATGAGGCCGAGGCCACTGAGCGAGTCCGGTGCACCTGTCACCTGGACGGTGGCGGTGTCCCCGATGCTCCCTGTCGCCCCGTCGGTGAATTGAACCGAGACGTTCGAGGTGAGATCCATCGCATCACAGGTGAGGTCATGGAGGAAGCTGTTGTCCCCGGAATTGACCGCCGCAGCTCGTGCCCCCTCCCGAGCCCCATGACGCACGTCGTTGAACTCGCCCAGGAAGTAGCCGAATTCGACGATTCCAAGCAGGAGGAGGATCAGGAAGGGGGCGAGGAGCGCGAACTCGACCAGGCTCGCCCCATGTTCCCTTCCCATTTTGGCCGACAAGATGCTCTCCGTTCCTAAGCCGATTCCGCCCACACCCTGGTTATCGGCAGAGGTTGACTTTTAGTACACAGATTTCCGAAATTGGGTCCATCGACCCAGCAACGTTCCTCGGTCCGGCGTTACCCAGAGTCAGCGGATCAGCGTGGTCACTAGGAGACCGGTGGGGACGGCGCGATCGACCGCGGGCCGAGAGGCTCACGTCGCTAGAGAAGAGGCACCGCCTATATGGTGGCATCGGTTTGGGTGACCACCTGGACCCGCAGCTCGTCGTCGAGACAAGTCGTCGTCGAAGCACGGAGTGTTGGGGTAGGTCGGGACTCCAACCTGAGGTCGTAGCCTCATCGGGTAGCCCACGGGCTACCTGGTTATTCCTCGCTGCGAGGGAGTCGATCGACCGAGCAACGCCTAGCCGCGAATTCGAGAGGACGCGGCGCACATCTCTCCGCTACGCACCGCGGTCGTAACCTTTCCCCGGCTCTCACCGATTACCCAATGGGTGGGGCATGGAGGCTGTCCTGGTTTGACACTAGGAGAGCAAGCATGTCTGACTGGAATTCGGTCGGTGGTCCGGACAAGGGTCAACTCCAAGCCCGCCGCGTGACGGGGTACTTCACTGGCCGTCTGTCGCTTCGCGCCGGAAAGCCCTCACCATGTCATGACGAGGCGCACCGCGATTCGGGTGCGGCTGTGGTCGAGATGGCTTTCATCTTCAGCCTCCTCGTCATGCTGCTGGTCGGCGTAGTGACGTCGGCGATCGCTTTCGGCCAGAAGAACTCGATCGAGAATGCCGCCCGGGAGGCGAGCCGCTACGCAGCAACGCTTCCTGACGCCTGGGACAACCTAAACGTCGTTGTCTCTGTGGCCGTAGAGGCTGCTCAAGGCGACCTGGATGCTGACGTTGATGGTCAGTACATCTGTGTTGCCCACACAGGACACAACAAGAAGTTGGTAGTCGTCGGCGGCGTGCCGACCGGACCTTCCGACGGGACATGCTACGACGACGGTTTGACCGATAGTCGAGTCCAGGTTGAGACCCGGCGCCAATCTCAGATCAACGCAGCCCTCTTCTCCGTCGATCTAAATCTGAACGCAACCGCCAGCGCCCGATACGAGCGAGCCGAATCATGAGAGAAGAACCTCGGTCGGACCGTGGCGCCGCGGTGTTCATGCTGGCGATCAGTCTGTTCCTACTGATCGGTGCTTCGGCCATCGCGGTCGACATAGCCGCGATCTGGCTCGACAGGAGCACTGATCAGAAAGTGACCGACGCGGCCGCCGCGGTCGGCGTCCTCGAAGCAATGACGCACGGCGGCCAACCGGCCTGCGAAACCGCCCTCAACTATGTGGCCACGAACACCGCAGACATCGACTCGATCGACACCTCCGGGTGTATTGCGTTCAGCGGTCCGTGTGTCGAAGGCAATGAGAGAGAGCTACCTGTGTCCGCAGGTCGGTACGACCTCACCGTGGTATATCCCGTACCCGACGAACACGACTTGATGACATCGGGGATAGTGGGACGACAGCCCCAAGCATTTCATGAAGAGGACGGTGACAAGGATTGTCAACGGGTCGGGGTCAGGATGACCTCGACCCGGGATAGCTTGTTCGCCCAGGTGCTCGGGTTCAGTCAGGGCAGGACCACCGTGCACACAGTGGCGAAGAGGACCGACGGCGATCCACGCCCACCCTTCAACCTGCTGGTCCTCGATAGGACCGGATGCAACGCGATCACTGTCGGTGGTGGCGGAGGCATCATCGCCGATGCGGTGATCGCCGTCGACGAGGACACCGGCGTTCACCTTGGCCTGGTACCGGGGATCATCGCCGCTGACTCCGACGGCTCCGCTTGCAGCGGCTCATCGGGCGTGATCGGCATCTCAGGAGGTGGTTCATTGCTGCGTTCCGATGGAGCCGCGTGCCCCTCACCGCCATGGACCAATGGCACCTATCCGGTTGGCGGTTTCACCGCATATGAGGGCTGCGGCCAGATCTCGGTCTACGCCCCGGGTACCCCGGGCTGCAACCTGCCGGCGTGCAGTGTCAGTGGCGGCAACGCGCCCGTCCCGCCACCTACTCCGCTGGGAGACCGCTACACCCGGAAAGTGGCCGATTACAGATACAACTGTTACTTCGACTACGCCAATCCCCCGTCCAATGTTCTGTGGGCCAGCCCCGCGCTGACGGTGAGTAACCAACAAAACATAGACCCCTGTGAAGAGGCGGACGGGACCAACGACTACATCTACAAGCTGATCCAGCGAGTTGGGCAGTCGGGACTGCCTAGTGGTGGGTCTTTCGCCTTGTGGTCCTCGCTGCCATATGGCTGCAACATCGGAGGCCCCGTCATTCACAACGGAAACGTGGTAGTCGACTGCAACCTTCAGATAACCACCGGTGGCAGCGTGACCATCAGCGGCAACGCCGTTTTCAACGGAAACGTCACCGTCAACGGCAGCCTCACCGTCAACCCGCCCGCCGGAGACGACGCCTGGGTCTTCTTCCGTGGTGGCCGGCTGAGCAAGGCGGGTAGCGGACGGATCGCCTTCAACAACGCCATGGTGTACCTGTCCAGGGGCTCAGATGTGAAGCTGACGGGCGGTTCCGGTTCATTGATCTGGACGGCCCCGGTTGGTGGTCGGTTCGAAGCCCTGGCTCTCTGGTCCGACTCGCTTTCAGAGCACTCATGGTCGGGTCAAGCGGCCCTCAACATGGAAGGCATCTTCTTCATGCCGTGGGCCACGGCTTCTTACTCCGGGAACGGCGATATGCAGCAGACCAATGCACAGTGGATCGCCTGGAGAGTGGCAGCCAGCGGTAACGGTGCCCTCCGCATCGCCCCACCCGTGGGCAATTCCCTGACCTTCAGGGACCACATGACGATCCTGATCCGCTGACCGTCCGGCAGCGACTCGACGTCGAGATACGCGGCGACGGACCACTCTTCCTGATCCATTCGAACTCGGTTCCGATCGAGGGAGGTGCCGCAGCGGAGATGCGCAGGTGGGGTGCCGACCCTGCCCCGGGTCTGTCTATCATCGCAGGGCTCGAGGACATCCTCACCACTGTCGCGTTCGGACGACGGCCACGTGCGGCGAGACGGCTCCTTTCCGGGCCCCTTGACGGACATCGAGGTTCTGGGGGGCGCCTGGTTACGCTGGATAACTCGGATCGCGCGATCATTCCTCTCTCAGTATCGGCTCACAGCAGCCGATACTCGATTGGACACTCCCCACTTTCAGCCCCACAACCGCCCCAAGAAACACAAAGCCATGGCGCCACTCATCATCAACGATGTCTCATGCCGATAGGGCAGAGCTTCGAGTCCACCCTGGCCGCTGCCAAACAAGGCGCCGAGTGGGCATGGGCGGCCCTGTATAGGGATCTGGCCGGCCCGGTCACCGGCTATCTGGCCAGCCGGGGCGCACGTGATGCAGAAGACCTGGCCTCGGAGACGTTTCTCCAGGTGGCCCGGAACATCCAGCGCTTCGAAGGCGACGAAGTGGCATTTCGCTCCTGGGTCTTCGTGATCGCTCACCGCCGCCTCATCGATTGGCGGCGCTCGCTGGGCCGCCGGCCCGCGACCGTGCCGATCACGGCGCACGACCGGGACCACTCCGGGGGGGACGTGGAGGTCGAGGCCCTCGACCGCGTCGTCACCGTCGAGCTTCAGGTGGCATTCGAGAAGTTGACCGAGATCCAGCGTGACGTTCTCGCTCTTCGCATCATTGGCCATCTCACGCTGGAGGAGACGGCCAGTGTGGTCGGGAAGAGGGTGGGAGCGGTAAAGGCCGCGCAACGCCGGGGCTTGCTTGCATTGAGAGAGCATCTCGACCTGGAGCGTGTAACCCAATGAGACGCCGAAGCGATTACAGGGAAGAGATGTTCCGCGCAACCGCTTCCAAGCAGGAGATCGAGCTTCTCCTCACCGGGTCCCCGATCGGGAACAGCGCCCTCTCCGACCTCGCCGCCATCGTCGAGGTGATGCGCCGCTACGAGTCCTACGTCCCCTCGGACGATCTCGTGGACCGTGTCGCAGGAGAGGCGGCCATCCTGGCTTTGGCCGGTCGCGCGACGGGTGTCACCGGCACGAAGGTGTCCCGAAGACGGTTGCCGGCTTTGAGCCCGCGGGTGGCGGTGGCGGCTCTGTCGGTCGTGATGGCCGTCGGGATGACCGGTGTGGCGGCGGCTGCCGACTCAGCCGCCCCCGGCGACCTGCTCTATGGGCTGGATCGGGCCTTGGAGAGGATCGGAATCGGGGCAGGCAATGCCGCGGAGCGGCTCGACGAAGCCGATCAACTGCTTTCCGAGGGTCATACCCTTCAAGCTCTGGAGCACGCCGCCGAAGCGGTCGACGGCGACGCAGCCGCCAGTGCCGCCCTGGACATCGCCATCGATCGGGTCGAGACAGCCGAGAACGAGAACTCGGCGGCGGTCCAGGAGAAGGTCGATGCCCTCCTCACCTACATGAGCGAGAATATCGGAGTGGACAGCGGCGTCGACGGGCGGGAGTTCGGTCAGGGCATTGCCGACATCGCCCGTGGCATCGCCCCCGCGAGCGAGACCCGGGACCCGGTGCCGGCCGACAGCCCCGCCCCGGGTAACCAGAACCAGCCCGACGAAGGCAATCAGCCGGGCAGCGGCAACCAGGGCACCAGCAACCAGGGCACCGGGAGTGGGAACTCCGACCCGCCAGGGAGCGGGGGCAACCAGGGCAACGAGAACTCGGGCGATGGGAACAACCCGGGAACGGGGAGCAACCAGGGCGGCGGCAACGCCGACCCACCTGGCAACTCCGGCGCGAGCGGGAATGGCAACGGGCCGCCGCCCGAGTCCCCCTCTGAGACAGCCCCGGGCCGCGGCAACCGGCCCTAAACCCGTTTCTGCAGGACCGACTCACCGCGAGGTGACAACCGGTATCCGATGGGCAGGCTCTCTGTCAAGCCCAACTCCTTGAGCTTGCGGACATCGAGCTTGAACGGCATCTTGTCCCGACCTACCGAGCGGGCCAGATCCTCGGCTCGAACTGCCGGATTGTCCGCGATGAGCCGCAGTGTCTGCCTCGTCCAGGGACCTTGCCGGCTGGCGTCATCGAGACGATCGAGACGGGAGCGGATCGCCGTGAGCTCGGATTCGTCGGGCATCGCCTCCCGCAGGGCCACACGCGGGTCAGGCCCGACATGGCGTAGCTGGACGCGGTACAGCATTCCCTCCCGGGTTCCCACAGACGCGATTAGGTCTGCGACGTTTTCGAAGCCCGCGGCGACGGCGTCCCCGATGCCGAGCGCCCAGGGCTCCACTACCTCGACCGAGACGATCTCCAAGACACCGACTGCGGTGCGCAGGGTCGAGTCTGTCTTCACCCGAGGTTGGGCCCATCTGCGATAGACGGCATCGACCCGACCCGACTCGATCGCCTCGAGGACATCGTGTCTGAGCAGCATCGACCGGAACGCTAGGGCGGCCAGGCCTATCGGATCGGGCCCCGGCCCGATATCACTCCCGGCTGCTGGAGCAAACCATGGACCGCCCGGGCGAATCCACGTCTCGAGTCGCGTGCTCCTCGTCTGTCCGGCGACCCGGAAGCGAGCCGTCTCTGCGACGCCTCGGCGAGACGTGCCCGAAGACGAGCCTCGACGGCCGCCTGGCTGAGATATGGGTTGTACTGGCTCATCACGGTGCTTTCGGTTACTCCCCGCCTGTCCGGCGGGAGGGAGTCGACGACTCCAGGGAAACCGCCACCGGTCGCGGTGGCAATGGACAGCGGAGATTGCGGCGCGGCTGCGCGAAGCGATCTCTCTGCAGTTGTCGGCGCCAGGGCTCGGGCTCTCTGCAAAGAGAAAGCCGCCTGGAAGGCGGCTCGGGAGGACGAGGTCAGATGACGATCAGATCATCGTCTCCGGGTCCCGGCGGCTGCCGTTCACTTTGTTCGAGAATCTCGTTGCCATCGCACACCACCTTGGCCTCTCGACCCGCACCAGGTCTTCGATCCGGCACTATGAACGGCCCGCCGCCGCACTGTCAAGGTAATTAACCCCGACCAAGGCGGTTGGAGAAACCACTAGCCGCCGCCCGAGGAGCGCAATAGCCTGACTCTGCCGTCAAAAGGCGGACCTGGCGAGGCGGGGGGCAACCAGGAGGAAACAACGTGACTCGGACCCGATCCAGACTGTCCCCGCTGATCCTGATCGGACTGCTCATCTCGCTGCTCCCGCTAGGTGTTCTGCCGGCAGCCGCGACCACCGGTGACCTGGTCATCACCGGCGTCATCGACGGGCCGCTCACCGGGGGGCTACCGAAAGCGGTCGAGCTCTACGTGGCCAACGACATCCCCGACCTCAGCATCTACGGGGTCGGCTCGGCCAACAACGGCGGCGGCACCGACGGCGAGGAGTTCACCTTCCCCGCCGACTCGGCGGTTGCCGGTGATTTCATCTACCTCGCAACCGAGGTAACGGGATTCACCGAGTTCTTCGGACTCGCCCCCGACTACACCCACGGGGGGGCAGTGAGTGTGAACGGTGACGATGCCATCGAATTGTTCATGAACGGCGTCGTGGTCGATGTCTTCGGCGAGATCGATCTGTCCGGGACCGGCCAGCCCTGGGACTATCTGGACGGCTGGGCCTACCGGGTGAGCGGCACCGGCCAGGACGGAACCACCTTCACGCTGGGAAACTGGACCTTCAGCGGTCCCAATGCCCTCGACGGCGAGAGCAGCAATGCGACGGCGGCTAGCCCGTTCCCTCTCCAGTCGTACACCGAGGACCCCCCTCCCCCTCCACCTCCCCCCGCTTCGATCCTGATCAACGAGGTCGACTCCGACACCCCTGGCGTCGATGCGGCCGAATTCGTCGAGCTCTACGGGGCTCCGAACACCTCACTCGACGGTCTGGTCCTGGTCTTCTACAACGGGTCCGGTGACCTCACCTATGGGTCGGTCGATCTCGACGGTGTGTCCACCGACCCCGACGGGTACGCCGTCATCTGTGGCGAAGTCGATGCCACCTTCCTCCCCAACTGCGATCTCGATTCATCGGTCGTGA
Source organism: Acidimicrobiia bacterium (assembly GCA_035462175.1). Classification (GTDB taxonomy): domain Bacteria; phylum Actinomycetota; class Acidimicrobiia; order Spongiisociales; family ZC4RG35; genus JARDZU01. The sequence goes on along the minus strand of DATHUP010000062.1, from coordinate 42,641 downwards.
TCCAGAACGGCCCCGATGCGGTGGCCCTCTACGAAGGCGATGCGACCGACTTTCCCGGCAATCGGGCGATCATCACCGACGGTCTGGTCGATGCGCTGGTCTATGACACCGACGACGCCGACGACACGGTGCTGTTGACGCTGCTCAATCCCGGCCAGCCCCAGGTGAACGAAGGCGGGGCCGGGGACGCAGCCGCCCACAGCAACCAGCGTTGTCCCAACGGGAGCGGTGGAGCCCGCAACACCGAGACATACGCCCAGTTCGCTCCGACTGTGGGGACCGAGAACGTCTGTTCGGTCGCCCCACCCGAACCGGTAACACGCAAGATCCACGAGATACAAGGCGGCGGTGAGGTCAGCCCGCTGGAGGGCAGCGCCGCGATCGTGGAAGCGGTGGTGGTCGGCGACTTCCAGGGCGATGCCGCCCTGCGAGGCTTCTACCTGCAGGAGGAGGACAGCGACGTCGACGCCGACCCGCTCACGTCGGAGGGCATCTTCGTCTTCGACGGGAGCTTCGGGGTCGATGTCAGCGAGGGTGACCTGGTCCAGGTCACCGGCACGGTCGACGAGTTCAACGGTCTCACCGAGATCACGACGGTGACCTCGGTCGAGGTGATCTCCAGCGGGCACAGTGTCACCCCGGCCACGATCTCCCTCCCCCTGACCTCGGTCACCGATCTGGAGGCGTTCGAAGGGATGTCGGTGCACATCCCCCAGCAGCTGTTCATCTCGGAATTCTTCAACTTCGACCGCTTCGGTGAGATCGTCCTCACCTCCCAGCGGCAGTTCCAGCCAACCGCCCTCTTCGAGCCCGGTTCGCCCGAGGCGGAGCAGTTGGCGATCGACAACGCTTTGGGTCGGATCACACTCGACGACGGACGCACCAGTCAGAATCCCGACCCGGCGATCCATCCCAACGGCGACGTGTTCGACATGGACAATCTCTTCCGTGGAGGGGACACGGTCGCCAACGTCGTCGGTGTGCTCGACTTCGCCTTCGGTCTCTACCGGATCCATCCCACGCAGGGGGCGGACTTCGAAGTGCAGAACCCGCGTCCCAAGAAGCCGGACAAGGTCGGGGGGAGTATCGAAGTGGCGGCGTTCAACGTGCTGAACTACTTCTCCACCATCGACACCGGTGTCTTCATCTGCGGACCGCTGGAGAACCAGGAATGCCGGGGCGCAGACACTGCCGAGGAGTTCACCCGCCAGCGGGACAAGATCATCTCCGCCCTGGCCAGGATCGATGCCGACATAGTCGGTCTGATGGAGATCGAGAACCACGTCACGGACGCCGCACTGGCCGACCTGGTGGCTGGTCTCAACGACCGCATGGGCCACGGCACCTACGACTACATCGGCGAGGGCCCGATCGGCCCGGATGCCATCCGCATCGCCATCATCTACAAGCCGAAGAAGGTGATCCCCGTGGGTGAGGACGCCGTGCTCGACAGTGATGCCTTCCTCGATCCGAACGGCAGCGGCGACGCGAAGAATCGGCCGGCCCAGGCGCAGACGTTCAGGGAGAAGAAGAGCGGTGAGCTGCTCACCGTCGTGGTCAACCACCTCAAGTCGAAGGGCTCGGGGTGCGGGGCGGGTGACGACGACCCGGTGCAGGGCAACTGCAACCTGACCCGTACCCTTTCCGCCCAGGTGCTGGCCGACTGGCTGGCAACGGACCCGACCGGCAGCGGCGACCCGGACCAACTGATCATCGGTGACCTCAACTCCTACGACAAAGAGGACCCGATCGACGCGCTGATCGCCGGGAGCGACGACGCCGCGGGCACGAGCGACGACTTCACCGATCTGCTCGACGAGTTCGAGGGCGAGAACGCCTACACCTATCTGTTCGACGGACAACTCGGCTACCTGGACTATGCGCTGGCCAGCCAATCCTTGGTGGCCCAGGTGACCGGGGCGACGGCGTGGCACATCAATGCCGACGAGCCCGACATCATCGACTACGACACCACGTTCAAGATGGATGCCCAGGATGCCCTGTACGCACCGGACCAGTACCGGTCGTCCGACCACGATGCGGTGATCGTCGGTCTTCGCCTCGACCAGAAACCGCCCAAGGTCAAGGCAAATCTCGATCGCATCTTCGCCCACCACGACCGGGGATGGTTCCGTGTCGACTTCTCATGCAAGGACGAGGTCGACAGGAGCCCGGAGTGCGTGGCGGACCTGAACGGGATCCCGGTGCAGGACGGTCAGAAGGTGTACCTGATCCGGTCGCCGGGAGTCCCGTGGACCTTTGGGAGCGGCCGGGTGCTCTTCATCAAGGACGAGAGCTTCCTGCTGACCGTGACCGGAACCGACGACAGTGGCAACAGCGCCACCGACAGCGACGAGCCGCGTTTCAGGCGACGGGGCCATCACTGAAGCTTGCCCCCGCGGGTTGGCAAGAGGCGCAGTCAGCGCGCCAGGGCCGACCTGGGCCCGGTGCGGGCGATGGCAGCTACGTGCTCGCCGCCCGTGAGTCGCTCGTGCCGGCCCGGTTTGGTGAGCGAGGACATGAGAGTCGCCCCGACGGCGACCAGGGCCACGGTGGACAGGACCAGGGTCGCCAGCCACGGCCACACCGACTCCTCACCGGCCGAGCTCGCCGTCATCGGCAGGTCTGACTCGGCTGGTGGGGCGACCGGCACGACAACGTCTTCGACCGGAGGCACCGGCGGGACGGCGAGGGGGTCCGCCGGGGCGATGGCAGGCTCCTCGGGCCCAACGGGCGGTTCGGGGTAGATGGTGAGGCGGCTCCGTTGGCTCGTGTTGCCGTAGGCGAACATCATGTCGGTCTCCGAGTCGGCCGAGACCACGACCCGGACTCCGAGGTAGCGACGTTCCCCGAAGTGATGATCGACCTCGGGGAGGTCGATCAGGGCTTCGACCCAAGTCTCGCCACGACCGCTGTCGATCGTCGCCTCACCGGATCCGATCTCGTCGCAGCTCGTGGCCGCGGCGTTGCAGTCCAGGAGGAACGCAGTGAACGTGCCTGTCTTCCCCGCTTCGAAACGAGCGGCAGCTCCCCAGATCACGAATGAGGGATAACCGGCAATGCGCTCCCCACCCGCCTCAACTTGCCAATGCTGGAATCGGGCCTCGTCCACTTCGTCCAGGCCCAGGTCCGATCTCTCCAAGAGCAAGCCCGGCTTGACATCCCGGCCCTTGTCGTAGTTGGGCAGTTCGCCGCTCCGGGGGTTGAGCAGCAACTCGCCGTGAGGGATGCCCTCAGGACCGAGGTAGTAGGTCTCCTGCTCGACGGCACTGGCGAGAACAGGTGCAAGGATAACCAATGACAGGGCACCGACCACGCTCAACAGGCCACCGCGCCGTCGCACCTCTCAACCGACCCCGGCTCGAAGCGGGAACCGGCCAGAGTGCGGCCTCGCCCCTCTCGACCCCAAAGGAAGGCTCACCATGAAGTGGGTCCAGCTCGGATCACGCTTGTAGCCCAACTGCGCGCCGATGCGCTCACCGAGCGCGTTGGCCACAGCCAACCCGGACCCCTCTCGCCCGGTCTCGGCCTCCTCGGCCAGGTCGACGTATCTCTCGAAGACACGGTCGCCGATCTCCTCGGGCAAACCGGGACCGTCGTCGGACACCGCGAGTCGCACTGTTTCTCCGTCGACAGCAGCCCAGATCGCCACCCTGTCACCACCGTGCCGGATGGCATTCCCAACCATCACGTGAAGGATCTGGCGAAGCAGATTCGGGTCGGTCGACACCTGTAGGTCGGGCACCACCACCTTGACGTCGGCGCCCAGATCTTGGTAGTCGACGGCGACGACCAGGACCTCGTCCCGGAGATTGCAGCGTTCGGGGTGTGGGGTCAGCTCGTGAGCTATGCCGGCGAGAAACCGGCCGGTGGCCCGGTTGGCCACACCCTCGAGCCCCTCCGCGGCGGCGAGCACTGCCTCCCGCTCGAGGATTCGGCGGCGGGCCGCCCGCCAGAAGAGGAACATCACTGTGACAGGCACCATCAAATTGACCGCCAACTGGGCGACGCGGGCAGCATCGAGAAGGCCCGACGCGGCGATGCCGAGCACCACGAGTCCGATCAGGGAGACCAGGATCACCGCCGTTCTTTGGCCGGCCATGACCCGCTGGAAGCTCCCTCGTAGCGCAATCACACCTTCTTTATCGGCCCGACACGACGCCCCTATAGCTACTATGCCCGCCCTTGGCCGCCGAGGGACTGTTCACAGCTCGAAGCTCCAACCACCCCTGGGAAAGGAGGGTGGCGAGATGAGCGGTTGGGGGGACAGGGTCTCCACCAATCTCAGAAACCGGTTGAGCTCGGTGATGATGGCGACCGCCCTCGCCGCCCTGATCGTCCTTGGTGTCCTCGCCGTGCTCATCGTCACGGTGCGGGGCTCACAGACCACTTACTCGACTGCGGCGATGACCGTCGCCGTCGCCGAGGTCACCAACGACGCCATCACGGCGACGGTCGCCCTGCAAGAAGAGCGGGCCTTGGCTTCCACGCTCGACTACGACCAGCTTTCGGCGCACCACGCTCGATTCGAGGGAGAAGCGACGCCGGCCACCGATCGGGCGATGCAGGACCTTCGCGTTGCCTGGTCGAGGAATCGGGCCGAGGTCCCGGACACGGCGACACCCCCGATCAGCGATCTCCTCGCCACCGAGGTCTCCCTCGGCGACTTTCGTGCCGCGGCACTGACTCCCAGCGGCGAGTCGACCTATCCCCTCTACAGCGAGATGGTCGCGCTGGCAGTGGCCGCCACCAGCGAGTTGGTGAAGCAGGGGACGGACCCGGTTACGGTCACCGACCGGGCCCTGATCGTCGCCCTGCTCAAGGTCGCAGAGAGTCTCAACGAACAGCGATACCTGATCCAGGAGGCACTTCTCGCAGGCGGACCCTTGTCCGAGGAGTTGTTGCTCCAGGTGGACGTGCTGGTCGACAACACGAGCTCGAGCCTCTTCGAGGCGCGATCCCTGGCCGGCGAGGAAGATCTCGATGTCGTGGAGGAGGTCAGGACCGGGGTTTCGGCGACCAGGATGAGGGAGCTTCTGGGTGCGATCACGGCCGGCGACAGCAGCACTCGCACGATCACTGTCCAGGAGTGGTTCGAAGCCAGCTCGGCACGGATCGATCAGGTCGAAGGGCTGATCCCGGTGGTGCACGACCGGGTGGCCGCGGAGGCGAGTCAAGACCTGCAGAGGGCAGGGCGCTCCCTGTGGACCCGGTCGATCCTGCTCGGTGCTCTCTTCGTCCTCTCCATACTGGTGGCGAGCAACGCGGTCTACGCCACCCGGGAACGCGGCGAGGCACTTGCCGAGTACGAGGAGCTGACCGATGGCCTGCGCCAGTGGTTCGTCGCCGCCGCCTTCCCCGACACGGACGATGTGGAGATAGCCGCCCGATACATACCCGCCTCCATCCGTACTCGGTCGGGTGGTGACTGGTATGACGTGTACGAAGTCGGCGACAAGCTGGCGGTGGTGATCGGTGACGTCGCCGGACATGGTGCCGAGGCGACCGCGCAAATGGCACAGCTGCGGAACATCCTGCGTGGCCAGTCCACCGCCCGCACGCTGGACCCGGCGGCACAGGTAGACCTCCTCGACCGCACTATCGCCGACTCCGGAATCCTCGCGACCCTCACCTACGGGCTGTTGGATACCGACACCGGGGAGTTCGTATACACCCGGGCCGGGCACATGCCCTTGTTGATCCGCTCGGGCACGGGGGAGGTTCGCATCGAAGAGGAAGCTTCAGGGCCCCCGGTCGGAGGAGGGGTCGACCTCAAACGCGAGATGACGACGACACGACTCCATTTAGGAGACGTCCTCATCCTGATCACGGACGGTCTGGTGGAGGGCGTAGATCGGGACATCGACCTCGCCCTGGATCAAATCGCCAAGTCCCTGACGGAGGCTGATCCCACTCCGGAGTCGCTGCTCGATCAACTCTTCGGCATGAATGACGAAGGACCTATCGATGACGCTGCGGCCCTGCTCATCACCTGGAGCCGGCAGGGATCCGTCAGGTGATGTGAGTGACTGCGTCCTCCTCCACAACCCGCTCCTCGGTGGCCCGTCGGGACACCATGGTCGGGGAGGCAATTCCGGCTACGGCCGCAACCAATCCGACGATGGCGTAGACGACCCCGCTGGTCTCGTTGACGCCGAGGGCCCCGCCCAGCGCATTGGGCTCCACGAAGATCACGATCCCGAAGGCGAGCATGCCCACGCCGAGTGAGATGATGCCGGCTCGGGCACCGAGGGGACGTCCGGCGCCGGCCAGGAAGACGAGCCCGATGAGGAGGGTGATTGCAGCCATCACCACGGTGAAACCCATTCCGATGACTGTCGTGGTCTCATCGGTCAACGATTCGACGGGCAACAATCGCGCAAGAGCCACCCCGCCGATCACGGTGAGGAACAATCCCCCCAAACCGGCCACAAATTGGGCGGGGCTCCACGGGTTACGGGCCACGGATGTGCGTTCGACCCGGCCAACCTCATGTTCGGATCTCATCGGGAGACCTCCTCTGCATAGTTGAAGGTCACCTACCCGCTCGAGGAGGCGGTGAAACGCTCAGTCTTCGGGAGTGAGCCTCGCCCGGAGGGTGTCGAGGGCGCGGGTGATGAGGCGTGACACCTGCATCTGCGACACGCCCACCACTTCGGCGATGTCCGATTGGGTCATGTCCTCGAAGAAACGGAGAAAGAGGACTTCTTGCTCCTGGGTGCCGAGGTCGGAGATGAGTGGCTCCAGTGAATGCCATATGTCGGCGAGGTCGTACTGCTCGTCATCACTGCCGAGAACCCGGAGCAGACTCGTCTCGTCGTCTTCCGAAATCGGGGCATCGACCGACTTGGCGTTGTAGGCGAGGGCAGCCTCCATGGCGTCCTCGACCTCATGGATGGGCCGGCCCAACTCCTCGGCCAGCTCGGCGGGCTCCGGCATCCGGCCAAGTCGCTGCGACATCTCGGCAATGGCTCGATTCAATTCGACCATGGTGTCGCTCAGCGACCGGGGCACACGGATCGACCAGGTGGTGTCGCGCAGATAGCGCTTCAGGGTGCCGATGATCGTCTTGCGGGCATATGTGGTGAATTTGACCCCGTAGCTCAGGTCGAAGCGGTCGATGGCATTGACCAGAGCGATCGATGCGGCTTGGCCCACGTCGTCGGCATGGGCACTGCCGCGTCGGTAGCGGTTGGCCACCGAGGCCGCCCAACCCTCGTATCTCGAGTAGATCTCGTCGCGAGCATCGCGGTCGGCCGGGACCAGGGCGAACAGCTCCTCATCAGACAAGTGGGACAGCGTGTGCCGTCGCACCATCTCCAACTCGAACCACATGGCGTCGTCGGCGACGCCCCAACCATCGGAGAGTCGATCGAGAAGCTTGGTAACGATGGCGTCGGCTTGGTCCAACGCCCCGGGAGTGGTGGTGGTTGTGGTGACCCGGACCCGCCGGCCAATCTCCTCGACACGCACCGAGAGGGTGACATCCTCTTGGTACATGAGATTCACGACCTCACTCACCAAGAGGGCCGCATCCACAGAACGAACTGCCGGCGCATCGGTGACGATTGCCCTCACCACTCGCCTGGCTATGAAGGAGGCTCGCGGCCCACTCGGCAGCTTCACGTCTGCCACCAATGTCGCCTGCGGGTCGCTCACGAGGCCTCTCTCGCTCAATCGGTGCCCGGGTAGCGCCGGGCCATCGTGGATGGCGACCAGTTCACTCGTCGATGGTGCTGGCTATGGAGAACGCGTCGGTGACACCGGTTAGCTCGAGGAGCCTGACCACCGCACCTTCCCCGACCACGAGCCGCAGGCTGCCCCCGGACTCGTCCAGCCGGGTGCGTTGGTTGAGAAGCATCTTGAGGCCGGCCGAGTCCATGAACTCCACCTTGCGCAGGTCGAGCACCACGGACTGTGCCGAGAATCCCTCGATCGCCGCCTCGACTTTCGCTGCGGAGGCCAGGTCGATCTCCCCGTTTACGACGATGACGTCGTGGGACCCGATACGAGTCGTCTCCACGACAAGCTGTGGGCCTAGCCCCATCGTCCCTTTCCCTCCTTCGACGCCGTGTGCTGACACTCGGGCGGTCACTCCTGCCCGACTTCGAACCAGGCCGTCACCTCGGACCCATCCGAGTCGACGCCCCAACCGTCGGCAATCTGCTCCACGATTGCCAGACCCCGACTCGCTCCCGCATCCCGGGTAGAAGACCGGGACCTATGCCTGTTGAAGAGTACCCCGACGTGGCGGACAGTAAGCCGAATCCCGTTGTGTTCCGGCGTCATGGTGATGGTCAGGTGTTCGCCCGGGCCAAGACCGCCGTGGAGTACGGCGTTGTTGACCAACTCGGTCAGTGCCAGCAACGCGTCATCGAGTCGCGGGTGCTCGCCCAGCCAGTTCGATACCGCCCGACGAGCCATGGCCCCGGCCTCGGGACGAGCGGGGAGGGTCAACTGGCTCATCGGCCTGTTTCCCTGTGTCTCTTGCTTCATCCAGATCGCCTCTTCCTGGATCAGCCTGACCCAAGGTCTGGAGGCCAGAGCGAGAGCTCGAACAGCGTCAGCCGCGTAAGGCCTCGATCAGCTCTTCCTTGGTCATATCGGAACGACCCTCGACGCCGACCTCCCGAGCCTTCTCCTCGAGTTGTTCCTTGGTCCAATCCTCGTAGGAGCCCGACCCACCGCGCGGCCCCATCTCTTCGGGAGGGGTGTTGGCGATCCGAGCCGCTTTCTCCTTGCTCATACCCTCCTCGCGGAGAGCCTCATATCTCTCGTCGTCCTTGATGGACGGTCCATGATCCTTGGCCAACTCGTCACCTCTAGGGTTGCGTCGAGAGCACATACCCCAAGCGGCTAGGTGCTACACCGGTTTGCGCGAGGAGACCAGACATGAGCAGAGGTGAGGAGCAAAGGGGTGTCGACGACCAGTTCAGGTCCATACTGGAAGGTCTGCGGACCACCCTCCCCGGGGTTCAGGTCCTGTTTGCTTTTCTCCTCGTTCTACCCCTGCAAGCGTCGTTCGCACAGATCGAGGATCTGTCACGATTCGCCTATTACGTGTCGTTTTTCGGCTCGGCATTGGCCTCGGTACTGCTCATCGCACCCAGCGCCCACCAGCGGCTCCGGGCACCTATCACCGGGGTGCAACGCAGATCGATCACACATCTCCGTCTCACCATCTTCCTGACCATCCTGGGAACGATCGCGTTCGCCATCTCGCTGGCCGCGGCGGTGTTCCTCATCTCCACGCTCATTCTCCGCACCGACGCCGCCATCGCCGTCACGGTGGCAGTGGCGGTGGTGATTGGCTGGTCCTGGTTCTACATCCCCCTGGTCACTTTCCAGAAGACCTGACCGGGTTTCACCAGGGCTGGGCCAGGGTAAGGGCGCCATCACGCTTCGAGGAGACTCGGATATGGCTTGGATCACGTTCTTGATGATTTTGGGATTGGTCTTGGCCGGTGTCGGGCTGGCAGTGGAGGCACTGCGCTGGTTTCTCATCATCGCCCTCGTCGCCGTGCTCACCGGAGGGATCGTGGGCTGGTCCCGACGCACGGCGGCTTGAGCGTTGTTTCACCCACTCTCGCGAGGGGTATGTGACCGAATAGGCACGGTAAAGAGGAGGCGAGCACATGGACTATCAGACACGTACCAGAGACACCAACCCGGACGGCCGACCTGAGCTCTCCAGGGTACGCTCCCGATTCGGAAGAGGTGACATCGTCGCCTCACTGCTCGGAATGCTGACCGCTTTGGGGACGATGGTGTTGCTCGGCGCCCTTTTCGCAGCCGGGGCGGCAAATGTCGACCTCCAGTTGAACCTGCTCACCGACGGGGCTCTCGACGAGGTCGAGATCGTCGGTGCCATAGCCGCTGCCGGCGTCATCTTCGTCTCGTTCCTGCTCGGAGGAATCGCCGCCGGGCGGATCTCTCGCTATGACGGCGGACTGAACGGCATGGGGGCCGCCCTCTGGTTCCTGCTCTTGCTGGCGGTGTTCGCCGCCGTGGGAGCATGGGTCGGAGAGGAGTACAACGCCTTCGCCGCCGCGGACCTGCCCAACTGGGTGGCCCAGATCGACGTCGAGGATGTGACGGGGGCGGCGATCGTGATGTCGATCGTCTCGGTCGTGCTCATGTTCCTCGGCGGCTACCTCGGCGGTCGCATCGGTGAGTCGTACCACCGCCGAGTCGACGCCGCCATCGTCGAGGAAACCACACGTTGAGCGCATCCCCTTGATGCCGCCGGTAACAGACCCAGGAGGTGAGCCATGTACATCAGCATCGGAGGATTGATCCTCCTGATCCTCATTCTCATCCTGATCTTTTGATCGGGACCTGATACTCCTCCCAATGGAAAGGGAGTCGGCCCAGCGCCGACTCCCTTTCTGCTTGCGACCTCGGGATCAGGTCAGAGAAGCCTCGAGGGTGATGGGAACGTTTCCTTTCAATGCCTGCGAAACCGGGCAGTTCTCCTTGGCGTCTGCGGCCAATTCGGCGAACTCGTCGGCGGTGATGCCCTCGACGGTGCCTTGCACTCTGAGCGCCATCGCGGTTATCCCCTCCCCGGGGACGAAGGTGGCAGTCGCCTCGGTGTCGAGCGAGATCGACGAGGCTCCCGCCTTGCCCAGCCGAGCGGAGAACGCCATAGAAAAGCAGGCGGCGTGGGCGGCGGCTATCAGTTCCTCGGGACTGGTCATCCCGGTTGTGTGCTCCTCGGATCGGGCCTTCCATGTCACCTGCATCGGGCCGCCTATGCCGCTGTCGAGCGTGGCGGTGCCGGAGCCGCCGTCGAGGTCACCCTCCCAGTGGGCGCGTCCGGTGCTGTCCAAAGCCATGTGCTGTCCTTTCGCTGCGGAGTCTGCCGAGCCTAGCCCTTGCCCTCAACGCCAATGAGGGGTGGGGCCGGGTGACCGGCCGGGGCGGGCGTGGACAGGCTCGGGGGACCGATACGATTGTCGGAATGCCCACCCTGCCGATCCGTAACGTCGCGCTCGTCGCTCACGTCGACCACGGCAAGACCACGTTGGTCGACTCGATGCTCAATGCGGCAGGTGTGTTCACCGCGCACGAGGAGCGTGTCGACCGGGTCATGGATTCCACCGACCAGGAGCGGGAACGCGGCATCACGATCCTGGCCAAAGCGGCTTCGATCCAGTGGGGCCACACCAAGATCAACCTGGTCGACACCCCGGGCCACGCCGACTTTGGTGGCGAGGTCGAGCGGGCACTGGCCATGGTGGACGGGATCCTCCTCCTGGTCGATGCCGCCGACGGGCCGATGCCCCAGACCAGATACGTCTTGAGCAAGGCCTTGGAGAGACAGCTGCCCGCGGTGGTCGTGATCAACAAGGTGGACCGGTCCGACGCCCGCCCCGATCGGGTGGCCGACGAGATCTACCAGCTCTTCTTCGACCTCGACGCCCACGATCGTCACATCGACTTTCCCATAGTCTCTACCGTCGCCCGGATGGGTCGGGCCGTCCTCGGCATCGGGGTCCCCGACGACGGGGCCGACCTCACTCCGCTGCTCGACGCCATCGTGGCCACCATCCCGGCCCCCACGGGCGACCCGTCTGCGCCACTGCAAGCCCTGGTCACCAACCTCGACGCGTCGGACTACCTGGGCCGGATGGCCATCGGACGGGTGTTCGAGGGAACCATGCGACGCGGGGAGACCGTCGCCCTCTGCCAGAGCGATGCGGAAGAAGTCCCATTGAAGCGTCGCCTCACCCAGCTGATGAGCTTCGACGGTCTGACCCGCGCCGAGACCGAATCAATAGGGGCCGGCGACTTGTTCATCGTCGCCGGCTTCCCCGAAGTCGAGATCGGCGACACCCTCGCCGACCCGAGTGGCCCCGTCCCGCTCACCCGACTCTCGGTCGACGAGCCGGTGCTCAAGATGACCTTCGGGGTGAACACCTCTCCGCTTTCGGGCCGCGATGGGAGATTCCTCACCTCACGTCAGATCCAGGACCGTCTTCAGCGTGAGATTCTGGGCAATGTCTCGATCCGCCTCGGGCCCACCTCGTCGCCTGAGATCGTGGAGGTCGCCGGACGGGGCGAGCTGCAGCTCGCCGTGCTGATCGAATCGATGCGCCGGGAGGGCTTCGAGCTTCAGGTGAGCCGCCCGGAGGTCATCATCAAAGAGCTCGAGGGAAAGCCTCATGAGCCAGTGGAGCGGGCCGTGGTCGACGTTCCCGACGAGTACGTCGGGGCGGTCACACAGGCCGCCGCCCCACGAAAGGGCTCCATTGCCGGGCTGATCCCCGGCGACCCGGGTCGGACCATCGTGACCGTTGTAGCCCCAGCCCGAGGCCTCATCGGGTTTCGCTCTCAACTGATGACCGCGACCAGGGGGACCGCCTTGATCCATCAGCACCACGAGGGTTGGATGCCGTGGGTCGGCGATCTTCCCCAGCGAAACGGCGGGGCGATGATCTCAGATCGTTCAGGGGCCAGCACCGGGTTCGCCTTGGAAAATCTGCAGAAGCGTGGCGACCTGTTCATCGGAATCGGAGAGCAGGTCTACGAGGGGATGGTCGTAGGCGAGGCGTCGAGGCCCGAGGAGATGGTGGTCAACCCGGTGCGACCCAAGCAACTCACCAACATCAGGACCCATGCCTCCGACGAGGCGATCAATCTCCGGCCTCCACGGCAGATGACCTTGGAGACGGCCATCGAGTGGATAGCCGAGGACGAGCTGGTCGAGGTGACCCCCACCGCCATCCGTGTGCGCAAACGCCATCTCAGCGAGCCCGATCGCAGACGGCAGGGGAAGACGAGGACGGCAGAGCCGGTGGCCACGGCCTGACGTCGATCTCGACAGTCTCAGGCGACGGCGCGGCCGGGGTGAACACTGACCCTCACCGCGGAACCGGTCAGCATCTCGGCGGGCTCGCCGCAAACGCACCGATATCGGACGATCATCCCCTGTGCGGTGTTGACGATGCTGTGGAGATCCGATGCCCAGATGAGAGCGTCGCAACCCAGGATGTCACACTGTGCCCTGAACACCGCGGCCCTCCCTGGTGATGGTGAGACGGTACCGGCCCAGTCTCAGAGATCGGGTTCTGCCGACGGATCGTGACAGACGGTGATCGATGGCTTGCTTGCGTCGCTCGTCGAGCAGATGTGCTGTCACCAGAAGTGCGAGAGCCGGGTGCCCATTCATGACGGCCTCCTGTTGACGTAACAACCGTTCATCCGTACACTCATTACCGTAGCGGAGACCAGGTAACACGTCAAATGAATTTTGCTCATTACGGGGACCGACCGGCCCAATTGGCGGTAGACCTGGTAAACACCTACCAGACCGACCGGGACGAGATCGGCACACTCGGGGAACTGGAGCTCTTTCTCGGAGGCTTCCAGGACTTGCGGCCGTTAGGTGGTGCATCGCCGACCAGATCCGACCTGTCCGAGGTTCGTTCGCTGCGCGACAAGCTGCGTCAGGTGTTCGACTCGGCTGACGAGGCCACGGCCATGGGCCATCTCAACGACATCTTGGCCGAGAGCGGGGCTTCCCCCCGCATCTCCATGCACGACGGTGAACCACATCTCCACTACGAGCCGATGGGATCGTCGGTGACCGCCTGGATGGCGGCGACAACCGCCATGGCCTTGGCCGGCGTCCTGGTCGAACACGGGGTCACCCGGTTCGGCAGCTGCAGATCGGGCACCTGCCGGGACGTCTTCATCGACACCACCCGGAACCGCTCCCGGATCCACTGCGGATCCAGCTGCGCCACACGCGAAGCCGTCGCCGCCTACCGCAGGCGTCAGGCCACCCACGGGTAGGCGGATTGCGGGCGAGCTAGATTGCCGGCGATGGTCGTCACCACACCCCGGGCACGCCGCCCCATCTGGTGGTGGGTTCACGACATCGGCGTCGGTCTGCTCTCGGGGTTCGGGGTGGGCGTCGTGGCCGGCCTGTTCATCAACCGCTTGTTCGAGAACAACGTGGTGGTCCTGATCTGCGCGTTGCTCGGGGCGATCGCCGCGATTTACATCCTCATCCAGAACCACCGGAATGCCACCCGTTTCCTGAGCGGGGTGGTGGTGGTCAGCTGGGTTCTCCTCGTCCTCTCGGCGGCTTTCATCGCCCTCCTGGTATGGGCGGTTGCCACCTTCGAGTAGGCACGGTCACTTGTCGGTTGGCCCCTCCAGGGCATAGGCGACTGCCTGGTCCAGGCTCATCGCCCTCCCCTCGCGATAGGGGATGGCGGCCTCGCCGGTCAGAGCCTCGAGCGTTTCGAATTCGTATCCCTCGATCCGGTTGGCCTCGGCGGCCACGATCTCGGTGCCCGAGGTGAGACGGAGCCCGTGGAACGCACCGGCCAGGCGAAGGCCGCGCTCCCCATCGCCGAGCTCCCTGGCGATGGCCGCAGCCACGGCGAGGAGTAGGACGACTGCGCTCACATCACGGTGGCCGGCGAACAGCACCAGGCCCTGGGCGACGTTTTCCCAGGCCTGCCCGAAGTCGCCGATCCGACGCGCCATGTCCCCCACCTGATGCAGACCCCAACCCATCCCGAACTCGTTGCCCGCCTCGCGGTAGTGCACGATGCTCTTCTTCATGTGATCGATGGCGCCGGGAATGTCGGTTCCCACGTTGGCAACGTACGTGCCGCGCGCCCACTCCACGTCGCCGAGGCCTCCGACGTCTCCCAAGTCTCGATAAATCGACTCCGCCTCGTCGAGAGCGCGTGGGGCCTCCTCCGGATCGCCCCCTGAGGTGTAGACCTTCGCCAGGGAGTAGTTGTAGAGGGCATTGGCGATCTCCCCGGGGTCTCCCAGTTCGCGCTGCTTCTGCAGCGTCTCCCCGTAGACAGTGCTGGCGCCCTCCAGATCGGATAGCCACCAGAGAATCCCCCCGAGAGCCTCCATTGCCTTGGCCCGATGCCTGGGTTCGCCCCCTTCCAGGGCGAGGACCTGGTCGAGCCTGGCCCGGGCCTCGTGAAGGTGGCCCCGTGCCTGCCAGAGACGCCACGATGCAGCGGCGATGCGAAGGGCGAGATCGGACTCCCGGCGGCTCACCGTCCAGTCGAGGGCGATCCGGATGTTGTCGTGATCCTGTTCCAGCAGGTCGAGCCATGTCCTCCGGTCCTTGCGCAGCAACTCGGGCGCCACCGACTCGACGTAGGTCGCATATGCGCCGGCATGCCGCCGACGCAGCTCATCGGCCTCGCCCGACTCCCCGAGACGCTCCGAGGCGTACTCGCGGATCACATGCAACATCCGAAGCCGCGGATGCCCGTCGCTGTCGACCCTCCTGATCAAGCTGTGATCGACGAGGACGGACAGGGCGTTGAGCAGGTCGTCGCCGAGCTCGTCCGAAGGGCCACAAACGGCCTCGACCTCTTCCAACCTTGCCCCACCTCCGAACACCGAGAACCGAGCGAACAGCCTCCGCTCCGGCTCGGCGAGCAAGTCGTGGCTCCAAGCGATGGTGCCTTGGATGGTCCGTTGCCGCTCCGGGAGGTCGACCGAGCCCGAGCTCAACATGCGGGCGTCGAGACGGTCGAGAATCTGTTCGACGGGCAGCAGCCGCAACCTGGAAGCCACCAGCTCGATGGCCAGAGGGAGGCCATCGAGCCGACGCACCAGTTCGGCCACGATGGCGACATTGTCTTCGGTGACACGAAAGTCGGGGCGCACGGATGTCGCTCGATCGGCGAAGAGCCGGACGGCCTCGGTGTCCATCAGGGCGTCGACCCCGGTAGACTCGCCGGGGCCGGCCAGACCCAGGGGCGGCACCGGCATCTCCTGTTCCCCGCTGATCCGAAGCGGTGCTCGTGACGTTACGAGCACCTTGGTCCGGGGCGAGGCACGCACCATGTCGGCCACGAGGGGGGCGCCGTCGAGCAGCTGCTCGAAGTTGTCGAGGACGATCAGGTAGCCCTTGTCCCCCAGTTGGGAGAGGAGCCGCTCTGCCGGCGTCTCTTCCCGACTCGAGGCCTGGATCCCCAATGACTCCAGGATACGGGAGGGAACGACGTCGACGCTGGTGACCGGAGCCAGCTCGACGAAGAAGACTCCGTCGGGAAAGGCATCCGCCAGCTCGGCGGCCACCTGGAGGGAGAGCCGGGTCTTGCCGGTGCCGCCGGGTCCGGTGAAGGTCAAGATCCGGGTCGTCTCCAGCAGTCCGATCGCCTCGGCCAACTCCTTCTCCCGTCCGACGAAGCTGGTCAACAGCCGGGGCAGGTTGTTTGGGATCGCATCCAGTGTCCTGAGCAGGGGGAACTCGGTCTGGAGGCCGTCGGTGACCACCTGGAAGATCGCCTCCGGCTCGGAGAGGTCTTTGAGCCGGTGCTTGCCCAGGTCGCGGAGGCTCACCCCTGACGGCAGATGACGCTCGACGAGCACGGTGGTCGGCTCGGAGAGGACGATCTGCCCGCCGTGCGCCGCATCGGCGATCCGGGCCGCTCGATGCACGTCCAGGCCGACATAGTCCGCGCCACCCAGGGTGCCCAGACCGGTATGGAGACCCATTCGGGAGCGAACCACACCGTTCTCCGGCCAGGGATGCTCGATGAGGGCGCGCTGGGCGGCGACTGCGGCCTCGAGGGCATCACTCGCGGAGGGGAACACCGCGAAGAAGGAGTCGCCCTCGGTCTTGACCACGATCCCGCCGTTGCCGGTGATGGCGTTATCCACCAGTTCGTTGTGCGAGTCGAGGACCGACACCCATCCCTCACCGAGTCCCTGGACCAGACGGGTCGATCCCTCGATGTCGGTGAAGAGGAAAGTGACGGTTCCCGTGGGCAGTGATTGGCCGGTGAACTGAGTGGTCACTTCTCAACGATAGTTGTGGGTTCGGTCACCCGACCGCCCCGATGACCTTCTCCCCGTAGGCCTCGAGTGTGCCCTCCATGTCGTCGTGCATCAGGTAGATGCCGAAATGGCTGACGCCGAGTGACTCGAGCAGCTTCAGCTTCTCGATGTGCGCCTCGACCGGGCCGACGAGGCAGAAACGGTCGACGATCTCGTCGGGAACGAAATCGGTCGACGGGTGGCCCGACCGGCCATGATGGTCGTAGTCATAGGACTCCCGGGCCCTGATGTAGTCGGAGAGGACCTGAGGTACCTTCGCTCTGTCCTCCCCATAGCGGTTGACCATGTCGACGACATGGTTCCCGACCATCCCCCCGAACCAGCGCAATTGGTCTCGCTGATGCGCCAGGTCCTCGCCGACATACGCCGGAGCGACCACGCAGATGTCGAGGCCGTCGGGATCCCGGCCCGCCGCGGCCGCCGCCGAGCGCACCGCAGCCACGGTCCATTCCAGGATCTGGGGGTCGGCCAACTGCAAGATGAAGCCGTCGGCGTGCTCACCCACCGTTGCCAGGGCCTTTGGCCCGTATCCCGCCACCCAGACCGGCAGATCCCAACCTTCACCGACCCAGGGGATACTCAGGGGCCGGCCGTTGTACTCGATCTCCTCTCCCGCCACCAGACCCTTTATCACTTCCATCGACCGGACCATTGTCTGCAGCGTCGTCGGTTGCCGCCCGATGTAACGCAACGCCGAGTCGCCCCGCCCCATACCACATATCGTGCGGGGGCCGTACATATCGTTGAGAGTGGCAAAGAGGGAGGCCAACACGGTCCAGTCACGGGTGCCCGGGTTGGTGACCATCGGGCCGACCACCACGTCCTTGGTCTCGGCGAGGATGCGCGAGTAGATGACGAAGGGCTCCTGCCAGAGGACGTGGGAGTCGAAGGTCCAGACGTGGCTGAAGCCGAGCTGCTCGGCACGGCGGGCGAACTCGACCACCCTGGACGCGGGCGGGTCGGTCTGCAGCACCACCCCGAAGTCCATCATCGACCTCCCGTCACCGATCGTCTCACCGACAAGCTAACCACACGGCACCCGCACCCAAAGACCAATCGAGAGCGGCTCCGGAGGCCGGGAAGGTTGACTCCGCCGCCGGCCGGGGATACCTTCCTCCTGGACATGAGTGCTGTGCATGGGACCGTCTGTAAGCGAATGGCTCGGGCAGAGCCGTGCGGAGGAGACGTCTAACAGCGCCCCCACCAACCCGACCACCAGGGATCCGCACCGGCAACGGTTGCGGATCTTTGCGATTCAGGCCCGTTGACGGCGAATCCGAAAAGCAGAGGAGTACCGCCAGGTGCCGGCCGACGACAAATCCGAGCCCGATCCCGTCCCCGACGGCACACGGCTCTACCACCATCCCGACATTCTTCGGCTGGAGAACGGCGAAGAGCTGGAGCAAGTCCAGGTCGCATATCGCACCTGGGGCCGGCCGCGGTCCGAGGCCATCCTGGTCTGTCACGCCCTGACCGGCAGCGCCGACGCCGACGAATGGTGGTCCGGGCTCTTCGGAACGAGCCGTTCCTTCGACCCGGAGAGGGATTACATCATTGCCAGCAATGTGCTCGGCGGGTGCTATGGGACAACCGGGCCGACCTCGGTCCGTCCGGGCACCGACCACTGGTACGGGTCGGGATTTCCCCAGGTCACGATCCGGGACATGGTCAACCTCCAGGCCGCGCTGATCGACCATCTCGGAGTGGAGAGTCTCAAACTCGTGATCGGTGGCTCGATGGGAGGCATGCAGGCGCTGGAATGGGCGGCCATGTTCCCGGAGAGGGTCGAGGGAGGGGTGGCGATCGGAGTGGGAGCCCACCACTCGGCGTGGAGCGTCGCCTTCTCCGAAGCGCAGCGGGCGGCGATCTGGGCGGATCCCGAGTTTCTCGACGGTGCCTACGAGCCGGGCAAGGCACCGGAGCGAGGTCTGGCCGTGGCCCGCATGATCGCCATGATCTCGTACCGCGGCAAAGCCAACTTCGAGACGCGGTTCGGGCGCAGAACGGTCGAAGACGAGTTCGAGATCCGCTCCTATCTCCGGCACCAGGGCCAAAAGCTGGTGGCCAGATTCGACGCCAACACCTACCTGACCCTGGTCGACGCCATGGATAGCCACGACCTGGCCCGCGACCGGGGAGACATGGAAAAGGTGCTGGCGGGAATCAAGACGCCCCTGCTGACGGTCGGCATATCCAGCGACATCCTCTATCCGGCCACTGAGGTCGAAGAGCTGGCCGGGGGCTTGCCCAACGCCCGCTACCAGATGCTGCACGCCCCGCAAGGTCACGACTCCTTTCTCATCGAGATGGCCAACCTCGACGGGATCGTGACCCGATTCAAGAACGACCTGGCCCGGGGAATCACCCCCGCCGACGACTTCGTGACCGGCACGGGCCGCGGGGCTTCGTGGGCATTTTGAGCAACGAGCGACGAGCGACAAGCACTATGTGAATGGCGATTGGGATGAGTGCGCTACCGCTTCACTTGCTGCCGGAGACGGCGACCGTGTCGTCGTCCGGATCCCTCGCCATCGGTGGCTGCGTCGTGTCCGAGCTGGCCGACGAGTGGGGGACTCCCCTCTTCGTCTACGACGAGGGCCATCTCCGTTCCCGCTGCAGGGAGGCGGTGACTGCATTCCCCGACGGGGTGGCCTATGCCACCAAGGCCTTTCTCTGTGGGGCGATGGCCCGGCTCGCCCACGAGGAGGGCATGTACCTGGACGTGGCCACAGGTGGCGAGATCCACGTCGCCCTGGCCTCGGGTGTGCCCGCCGACCGGCTCATCTTCCACGGCAACAACAAGTCGCTGAACGAGCTCGGTTACGCCCTCGAAGCCGGCGTGGGCCGGATCGTCGTCGACTCCGCGGTGGAAATGGACCGCATCGAGGACCTGGTCTCGGCCGGGGCAGGCGCTCCGAGGGTCCTGCTCAGGGTCAACCCCGGCATCGAGGCGCACACTCATGCCTTCCTCCGCACCGGCGCCGCCGACTCGAAGTTCGGGATCACGATCGAAGGCGGGGAGGCGGCGGCAGCGGTAGAGCGGGCTCGCCGGTCAGCCGCGATGGAGCTGATCGGGGTTCATGCCCACGTAGGCAGTCAGGTCTTCGACGTGAGCTCGTTCGAGAAGGCGATAGAGGTCATAGCCGGTTTCGCTGCGACTCTCGCAGTCGAGGAGCTGTGCATCGGTGGCGGGCTCGGTGTGGCCTATGTCGAGGGGGAGGAGGCGCCCACCATCACGGAGTGGGGCAAGGCCATCGCCGACGCCGCGGCCGGTGTCGGCGCCCGGATCATGGCCGAGCCGGGTCGAGCCATCGTCGCCCAGGCGGCGATAACCGTCTACACCGTGGGCACCATCAAGGAGATCCCGGGAGTCAGGACCTATGTCTCGGTCGACGGAGGGATGAGTGACAACCCGAGACCGGTCCTCTACGGGAGCGGTTACGAGGTCTTCGCCCCCAATGCGACGACTGCCGACCGCCCCCGGCCCATCCGCCTCGTCGGCAAGCACTGCGAATCGGGCGATGTCCTCGCCTGGAACGCCCACGTCCCCGAACGCTTGGCCGTGGGCGACTACCTGGCCACGCCGGTGACCGGGGCCTACGGGCACTCCATGGGATCCAACTACAACATGGTGCGCAGACCGGCCGTCGTCTTCGTCGATGATGGGAAGGCTCGGCTCGTGGTGCGGCGGGAGACACACGAGGACCTACTCATCCGGGACATGGTCGCCACTAATCCTCCACACGCGCCAGCGGCGTCTGGAACCAGGCCACTCGGGCGGGGCACGGGTCCTCGACCAAGCTGAGGGTGAGAGTGCCCTCGTCGATCGCTGCGCCGTAGACCCCGCTCTGCCCCGGACATTGCCCACCGATCCCGTTGACGAAGATGAGCTCCGCCTCGTCCCTGGCCACGAACCCGGCGAGCAGAGGGTCGGTCTGGTCCTGGTCGCCGGCGGAGAGGACCACGAAGTCGCCGGCATCGTTGACCCGGAGCGTCACGCTGTCGTTGGCCCACTTCCCGGTGAGGTCGGAGAGAGCCAGCGGTTCGCCGGTTCCGTTGACATTCGCAGTGGTGGCCTCACCGCCGCATGCGCTCAGCCCGAGCAGGAAGACCAGTGCAGCCAGTCGCAGCCTCACCCGGCCGAGGGTAGGGACCAGGGCGCCTCGAAGGCTTCCTGGCGGAGGGCGCATGGCTCGTCGACCGCGGCGAGATACAACTCCCCGTCGCGCACTTCCCCGAAATAGACGCCGGTCTCCCCCGAACACGGGCCGGGGCTGGCGCCGGCGGGGAAGATGAGAAGCCCGTCCTGGAGGGCGATGAACCCGAACAGGTCCGTCCCCCTCGTCGAGCCGTCGGGCCTGAGCTCCAAGAGCTCATAGGTGCCCCCATCGTCGACTTGGAGCACGTGGGTTTCGCTTTCCCACATCCCCGTGAGGTCGGAGAGGGCCACCGGCTCGACGGTCACATCGAGAGGCACGTCGATCATGGTCGCCTCATCCACCTCGACCAGATACTCGCCGCCGGGAAGCCGGCCGGTGACCTCCAGTGAGCCGTCGGCCCCCTCGCTGTACGAGTCCGAGGTCGTCTCCAGCAAGCTGGGCAGGGAGCCGAGGCTCTCCCGGGTCACCGACCCGTTGGCCATGGCATAGGCGAGCACCGGCCACCGCACAAGCCACACCGGCACGTTCTCCCCGATCAGCTCGTCGGACCCATCGACCGTGAAGATCACGGGATGATCGCAGTCAGCGGGAGTCTCGGTGGCCAGGTCGGCGGCCGCCGGGATGCACTCGAGCGACTGCCGGAACACGACCACCGCCCAAACGCCGTCCTGAAGCGTGGCTTCGTCGGGAAGCCAGGCGACCACATCGACCGGTGCCGGCTCTCGCTCCGGGACCGTGGTCGTGGTGGTGACCACCGTTGTGGTGGTGGTCTGGGGCGTCGTGGTCGGGGTCGTCTCCACGGCCGGGTCCTGACCACAGGCGGGCAGAAACAGGATACAAGCGAGGAGTAGGGCCCCCGAGCGGCGCGGTGCGCGTCGTGACACGCCAATACAACGCGATAGGCCGCTCTTCGCGTTCCCGGTGATTGCCGAGGGCAGCGTCACCCGTGGGTGGGGAACCCGAGGTCGACGCCGCGATGAATCGGGTCACTCCAGCGTGAGATCACGACCTTCTGCCTGGAGTAGAAATGGACGCCCTCGGGTCCGTAGATGGCGTGACTGCCGAAGATCGAGTCCTTCCAACCTCCAAAGCTGTAGAACGAGAGGGGAACCGGAATCGGCACGTTGATCCCGACCATGCCCACCTCCACCTCGGTCTGGAACTTACGGGCCGCTCCGCCGTCGTTGGTGAACACCGCCGTGCCATTCCCGTAGGGGTTCTGGTTGATGAGGCGGATCGCCTCCTCGTAGCGGTCCATGCGGACCGTGGACAGGACCGGGCCGAAGATCTCGTCCGTGTAGATGGACATGTCGGTGGTCACGTTGTCGAACAGGGTCGGGCCGAGAAAGAAGCCGCTCTCGTGGCCTTCGACGACGAGGTCGCGCCCGTCGGAGACGAGCAGGGCTCCCGCCTTCTCCCCCGCGTCCACGTAGGACCTGACCTTGTCCAGGTGTTGTCTGGTCACCAGGGGGCCCATCTCCACCCCGGCCTCGTCGCCGGGGCCGACCTTGAGCTTCTCGATCCTGTTTCGCACACCGTCGATCAACGGGTCGCCGGCGTCGCCGACGGCAACCACAGCCGAGATCGCCATGCACCGCTCCCCCGCCGACCCGTAGCCGGCCGACACCGCAGCATCTGCCGCCAGATCCATGTCTGCGTCGGGAAGGACGATCATGTGGTTCTTGGCGCCGCCCAGGGCCTGGACCCTCTTCCCGTGGCGGGTGCCGGTCTCGTAGATGTACCGGGCGATCGGTGTGGACCCGACGAAGGACACGGCTGCCACCAACGGATGGGTGAGTAGGGCGTCCACCGCCTCCTTGTCCCCGTGCACGACGTTGAACACCCCGTCGGGGAGCCCGGCCTCGGCGAACAGCTCCGCCGCGAGCAGCGACGCCGAAGGGTCCTTCTCCGACGGCTTGAGGACGAATGTGTTGCCACAGGCGATGGCCAGGGGATACATCCACATCGGGACCATGGCGGGGAAGTTGAACGGGGTGATGCCGGCCACCACCCCCAATGGCTGGCGGATGGAGTAGGTGTCGACCCCGGTCGAAACCTGCTCGGAGTACTCCCCCTTCAACAGGTGGGCGATGTTACAGGCGAACTCGATGACCTCGAGCCCTCTCTGCACCTCCCCCATGGCGTCGTCGATGGTCTTCCCGTGCTCTGCTGTGAGCAGCTTGGCGAAGTCCATCTTCCGGGCCACCACCAGCTCGCGGAAGTCGAACATGATGTTCTGCCGCTGCGTCAAAGAGGAGAATCGCCACGATTCGAAGGCGCGTCGAGCCGTCTGGACCGCGCCATCGACGTCGGAGGCGGAAGCGAGGAGGACCTCACCGGTCTGGTCCCCGGTGGCCGGGTTGAAGACGGGGCCGCTGCGATCGGAGGTGCCGGCGTTTAGCTTGCCGTCAATCCAGTGCTGGATCTGGTTCATAGGCCCGAATCTACACCGGTGCCCACCCTGAGTCCCCGAGGACCGAGGGCGGCCCTGGCGCCCTCGGTCCAGAGGAGTGTCGTCAGCTTTCGTTGCGGGCGCCCATCAGAGGGTTGGTGCCGTGATAGAGCCCGTCGGGATTGTGCATCCATGCCCAGACATGGAAGGTGACCAGATCGGGATGCCAGAAGGTGAAGCCTGCCCCGGTTTCGGTATGGGTCGCGACGCACTCGTCTTCGCTGGTCGTCGCCACGAACAGACCGTCGTCGTAATGGCAGGCGGCGGGGAAAGCCCCATAGGTCGCGCCTTCCATCGGTGGCTCGGCCGGCTCCTCGGGGAACACCCACTCCACCGCACCCAACTCCCAGTCGTCGCCATCGCGGCCGTAGACCAGGATCGGTGGTTGCCCGATGTCGAAGCCCTCGACGTTCGGGTTGAGGAAGTGGTAGCCCATATCCGGGATCATCTGGGTGATGATGAAGAAGCCGTCCTCCACGGCGGCGTCGAGGTCGTCGACGTAGCGGGCGCTACCGGACCGGATCAGGGCCAGGTCGGCTGCGATCCCAGGTGTGGACTCCGCCACCGATGACGTGGTTGCCTCCACCGCGGTGGAGGTTGTCGAAGCTGTCTCTCCGGTGCATGCCGCCGTCAGGACAGACACGATCATCACCAAGGTGATGGGCAGCTTTCTCGTCATGCGCCCGCCCCCAGGTAGAAGTAGGGATCGAGGACACGGACCTCGGAGATGACATCGACCGGCAGCGAATTGAGCTCGGCGGCGCGTCGGATCGCCTCCGGGCTGGGCCCGTCGTAGATGCAGTAGGTCCTGGTCTTGTCTGCGGACACGAAGGATCGGACCCAGGTGACCTGCTCCTTGGCGTTGTTACCGACCACGCCCATCACGGCGTTGAAACCGGTGGGGTCGGTCGGGATCTCGAGACCACCCTCGAATGTCCTCTCGACTACGTAACGGGGCACGATTTCCTCCTTGCTTGCCGGCTTTTCCGGGCTCTGAGAGGAAGGTATGGCCGGCTGATCGTGGCCACATCGGGGCGTACCCCCATCAGGGGGCGGACCCACCCCCATCTTTGGGCTCGAGGAGAGATTCGGCCCGGGCTATCGCCTTGGCCCGGGTAGGAGTGCCCAGCTTGGCCATCACCGCAGACACGTGGTGTTCGGTGGTCTTCTTGCTGATGTAGAGCCGATCGGCGATCTCACCATTGCTCAAGCCTTCGACCATGAGACCGAGGACCTCCACCTGACGGTTGGTGAGCCCGGCCGGGTTGGACCTGGTCTCCAGCCGCGGACCTTGAGGTATGTGCTCCACCCCCATCCTCCGGAGACGGATGCGGATCATGCCCGCGGCCGGGCGCGCCCCGAGGCTGTCGAAGATCGTGATCGCTCTCAGCATCGCCTCCTCGTCCCCCTCCGCCAGGGCGAGCCCTTCTTCGTAGGGACACCCGATCTCATGCCAGGTGTCGGCTGCCTCCCGCCATTTCCCGTCCATATGGAAGGCGAAGGGCTCGGCTGCCAGATCGGGCGGTCCGTCGATGGCGCCAGCCCTCCACATCCAGAATCCGACCTCTCCCCTGGCCCATCTGCTGTCCGCGACCAACGCCTGAACCCAGACCCAATCCAGGATCTCCGGGATCTCGTCGACCCGTCCCTCCAGCCAGGCCAGCTCGGCCAGCCCGCAATACGGCGACCAGAGATGCTGCATCTCGCAGCCCTCACCGATGCGCAGCGCCTCCTCCAGTGCCTGGCGCGCTCCCGGATCCCCCCGCCGGACACGAACCCGACCGAGTGCGCCCAGGGCGGTAACCGGAGCTATCGCAGCCCTACCGAAGCGATCCCCGAGGACCAACTCGGCTACGCCGGTCGCCTCGTCCCATCGCCCCTGCTCGAAGGCAATCCGAGCCATCCATGACCTGTTGTAGGCCACCGCGTAGTCGGCGTCGGTGCGCAGACCCTCCTCGATCGCCCTATTCAGTGCGTCGAGGGCACTGGCGTAGCGGCGCACCTCGCCTCCCCCCGAACCCAACATCGATAGGGCGGTGGCCGCCAGTCGGTCGTGGCCACGTTCCCGGAACTGCGACTCGACTCGCTTCAGCTCGTCCACACCATGATTGGGCTCTCCCATGACGATCTCCACCGTGGCGGCCATGTAGTCATGCAGCAGGAGCAGGTGCTCCGCACCGCTCCGCTCGGCGAGCTCCTTGCATCGGGCCAGATCCTCCAATGCCGGAGCATGCCGACGGGCCAGCATCCAGTTGTAGGCGGATTCTTCGTGGGCCAGGGCCAACGCCTCGTCGTCTCCGGCAGATTCGAGCAGCTGGATCGCCTCGTCGATGGCGCGGCGGGATCCCTCCAAATCCGAGTTTCTCCACAGTGCGGTCGACAGTTGGCGAAGGGCGCCGGCCAGACTCACATGGTCCGAGCCCTCACGGTAGAACTCGGCCGCCAGGAGAAACTGGTGAAGTGCCTGCTCTTGACGATCCAGGATGCTCAACTCCACTGCCAGATCGAGTCGGACCTTGGCCAGCTCGGAGGGGAGCATGCGGTCCGCCTCGACCAGAGCGAGCTCGAAGAACTCCGCCGCCTCACGATGGGCACCGCGTGAGGAGGCCTGGCGAGCTGCCTCTGGGGCGTATTCGATCACAAGATTGCCGTCTCCGGCTCGACTCGCGTGATGGGCGAGACGGGCCAGATCCAAGTTCTCGTCGGCACGTAACAAGTCGATCATCTCCCGATGCAACGTGAGCCGTCGGCCCATGGGAAGGGACCCTTCGACGGCGCTGCGGGCCAGCTCATGACGAAAGGCGAGCCGCTCACCACGAGCAACGACGACGCCGGTCATTGTGGCCTCGTCGACGTCCGACAGATCCGCACCGGAGAGGGCCAGGGCATGGTCGACGACCAGATCACGCGGCGCTACCGAGACTGCTTCGACCACGCGTTGCGCCAGCGGCGTGAGTCGTCTCACCCGGGCCATCACCGCGTCGCTCACCGAGTCGGGAAGGTCCTCTCCGGTGGCCAGGACCTCGGTGACGTAAAACGCATTCCCCCCGGTCAACCGGTGCAGTTCGGCCGGGTCGTGTCGGGACTCACTGGCCAGATAGCCCACCGCCTCGACCGTGAGCGGGTCGACAGAAAAGCGAACTGTGCTCTCCCGCGTGGCCAGATCGCCCAGAACCGTGCGAAGCGGATGGTCCGGCCCCAATTCGTCCTCTCGGTAGGTGCAAGCGACCACAGCTTTGGTGTCGGCGACCCGCCGCCCGATGTAGCGAAGGAAGTCGAGGGTCGCCTCGTCCGCCCAGTGCATGTCCTCGATGACCAGGAGGGTGGGCCGGATGGTCCCCTTCAGATCGTCGAGAACGTCGGCGAAAAGCGAGAACGGATCCAGGTCGAGCCGATCCGGTCCGGTGAAGTGTGCTTCCGGGTCGGCAGCGATGTCCAGCAACGGGCTGAGCGGTCGGGGTGTGGCCAGGGGATCGCAGCCACCGATGAGGACGCGACCCTGGCCCTCGATCCGGTGTGCCAACTCGTTCATCAACGATGTCTTGCCCGCCCCCGCCTCGCCGGCGATCATGGCCACCGACCCGGCACCGTCTCCGGCCAAACCGACCAGATGTTCGAGACGGGCGAGGAGCCCATCACGCTCGAGGAGTGTGTTGCCCCGGCGTGCTTCTCCAGTCAGACTCACGTCGGCATCCTCACTGGTACGTCGACTCCGTCGTGGAATCTAGTGCTGGGGGAATCTGCTTCCACAGCCGCCGGATCGGGGCGACCAACCGGAAGGATCAGTCGCCCCATGGCGATCTCGGCCGCACCTCATCGAACCGGGAGGTCGGTCACGGTCACGTTCGGGCTCGATCGTCTCGGCGGACCGTCGCTCTCGAGCTCGTGGGCGATCGCCTTCCGCGTCGTGTCGTAGCCATCGGCGTTGGCCGCCGTCCCGGCATTGGCCTCGTCGGCCGCGAATTCGTGGGCCAGGATGACCCTGAGGTCCGGGCTCTCCGACTCGGCGGTCACCAGCCGGGCAGGAACGAAGCCCCCTGTTTCGATCACCTCACCACATGCCGCGACGAGAACCAGGGCAACGATCGCTCCCGACAGTCGTTTGGTGAGACCTCTCATGACTACCTCCTTTGGTTGTCACCGGTGCAACCGGCTGTTGGCGAAGGTATGGAAGGAGCCGACCAGCCACATCGGAGCCTCCCCCCATCCTCTGTGCCCGGTACCCCTATGTCCGAAGAGAGCTCCCCCATGACGTGCCGATGACGCAAGTCCGCGATTCGATTTATCGTTGTCCGATCGGTGGCCCAGTCAGAGGTGCGACAACATGGTTAGGTGGAGACGGAACCCGACCGGTCCGGGCCAGGTCGTCGATCGACGCGGCGCAGGTCCGACCCTGGGAAGAATCGGTGTCGGTGGGGGCGGAATCGCAATCATCGCCTACCTCCTGATCACCTTGCTAGGTGGAGGCGACCTGGGCGATCTGACCGAGGTGCTGGCCCCGGCCGGCGAGGTCGACACCCAGAGCGAGCCGCTCGACCCTGCGACGGACCCGGACCGCGATCTGGTCCAGTTCCTCGAAGGGGTGCTCCAAGACAACCAGGCGATGTGGGTCGGGGTGTTCGAAGGTGCCGACCAGACCTATCGAGCAACCGATCTCGTCGTGTTCAGCGGGGCCACCCAATCGGCCTGCGGCGGCGCCCAGGCCCAATCCGGTCCCCACTACTGCCCGGCCGACGAGTTGGTCTATATGGATCTCGACTTCCTCGCCGAGTTGCAGCGCCGGTTCGGCGCAGCCGGCGACACGGCCCAGGCCTACATCCTGGCCCACGAGGTCGGTCATCACGTACAGCACCAGTTGGGGATCACGGAGCAGGTGCAGCGCCAGGCGAGCAACGAGGCAAGCATCGCCCTGGAGTTGCAGGCGGACTGTTTCGCCGGTGTCTGGCTCTCCACGCTGCGAGCCGAGGGGAGCTCGGCGGCGATCCTGGAGGCAGGTGACCTGGAGGAAGCGCTGAACGCGGCGGCGGCGGTCGGCGACGACGCCATCCAGAGCAAGACTTCGGGGCAGGTGAACCCCGAGTCCTGGACCCACGGTTCCTCCGAGCAGCGCTACCAGTGGCTCAACAACGGGTTCACCACCGGTTCGCCCGGAGAGTGCGACACGTTCGGCTGACTCGGGCGTCAGACCCCTCCTCATAGCCCCGACAGGGCGATACGGTGACGTACAGCGTGGCCCCATCGAACGGGCCGCCCCACCCACCGCCTGTTGGTAGCAAGAGAGCCATGCGTCTGAGCGCAACCACAATCCCCCTCGTCACGTACGTGGTGGGATTCCAGACACTGGTCTATCTGCTCGTACCCCTCCGCTTCCGCCCGACTTGGGCGCCTCTGGTGACCAGTTCGGTGGGGGCGATCGTGGTGGTGGCGGCAGCGCTCTGGTTCGGTGGCGGCGTGATCGGTCTGGCCGGGCCCGACGGCGGCCTGCTCGCCGCTTGGGGATCGGCGACGATGGTGGCGATGACCTCGGTCGGGATGGTGATGATGAGCCGTCCCCAGCTGAGGGGCCATCTCGCCGATCCGAGGATGGGGGCAATGTCGACGAGAGGCGCCGCCGCACACATACTGCTCCGCATCCCGCTGATCACAGTCGTCATCGAGGAGGCGATGTTCCGCGGTGTGCTCCATGCCGCCCTCGTCACCCTCTACGCCGAGCCGATCGCCATCTGGGGTGGTGCAGTCCTGTTCGGCCTCTGGCACATCGGACCGGGACTGGATCAGGCCGACGCCGTCGACAGACGGAAAACGGCCCGGTTCGTCCACGTGCTGATCACGGTGATGGCCACTACCGCTGCCGGTGCCTTCCTGGTCTGGCTTCGCATCGAGACCGGGTCGATCTGGGTTCCGGTGGCGGTTCATGCCGGGGTCAACATGACCCTCGCCACCTTCGCCCGTCTCGCCACCGCACTGCCGAGGCCGATCCCCCGCCTGGCCACTGACGAGTTCTAGAGGCACGTAAGACGTAAGACGGATCTGAGGCGACCCCCTTGGGTCGCCTCAGATCAGATACTGATTGATGCCCCGGCGCAGATAGCGGCCGTCACCGGGCGATCCGTGGTAGGCGTCGTCCTCGATGATGGTCCTCCCCCGGCTGAGCACTGTCTCCACTTTCCCGGTGATCTCGAGCCCCTCGTAGCAGGAGTAATCGACCCACATGTGATGGGTCTCTGCCGAGATGACATGAGTGGCGTCGGGGTCGAATACCACGATGTCGGCGTCGGAGCCCACTGCGATCGTCCCCTTCTGCGGGTAGAGCCCGAACATCCGGGCTGGTGTGGTCGAGGTGACCTCGACGAATCGGTTGAGACCGAGTCTCCCCTCGTGGACCCCACCGTGGTAGATCAGCTCCATCCGGTTCTCGACACCGGGAAGACCGTTGGGGATCTGGGCGAACGAGTCCCGCCCCAGCTGCTTCTGGGTGCCGAACTTGGGGTGATCCCCCCAGCAGAACGGGCAATGGTCGGTGGACACCACCTGGAGGTCGTTGGTGGCCAGACCCTGCCAGAGTGCCTCCTGATGCTCCCCGGCGCGATCTCGCAAAGGTGGGGAGCAGACGAACTTGGCGCCCTCGAACCCGTTGCCCAGGTCGTCGAGGGAGAGGAACAGGTATTGGGGACAGGTCTCACCGAAGGCGTTCTGACCGTCGTCTCGGGCCATGGTCAACTCGAGCAGGGCTTCGGCTGCCGACATGTGCACGATGTACACAGGGCACCCGGCCAACTCGGCCAGCTTGATGGCCCGGTGAGTGGCCTCTCCTTCGAGGATCGCGGGCCGGGTGAGGCCGTGGTAGATGGGATCGGTGGCGCCCCGGGCGAGAGACTGCTCGACCAGGATGTCGATGGCGATCCCGTTCTCTGCGTGCATCATGATCGTTGAGCCGTTCTCGGCCGCCTTCTGCATGGCGCGGAAGATCTCCCCGTCGGTCGAGTAGAAGACCCCGGGATAGGCCATGAACATCTTGAACGAGGTGACGCCCTCCTCGAGGGCGAGGTCCATCTCCTTCAGGGACTCATCGGTGACGTCGCCGACGATCAGGTGGAACCCGTAGTCGATGGCACAGTTGCCATCGGCCTTGCCCATCCACGCCTCGAACCCGTCCATCAGGTTCTGCCCTTTGGTCTGGACGGCGAAGTCGATGATCGTGGTGGTCCCGCCCCAGGCGGCGGCCCGGGTCCCGGTCTCGAAGGTGTCGGCGGCGAAGGTCCCCCCGAAGGGGAGCTCCATGTGGGTGTGCACGTCGATGCCGCCTGGCATGACGTACTTGCCCGAGGCATCGATCACCTTGTCGGCCCCGGCACCCCAGTCGTGGCTCCCGGCCGCGGCGATGGCGGCGACCCGGTGCCCCTCGATCAGGACGTCGGCCTGGGTCTGCTCGGTCGCGGTGACGACCGTCCCCCCCTCGATGACGGTACGTGCCATTGCCACCTCCTCAGGGTGCTACTAGGTCTCCGTAGGCGTCCGGGCGGCGGTCCCGATAGAAGGCCCACTGCTGGCGCACCTCTTCGATCACGTCCAGATCGAGGTCCCGGACCACCAACTCCTCTTCGGTGTCGGAGGCGGAACCGTCGATTATCTGGCCTCTCGGGTCCACGAAGTAGGACGAGCCGTAGAAGTCGTTGTCGCCAAGCGGCTCTTGGCCCACACGGTTGATGGCGCCGATGAAGTACTCGTTGGCCACCGCCGCGGCCGGCTGTTCGAGGTTCCACAGGTACATGGACAGGCCGCGGCTGGTGGCGGAAGGGTTGAACACGATCTTGGCCCCGTTGAGCCCGAGCGCCCTCCACCCCTCGGGGAAGTGGCGGTCGTAGCAGATATAGACCCCGACCTTGCCCACTGCGGTGTCGAATACCGGATAGCCCATATTCCCGGGGCGGAAGTAGAACTTCTCCCAGAAGCCCTTCACGTGTGGGATGTGGTTCTTCCGGTACTTGCCGAGATAGGTGCCGTCGGCATCGATGACGGCGGCGGTGTTGTAGTAGAAGCCCTCCTGCTCCATCTCGAAGATGGGGACCACGAGAACCATCCCGGTCTCCTTGGCCAGGTCCTGCATCAGTTTGGTGGTTGGCCCGTCGGGGATCGGCTCGGCGTAGTCGAAGTGCTCGTTCTCTTGGACCTGACAGAAGTAGGGACCGTAGAACAGCTCCTGGAAGCACAACACCTTCGCCCCCTGCTTCGCCGCCTCCCGGGCGTAGTCGGCGTTCTTCTTGATCATCGTGTCCTTGTCACCCGTCCACTCGGTCTGGACGATGGCGGCCCTGACGACGTTCGGCATTTGTGAAACCTCCTTTGCGGGCAAAGCTAGCGCAACAGGCTCGGTGTCCCTCGAGAGGGACACCGAGTCGTTCTGAGCACCAGGTACTTGGAGCTCGGTACCGGCAGCCGAGCCGGCAAGGCCCGTCTAACTGCCACCTTCCTGGAGCTCGATCTCACGGCGCTCGAAGCCGGAGCCTTCGACGTCGGCGTCACCGAGACGGTCGATGGCGGCTTGGGCCAGGTCGGTCCGATAGACGTCGTCGGGGATCTCGACCCCCTGGAGCTCGGTTATCTGCTCGGTGGCGATGGCCACGGTCTGGCCCCACAACTCGTCGTTCATCACCCCTATCCCGTTGGTGGCGGGGAAGATGAGGGCCAGGATCTCGTTGAGCTGCCACTCCTGGTGGCTCTGACCGAGGGTGGACCCGTTGTCGAGGACTATCTCGACGCACTCGTCGAAGTTGTCCAGACAGTGGATCCAGCCGCGGAAGGTGGCGGTGAGGAAACGAGTGGCGATGTCCTCGTTGCCCGCTTCGCCGATCCAGTCGGCGTCGACCCACACCGCATCCTGGAGCATCGCGGTCTCGATTTCGTTGTAGTCGATGACGCTGAGGTCCTCGGGCTGGTACAGCTCACCGGTCTCGGGGTTGACCGCCTCGAGGACCTGGGCGTACTCGTTGTAGATCATGGCCTCGGCAGCATCGATCTCGTTGTTGAGCAGGGCGTTCATGGTGAAGTCCTGGGCCACCAGCTCGACGTCGGGCACGTCGTACTTGGCGATGGCGGCGAGCAACTCGAACTCGTTGCCGAAGCCCCAGTTGCCCACCTTCTTCCCCGCCCAGTCAGCCGGCTCGGTGATCCCGGAGTCGGCCCATGAGACCTGGAGGGTTCCCGAGCGCTCGAACACCTGGGCGATGTTGACGATGTTGGCCCCGCCTTCACGGGACACCAGGGCCTTGGGCACCCAGGCCAACCCGAACTCGGCTCCGCCAGTAGCGAGAACCTGCTGGGGCACTATGTCGACGCCACCTTCCAGGATCTCGACGTCGAGGCACTCCTCCTCGTAGAACCCGTTGTCCAAAGCGACGTAGTACCCGGCGAACTGGGCCTGTGCGAACCACTGCAACTGGACCCTGGCTTCGTCCGGCGTGGTGCATTCCTCGGCCGGACTGGTCCCGTCAGTGCCCCCGTCGCCGGTGTCCTCGCCGCACGCCGCCAGCACCAGCGCCAACACGGTCAGCCAGAGGACGTGACGGCCCCATCTTCTCGATCTCACTCATTGCCTCCTGTATCCGAATATCGCCTCACCATATCCAGGGCCGGGTCGACCCGCCGACCGAATCAACCGATTACTGGGTAGCCCGAAAGGACACGTGCCACGGCATGAGCAAACGCTCCGCGCCAAGGACGATCAGGTAGAGGGCCACGCCCAGGATCGAAGCCACCAGGATCGCCGCCCAGGCATCGGGGAACTGGAACAGGTTGGCCCGATTGATGATGTACTGGCCGAGCACGTCCTGAGGACCGCCGAAGTACTCGGCGACGATGGCAGCGATCAAGGAGAGGGCGCTGGCCACCTTGAGCGAGGCGAAGAAGAAGGGCAGCGCCCGGGGGATACGCACCCGGCGGGTCACCTCGGCGGGCGTTGCGGCCAGCGATCGCATCAACTCGATCTCGGCGGGATCGACCTCGAGAAGCCCGCGCGTCGTGTTGATCATCACCGGGAAGTAGACGACCACGGCCACCACCGCCATCTTGGACACCGGGCTGGTGCTGCTGAACCAGTTGTTGAAGATCGGCGCCAAGGCCACGATCGGGGTCGCGTTTGCGGCGATGGCGAGGGGGAGCACCCCCTCCCGGAACCCGACCCAACGAGCCGCGGCGAGAGAGGTGAGGACGGCGAGCGTGACGCCGATTCCCAGTCCACCCAGTGCCTCGACCAGGGTGCGCTGCCCGGCGCCCCAGATCACCGGCGCCGTGTCGATGAAGCTGGCCATGACCTCGCTCGGCTTGGGGAGGAGGAAGCTCTCGACTCTCAGGAGACGGGTGAGACCTTCCCAGAGGAGGATCACCGCGACGAAGGAGACCAGTGCCGGCAGGTACTGAACGAGGAGGGAACGCCACGAGCGACGCGGAAGTGAGGTGGGGAGGTCCCCCTCGAATGCGGCGAGCACGTCGGTGTCCGACGTCTCCTGGATGACCTCGTCGCGCTCCGTCACGCGCCCTCTTCCTCCCCCTTGCGCAGCGCCTCTCTCACCTCGGTGATCAACTCGAAGTACCTGGCCGACTCCCGGGTGTCGTCGTCGCGGCGTCGGGGAAGATCGACCGCGATCTCCCTGCTGATCCGCCCGGGGCGGGGGGACATGACCACCACCCGGGTGGAGAGGAACACCGCCTCGGGAATGGAGTGGGTGACGAAGACGATGCTGGTGTCGGTCTCCTCCCAGAGCCTGAGCACCTCCTGCTGCATCAACTCGCGTGTCATCTCGTCGAGAGCGCCGAACGGCTCGTCCATGAGGAGGAGCGAAGGTCGGAAGGCGAGCGCCCGGGCGATGGCCACCCGTTGCTGCATACCACCGGAGAGCTGCCACGGGTAGTGCTCGGCGAAGCCGCCGAGTTGAACCAGGTCCAGCATCTCCCGGGCCCGGGCCGGGCGCTCCTCGGGGGAGAAGTCCATGATCTCGAGCGGGAGCTCGACGTTCTTCTCCACGGTGCGCCAGTCGAGGAGTGTCGCGCTCTGGAAGACGATCCCGTAGTCACGGTCGAGCCGGGCCCGGCCGGGCTCCTTGCCGTTGACCGTGAGCGACCCGACTGTGGGGCTGACCAGGTCCCCGATGAGCCTGAGCAGGGTCGACTTGCCGCACCCGGACGGCCCGATGAGCGAGACGAAGTCACCGGAAGCGATGTCGAGGTCGATTCCCCGCAGGGCCTCGGTCGCCTCCACCCCGGAGCCAAAGGTCTTGCCCAGCCCGCGCGCCTCGACCACGAGGTCGGTCATGCGCCCACCCGGGTGACCTCACCGGTCTGACGCATGCTCGCCGCCACCCAACGGTGCTCGGCGAGCGTGACCAGGCCGACGAACAGCATCCCGGCGAGCCCGGCGATCAGCACCGCTGCGAAGAGCTTCTCGGGTGCGGCGGTGAACTGTTGGGAGAACTGGAGCAGGTCTCGACCCAGACCTCCGCGGAACCCGGCGGGGAGCTCCCCCACGATGGCGCCGATCACACTGGCAGCCGCTGACACCTTGAGTGCAGTGAAGATGTAGGGCATCGCCGCCGGGACCTGGAGCTTCCACAGCACTTCGCTCGGTGAGCTGGCATAACTCCGCATCAGCTCCAGCGCCGTCGGAGGAGGAGAGCGCAAGCCGCGCAGGGTGTTGATCGCCACCGGGAAGAAAGTGAGGTAGGCGGCGATGATCGAAATGGTCAGCCACTGCGGGATGTCAAGCCGGCCGCCCCAAACCACCACCATCGGGGCGATGGCAAGGATGGGGATCGTCTGGGAGGCCACCACATAAGGCATGAAGGCGCGCTCCGATGTTCGGGAGCGGACGAACAGGACACCCAACCCGAAGCCTATGGCACCGCCGACCAGGAAGCCGACGAAAGCCTCCCGTAGGGTCATCAGTGCGGCCCGGGCCTCGACGAGGATCAGCGGAGGGCCGCTTCGTTGCGCGGGCTCGAACAATGTGAGCAGGATGTCCCAGGTGTGGGGCATCACCCGATCTTCGGGGCTGACCGGTGTCTCCCACCCCAATGCCGTCCACACGAACTTGTAGCCCTCCCACAACAGGGCGAAGGCGAGGATCACACCCAGGATCGAGACACCGGTCCGGGCAGCCCGTCGATTCACTGCTGCGCCCATGGCGGCGAGACTCTAACGAGAAGGCTCTCGCCCCGACGAGGGGGCCGTGAGCGGAGCCTCGTGCATCCGATGGTCCCGATGGGCGGTCAGTGGCCCACCGAACGCGGCTCGTCGTTGGGGTCGGGCAGGCCCGTCTGGGGAACCTCGACGGCTCGGGTCCGATCGAGACGGGTCGCGGTCGGAACGAAGAGCACGGCGAACAGGGCCAGGGCGACCCCGGCGTAGATCAGGGCGCGCTGCACGCCGAGAAACCCGGCGAGCACGGGAGCGAGGGCGAGCGGCAGTAGATGACCCACCTCCTGGTGGATCTGGGTGACTCCCGTGATCCGCCCCATCATCTCCTCCCTCGTGTTGAGCTGGATCAGGGTCCGGAGCAGAGGGGCCATGATCCCGATCAGGACCCCCCAGAACGCGCCGGCGACCACCACCACCCGAAGGCGGTCGGTGCCCACGTAGGCGAGCACACCGACCGAGTTCAAGGCGACGATCAGGACCAGCGAGCGGGCGCTGCGGAAGCGGGCGGGGAGGCGTGAGGCGATCCAGGTGCCGCTGACCAGACCGAGGCCGAAGATGGAATTGACCCAGCCCAAGGTCTCCGGCTCCACCCCAAGGATGTCACGAAAGAACAGAGGCTCGAGGGCGCTGAAGGTGCCGAAGAGGACCCACACCGAGGACCCGAGCCAAATGTAGAAGCGAAGCCTGGGATGCCCAAAGGCATAGGAGAATCCCTCCCGGAGCTCGCGTAGGCCTTCGTGTCTCTCCTTCTCTTTGGCCAGCTGGCGCAGCGACACCGGGAACACCAAGAACGCGGCGACGGCCGAGGTGGCTGCGTCGAGGACGAATATGCCGTCCAGACCGATCGTGCCCGCGATGATCGCCCCCATCGCCGGCCCGACCACGAACGCCGCCCACGACGCTCCCTCGATGAAGCCATTGATCCTGGCCAGACGATCCGCCTGGTCGGTGAGGAAGGGACCGAAGGCCGCGATTGCGGTGAACACCGGCGTGCCGACCAAACCCAGGAGGAAGGTCGCCACGACCAGCGAAGGCAAGGTTTCCACGAAGACCATCCCGATCGCCACCGGGACGAACACGATCTCCCCAACGATGAGGACTCGTCTGGGATCGAAGCGGTCGACCAGCACTCCCGCCACCGCCGAGCCGATCAGCGACGCGATGCCCAACGCTGCCATCACCGCGGCCACGCCTCCGGCGGAGGCGTCCATCTCGAAGGCGGCCTTGCCCCAGATCCCGACGAAGAAGGCTGCCTCCCCGCCTATTCGGGAGACGAACCGGGCCAGGACGACACGTCTGACGTCTCGGTCTGCCCACATCGGAGCGACGGTAACCGGCCTCGCCGCGGCGACTTCCTAGATTTGGCTGGCCATGGATGCCTTCACCACCGGTGTCGTGGCCGGCTATGGGATCGCCATCCCGGTGGGGGCGATCGCGATCCTGATCATCGAGGTCGGCATAAGACGCGGCTTCCGGGCCGCCTTCTTCGCCGGCGCCGGCGCGGCCACCGCCGATCTCCTCTATGCCGCACTCGCGGCGGTGGGTGGGGCGGCTCTGGCCGGGGCCATCGAGTCGATCGGAGAACCTCTCCGTGTCGTCAGCGGGGTAGTCCTTGCCCTCATCGCCGTCTTCGGCATCGTCCGGGCAGTGCAGCCCGCGGAGCCGACGCCGACCGACTACCCACGGAACGGAGACCTGGCCCGGACCTACGGTCGCTTTCTCGGGCTCACCATCATCAACCCGACCACGGTGATCTACTTCGCCGCGGTCATCATCGGTCTGGGTGTGGCCGAGGGGATGACACCGGGTGACGGCGCCGTTTTCGTCGCCGGGGCCTTTCTCGCCAGTCTCTCCTGGCAGACGTTGCTGGCGGTGGCAGCGGCGCTCGCCGGACGCAGGCTGCGGCCGGAGTGGCGGGCTGCCGTCTCGGTGTTGGGCAACCTGGTGATCCTGGGCTTCGCCATCTTCGTGCTGTTCGGCTAGCGGCCCGTCTAATTTGGCGGTCCGATGCGACACGTCAGCAACGAGGAGCGACGCGCTCGTCTCGGGCTGCGCCATCGTCTCGCCGCCCCGGCCTCCACGGTCGAGGAGGCGGCCCGGGCCATGGTCGGGCTCCACTCCTCGGACCCGGCCACGGTCTATCTCTCCGCCCGTGCCCGGGTTCCGGGGCTGAAACAAGACGACGTCGAAGCCGCCCTCTACGACCACCGAACGGTGGTCAGGATCCTCGGCATGCGGCGGACAATGTTCGTGGTGCCGGTCGACCTGGCGCCGCTGCTCCATTTCTCGTCGACCGTCGCCCTCATGGCCGCCGAGAGAAGGCGGTTGGTGGGCATGGTCGAGGACGCGAGGATCGCCAACGACGGCGCGGCCTGGGTGGAATCGGTCACGGAGCGAACACTTTCCGCTCTCCGAGCACGTGGCGAGGCGGTGGCTACCGAGCTGACCAAGGACGTGCCCGAGCTCGGCGAGAAGGTCACCTTCTACAAGAAGGACGGCTCGGTGCTGGCCACGGTCGGGATGACGACCCGGGTTCTGTTCCTTCTCGCCGCCGAGGGCAAGATCGTTCGGGGACGTCCCAAGGGAAGCTGGGTGAGCAGTCTCTATCGCTGGGCTCCGATGGAGGAATGGGTGGGCCGGCCCCTCGAGGAGATGAGCCGTCCCGAGGCACAGGCCGAGGTGCTTCGACTGTGGCTCACCGCGTTCGGGCCGGGAACCGAGCTCGACATGAAATGGTGGACCGGGTGGCCGGTCACCCAGGTCAGGACGGCGCTCGCCGGCATCGGCGCGGTAGAGGTGGAGGTGGAGACGGGGTCCGCCTACCTCCTCCCCGACGACCTGGAGCCGGTAGCCCCACACCCCCACTGGGTGGCCCTCCTTCCCGGGCTCGACCCGACGACGATGGGCTGGAAGGAACGAGATTGGTATCTCGGACCGCATGCACCCCGGCTCTTCGACAGGAACGGCAACGCCGGCCAGGCCGTGTGGGTCGACGGCCGGGTAGTCGGTGGCTGGGGGCAGCGAGCGACCGGGGAGATCGTCTGGGATCTGCTCGAGGGCGTCGACCCCGAGACCGTCGACGAGATTGGTCGGCAGGCTGAGGAGCTCCGGCTCTGGATGGGCGACCGGTTGGTGATCCCCAGATTCAGAACGCCCATGGACGTCGAACTGAGCGGGACGAAGGGACGTCAGTCGACCGAGGTGGAAGATGCGTGACCGCCTCAAGGCAGACCTGGCCAACGCCATGAGGAACCGGGACCGGCCGAGGATCAATGTGTTGCGCTCCGCATTGTCGGCCATCGACAACGCCGAGGCGGTGGCAACGACAGGCTCCAGCGAAGGGACTATCGGCTACGCCGACGTGGCGCGCAGATCGCTCGACGAGGCCGAGGTCGTGGAGCTGATCGCTGATGAGATCAGCGAGCGGGAGACCAGCGCCAGCCATTACCTGGAGCTCGGTCTCACCGAACAGGCTCGAAGACTTCGGGACGAGGCCGACATTCTCCGCGCATACCTTGGAGACGCCTGATCACGCCTCGACCGGCAAGGGTTGGGTGAACAGCCCCTCCGGCACCGGAGCCCCCACCCTGACCAGGGCCAATTGCCAGGAAGGGGACGCCCCCAACGCCCAGCGGAGACCGGAAGCCACCGCCCGACCCGCGCTGATCGCCCCGGGCATCCGGGTGACTCCCAGGATGTCCCGCATTCGGATGGGGAGCGTCGCCACCGCCGCTTCGAGCAGGAACTTGTAGCCCAGCTTCAGGCCAGGCTCGAGGGGCGGATCGGTGAGGAAGTCAACCGCGGCCTCCATCTCCGGCGAGGGGGCCGGTCCCGGATGTTGCACGATCCAACGCGACAGTTCTTCGGCCGAGATCGGCATGGGATCGGCATCGAGCAGTGCCCCGACCCTGGTCTGCTCGAGGACGAAGCGATCAGCCTCCGCAGCGGTCAGCACGTCGGCCCCGAAGGTCTGGTTGGCGACGAGGAACGAGTCGGTCAGAGCGTTGTGGACCCACGCAGAGAAACCGGGGTCGTCGGCATCGTAAGGGATCCCGCGGCTGGAGACGCCGGACACCATTCGGTGGACCCGCCGCACT
Organism: Acidimicrobiia bacterium; assembly: GCA_035462175.1. Classification (GTDB taxonomy): domain Bacteria; phylum Actinomycetota; class Acidimicrobiia; order Spongiisociales; family ZC4RG35; genus JARDZU01. The sequence goes on along the minus strand of DATHUP010000062.1, from coordinate 2,907 downwards.
TGTGTGACTGCTCGCTCCACCTCGGGCATCGCCCCGAATGTGGTGGCGGTGACGTAGGCGGAGGTACGGGAGAGCCGTCCCAAGGGGTCCTCCCGATAGCGGGAGTGATCGCCCACCCCGGCGACGACCTCGGGGTGGGCGGCCTGGATCAGAAGGGCGCGGATACCGCCGACGAACGAGGCGACGTCGCCGATGACGCGCCAGGACACCGAACCCGGGCCGAACAGGCCCGGGTCGCCGCCGTAGGAGAGACTGTGGGCCAATGGGTAGGGAGCATGACGGAACGGGGAGGTGGCCGACGAGATGATCCGGCTTCTGAAACCGTCGACCAAGCCACGGGCTCTCATCGATCTCTACTTCTGGACGTTTCCCCCATGTCTCGCCGCCAGGTCGACCGTATGGGTCTGCTCGATCGAGACATAGGCTTCGGGATTGGCCTCGTGGATGAGACGGGTGACCTCGAACACGGCTTTTCTGGGCACGATGCAGAACGTGACCCGAACCTCGCCCGAGAGACCGTCACCATTGGCCACGGTCGCACCGTACCCCTGCTCCCGCAGTAGCGGGGCGACTGCGTCGGTCCGGGTCAGAGCGACGATCCGGACCAGTGCCTGGCCCAGTGCGAGCCATTCTTCGACCATCGACCCGAGATAGGTCCCGGCGGCGAATCCCATGGCGAAGGCGACCATTCGGGTCGGGTCGTCGAGACCACTCAGAACCCGGGTGATGGCGAGGACCCAGATCAGCGCCTCGACGAATCCGAGGGCAGCCGCCGGGCCCCTCCGACCCCGCCCGAGGAGGACGATCCGGACCGTAGCCATGCCCACGTCGAGAAGACGGAGGGTGAAGATGATGATGAGGTCGAGCGCGGCATCCATGGACGGTCACGCTAGAACGAGTGGAGACCGAGTCGCGGTACGCCCGGAGCTATGAATCAGTTGGAGTCGGCTCGTTCGAAATCGACCCGGATGAGTCTCGGACTCGTACCACGCCTGTCACGTTGTCCATCTCGATGCCCAACTCGTCGCGGCTGATCCGCTCCCGCTGCTCCTCCTCGACCCGATGCTCCAACGCGGGGTTGAGCACGACCTCGAGCTCGGACAAGGCAATGGACAGTGCCACTCCCCTTCCTCGGCTCCCGGGCGCCGACCTCCGGTAGAAGATCCAGCCCCGGCCCTCGGCCCACGAGGCGAGGAAGTGGAGAATCAGGAGTATGGCGACGACACCGCCGATCCAGATCATCGCTTCGACAGGCATCTTCCCAAGCTATCTCCGTCGGGCCTCTAGTTGCCGGGCAGTGTTGGGTCAGTCTCGATCGCACCACGATGTCGGTCGAGCCCGGAAATGATCGAGTACCCGACGAGGAGGGCAAGCAGGACAATCCATCCCCACGATGCCCTGATCACTTCGACCGCCATGTTGTACTCGGCCTGGACGTCGACGGCAGTCAGTGAGGACACGGCACGGACCTCACCGTAGAGATCCCCATCGAAGTTGGCCTGAAGACCACGCGCCGCGGCCCGTATCCCGCTTCCGTCGGGCGTGTCGAGGGCCGTGCCTGATGGGTCGGTGTCCTCGGCGCCCGATTCGACGAGAGGTTCGCCGTTCTCGCTCCTCGGCTCCTCGCTGCGGGTCGTCGTGGTGGTCTCCTCGGTGGCTACTGCGCCAGCGACCGTGGCGACGGTGGTGGACGTGTTGCCGGGTTTTCCGGCCCTGGTCGTGGTCGGGGTCGCGAGGTCGGTCGTCGTCGTGGTGAGTGGAGTCGTGGTCGTGGTGGTTGTCGGGATCGTCGTCGTGGTGGTGGTGCTGGTGGTGGTCGTTGTGGTCGTTGTGGTCGTTGTACTTTCCTCGATCTGCTGCCCAGTGATCTCGACGTTGTCGACGGACACCTGGCTGGTCATCGCGAGCCCGGTGATCACGAATCGAACCTCCAGGTTGGCGGCGCTGGGGATGTCCTCGTGGGTATGGCCCGCGGCGAAGTTGGAACCTAGGTTGTGGGTGGCGATGGTTGCCCAACCGCTACCGTCGTTGACCTCCACGGCGAGTTCGGTGAGCCCGAGGACGGGCAGCGTGACCACGTTTCTGACGTCGTAACGGAGCCTGATCTCCTCGAGTTGGCTGGTGTCGGCACCGCGGCGCGCACCGTGACCGGCCAGGAGACCGGAAAGCCTCATACAAGGTTTCGATGGACAGTTGTCATCGGAGACCACCCGGACGTTCCCATTGCTCGGACCGCTGACGTCGTTGATCTCGATCCAGTCGCCCGCCCAGGGCAGCGACCCGTTGCTCCCTCCCCAGGAGATCGAGTCGAACTCGTCCTTGATGCTCTCTCCGCCCGAAGCCGATGCCGTGACCGGGATGACCAGCAGCGCCGAGGTGAGGAGCGCGATGGCGGACCGTCTCACGCCGACATGGCTCGAATCGTGTCGGCGACTGCTTGCTCCTCGTCCTGTGCACCTCCAGGAGCGGTTGCCTCGGCCAACTCGGGGAGCGTCACGATGAAGTAGCTCTTCTGTGCGAAGCGTTGGTACACGAGCTTGCCGCCGAGCAGGCCGGTGAGACGGGATGCGACGCCCAGCCCCAGCCCGACGGTCCCGGTCATCAGGGTGGCCGCACCGTTGTGAACGAAGGTGTCGAAGAGCCCGCCGAGCCGATCCTCGGGCACGCCGTCGCCGTCGTCCCACACCTCGATGTCGACCACGCCATCGCCGGTGGAGATCTCGACACCGATGTGCGGGCCGCCATGACGGGCCGCGTTGGAAACCAGGTTGACCAGGACGTGACGAAGCCGCGGCGCGACGGTCGACACGGAAGCGTCGCCCCCGAACCTCTTGCCGGTCAACCCGGCACGCTGGAAGGGAATGAGAGCGGCATCCACCACTTAGGACACCGTCGTCGGGCTCAACT
>DATHUP010000061.1:0-3656 GCA_035462175.1 Acidimicrobiia bacterium | reverse complement strand
AGCGCAAACGCGCCCGGCGTCATTCCGGCCCGCCCTTGGACGACTTCCTGGAAGTGGCGGCCCCGATCGGGTCCGACCATCCCGAGGTCGCCGGTGAGACCCTCGAGCTCCGGGGTCGTCTGCGCCAGGCATTGGATGCATTACCCGAGGCTCAACGTCGGGTTGTCGTCCTCAAAGACATCTACGACTGGTCCCACGCCGAGATCGCCGAAGCCATGGGGATCTCGGTCTCCGCCGCCAAGGTGCGACTTCATCGGGCCCGGGCCCGTCTCGCCCGGCATCTGGAGGGTTCGTCGTGAGCGTGATCTGTGAGATGGCGGCGCCGTTCGTGGCCAACAGCGCGGTCGAGGGGAGGCCGGTAGCTCGTCTCTTCCGGGGGCATGCCGAGTCCTGCCTCAAGTGCCAGGCGAGGCATGCTGCCATGGCCAGAACCGCTCGTGAGCTCGAGGCCATGTCGAAGGAGACCCTGGTCGGTCCGCTCGACCTGGAATGGCGGGTCATGTCTGCTCTGGAGGGAGACCTCGCCGTCGCCCGTTCCTGGCGCACCCCGATCGCGGTGGCCGCGGCCATCCTCTCCATGGCCGCGGCCGTGCTCATCTGGCGGCTCCGTCCTCGCACCCAATAGGGGCCGTTAGACCCTGGTTGCCGTCACCTGCCGGCGGGTAAACCCTTCATCAGCCGAGAGAAAGCGAGACCTGATGAAGGTGTTGGTCACCACGGCCAGCAAACACGGCTCGACGGCGGATATCGGGCGGTCCATAGCCGACGTACTCACGGGGGAAGGGATCGAAACCCGAATCCTCGCTCCGGAAGAGGTGAGCAGCCTCGACTCCTATGACGCCATCATCCTCGGCAGCGCGGTCTACGCCGGCCGCTGGATGAAGCCGATGAGGGAATTGGTCGACCGGTTCGAAGTCGAGCTTGCCGGGCGCCCCGTATGGTTGTTCTCCAGCGGCCCTATCGGCGACCCTCCCAAGCCGGAGGAGGATCCGGTCGATGTGGCCTCGATCATGGAGAAGACGTCTGCCCGCGATCATTTTCTCTTCGCCGGGAAGATCGACCGGAAGAAGCTCAACTTCGGGGAGCGGGCCATCGTCAGCGCCTTGAAGGCACCGGAGGGCGACTTCCGCGACTGGGACGAGATCCGCGAACGCGCCCTCGCCATCGCCGGTGAGCTGAAGACCAGGGTTTGAGTTCCAACTCGATGCACCGCGTCACGCATATGTGACGCCCTGCATTAGGAAGGCCGTAGCCTGCCGTCATGGCGCGACTGGTCGACCTCTCCCACGTGATCGAGGCCGGGATGACCACTTATCCCGGTCTACCCGGCCCGGTGATCGGAGAGCACCTCTCCCGTTCCGACTCGCGGGGCCACTACGAGTCGGGCACCGAGTTTCTCATCGGGCGGATCGACATGATCGGGAACACGGGGACCTATCTCGACACCCCATTCCACCGCTATCAGGACGGCTTCGACCTGGGCGGGCTGGCCTTGGAGGACGTGGCCGACCTCCCCGGTGTCTGTATCGGGGCGCCCGGACCTGAGCTCGGGCCGGAGGTGATCGAGGGGGTTGACCTCCTGGGGCGTGCCGTCCTCTTCGCCACCGGGTGGGACCGGCACTGGCGCAGCGACGCCTACGGCGACCTGGATCACCCCTTCGTGTCGGCCGGGCTGGTCGAAGCCCTGGTCGAAGGTGGTGCGGTGCTGGTCGGGATCGACTCGGTTAACATCGACGACACCAGGGGCGGAGCCCGTCCCGCTCACTCCGGTCTGCTCGCGGCCGGGATCCCGGTGGTGGAGCACCTCACCGGCCTCGGTGAGCTGGTGGGAAAGCATTTCCGCTTCTTCGCGGTGCCGCCCAAGGTCGTGGGCTTCGGCACCTTCCCGGTGCGGGCCTTCGCAGTGGTTGGGTAACCCTCAGAGAGCGCGATTGATCCCGGAGACGATCGCCTGCAACGACGACGTCGTCACGTCGGTGTGGATCCCCACGCCCCAGATCGTCCGCTTCTCCATCTCGAGCTCTGCGTAGGTGACGGCCTGGGCGTCAGTGCCCGATCCGATCGAATGCTCGTGGTAGTCGAGGACGCGGCAATCGATGTCGAAATGTGTCTGCATCGCGTTGACGAAAGCCTCGATCGAGCCGCCGCCATCGGCGCCGATCTCCACCTCGTCGCCGTTGTGGCGGATGGTGGCCTTGATGCTGGTGCGGTCTTTCCCTTGGGCGTTCTGCGAGATGTCGAACCGGAGCAGCTCGAACGGTTTGTGGGCGGCGAGGTAGTGCCGGCGGAACTCCGACCAGATCTCGGCCGCGCTGATCTCGCCCCCGGTGGTGTCGGTGATGCCCTGGATGACCCTGGTGAACTCGATCTGGAGACGGCGGGGAAGCTCGAGCTCCTGTTCGGTCTTGAGCAGGTAGGCGACCCCGCCCTTGCCCGACTGTGAGTTGACCCGGATCACGTCCTCGTAGGTGCGGCCGACGTCCTGGGGGTCGATGGGGAGATAGGGAACCTCCCAGAGACGCTGACCGGTGTGCTCCATCGCCTCCAGCCCCTTCTTGATGGCGTCCTGGTGGGATCCGGAGAAGGCGGTGTAGACCAGGTCACCTACATAGGGGTGCCGGGGGTGGACGGGAAGCTGGTTGCAATGCTCGACGATGCGGCGGTACTCGTTGATGTTGCCGATGTCGAGCTCGGGGTCGACGCCCTGGCTGAAGAGGTTGAGGGCGAGAGTGACCACGTCGACATTGCCGGTCCGCTCCCCGTTGCCGAACAGGGTGCCTTCGATGCGCTCCGCCCCGGCCATCAACCCGAACTCGGCCGCGGCGACCGCGGTGCCGCGATCGTTGTGGGGATGGAGGGAGAGGACCACCGAGTCCCGGTCCCTGATGTTGCGGTGGAACCACTCGATCATGTCCCCGTAGAGGTTGGGAGTGCTCATCTCCACTGTGGCGGGGAGGTTGAGGATGATCGGGTTCGACCGGGATGGCTCGATGACGTCCATCACCGCCTCGCACACCGATTTGGCGAAGGGAAGCTCGGTGCCGGTGAAGCTCTCCGGCGAGTACTCGTACCGGATGATGGTGCCGGGCACGTGCTGTTCCTGCGCCCGGCAGTGCTCGGCGCCCTTCACCGCGATATCGGTGATGCCGGCCTCGTCGAGGCCGAAGACGACACGGCGCTGCAGGGTCGAAGTCGAGTTGTAGAGATGGACGATCGCCTTGTCGGCCCCGCCGATGCTCTCGTAGGTGCGCTCGATCAGCTCGGGACGGGCCTGGGTCAGGACCTGGATGGTGACGTGGTCCGGGATCAGGTCCTCGTCGATGATCTGGCGGATGAAGTCGAAGTCGGTTTGCGACGCGGCGGGGAAGCCGACCTCGATCTCGCTGAACCCCATGTCGATCAGGCTCTGGAACATGACCAGCTTGCGCTCGGGGCTCATCGGCTCGATCAGGGCTTGGTTGCCGTCGCGCAGGTCGACGCTGCACCAGAGCGGTGCTCCGGTGATGCGACGATCGGGCCAGGTCCTGTCGGCAAGCTCGATGTCGGGATATGCCCGGTACTTGTCCGCCGGCATCGAACCGGGTCGGGCATTGTGCGAGCGCGGGATCTCGGTCATGGGCGACCCCTCATGCTAAACGCTCTGTCCCGTGCCCAGG
>DATHUP010000060.1:0-37724 GCA_035462175.1 Acidimicrobiia bacterium | reverse complement strand
CTTGGCCAGATCGGAGGCGATGGCCCATGTCACCGACTCCTCGCTGATCGCCCCATCGACCAGATCGGCCGCTTCGTCCAAGGCAGGTCGCGGGTCGGGGAGCACGCCGAAGGCATGGAGCGCCCGGGCCACCGCACCGGCGAGATAGCCGATGGCGGCCCGGGGCTGCAGCGCGCTCGGGACCTGGAGCGTGGGCCATCCGTTCTCGCCCGCCAACTCGGCGAGCCGACCCCCGGCGGTGATGGTCACGATCGGCAGCTCCGCATCGGACGCGGCCGCCACCAGGTCCAGGGTCTCCTCGGTATTGCCCGAGTAGGACGCTGCCACCACGACCGGCTTCACCCTCGACGCCCAGCCGGGGAGAGGGGCGTAACCCTTGTGCACGGCCACCCTTCCTGGGGTGCCCGCCGCCAGGGCTGCGCCGAAATCGCCCGAGATCCCCGAGCCCCCCATCCCGCCGACCAGGACCTCGGCGCTGGGAGCGAGATCCGGCACGTCCAGATTCCGTGCCCATCGCAGTTGGTCGCCCAGGGTCCGAATCATCTCCAACATGTCACTCATCGGGTCCACCTTCTGCCTCTTCGACGAGCATGACGGGGATTCCGTCCTGAACCGGATACCGGCGGCCACATTCGGTGCAGACCAGATGTGACGTGGCCTCGTCCTCGCTCAGGTCGGACTTGTCCACCGGGCACACCAGGATCGCGGCCAACTGCGGGTCTATGAGGCTCATCGGCCCTCCTCGAGGGTCGCCGTCAACTGTGCCACCGTCTTCTCCAGCGTCTCTTCGTCACCGGCCTCCACGTTGAGACGCAACAGCGGCTCGGTGTTGGAAGGGCGCAGATTGAACCAGACATCGCCGAGGTCTAACGACAAGCCGTCGACATGGTCGACCGCGGCGTCGGGAAACATCGCCTCCACCTTCGTCATGGACGTCGCCGGATCGGCGACCACGAAGTTGATCTCTCCGGACGCCCGATACGGCTCCACCTCGCGGCGGAGGGCGGAAAGGGGGCGACCGTCCTCGGAGATGACCCGGAGCAGGACCAGCATGGCGAGCATGCCCGAATCGGCCCGATAGTTGTCGGCGAAGTAGTAGTGGCCACTGTGCTCGCCGCCGAACACGGCTCCCGACTCGGCCATGACCTGCTTGATGTAGCTGTGCCCGACCCGGGTGCGTATCGGGTTCCCCCCGGCGGCACGGACAGTCTCGGGAACGGCGCGCGAAGTGATGAGGTTGTGGATGATCGAGGCGCCGGGATGGCGTTGCAGCATCCAGCGGGCGATGAGGGCGGTCACGGTGCTTCCACTCACTGCCTCCGCCCGATCGTCGATGAAAAACGCCCGATCGGCATCCCCGTCGAAGGCGACGCCGAGGTCATGGCCGCCATTTCCGACCATCGCGATCAGATCGCGGAGGTTCTCCGGCTGGATCGGGTCGGCCGGGTGGTTGGGGAAGGTCCCATCCGGTTCGAGGTAGAGCCCGTCGAGAGTGGCGGCTACACGGGAGAAGACCCGTTCCACGGTCACCCCCGCCATCCCGTTCCCCCCGTCCACCGCCACCCGGAGCGGGCCGATCGAAGAGGCGTCGACCACCGAGAGCAGGTGATCCACGTAGTCGTCGCTGGCGTCGGCAGTGCGCACCGAGCCCTCGGTCGCGGCCGATGGTGACTCGCCGCGGAGAACATCGGCTTTGATCTCGGATAGTCCGGTTTCCACGCCCACCGGGGCGGCGCCGGCCCGGCACAACTTCAAACCGTTGTACTGCGGGGGGTTGTGTGATGCGGTGATGATCGCCCCCGGAACCTCGTGTTTGCCCGAATAGAAGTAGACGAGGTCGGTGGGAACCTGCCCAAGGTCGATCACGTCGGCGCCTGCCCGGGTCATCCCGGCGACCAGCCCGGCGAAGAGCCCGTCCGAGGACTCCCGGCAATCGCGCCCGACCGCGATCCGGTCGCTGGCGACCAGAGAGACGAAGGCACCTCCCACCAGCCGGAACAGTTCGGGATCCACCTCCCCGTTGTCGGTGCGGCCGCGGATGTCATAGGCCTTGAACACTGTGTCGGGGTCCATCGGCGGCGAAGTCTAGGGGTGGGTCTATCCCATGGTCATTCCTACACTGCCGCCACCGATGAGCTCGACCTTCTCGATTGTGGTCCCCGTGTACAACGAGGCCGCATTCATCCCCCGGGCTCTTCCCGCCCTCATCGAGCAGATGGAGAGTCTCGATGAGACGTATCGCATCCTCATCGTCGAGAACGGATCCGATGACGAAACCGCGGAGGTGACGCGGCGGGTGGCCGGGGATCACCCGGTAACGGTGATCTCCCTCGAGGAGCCCGACTATGGAGCCGCGATGAGGGAAGGGTTCCTCGAGGCCGACAGTGACTGGGTGGTCAACTTCGATATCGACTATTTCTCGGCCGACTTCCTGAGACGTGTCCTCGAGCTCGAGGGCATCGACCTCGTGATCGCTTCGAAACGAGATCCGGGGTCGGAAGACCGTCGCCCGTTGATCAGACGGATCGCCACTCGGGTCTTCAACCTGATGCTCCGCACCATTCTCGGTTCGCGGGTCAGCGACACCCACGGGATGAAGGCGTTTCGACGTGGGCTGATCGAGGCCCTGGCCCCGCAGGTGGTGAGTCGCCAGGATCTCTTCGACACCGAGCTCGTCGTCAGAGCGGAGCGGGCCGGCTACCGGATCGAGGAGGTGCCGGTAGTCGTCGAGGAGATGAGAGTGGCGAGATCGTCACTGGTGAAACGGGCTCCACGAACTGTTCTCGGATTGTTCAGGATCCGAAGGATTCTGAGCTACGAGCAAGGAGCTACGAGCTACGAGCTATGAGCTACGAGCTACGAGTCAGAGCGCGTCTTTCTGGCCCGTTGCTCGTTGCCCGTTGCTCGTTGCCTGTTGCTCGTTGCCCGTTGCCCGTTGCTCGTCGCCCGTTGCAAATCTCCGTCCCCAAAGAAGGGCTCCCAGCAGGACCACCACTCCCACCGCCGTAGCGATCTTCCCTCCGTTCTCGGCCCAGGTGTCCTCGAACTCGAGCACCACATCCTCGGCGGTGGGCACCACCACCATGAGAGACGGTGTGGCCCGCCATGGACCGTCTGCGCCTTGGGCAGCCCAGTTGGGGAAATAGGAGACCTTGACCAGGTGGGGGATCCCCACCGCAGTGGTCGTGAACGAGATCCGGTGGTTCTCGACGACGACGCTACTCACTGCACCCTCGGGAACGTCGAACTGGACGGTGGGCCGCTGTTCCAGCGACTCGATCCGTGGCCAGTCGTCGGGGCCGTCGGCGACAACCCAACGATCGAGATTGTCCACGTCGTCGTACCAGTCGAGGGCCATGTCGAAGAAGCTGGGCAGCTCGCGGCCATCGGAGGCGGTGACGGTTGGTGCCCCGGTCAGAGAGGCGAACACGTTGCGCTCCGGGACCTCGTAGACGGCGGGGAGGAATGTCGCCGCCTCGACCAGCTCGGTCTCGGGAAGTCGATAGATGGTGAAGGGGCCCGCGGTGGACTGCCTGGTCAGCTCGGCGAAGCCGTCGGCCTTCTCCGTCGCCTCAGGGGTCACCGCCACGTAGTAGTCGACGCCGAACAACTCGAGGTGCTTCAGGCCACGCTCCATGTCGCCGGTGTGGTAGGTCAGCCCCGGGATGGGATTGGACGGTCTCTCCGACATCTCCGAGGAGGTGATGAAGTGAAACGGTGTGGTGAGCGACGACTCGAAGTAGAGGCCTTCCATGGAGGGATGTGAACCCTCGGTCCAGTACGGGATGAGCATCGGCGACATCGGCGTCCCGTAGACCCCTAGTTCCTTGTTGGCCGCCTCCCAATGCACCCGCCCTGCCGGCAGGGCGTCGATCTCCATCATCAGAGCCTCGTATTCGGGCCAGGGCTCCTTCAACTCGTAGCCTTGGTAGTTCCATCTCGCCCAGCCGTCGACGAAGGTCACCCCGGACAGCGCCCCGAGCACCACGACCGTGACCATGGTCCCGGTGAGGAAGGTGCGGGTGGACAGGGTCGAATCCCACATGAGCGAGACCGCGACGAGGATTGCCCCGGCGACTGCGACCGGCACCCACGCCCACGTCGGGAAATCCCCGGAGTCGGCCACAAGGGATGAGGCGACCACGGTCACGAGTGCGATGAGGGCGCGCGGCCAATGAGCGGAGACCCGGGATGGGAGTCTCCGCGACAGCCAGATCACCACCGCCCCCGCTCCCACTGCGGCGAAGAAGGCGACCCCGAAATACCAGTACGGGAGAAGCCGGCCGTTCCAAAGCTTCCACCTCTCCCCCCCGAACACACCGGGGAGCAGGTCGGGCATGATGTGTGGAAGCGGGAAGTAGAGGACGGGAAGGATGGTCGCCGCCAGTAACGGTGCGGCTCGAGCGGTGCGACGGCCGACCCAGATCGCCCCCGGTATCGCGAGGGGTAGGAGAAGCCACAACTCGACCGGGAAGATGTCCTTCCACCCGGACAGCGGCGTCCACGCCATGTCCGAGGTGAACCCGATCCTGGCGATCAGCGGCAATGCCCAGAAGGCGGCGATGGAGAAGCCCCAGGCCCAGATGGCGACCGTGCGCCAGAAGCCCTTCCTCCAGGGCAGGACGAACAGCGAGGCGAAGACGATCACGATCGTGGTGAGCACATGGGAGAGGGCGGCCACAGCCAGCGCCAGAGCGGCCCACTTGACGTACCGACGATCGTCGCGCACCGCCCGGATCAACAGACCCAGGTAGAGCAGCGAGAGAGCGAACGACCACGAGTAGGCGAATTCGCCTGCCAGGGTCGAGGCAATGTTGCCGCCGTATATCGAGTAGCTCTCGAAAAAGGCGAACACCACTCCTGCCCCGGCGGCAACCAGCGAGACGTGTTTGCCCAGACGCATCGAGCGAGCCAGGTAGTAGGCGGCCGGGGGGGTGCCGAGGAGCCCGAGCACGGTGACGACTTTGAAGGCGACGCCGTAGGGCATGAACAAGTCGAAGAAGACGATGGTCAGCGAGGGCAAGGGGAAGTAGAAGTAGAACGCAGGAAAACCGGCGAACCAATCGTTGGACCAGCCGAGGATCCTGCCCTCAGGAAGAAGATGGTCGCGCAGGTAGGCCGGGCCGAGCACATGTGCCCCCATGTCCCCGCCGGTCGGAGTGGTGGACGAGACGATCCACCATGGGCTCATCACCACGAAGATGACGAGTGAGATCCCGGCGAGGGTGAGGACTACTGGCCAGGAGGGGGACCGGAAACTTGCCCGCAGTGAGGTCACGCCCGATGCTGTCGGACGATCTCCAGGACCTGGGAGATGTCGATCTCCTCGCCATCGCGGTTCCACCACCGCTCCTCACAGTGGTGACAGGCATAGAAGAGCACTTGAGTCCCGTCCGGGAGGACGTGCTCGATCTCCATCACGTCAGGCTTTGAGCACTGTGGGCAATCCATATCGTCTCGACCTCGGGCAGGGGGATATCGTACGGTTGTCCGGCGATTACAACAATGATTCTTCGTCCAGGAGGCGCCCTAAATAGCGGCTCCTCCGTCGCCCGTTCTCGGTCCAATAGGCGTACCAATACGGCCCGTGGGGGCACCTGGTGCATCCCGTCTTCCCGCATCGAACCGACTGTTGACGCATGTGGACCTTCGGATGGCCCTCTGCGGTGAGAGCGCCGGAGCCTTGTAGCTGGGCCCTGGTCAGGATGAGGAGACGGCGAAGGTCGTGCTCGTCCAGGTCCTTGACCGCATCCAACAGGTCGCGGTCGAGGGCCATCAGGCCACTGAGAGCGGCGCGAACAGCCGCGTCACCGTGCGCCGGTCGGTGAGCGTCCAGCCGAGGGGAGGGATCATCCTGTCGGCGTGGTCGGCGCACATGGCGTACCCGTGTCGCTCGAGGCCGCTGACGAGATCGTCCATCCAGACCGAACTGTCGGCATAGGAGAACGTCATTACGGCGGCAGCCGGCGAGCCGCAACGGGCACAACTGAGAATCATGCGGGAAACGGTAGGAGTTGGAGGCTCCCCGTTCAAGGATCCAACCGCTCCAGGGCACGATCGGGCAACCCGGGGAACCGGGTGGCCTCCCCCGCTTCGGAGACGATCAGGGTGCAGGGAACCGCGTCGATGCCCAGCTCGGCGAACAGGCCGGGCTCGGATTCCCACCTGATCTCGACGAACCCGGAGTGGCCGAGCTCTTCGACGAGACGGGCCCGCGCCGGGACACAGTCGGCGCAGATGGACGACGAGAAGAGGTAGACGCCCGGGCCGAGCCCACCTGCCTCGCCCGCAACTCGAGGGCCCGGTCGGCGCAGGACTACGGCGATGAGGACGACGAGCAAGGTGCCCCCTGCCACGATCGCGAGTCTGAGCCAGACCTCACTCATCGGGCAGCGGGACGCCAACGCTGTACGCAGTCGCGGTGGGGGTGACGGTCACCGACAGGGGAACGAGGGCACCTTCGCCTCTCACCGAATACGCGTTGGCCCCGCCCTCGATGGCGGCGACCTCGATGACCGTCCCGGCTGGAACGTCGTATTGCCGCGCCGCCGACTGGTCGCGGTGGGCGGTGACGATCACGGTGGCGTCGTCCAACCCTGCATTGAGCACCACCGTGCTCCCGGTGTTCCCCGGAGCAAGGCCGGCGGCGGGAAGGAACCACCTCGATGCCGTGGATGTGGCACCGCTGGTGATGGCGACCCCGGTATCGGAGACACTGCGCAGGAATACGCCAACCGGCTGGGTCGATACCACCCTCATCGCCGAGGCGACCTCGAAGCCGAGCTCGCCGAGCGAGATGACGGAGATCCCCCGGGCCGGCACTACTCCCTCCCGGAACGCCTCCACCACCCCTTCGGGGCCGTACACGTCCAACTGGTACTCGACCTCGGCAGCGACACCGGTCGAGATGACCAGATCCCCTCCCGCCGCATTGGCGGGGATGGGCACAAACCAATCGAGGCCTGGCGCCACCGAGCGCCACAGAGCGACGTCTGCGCCAACCCCGTAACGGCCTGCTGCCATGACACTGCCGCTGACCGCCTCGATCGTGATCGACAAGGACTCCCGCCCGGGCAGCATCTCGGAGAGATCGAGTACTGTCGACGATCGAGACGGGACGGAGATCCCGCGCAGTTCGGGAACCGCTTCCAGACCCGATTCGGACTGCACGATCAGGTCGACCACCGCCTCGCCTGCATAGGGATTCATGAGGTGGACCTGGTATTGCACGTCACTGACCGTGGAACCGCCGGCGAGCAATGTCTGCTGGATCGGGGTGGAGAGGCATGCCTCGAGGGCGACCGACTCGGTTCCCATCAGCAACGAGCCCGCCGCCGAATCGGGCCCGGGAAGCTCGGCCAGACCGGCGGCCGTGCCCACGGCGGCGACATCGGCGAGGGCAATGGCAGTAGATCCCGAGGCACCGGTCGAGAACGCGATGGAGCCGACCGGACCGCCACCGAGAAAGGCGGTGAAACGCCCCTCGCCGTTGATGCGGGAGGCTATGCCCACCGTCGTGCTCCTCCCACTCCCCTCCTCGACGGGGCAGACGGCCACCGGGGGCGGATCGACGGCTGCAGCGGGATCCGTCTCTGGGAGGTCCGGGGCAGGCGTGACCAGCACGACGGCGGTCAAGACGCCCAAGGTGAGAGCCAAGAATGCCCTGATCATCGGCGCAACCTCGCAAAGACCACCAGGAAGAGCGCCAGAACGAAGAGGCCGGCCGCCAGGTATGGAGCCCATCTCAAGTATCCCCCGGCGCTGAACCTCGCCTCCCCATCCTCAGCAGAGACCATGGTGAACCAGGAGGACTTCTCCGCCTCCGGTCCCCATCCGTGCGAGTAGCTGACGCGGATGGCCGCGCTGTCCGGCCTGGCGAGACCTGCGAACCCGGCCCCTTCCTTCTGCCACACGATGTTCTCGCCCACCGCGGCCAAAGGCAGTGCCGCCGGGTTCTCGAACACCCTCGCGCCGGTGGCGAGCGGAGTGGGGATCAGGTCGAGCTGGGAATCGAGGATTGTGTCCAGTGGCGAACCTTCACCTTCGACGACGACCCATCCGATCGAAAACTCGGCGAGAAGGAGGCCGGGTCGCAGCTCCCCTCCGCCGGCGATCAGGTCCAGTGCCCCGTCGAGCTTGTCGTCACCTTCTTGCCGGTCCGGCAGCCACGCCTCGTCGAGGGTCGAGCCCGCGCCGTCCACCACCCGGTACCAGACCCCCGGGCCGGGTCGCGCTTCTCCCGGAACCAAGCTCCGATCGGTCGACACGACCAGGATCCGCTGTGCTCCCCCGGTATCGGCCAGGGTCGAGGCAAAGGCGTACCGGTCGTTCACATCACCGGCAGGCAGGCCAAGCCGCCCGTCGAGCAGGCTCACGGCGGAGACGAGCAAGATCGCGGTGGCGGCGATCGATGCCAGTAGCCGGCGAGGCTCGATGCTGAGCCGGTCGAATGCCGCGGACACCACTATCCCCGAACCGAAAGACGCCAGGACCAAGGCCGCCTCCTCGACTCCGGGCCCGCCGAAGGGAAGGCGCAGGAGAAGCAGGCCGCCCAACCCGACAACTGCCCCGAAAAAGCCGAGGCGGCGAGTGCGGCCGTCGACGAGCATTATCGGGACGGCGGCGACAGCGATCAGCACCGGCCACCAATCCGGCACGACCAGTCCCACCCGCCGCTCGACGTCGAACAGCCACCCCTGATCGTCGTAGATGAAGCCTGCGGCCAGAATACCGGCGGGGAGGGTGGCGAGCCCGAGCAGGATCGACGAACGACTCCCCCCGACCAGACGCCAGAGCACGGCTGCCGCCAGGGGGACGACACCCAGTAGCGGGGACACGGCGGTGAGCAGGGTCGTCCAGACCAGAGCCCAGCCGACATGGGTCATCCAGCTCTTGCCCTGATCATCGGCATGAAGGACCACCGATCGAACGGCCCACGGGAGTACGCCGGCCGCGCCCAGGGCGAGCCAAGAACCGGATCCGACCGCGAGAGCGGTCCCGGGGCCGGCCAGGATCACCAATCCGGACAGATAACGGCCCGGGCCCCGGAACCCGAGACGCCCGGCAAGACGTCCCATCCCGAGCACGGCCATCACCGCAAACACGAGGGTGACGATGGTGCGGGCCGCTCCCTCGGCTCCGAACCAGAGAAGCGAGATGAGCCCGGTGAGGCCGACGGCGGGATGCACTGCGTCGGCCGAGCCGAGCCCGGAGTCGTTCCACCCCGCGAAGAAGCGATCGGCCGCAACGGTTGGGGCCTCGAACGGGAAGCTGAAGCCGGTGTTGGGGACCCCGACGAACGGGATCGACCATGAGGCGGCCAGAACGATCCCCGCCGCAAGGAGGGCTCCCCAGATGCCCGGGCTGGACCAAACCCTCCTCGTCCCGCGAGCCAGGGCTTGGTCGTCGTCGAACACGGAGAGGACGAGATCGGTGATCTCCGAGCCGACTTCACGCAATCGGACCGAGCCTCGCGCCTGGAATCGGAACAGCTCCTCGTCCCCGATTGCCCGCACCTGGCGGAAGCGCCGGCGCAGAGCCATGGTCGAAGGCAGATGCGCGATGTTCCAGAGCCAACTGGCGAGATGCCGAGCACCCACCCTCCAGCGGAACAGAAGCAGGTTGGCCAGAGAGTCGACCACCGAGACCATGATGTCGAAGGGAATGACCCAGAGCAGGGTGATCGGCCGGTACGCCTTGAGCATTGCCCTCAGGCGCCCCGCCTCCTCGCGCCATCCTGCTCCCTGTTCCTCACACCGGGCCTGGTGATACACCTCCGAGGACGGAACGGTTATCACCCGGCCCCCGGCGAGGCGGACCCGCTGTGAGAAGTCGAGCCCGGCGGCCACGGGCTCCAGCAACTCGTCCAGCCCTCGCAGCCCCTGGGCAAGGTCGCGGCGGACCAGCATCGACACCGAGGACACGAACGCGACCTCGCGCACCACGTCATACTGCTGGAGGTCGATCTCACCTTCGTCCAGCCCTGAGAAGGGATCGCCGAACACGTCGGTTGCGCTTCCGATCGACTCCAATTCGTCCCTGGTGCCTGCGAAGAGGAGCTTCGAACCGCCCAGGGAGGCGTCGTTGCGGCCCAACTCGGAGACCAGGGCGGCCAGGGCGTCGGGACGGGGCCTGGCATCGGAGTGAAGGATCCATAGATAGTCGACCTCGGAGTCGGTCCCCACGATGGCCTCCTCCAACGTCTGGATCAGGCCGACACCCGAGGGCAGGTCGTCTTCCGGCGTGCCGATCACGACCACCTCGTGGATGCCGTCATAGACTTGACGGTCAACGGTGGCCAGGGCGGCCTCCAGGTCGGCCCCCTCCACCATGGTGACGATCACCTTGACGCGGGGCGCGTCCGGTGGCGCCAGCGGTGTCGATTCGTCCGCGATCTGCGGAGCTGAAGCACTAGTCATGCGGGAGGACATTGTGAACCGGACGCCGTCCCTGAGCAATACCGAGGGAGAAGATGCAGGTCGTTGAGCTGTCGGGCGGGGTTGGTGGAGCGCGGCTGGCGCGTGGGCTCGATGCGATCGCCGAGGTCGACTTGACCGTCGTCGTCAACGTCGGGGACGACCTCCCCACCCATGGCCTGTACGTCGCGCCCGACCTGGACACGATGGTCTACACGCTGGCGGGGCTGGAAGGCCCGAACGGCTGGGGGCGAGCCGATGACAGCTTCGTCGCCAACACCGAACTGGCCCGATTCGGGGTCGACAACACCTTCCGCCTCGGTGACCTCGACCTGGCCTTGAAGATCTTCCGTACCCACCGCCTGGCGGCCGGCGAGACGCTGACGGAGATCACCGACAAAGTCCGGTCAGGCTTCGGGATCGAGTCTTCGATCTTGCCTGCGTCCAACGACCCGGTTCGAACCATGGTCACGACGCGTGACGGAGAGAGGTTGACCTTCCAGGAGTATTTCGTCGGCCGGGGTCATCGGGATCCGGTACAGGAGGTCGAATTCGAGGGCGCCGCCGCCGCCGTCCCCGCCCCGAGGGTCGTCGAAGCCATCGAGGCCGCCGACCTGGTCGTCATCGGGCCGTCCAACCCACCCTTGTCCATCTGGCCCATCCTCGCCATTCCAGACATCGAAGAAGTGGTTCGCCGTCACTCGCGGGTGATCGCGGTCAGCCCTCTGATCGGGGGAAGGGCGCTGAAGGGCCCGGCCGACTCGGTGATGGCAGATCTCGGGCTCGGCGCCGGCACCCAGGCCGTCCTCGCCTCGTATCGCGACCTGATCGACACCCTGATCGTCGACAGCAGCGACGACACCGACACCGGGCAGTTCGACGGTGTCGAGGTAGTGGCGCGAGACACGAGGATCCCCGGGCTGAACGAGGCGAGGCGGCTCGCGGAGGCGATACTGGAGTCATGAAGCTTCAGATCCTGCCTCTGACCGGGATCGGAGCCGTGGTTCCTGGTGACGACGTGACCGACGTGCTGGCTTCCGCGTTGGAGCATCTCGCCCCCGAGCAGGGCGACGTCCTGGTGGTCACCCACAAGATCGTCTCCAAGGCCGAGGACCGGGTAGTCACCGTGGTTGGTGACGAGGAACGCTTCAAGCAGGCCTTGGTGGAGTCCGAGGCCGTCTCGATCGTCAGACGCCGGGGCGATCTGGTCATCGCCGAGACCAAACACGGGTTCATCTGCGCCAACGCCGGAGTCGACCGCTCCAACGCCGAGCCGGGAACCATGATCCTCCTCCCTGAGGACCCGGACCGGTCGGCGCACAGGATCCGGGCCCGACTCGAGCGCCGCTTGGGGCTCGACCTGCCCGTCATCATCTCGGACACATTTGGCCGGCCGTGGCGCCGAGGCCTGACCGATGTCGCCATCGGCGTGTCCGGACTCGACGCCGTCGTCGATCTGAGGGGCACTCGCGACTGGGCCGGACGGGAGTTGGAGGTGACCGAGATCGCCGTCGCCGACGAGCTCGCTGCAGCAGCCGACCTGGTGATGGGAAAGGCATCCGGCGTACCGGCTGCATTGATCAAGGGCTACCAGGGCCCGCGGGGCGAGGGAAGGGGGAAGGACCTGGTGCGGAAACCCGAGGAAGATTTGTTCAGGTAGACGAGCTACGAGCTACGAGCCAGAACGCGCAATTGCGTAGTGCCGAGGGCTATGCCCCCGGACGGCCCAGACCCCAGTAGTCGAGCCCAACCGCCCGCACCTTCTTCGGGTCCAGCAGGTTCCTCGCGTCGACCACCCTGTGGCCGCGCATCACCTTGGCCACCTCGAGCAGGTCCACCGTCAGGAACTCGGCCCACTCGGTGGCGATCAACAACACATCCGAATCGGTGGCTGCAGCCACCGGGTCGGGAGCCATGGTCAGAAGATCGGTCTCGGCCTCGGGGTCGTAGGCCACTACCTCGGCACCGTCGGCCTCGAGAAGCGCGGCGATGCGCATCGCAGGCGACTCTCTCACATCGTCGGTCCCCGCTTTGAAGGCGATGCCCCACATGCCGATGCGCCGTCCTCTCAAACCCCCGCCGGCCGCCTGACGCACCTTGTCGGCCACCCGGCGTCGCTGGTCCTCGTCGGCCACGATGACCGCTCGCAGGAGCTCGAAGTCATACCCGGCGTCCTCGGCTACCGCGATCAGCGCGGACGTGTCCTTGGGGAAACAGGATCCGCCGTATCCGGGACCGGGCTGGAGGAAATGGCGGCCGATACGATGATCCATGCCGAGTCCTTCGACCACGTCGAGGATGTCGGCTCCGACAGCCTCACAGACATTGGCCAACGTGTTGACAAACGTGAGTCTCGCCGCCAGATATGCATTGGAGGCGTACTTGATCATCTCGGCGGAGGTGGGATCGGTGATGACCACCGGCGCGTCGATACTGCGGTATAGATCGGCTACCGCCCTGGCATCGGACTCCTCCCACGCCCCGACGACGATCCGGTCTGGCTCCAGGAAGTCGGCCACCGCCCGGCCCTCGCGCAGGAATTCGGGATGGGAGACGATGCGGGCCGGGCTGCCCAAATCGGCCAGCCTCTTGCGTAGGGAGGCTACGGAGCCGGGTGGCACGGTCGACTTGATCACGAAGATCGTGCCCTCCTTCACCTCGTTGGCCAACTCGTCGACGACGCCGTGGACGTAACGGAGGTCGGCCCGCCCGTCCGGCCCCTCCGGGGTGGGGAGGGCGAGAAAGACGAAGCTCGCGCCCGCAGCTGCTTCCTTGTTCGAGGTGTGGAAACTGATCAGGTCGCTCTCGATCGCCCGGGAGAGCAGGTCGGGCAGGCCATCTTCGTAGATGGGAACTCCGCCTCCGCGGAGAAGTTCGACTCGCTCGGAATTCGATTCGCCGAGCCGGACCCGATGACCCAGGCCGGCGAGACCGCCACCGGTCACCAAGCCGACGTAGCCGGCTCCGATGATTGCTATTTCCATCCCGCCCTCATCCTAGGTCCCAGTCGATTCCGATCAGGAGGCGTCGGCGCCGACGATCACGACGGCGTCGTACTCGTTATCGACCGAACCGAACTGAACTACACCAAAACCCAGCTGTCCCACGATCTGGTTGCCGGCCTCGCTGCCTTCAGGGACGAGGACGGTGGTGTGGGCATAGTCCCTCGCCTCTGCGTTGCCCACGCCGGCGATCTCGAACCCTCTCTCGGCGAGACGCTCGGACATCGCGACGGCAGCGCCGACCACGCCGTTCCCGTTGAGTACGTGAACTCGGAGAGGTGCGGCTGCCACGGTCGCCGCTCCTGAGGTGAACGCTTCGATCATCGCCGTGGCATCGGGCTCGGCGGCCCGCACCACCGAGGCGCCACCCACGCTGTCGCCGTACACAGGGAGGGTGTGGCCCTCTACATTCCCGGTGACCAGATTCCGGAAGTCCCAGGCCAGCGATGCGACCGAGGAGGCAGCCAGGCCGGCGTCGACGGTCATGTGCTGGGCGATCGAGCCGGCGATCTGTCCCGCCTCGGCAATGGAGCCCGGCGTCTTCAACTCGGCCAGGATGGCCCGGACCACCTCTTGCTGGCGTTGGGTGCGTCCAATGTCGTTTGCCTCGACACTCACCCAGCGCTCGTTTTGGTATTCCTGGTACTTGCGAGACCGGGCATATGCGAGCGCCTGCTCTCCGTCCAGGATCTGGGTTCCCGCCTCGACACTCAACCCAGAAGAGGAATCACGAGCCGGATGGGGAAAGGTCATCTCCAGCCCACCAAGCTCGTTGACCAATGCGATGAATCCGACGAAGTCGACCTCGACGTAGTGGTTGACCTCGATCGCCAGATTCTCCCTGATCGTCTGCACCATGAGACTGGGCCCACCGTATGCATAGGCGGCATTGATCTTTCCCGGGCCATTGCCGGGGATGTCGACCCACAAGTCTCTGGGGATGGAGAGCATGCGGGCATCACCGCTCGCCTGGTCGAGCCGAACCAGCATCACCACATCGCCCCGCTCACCGCCCGCACTACCGAAGAATGACAGATCGTCGAGACCCTCCCGTGAGTCGCTCCCCACCACCAGGAAGGTGAGGGAGTCGCCGGTCGCCTCTCTCAGCTCGCTGACCACATCATCGTCGGTTCGAGCCAGTGCGAGCACGTCCTGTCCGGTATTGATGGCCCAAAGCACTCCGAGCGCGCCGAGATTGGCCAGGACCAGGGCCGCGATGATGGTGATCCTGAGCGATTTGGGCAGGCCGCGTCGCGGCGCCAGGTGTCGTGGGGATGATGAGGACATCGTCGGTTGAGACGCCGTCAGGCTAGCTCTGGTTCCTCGATTCCACGGCAATCACCGGCGGGCGGGGGAGCTCGCCGCCCCAGGGCTAATCTGCCGGCCCATGGCTGTCTTGCCCCACGAGGGGACACACTCGATCATGTACGGCGGTTGGCCCCTGCCCATCGGTTCCAGTCAGCGCACCCAGTACCTGGCACGCCCGGACGCCGCCGGTCGGTTCCCCGTCGTCCTCGTGCTCCCCGGCCTGGACGGGTTGACTGGTTTCGAGAAGGAGTTGTGCCGCACGTTCGCCCGTTGGGGAGTGGTCGCCATCGGAATCGACTTCTACCGGCAGAAGGGCGATCCACTCGAGGCCTACCACTCGCTATCCGACCGCCGCGCCCTGACCGACCTCGACGAGATCCACGAGTTCATCGTCTCGGACGACGTGAACTGGGCAGTTAGCGGCGACGTGGGTTTGCTCGGCATCGACGTCGGCGGGCGCTTCGGGATCATGTCCGCGGCAACCCGACCCTGGGTCAAGTCCCTTGCAGTCGCCTATACCCCCCTCACCGGCGACGAGGTGCGCCAGTTCCAGGTGGCCAGCTATCTGGACAACCTCCCGGTTCCCGTCCTCGCCCTCTACGGGACCGAAGACGAGCTGATCGAGGTCACCACGGTCGACGAGGCGCAGCGTCGCAATGAGCACGGCCAATGGCTCCTCTATGAAGGAGCCGGCCACTTTTTCCTCGACGTCGAGTCCGACGGGTACCACCCCGATGCCGCCGCCGACGCCGGTCCCCGCCTGGTCGAGTTCTTCAAGTCCACCCTCCCCCCCGCAGTCGAGGTTGATCTGGGCTGACGCGCCCGCTGAGGCGGTGCGGTGTCAGCCCCGGACGTGTCGGATGATGCCGGAGGTGATGGTCTCCCGTCTCCCATCCACCTCTACGACCAGTTCCCCGCCGGCGGCGATGTCGATCGCCCTGCCCCACCCCTCCGGCTCCCAGCTGATGTCACGACCCAGGGTGGCGCACGAGTCCCGATACTCCCCGGCCGGCCATCCGTCGGCGTCGAGCATGGCCATCAACTCGGCCACCCACAACCCGCCGATACGCCTGTGCATCCCCGGGCCGGGATCCTCGTCGTAGAGAGCACCGACCCCATCGGGGGGATCGGGCCACCACAGGTTGAGACCCAACCCAACCACCACGTCGACGGTCCGCTCCACCAGTATCCCGCCCACCTTGAGCTCGCCGACCATGACGTCGTTGGGCCACTTCAGGGTCACTCCATCCAGGCAACGCCTCGCTGCCACACCCGCCATCAGGGAAAACGGGCGTGGGTCGTCTCTGGAATGGAAGGCGACGGACACGGCCAAGGCCCGAGGTGCGTTGATCCACCCGGCGCCACCCCGGCCCCGTCCGGCGCTCTGCCGCTGGGCGATGACAGCAACCGGAAGATCACGCAGCTCAGCCAATGCCCGGTCCTGGGTGGATGGGACCTCGTCTACCCGCAACTGCAAATATGGTGTAGCCATCTCGTCTCCTGACGAGTCGGACAATGTGAGGTTACGGAGGAGTCTTGGGCACCGAGGCGCGAATCGAGAGACTCAGACAGCTTCGCGAGGAGGCCCTGCACGCCGGTAGCCAACGCGCCATCGCCCGCCAGCACGAGCAGGGCAAGCTGACGGCGAGGGAACGGCTCGACGCTTTGCTCGACAAGGGCTCGTTCCAGGAGATCGACCAGTTCGTGCGGCACCAGTCGTCCGGCTTCGGCATCGAGGACAAGCGGCCCCTGGGCGACGCGGTTGTCACCGGTCATGGCACCATCGACGGCCGGCCGGTCTTCGTGTTCGCCGAGGACTTCACCGTGTTCGGCGGAAGTCTGAGCAAGGTGGTCGCCGACAAGATCTGCAAGGTCATCGACATGGCCCTCGACACCGGGACGCCCATCATCGGGCTCAAGGACTCCGGCGGCGCCAGGATCCAGGAGGGCATCGCCTCCCTCGACGGGTACGGCCGGATCTTCGAGCGGAATGTGAGGGCGTCGGGCGTCATACCGCAGATCTCGGTGATCATGGGCCCGTGTGCCGGTGGCGCCGTCTACTCGCCCGCCCTCACCGACTTCGTCTTCCAGGTGGACAAGACCAGCCACATGTTCATCACAGGCCCCGACGTGATCAAGGCCGTGACCGGCGAGGAGGTGACCATGGAGGAGCTGGGCGGCGCCTCGACCCACGCCTCCAAGTCGGGGGTCACCCACTTTGTGTACCCGACCGGGATCGACGCCCTCGAGGCCGTGAGATACCTCATGTCGTACCTGCCGCGGAACAACATGGAGCTTCCCCCCTACTTCGCACCCACGGATCGCCCGGATCGGATCGACGACACGCTCGACTCGATCATCCCCGACTCGGCCAACCAGCCTTACGACATGGTGGATCTGATCGAGATCGTCCTCGACGGCGAGGAGTTCATCGAGGTCCACGAGATGTGGGCGAAGAACATCGTGGTCGGATTCGGTCGGCTAGACGGGCACACCGTCGGCGTGGTTGCCAACCAGCCGGCCGTGCTGGCCGGCACCCTGGACATCGAAGCCTCGGAGAAGGCGGCACGCTTCGTCCGCTTCTGCGATGCCTTCAACATCCCGCTGGTCACCTTCGTCGACGTGCCCGGGTTCCTCCCCGGTGTGGAACAGGAGCATCACGGGATCATCCGGCACGGGGCCAAGCTCCTTTATGCATACTGTGAGGCCACGGTGCCGCGGATCACCGTGATCACCCGGAAGGCTTACGGCGGCGCCTACCTGGTCATGAACGCACGAGGGGTGAGGGCCGATCTCGTATTCGCCTGGCCCTCTGCCGAGATCGCGGTCATGGGGGCCCAGGGGGCGGTGAACATCATCCACCGTCGTGAGATCTCTTCGACCGATGACCCGGACAGGACGCGAACGGAATTGATCGCCGACTACGAGGCACGGTTCAACAACCCCTACGTCGCCGCCGAGCTGGGGTTGGTCGACGAGGTGATCGAGCCGAGAGAGACCCGGTACAAGTTGATCCGCGCCCTCGAGGTGCTTCGGGCCAAGCGGGAGACCCTCCCCCCGAAGAAGCACGGGAATGGCCCTCAATGAGGTGCTCACTTCGAGCTACGAGCAATGAGCTACGAGCTACGAGCCGTGAGCTACGAGCTACGAGCTACGAGCTACGAGCCGGAAGCGGGGGTCGAGGGCCGATGATGTCCAGAGAGGTCCCCGGAGTTTCACGAGGCCTCGATACGGGTCACAAGACGGATCAGCCTGCGCCGTGTTCTATCCATTCGGGCAGTGATCTCTGGGCTCGGTTGCATCATTCCGAGTGCGATCGCGAGCTCGATCTGGCTCTCCAGCTCACATGCCGACCCAATCGCGATCCTCAGGAATCTTGCCAGCTCTTTCGGGGATCCTCTGCCCGCACCCTCTGCGATGTTCGAGCTGATGGATACGACGGAGGATCTCATTTGGGCCACCAGCCCGAATCGTTCCCGCGTTGGAAATCCCTCCGTCAGGCGATAGATGGCCTTCCCGAGTGCGATGCTGTCTCGCCAAACATCGAGCCGCCGGAAATCACGCACCCCTTCCTAAGTAGTCGACTGCGCCGTCGGGTAGAACCCCCTTGCGGCCAAACTCGCAGCTCGGAGCTCGTAGCTTGTAGCTCGCAGCTCGTCTCTCGTTACTCTTCTCTCGCTGCTCGTCTCTCGTTAGGCGAGGGACCGTGAAGTCACTCCTGATCGCGAACAGAGGCGAGATCGCGGTTCGCGTGATTCGGACTGCCCGGGAGATGGGCATACGGACGATCGCCGTCTACTCGGAGCTCGACCGGGACGCACGTCACGTCGAGCTCGCCGACGAAGCATGGAATGTGGGGCCGGCTCCCGCTGCGGAGAGCTATCTCAACCAGCAGCGGATCCTCCAGATCGCCCACGATGCGGGGGCTGAGGCCATCCATCCCGGGTACGGGTTCCTATCCGAGAATGCTGCTTTCGCCGGAGCGGTCAGCAACGCCGGGATCGTCTGGGTCGGCCCGCCCGCCAGCGCCATCGAAGGGATGGGCGACAAGATCACGTCGAGGCGCAACGCCGAGAAGGCCGGCGTGCCGACTGTGCCCGGGGTCACAGCTCCGGTTTCGACCGTCGACGAGGTTGCAGCCCTCGCTGAAGAGTTCGGCTATCCGGTGGCCATCAAGGCGGCACACGGAGGAGGAGGCAAGGGCCTGCGGGTGGTGCAGGCCCCCGAGGAGCTGACCGATGCCTTCGAGGGAGCGCGACGTGAAGCCGACGCATACTTCGGAAACCCCGAGGTCTACGTCGAGAAGTACCTAGAGCAGCCACGTCACGTCGAAGCCCAGGTTCTGTTCGACCAGCAGGGCAAAGGCCTGTTCCTCGGCGAGCGCGACTGCTCGGTGCAGCGTCGTCATCAGAAGCTGATCGAGGAGACTCCCTCCCCCGGCCTCACCGTCAAGCAGCGAAGGGCGCTGGGGCGGGCCGCCATCGCTGCCGGCAGGTCGTGCGGCTACGTCAACGCCGGGACCGTTGAGTTTCTCGTCGACCGAGACGGCAATTTCTACTTCCTCGAGATGAATACCCGTCTCCAGGTCGAGCACACCGTCACCGAGATGGTGACCGGGATCGACCTGGTCGAGTGGCAGCTCAGGATCGCGGCGGGCGAAGAGCTTGCCTTCGACACCGTCGAGCCGCGAGGTCACGCCATCGAGTTCCGGATCAATGCCGAAGACCCGCACAACGATTTCCTCCCCACCCCGGGACAGATCGTGGAATGGCAGGAGCCCGCCGGCCCCGGGATCAGGGTCGACGCATGGGTTCGCCCGGGCACCAACGTCTCCCAGTACTACGACAACCTGATGGCCAAGCTCATCGTCTGGGCGCCGGATCGCGCCAGTGCGATCAATCGTGGCAAACGGGCGCTCGAAGAGTTCCGGGTGACGGGAGTCTCCTCGACCATCCCGGCTCACCTCGCCGTTCTCTCTCACCCCGACTTCAACAGCGGAACCCATCACACCAAATGGATGGAGGAGAATGTCGATCTCGGCGAAGGCGAGCCCGAGTCGACACCGTCGCTCCCCGAAGAGGAGAGCCTGACCCGGCGGGACATCACAGTGGAAGTCGGAGGCCGGCGCTTCGCGGTGAGCTACTGGGCGCCCGAGCCGTCGGCGGGGACCGGGATCAGACGACGACCGCCCAAACTCGAGGCGAGCTCAGCTGCCCGTTCCGACGGTGTGGTGACAGCACCGATGCAGGGCACCATCGTCAAGGTCAGCGTGAGCGCAGGGGACACCGTCAGCCAGGGCGATCCGATATGCGTGCTCGAAGCGATGAAGATGGAGAACGAGGTGCGCTCCCCCGCCGCCGGCGACGTGGTCGACCTGAGGGTTCAACCAGGGGACACAGTGACGCCAGGACAAGTGATTGCCGTTGTGAAATGAGCGACCGCAACGAGCTACGAGCAACGAGCAACGAGCAACGAGCAACGAAGCCAGAAGTAGAGGCTCATAGCTCATAGCTCATAGCTCATAGCTCATAGCTCATAGCTCATAGCTCATAGCTCATAGCTCATAGCTCATAGCTCATAGCTCATAGCTCATAGCTCATAGCTCACTCAGCAGCGTCAGAGATGGCCTCTGTCATCGACGGGTGGACCATCAGGGCCTCGACCAGCTCCTTCACGGTCACCTCCGCCTGCACGGCGAGGGTGAGCACGCCGATCAGCTCCGAGGCACGGTGACCGACGACCGTCCCGCCCAGCACGACCCCCGTCGCCGGATCCGAGGTGAGCTTCACGAAGCCCCGGGTGAAGTGTTGGAGAACCGAACGGGCGTTGGAGGCGAATGGCACCTTCATCGTCCGCACCTTCCGCCCCTGGGCAGCCGACTCCACGTCGACCAGCCCGACCGAAGCGATCTCCGGCTCCGTGAATATCGCCTCGGCCACCTTCGAGTAGTCGAGCGGGGTCACCGGTAGGTCGAGGGCGTGTCGCGCGATCTTCCTGCCCTGCATCGAAGCCACCGAGCTGAGCAGCATCTGACCGGTGACATCCCCGGCCGCGTAGATGTGCGGCACCGAGGTCCGCTGGTACTCGTCGACCTCGATGTATCCGTTGCTCACCTCGATCCCGGCGGCATCGAGGCCGAGACCCTCGCTGTTGGGGACGGCGCCGACGGCGAGCAGGGCATGACTGCCGTGCACGACCCGACCGTCGTCACAGAAAACCGACACCTCGCCGTCGGCAACGTCGATCTTCTCGGCCCTGGCCCCGATGACCAGATGGACCCCTCGCTCCAAGAAGTCCTCTTCGAGGACCGCCGCAACCTCGGCGTCGCGATGGGGAAGGATCTGGCGCCGGGACACGACCAGGCTGACCCTCGAGCCCAGGCTCTCGAATATGTGGGTGAACTCGACACCGGTGACACCAGATCCGATGACCACGATGTGCTCGGGAACCTCCTCCAGGTCGTAGCAGTCCCGAGTGGTGAGCACACGCTCGCCGTCGACGGGGGCCCACGGCGGAGTCCTCGGAGCAGAGCCGGTCGAGATCATCGCCTTGTCGAAGCGCACCGAGCGCTCGCCTGAATCGGATTCGATCACCGCTTCGTGATCGGAGACGAAGAGGCCGTGACCCTCGATGATCTCGACCGACTGCGATGTCAAAAGCTCCAGCCAGGTCCGGTTGATGTCACCGGTGATCGTCTTGATCCTCTCCCCCAGAACCTTGATATCGACCTTGGTCGGCTCGGTTGCCAGTCCCAGCTTCGCCGCGTTCCGCACCGACGTGTGGCGCAGGGCGCTGGCCGCCATCGTCTTGGACGGTATGCAGTCCCAGAGGTGGGCCGCACCTCCGACGATCTCCTTCTCGACGAGCGTCACCCGAGCGCCCTTCGACGCGGCAGTGGTGGCAGCCTGGGTGCCGGCCGGGCCACCGCCGATGATCAAGAAATGTCTTCCCTCGTTGCTCATGCATCTGCTTCCGGGGGCTAACCGGGACGGTAGACACCGAAAGCGGCGCGGAGACGATCGGACACCTCACCCACCGTCGCCCCTTCCCGTAGCGCCTCCTTGATAGGGGGAAGCAGGTTGGCGTCGGTCGCGGCCCGTTCACCCACCACATCGAGCGCCCTGCCCGCCGCCTGGCCGGACCGGCTGGAACGCCAGTCGGCCAGTCGTCGGCGCTGCTCCTCTTCGAGCTTCGGGTCGACCTCGAGCACGGGTATGGCCGACCCCTCCTCGGACGCGAAGCTGTTCACCCCCACAACGATGCTCGATCCGTCGGCCTGGCGCCGTGCGTCCCGGTAGGCCGAGTCCTCGATCTGGGCTTGCATCCAGCCCTCCTCGATGGCCGTGACCGCCCCGCCCATCTCGTCGACCCGGTTGAGGAGCGCCTCCGCCTCCTCCTGGATCCGATCGGTGAGGTACTCGACGAAGTAGCTCCCGGCCAGTGGGTCGACCGTGTCGGCCACCCCCGACTCGTGGGCTATCACCTGCTGAGTGCGAAGGGCGAGCAGGGCGGACTGGTCGGTGGGGAGACCCAATGCCTCGTCGAAGGAGTTGGTGTGTAACGACTGGGTACCCCCGAGCACTGCAGCCAGCGCCTGGAGGGTGGTGCGCACAACGTTGTTCAAAGGCTGCTGGGCGGTGAGTGTGGAACCGGCGGTCTGGGTGTGGAATCGCATCGCCCAGCTCCTCGGGTCTTTCGCCCCGATGACGTCGCGCATCAGCCTGGCCCAGATGCGCCGACCCGCCCGAAACTTGGCGACCTCCTCGAAGAACATGTTGTGACCATTCCAGAAGAAGGAGAGCCGAGGGGCGAACACGTCGATGTCGAGACCGGCGTCGAGGGCGGCTCTCACATAGGCCACCCCGTTGGCGATGGTGAAGGCGAGCTCCTGGGCGGCAGTGGCCCCGGCTTCGCGTATGTGATAACCGCTGATGGAGATGGTGTTCCATTGGGGCAGCTCGGCGGCGGCGTACTCGAAGACATTGGTCACCAACCGCATCGAAGGCCGGGGCGGGTAGATGTAGGTCCCCCGGGCCACGTACTCCTTGAGGATGTCGTTCTGGATCGTGCCCCTGAGCCGGCCGGGATCGACGCCCTGCTCTTCGGCCACCAACTGGTATAGGAGCAAGAGGATGGGGGCGGTGGCGTTGATCGTCATCGAGGTCGACACCTCGTCGAGCGGGATGCCATCGAGCAGTCTCCGCATGTCGTCGAGAGTGTCGATGGCGACTCCGACCTTCCCCACCTCGCCGGCAGCCAGAGGCTGGTCCGAGTCGAGCCCCATCTGCGTGGGCAGGTCGAAGGCGACGCTCAGCCCGGTCTGACCGGCTCGGAGCAGGTCGCGAAAACGCCGATTTGTCTCGTCGGCGGTGCCGAACCCGGCGTACTGCCGCATGGTCCATAAACGGCCCCGGTACATGCTGGGGTATGGCCCCCGGGTGAACGGATACTCCCCCGGTCGCCCGATCAGCTCGGGGTCAGCGGGCTGGTCGTGGACTACATCTATCTCGATGTCGCTGGTGGTGCGACGGTTTTCCTCCATATCAGAGGTATCCTGCCACCCTGCCCGGCGACTGTGGGTCGGGAACTTCCAGGACCACCACAACGTCCATTTCCTTCAATGGCCCGAAAAGCCCTCATCCACCAAATCGAGGCGCGGGAACGGCGCGGCCGATGGTTCGGCGCGCTCGCCACGCTTCTCTCCATATCCCTGCTCCTCTCCGGATGGGTGGGACTGTTTGCGTTTCTCGGCGCCAACTCGGCATATGGCACCTTCGAGGGGGTCAAGGAAGAGTGGGTGCCGGACACACGCTCCATGGAGTTGACCCTTCCCGACCTGAGCCGGGTGAGCCGGATCTTCGCCGACTCCGGTGAGGTGCTGGCCGAGCTTCACGACGGGCGCAATTCGGAGCCGGTCACCTACCAAGACGTCCCCGAGACGCTGGTCTTCGCCATCCTCGCCGCCGAGGACAGCGGATTCTTCGAGCACGAGGGAATCGACTTCCAGGCGATCATGTCAGCCGCCATCGACAACCTGGTCAGCACCAGTACCCGCGGCGGGTCCACCATCACCCAACAGGTGGTGAAGAACGCATTCGTCGGCGCCGAGGTCACCATCCAGCGCAAGATCACCGAGGCCTTCGTCGCCGCCGAGGTGGAACGGCGCTTCCCCAAGGAGCGGATCCTCGAGTTCTACATGAACTCGGTGTATTTCGGGGCCGGGGCCTATGGGGTCAAGACCGCGGCCGAGGAGTTTTTCGCCAAGACCATGGACCAGCTGTCGATCAGCGAAGCGGCCACTCTCTCGGTCATGGTGCGCAACCCGTCCCTCTACAACCCGCGTCGCCGACCCGAGGAGGTGCTGAGACGGCGGGACCAGGTGATCCGCGAGATGCAAGAAAACGGATGGATCACCGAGACAGAGGCCGATGCGGCCATCGCGGAGCCGCTGGGCGTTGTCGACGCCCCGTTGCGCCGAGGACAGGCCGACCACGTCGTGGCCGAGGTGAAGAGGCAGCTGCTCAACGATCCCGAGTTCGCTTTCCTCGGCGACTCTCCCGAGGAACGGAAGAAGTCGGTGTTCGGGTGCCCGGCCGATGACGTTGCCTGCGAAGGCGGAGGCGGTCTCCAGGTGTTCACGACCATCGACCTCGAGCTTCAGCAGAAGGCCAACGAGATCCTCGCCTCCTGGCTACCTCTCCCCCCATATGAGGAGAACGTGGCCAAGTGCAAGGAGATCCTGCCCAACGAGACCGACGACTTCCTCGCCCGCTACGCCGAGACCCATTCCTGTGTCCCCACCGGCGCCATGACGATGGTCGACAACTGGACCGGTGCCGTCCGTGTGATGGCTTCGGGACTGCCCTTCGACTTCTCCCAGTTCGACCTCGCGGTGCAGGGGCGACGAAACCCCGGGTCTTCCTTCAAGCCTTTCGGCCTCGTCGCTGCGTTGGAGAACGGGTTCACCATGGGCCACACCTGGAGCGGCAAGAGCCCGGTGAAGATCGAGTGCCCGTTCCCCTGCGCCCCCAATGGATCGAATATCTGGACGGTGAGCAACGCCGGGGCCTCCACTGGCGTGATCGACCTGGCCCAGGCCACCTACGGCTCGGTCAATGCGGTATACGCCCAACTCTCGCTCGAGGTGGGGCCGGAGAAGATCGTCGAGGTCGCCAAACGCATGGGGGTCGACGAATCCGCGCTCGATCCGGTGCTGTCGATCGTCCTGGGCAGCTCGGCCGTGACCACCCGGGAGATGGCCAACGCCTTCTCCAACTTCGCCACCAACGGTCTGCACGCCGACGACTATGTCATCGCCAAGATCGTCAACAGCGAAGGGGAGACGATCTACGAGCACCAGGAAGAGGCGACCCAGGTAGCCGATCCGGCGATCTTCGCCGCCGCCCACCGCGCCCTAGGGGTGGTGCCTGTCTCCGGGACCGCCCCGAGGGCCAACATCGGCATCCCTCAGGGCGGGAAGACCGGAACCCATCAGAGCTATCTCGACGCCTGGTATGTGGGCTACACCCCCGAGTTCAGCACCGCGGTCTGGGTCGGGTACGAAGCGCAGCAAGTCCCGCTGGAGGGTGTGGTCATCAACGGCCAGCGCTACGACAGGGTGTTCGGTGGCTCGGTGCCGGCCCCGATATGGGCCGAGTTCATGTCCTATGTGCATCAGGATCTGCCGGTGACGGACTTCCCGCCGGAGCCGACCAACATCGGCCAGTACCTGGTCCCGCCACCCACCACAGTCCCCAACGTGATCGGGCTCTCTGAGGACAGCGCCGTCGCCAAGCTGCGCGAGGCGAAGCTGAACGCATCCGTCGAGCGCATCCCCTCGTTGGAACCGGCGGGCACCGTGGTCAGGCAGTCGGTCGGCGGAGGTGCGACCGTGAAGCAGGGCTCCTTCGTGACCATCTATATCTCCACCGGAGAGCTGCCCATCGGTCCCCTGCCCAACCTCACCGGGCTGACCATGGACGAGGCGCTCGACATCGTGAGTGCATTCGAACTGGACACCGGGGTCAAGGTCAATCTGGTCCAACAGGAGATCGGGACGCCCAACCAGGATCTGGTCGGTCGCATCGTCCAGACCAACCCGCCGGCCGCGTCCGAAGTCCAGGGCTCGGTCGATGTGGTCGCCTTCATCGGGGTCCTGACGAGCAATCCCCCGCCAACGACGACCACCACAGCCCCACCACCACCCCCATGAGCGGGTGAGTCGGCCGCGAGGTCATCCACCGGGCCGGGTCGAGCGGGGCGTGCTCAACCGGATCTGAGGGCCTCGACCGGTTCCAGGGCGGCGGCGCGAAGGGCGGGATAGAGACCGGCGAAGAGACCGGTGATCGCCCCCACCACCGGTGCCACCAGCGGGACGACGGGATCGAGGACCGGCGTCCAAGTACGGGCCGCGGAGATGGCCACCACCAGGAGGACGCCGAGGCTGGCTCCGATGATCCCGCCGACCAACCCCATCGCTGTCGACTCCATCAGGAACTGGCCAGCGACGTGGCGCCGGGCCGCGCCGAGGGCTCGACGGAGGCCGATCTCGCCGACCCGCTCCAGCACCGAGACCAGCGTCACGTTGGCAATCCCGATCGCACCCACCAACAGCGAGACCCCTCCCAGCACGAGGAACAGGGCATTGACGTCTCCTTCGACGTCCCGACGCAAGTCTTGCGGCTCGGGTGGTTTCTGCACCCGGAGCAGAGTCGGCTCGTTGGGTGAGAGCGCAACGGCCGCCTGCTCGGCGATGAGACTGGCCGCGCCGATCTCGACGTCGATCTGAACGGTCGTTGCCGACGTGTAGCCATACTCCTGGCGGGCGGTCCCCTCGGGCAGGATCAACCCGTTGAGCAGCTCCGGCTGGCGCCGCACCGTGTCGACGATCCCGATGACGACATACGCATCGTCTCCGATGAAGACCACCGGCTGTTGGTCGACGCGGGTGATATTGAGTCGCTGAGCGGCGCCGGTGCCCAGCACGACTATTCGGTCGCCGCGCTCGGAGTGCCCCCAGTCGAACCAACGCCCGGTCGCCAGGTCACCCCGAACAGCGTCGAGGAGCCCCGGGCTCGCCGCGTAGACGCTCATCTGGAACTCGGTCTGTGCGAGCGGGTCGGGTATGGGCACCGAACGGACCAAGGCCCCCGCCACGTCGACCGATCCGAAGGAACCGGCGGCCGTCACCCCGTTGAGGCGTATCAAGCGCGACTCGGCGTCGGCTGGTATCTCAATGCGAGAGTCGCCCCACGGCCCGAAGAAGAAACCCTGTTCGTTGGTCACGACGACCGAGGTTGCCGCCAACTCGTCGAAACGGCCCACGATCTGGTTGCCCGCCGTCTTGGCGACCCCGAGGGTAGCCACCAGGGCACCGATGCCCAGCACGGTGCCGAGGACGGTGAGCACGGTGCGCCCGGGCCGGGCGAAAATCCCGGCCACCGCCTCGGCGGCCAGGTCGCGAAGAGACATCTTGGCCGGGGCAACCTCTTCCCCGTTCACCGGTATCACGAGGTCGGTCATGTCAACACCTCGATCTTGCCGTCGCGTAGGTGGATGGCACGGTCGGCATGAGCCGAGACCTGGGAGTCGTGGGTGACGACGATCAAGGTCAGGCCGTCCGCCCGCAACTCGTCGAATAGCCCGAGCATGGCCCCTCCGGTCGTCGAGTCGAGGTTGCCCGTGGGCTCGTCGGCGAGAAGGAGGGCGGGACGTGTGACGAGGGCGCGGGCTATGGCGACACGCTGTCGCTCGCCACCGGAGAGCTTGGTGGGAAGGAAGTCCATGCGATTCCCCAGACCGACCCGGAGCAACGAGGTCTCCGCCGACGGGACCCGATCCGAGCGAGGCATACCGTTGTAGATCGTGGAGAGCATGACGTTCTCGATCACCGTCCTGTGGGCGAGGAGGTGAAACGACTGGAAAACGAAACCGATGCGACGGCTCCGCAGCCCGGCCCGCTGCCCTTCGTCGAGCGTGGACGTGTCGATGCCCTCGAACAGATACGTTCCTTTGCTGGGCCGGTCGAGAAGACCGACCAGGTTGAGCATGGTCGACTTGCCCGAGCCCGACGGGCCGACCACCGCCACATATTCCCCCCGCCCCACCTTCATCGAGACGTCGCTCAGGGCAGGCACCGACACGTCGCCAGCGGCGAAGGTACGGCTGACCCCCCTCAACTCGACTACCGGGGCGACCACGTCATCCCCCGGGGGAGCCATCGGTGGTGTCGGGCGAGACGTCGGTCTCGTCGGTCTCCTCGGGGTCTTCGGTCTCTTGCGAAGCGTCCGTGTCGGTGTCGTCCGACGATCTGGTCGAGCCCTCTCGGCCGACCACCACCCAGTCACCCACATCCAGCCGGCCATCGACCGGTGTCACCTCGACCAACCCCCCCGCTGCCAGCCCCGGTTCCACCGCCACGGTGCGTAGCGATCGGTCCTCGTCCTCGACCTGGAGAATGGTCGAACCGTTGGCGGTGGCGGACAGGGCGGCCGCCGGAACGGCGAGCACCTCTCCCCCGGTGGAGCTGACCGGGATGGTCACCCTCACGTTGGTTCCGATGATCTCAGGAGGCAGCTCGGCCGGCTCGATCTCGAGATAGACCCGATCCGGTTGAACGCCATTGGTGCCGGCCCGGTCCGCCTTGGCCGATATCACCCCCGGGATGGTCCCGCCGGTCTCGGGGTTCTCGATCTCGACCTCCATCCCCACTTCGACTCTGGGGGCATCTCGCTCGCTCACCGAGGAGCGCACGGCCAACTCGGAGCCGGAGACGGTGATGAAGGAACCGTCGATCACCGAACCCCGGGACACTGCCACCCGGTCGACCCGGACCGGCATGCTCTTCAGGAAGACGACTTCGCCGGCGGGGAGCCAAGTGCCGAGCTCGGCCTCGAGCCCGGCCAGTTCCTCACGGGCCAAGGCCAGGTCCTGACGGGCCGCGTCGATCTGACGTCGGATGGCTGACGTGTCGATCCCTCGCTGCAGGTCGGCCAGGGCCGCCTCTGCCACCGTGACCCTGGCTATCGCTGCCTCGACCAGCGCCTGCTGCTCGGTGGCGGTCCGTCCCACGTCGAACTGGGCTTGGTCCAGTGCGGCCAGGGCCCCGGCCACCGCCTCTTCAGCCCCGGGCTCCCCGTTGTCCTGGTCCGCCTGTGCCGCGGCCAGGGCGGCCTGGGCATCGGTCACCGCCTGTGCTGCGAGCTGATTGGCGCGGTCGGCGTCGATGTTGGCCAGAGCCCAGGCGTCCCGGGCAGCCTCGATCTCCGCTTGGGCGGCAGCGATCGCCGCCTGCCCGCTTCCCGCGTTGGCGTCCCGCAACGCCTGTTCGGCGTCAGCCACCGCTCCCTGGGCCCCGGTCACCCGGTCCCGGGCCGCCCGCAACGCCGCCTCCTCCTCCTCGGAGAGGCCGTTGGGGCGGTATCCGGCATCCTGGTACCAGGCGGCAACGGCCGCACCAGTGTCCAGGTCCCACACGTTGTCCGGGGCCACGCTGAGAAAGCCCATCCTCGCCAAGGCCTCCTCGACCTGGAGGACGTCATCGCCGCTGGCGCCGGGTCGCAGGTCGCGGTACATGGGTATCTCACCGGCGAGTAGGAAAACCGGCCGCCCCACGACCTCGACCGCCATGTCGCCCTCCGCCAGCTCGGCATCGACCTCGACCGCCTGGGTCACCACCAGCTTCTCGGGCGTCTCGGCGAACGACCCGGAGAGCGCTACCGAAAGCGGCTCGTCGTAGACGATGTCCCCACGAGTGATCACGTCTGCCGAGAGCACCTCGCTCACCACCTGCACGGTGATGTTGGACGGCTCGGGTGCCTCGGCCTCGGCGGCGGCTTCGGCCGGAGACTGGATCTGCGACCCGAAGAACCAGCCCAAGCCCGCCGCCACCACCACGGCCGCGATCACCCCGCCGAGCAGGACATTTCGTCTCACCTAAGCCCCCGCTCCCTCAATTGTCTGCCCGGAGCTCTCAGCCACCCTGGGCTTCGCGAATCTGCTCGAGGATCTCCCGGTTCTGCTCCACGAACTCTGCCTCGTAATCCTCGGACACTTCCTGATAGACCTCGTAGTAGTCGCCCCTGCACTCGAAATCGGCCACCGCAAGGTCGATCTCCTCCTGCTGCAGAGCGGCGAGGGCTTCCATGTCGACGTTCTCCTGTGAGGCCTGCTCGGCCTCGGCGAAGAAAGCGTCGATCTCCTCCTGGGTCTTCTCTTCGAAGAAGGTGTCGATCTCCTCCTGGGACCAACCCTCGAACGGATCGGCATATCCGCCCCCGGGGCCGACGATCTCGTCGAACCGCGTTTGGAAGTCCTGGAAGATCGTCTCGTGCATCTGGGACATCGACTCGTACTCATGTCCGGCTTCGGCCATGCATGCCGACCACTCCGCGTCGAGCTCAACGATGCGGGGGTCTGCCTGCACCCGCTCGTACATGGCCTCCATCTCGGGATTGAGCTCCATCCAAAGATCGTCCGTGGCCTGCTGCTCGCCGTATTCGGCCTCGTATGCCTCACCTTGGCACCCTGCGCCATAGCCGTACGAGACCTGATACTCCTCACCGGTCTCAGGGTCGACCTCGGTGACCATGTCCTCCATCTGCTCTTCCTCGGTGCCGTAGAGCGCCTCGTACCATGCCTGGCTCTCCGACTCCGACATCGCCTCCAGCATCTCCTGGTTGGGATCGACCCACTCCTCGACGCGTTCCGGCTCCGTCAGCTCCTCGTTGCCATACCAGGTGGTGATCCCGAAGCCCTGGGTGCGAACCCACTCCCCCTCGTCGAACTCCTCACCGACGAAACCAAAGGAGCCTTCCGGCGGGACTATGGGCTGGTACTCGAAGCCGGCCTCGGCCATACACACACGGATGGATTCCTGGATTCGGGACTCCTGCTCCCGATACTCGGCTTCAGCCGCCTCGGGGTCCTCTTCGGAATACCCGAAGAAATCGGCGAGGGTCTCCTCGCCGGGGCTCGAGGCGTCGGTTTCCTCGGTCGCCTCGGGCTCGTCTCCTCCCTCACCACCGCCACATGCGGCAACGAGGAAGGCCAGAAGCACCAACAGGATCATCGGCTTTCGCATGGCTCCTCCTATTCGAAAAACTCTGCGCACTCGGCGGGATATCGATAAGACGCTACTTGAGCCGGATCGGTTCCTCGGAAAAGCCCTCATGCCAGGCTGAAATCTTTCGCGACCTGGCCTTACCTCACTTGACGTTGGTTTACGTTCTGTTGTAGATGACTAGGTATGAGAACCGAAGCGCCCGGGGGTGGTCAGACTGCTCGTCCTCCGCATCTGCACGCCGTGGGGCCCCCGGGTGCTTCGGTCCGTCCGACGGCGAGGGTCCGGCCGGTGGTCCCGGTCCGGCTGGAGCCTCGCCGCGGTGGGTTCGAGCCCTCGAATCCCTATGTGAGGCGGTTCTGGGTGGCCGCAATCGGCTCGAGCGCCGTGGCCGAACTGCTTCGCCTGGTTCGTGCGGCCGAGAAGGGGGAGGGGGTGCGGCTGCCCAGAACCCTCCCCGCCTTGCTCCGGGTCGGATTGGTCAAAGCCGAGACCTCCGGGTTGGTCGTCTATGACCACATCCCGCCCGTCCCCTTGGAGCTTCGCTGGCGCTTCCCACCCAGTCTCGGCGCCGAGCACTCGCGCTGGGTGTGATCGCGTTGTCCGTGCAGGAACGCACCTCACGGTGACATGACAACACGACGCGAGACTCAGCTGCGGATGGCGAGGACCGCCATGAGGACCAGGGCGACACCCTCACCGATGACAAAGGCGAGAGCAACCCGAACGTCGGGAGTCCCCGAGAGCAGGAGCAGTGAAATCACGGCGACGACGAGCCCGGCGATCCAGGCGGCCGACATTCGGGAGGTGCGCCCTTCGGCGACGAGCACCTGACCGGCGATCTGAGCAGTCGCCGCCGCCATCACCCCGGCTGCAGCGAGGGCGGCGACCGTCGAGGACGGTGCGAATTCGGGATCGAAGAGCAGGGTCACCACCTCGGGACCGACCAGCCACCCCACGAGACCGCCGAGGGCAGCCAGCATCCCCCCTCCGACCATGACGATGCCTGCGATCCGCGCCAGGCCGGTCCGGTCGCCTGACCCGGCGATCCCGACCAGATAGGGAAGGACCCGTCCTTGGAGGGCGAAGATGAGGGTCAGCGGTGCGCGGAACAGGGTGAAGGTTACGAAGACGATCGAGACCAGGGCCGGGCTGGCTCCTAGGGCGGCGGCCGCGATCGGCGCCGCGCTCAGCAGTAGCTGAGAGGAGGTCGTGGCACCGACATAACCGCCGAGGAAGCGAAACGACGGCGCAGCGGGGACGTCCTTGTCGCCGCTGTCGTGACGCCACCACCTCATGGCCAGAATCGAGAAGCCACCGATGACCATGGCCCATCCCAGTGACACCGCGTCGGCCACGAGCCTGATCACCAGCACCGCCGCCCCCAACCGAACCATCGACTCGATCACCAGCACCCAGCCGACGTCGGCGAATCTTCGACGCCCGGCGAGGATGCCCTTGCCCACGAAGAGCAGGGCATAACCGAAGAGGAGCAGGGCGATCTGGAGCACGTATTGCCAGTTCCCCTCGAAGAGCCGGTCGAGGGTCAGGGCGACAAAGCCTCCTCCGACAACCGCTCCGATCGTGGCCATGACGACCGCGGGCCTGAGATCGTGGGGAAGCGCCTTGCGACCCGAGGCGACCTCGCGGGTCACGTATTGCTCGAGCGGAACCAGGAGCACGGTGGCCAGGATGAAGAACACCGTCCAGAGCTGGGCGATCGGAGCGAAGGCCTCTGTCCCCAGCTTGTTTCCGCCATACGCCTGGAATATGTAGGCCCCGACCGCACCGATCAGGCTGCCGGCCACCATGAACGTGGTTCCGGGCGCCCGGAAGCCTCTCCGCTCGGACTCGATCACCGGGAAGCTCAACGAGCACCGAACCCGGTGAGGACCGTCCAGACACTCTTCCAGAGCACGCGGAGATCCATCACCGGGGACATGTGCTTGACGTAGTAGAGGTCATAGGTCAGCTTCTCGATCGTGTCCGCCTGATCATCGGCATAGCCATAATTGACCTGAGCCCAACCGGTGACACCGGGACGAACCAGGTGGCGGTGGTCGTAGAAGGGGATCTCGCGGCGGAACTCCTCGACAAAGGGAACCTGCTCGGCGCGGGGTCCGACCAGGCTCATGTCCCCCTTGAGGACGTTCCATAGCTGAGGGATCTCGTCGAGACGGGACTTGCGGAGGAATCGGCCTCCCTGAACCAGACGAGCGTCGTCCTCGGTGGCGAACCTGGGGCCGTCCTTCTCGGCGTCTTCGCCCATGGTGCGGAACTTGTACATGGTGAAGGTCCGCCCCTGGTTCCCGACGCGGGGCTGTCGGAAGACAGCCGGGCCTTTCGTGACCACTCTG
Organism: Acidimicrobiia bacterium; assembly: GCA_035462175.1. GTDB lineage: Bacteria > Actinomycetota > Acidimicrobiia > Spongiisociales > ZC4RG35 > JARDZU01. Next base: position 4,582 of record DATHUP010000060.1, on the reverse strand, counting down.
ATGTAGCCGGCGACGACCAGCCCTATGACGACCCAGATCGGGCTGAGGACGGCGGTGACGGCCAGGTCGAACATCCTCTTCCCGGGGAGCCAGGGAGCGACCTCCAGCAACGGCGCGGATATCTCCCAGCCCTCTCCCAGATGCACCAGGGGGACACGACCGGTGTGCTCCTCGTAGACACTGGAGAAGGGCCGGATGTTGTAACCGGCGACGTCACAGGAGGAGAGGAAGCGCGCAACCCTCTCGGAGAGGACGGCGCGGAGGTCGACGGCCATGGCCACGTCGCGGGCGGGGAGCTCGAGTGGGCCGTCGAACTTGGGGTCGAGGACCCAGACGACCATGGCATGGGATGAGGCAGCGACGTCTTCGGCCAATTGCTTTTCGGCGGTGATCACTCCGATCTTCTCTGTCCATGGCCGGAGCCGCTGCAGGGAACGATGGATGGTGGCGAGGACCACCCAACCCAACCCGGCCCAGCCCAGGAACCCACGGGAGAAGTAGTCGGGGCGGACGAACACGATGAGCAACGCGGTCAATGCACCGGTGAGCAGGGCGATGGCGAGCATCCGCCCGTATGTGGGGCGAGGCACTCCCGGACCCGACATCTGGGCGGTCAGCGACGAGGCGACAACCATCGAGATGGCCAGGAAGAGGAGCATCGGGTACACCCTTGCTCCCTGGACCGAATCCCAAGGCAGCGGGGTCCCGTACACGTAGAGGGAGGCTCCGATCGCGGCGAGAGCCAGCACTGCCAGGTCGAGCACCCCCACCCAGAACAGGAACCGTGCACGCATGAATTGGGATGCTAGGAAACAGTCTCGGTGTTTTGCCGGTTGACCAGCCCGCGGGCCAACTCGACCAGGGTGCGGACCCCGACACCCGATGCGCCTTTGACCTGCTCCCCCGCCGTCTCACGCCATCTCGCCGGGCCGGCGATGTCCAGGTGCGCCCACTTGCTGTCGTCGACGTAGCTGGAGAGAAAGAGGGCGGCGGTGATGGCGCCGCCGTAGCGACTACCCGAGACGTTCTTCAGGTCGGCCAGGTCCGATTCGATCGACTTCTTGTAATCGCGGAACAGCGGCATCTCCCAGAAGTGCTCTCCGGCCCGCGCCGCGGCCTCGAGAACGGTCGAAGCCACCTCGGAATCAGAGGCGAAGACAGCGGCGATCTTGTCGCCAAGGGCCACTCGAGCGGCGCCGGTGAGAGTGGCGACGTCGATGATCAGATCGGGCTCGTGACGACGGACCAGCCCAAGACCGTCGGCCAGGATCAGCCTCCCCTCGGCATCTGTGTTGAGCACCTCGATCGTCGGCCCGGACACCGGACGGAGGATGTCTCCTGGCCGGGTCGCCCTGCCTCCGACCGCGTTGTCGGTCAGGGGGATCACCGCGGTCACCCGGACAGGAAGACCGAGACGGGCGATGGCGATGGTCGTTGCCGACACCGTCGCCGCCCCCGCCATGTCGTCTTTCATCTCTTCCATCAACGGCGCTGTCTTCAAGGAGAGGCCGCCCGAGTCGAAAGTTATTCCTTTGCCCACGAGCCCGAGATGGACCCCGGCATCATCGGGGCGATATTCGAGCATCACGACGCGGGCCGGGCGGTCCGACCCGGCGGCGACCCCGAGGAGCGCGCCCAGCTTCTCCTCCACGATCCGGTCGTGGTCCCACACCTCGACCGACACCCCAGCCGCCTCCGCTTCGGTACGAATCCGGTCGGCCAGTGTCTCCGGCGCCATGTCGAGGGCAGGCGTGTTGACCCAGTCACGCGCCAGATTGGTGGCCTCCGTCGTGACAACCACCTGTGCGATGGTCGACTCGTCGGCGCCGATCAGCTGCAGGCTTGCGATGGGGAGGGCCTCGCCTTCGGTCTTGTAGGCCCGAAACTGGTAGGCGCCCAGAGCCGCCCCTTCCACCACGGCCCGCTCCGCACCTTCGATCGGGATCTGATTGAGATTGGTGACGGCTCGCCCGGTCTTCACCATCCGGATGGCGTTGCCCATCCCGCTGCGGATCGCCTCGAAGCCGGCTTCCTCGCCCAAGCCGACGAACAGCACCGACTTGGCCCGGTCGTGGGGAAGGGCAAGCACCTGACCGCCCTTGCCTTCGAACTTTGCCAGCTCGAGCATGGCGGGATCGGCAGCGGCCAGCGCCTCCTCGGCGCCCGGGACGGGCTGATTCTCGGCGAGGACGCCCACCACCAATGTGGCATCGGTCAGATCGACATCTGCGCCGACGTTCGTGATCTCCACTGTCTCTTGTCTCTCCTCTAACCGAAAGGTGCCAGACCTGCGACCACGATGCGGCCGAGGAACACTCCACCAAGAGTGGTTAACACCGCCAGATATGACAAACCGGTCGCTGCCATCACGCCCGCATAGGCCGGATAGCGAAGTGAGCCGAACACGCCACCCATGAGCAGGACCGAGGTCGCCATCAGGACCCAATAGGCAATCGTGGCCCCGCCGGAAGGGAGGCCGGCAACGGCGAGCACCCCGGCATCGGCGACCAGCCCCACGATCCCGCAGATGGCCAACGTCTTGAGTGTCCACCGGGGAAGCCTCGGATCGATCAGGTACCAGTGGCCGAGGGCCATCTCCCCGGTGACACCCCCGAGGGCGAGGGCGGCAGAGACGGCGGGCAACCACACTCCCTCTCCCGAGGCTTGGATCAGGAGTGCGATCCCGGCGCCGGTCAGGAGGATCCCGGATAGCTGTCTGTTGCGGGCCCACAACAAGCCGAGCCCGAGCAGGATGAGACCGAAGCGGGCCCACCATGCGTCATCGGCGAATACCCCGACCATACCGACGAGGGCGGCGACAGAGGCAGTGACCCAGGTGAAGCCGGGGCCTACCACCCGAGCCAGTGAGACAAGTCCCGCCACCAGAGTGAGACCTGCCGCCCATGCCACCAGCAGGAATTCGGGTTGGGCCAATGTCGTGAGATCGGTGGGCACGAACGCCGCATGTTGGCCGTCCCGGCCGGGCATCGCTAGTCCGGCAGGGAATCCGACCTCTTAGACGACCGGAGGAGCTTGAATGACCTCGCCCTTCAGAGGGTGGGCAACAATGCCGAATCAAGGAGGGCAACGCCGGGAGGTGAGCGGACTGCCCATGCTGCGACCCACAATCAAAAGACACATACTGACCCTCGCCCTGTCCACCCTCTTGTTGGTCATGGGCGCCAGTCCCACCTTCGGCGCCGACAACGAGGTCACTGTCACCGGTGGCGGATGGGGACACGGGATCGGGATGCCCCAGTACGGGGCCAAGGCACTGGCCGAGAGCGGTCAGGACGCCCAACAAATCCTGCAACATTTCTACAACGGAGCCGCGATCGGGACCGTGGGGAGCGGGGAGTTGGTCGGACATGCCGAACCGCTTCGCATCGGGGTCGGCCCCAGCTTGAGTCGGTTCGACTTCTCCGCGGTCAACGGGCCGGTCAATCTGCCTGACGGTTTGGTCGCACATCCGGGTCAGGATTGGTCGTTTCGAATCACCGAGCCCGGCACCTGCCAGTTCTTCTTCGGCGAGGGAGCGCAGGGCATGCCGCGACCGTGCAACGGGGACATCACCTGGGCGAACCAGCCCGATACCAGGGTGACGGTTCCCACCCTGAATCGCACCTACGCCAGGGGGAAGCTGGTGGTGGTCCAGGTCCCCAACAACCCCGGAGCCTTCCACCTTCTCGTCGAGATCCCCCTCGAGGAGTACCTCTACGGGCTCGGAGAGATGCCCTCCTCCTGGCCCACCGAAGCGCTGAGAGCGCAGGCCATCGCAGGTCGGAGCTACGCCCTCTTCCGGGCCCGGGTGTTCAGCAATCTCAACGCCAACCAAGCCCGTATGAATGCCTGCGCCTGTCATCTCTACGCCTCGACCCAGGATCAGAAGTACATCGGGTGGGCCAAGGAGGCCGAAGGTGCCGGAACTTGGGGTGCCGTGTGGAGATCGGCGGTGAACTCCACGTCGGGCCAGGCACTCGTTCATGGCAGTGACGGCGTCAACGGCGCGATCGAGGCCTACTACTTCTCCTCTTCAGGAGGCGCAACCGAGAACAACGAGGACCAGTGGGGAGGCTCGCCCTACCCCTACCTCCGCTCTCGCAACGACCCCGGGCTCACCGCATGGACGGCCTCGGTACCCCAATCTTCATTCACCACGACGCTCGGCTTCGACGCCATCCTCTCGGCGACGATCACCGAGCGCAACGTGTCGGGCAGCCCGAAGACGATCGTCGTCCAGGGATCGGCCGGCGGCTCACCTCTCACCAAGACCTTCACCGGCAACCAGTTCAGGACGGCGTTCGGGCTTCGCTCCCACTACATCCTCGACATCGTCGGGCTGGTGCCTTTCATCCCCGGCGCCGATCGACCGGTGCTCCACGACGCGGGCACGGGCAAATGGCGCTACTACAACGCGGCGGGGAGTCTTGTCGAGATCTATTTCGGGAATCCGGGGGATCATGGGTTCATGGGGGATTGGGATTGTGACGGGATCGACACGCCTGGCCTGTACCGACGGTCGGACGGATACGTCTATCTGCGCAATTCGAACAGTCAGGGGATTGCAGATGTCGCCTTCTTC
>DATHUP010000059.1:0-13793 GCA_035462175.1 Acidimicrobiia bacterium | reverse complement strand
TGAGGTGAGGTTCAGGTGGCAGCGACGAAACGCAGACGTTCTGCTACTGCCGACACGGTCGGCCTCTACCTCGACGACGTGGCCGACCACACCCTGCTCACCGCCGAGGACGAGGTCGAGCTGGCCCGGGCGATCGAGGCCGGACGCAAGGCCGGCGCCCAACTCGAGAATAACGGCCTCACTGACTCCGATCGTGAGCGCCTCAAGGCGATCGTCGAGTCCGGCGAGGAGGCCCGGGCGGTATTCATCAGCTCCAACCTCCGCCTCGTCATCTCCATCGCCAAGCGCTACACCGGTCGGGGCCTCGATCTCCTCGACCTGATCCAGGATGGCAACCTGGGACTGATCCGGGCGGTGGAGAAGTTCGACTGGCGCAAGGGGTTCAAGTTCTCCACCTACGCCACCTGGTGGATTCGCCAGGCCTTGCAGCGGGCGCGAGCCGAGCACAGCGACTCGATCCGGATCCCGGCCGCGCTCTTCGACATCCTGCCCGTGGTTCGCTCTGCCGCCGAGGACATTCGCACCAAGCACGATCGCTTGGCCACGGTCGACGAGATCGCCGAAGTGACCGGGATCCCCCACCGCGAGGTGGAGAAGGCGCTTTCGGTGGCCACCACCGTTGCCCTGGAGACCCCGGTGGGCGATGACGGCGCCCTCCTCGGCGACTTCATCGCCGATGCCGAGGCGTCCGACCCGGTGACCGAGACCGAGCAGCGAATCGTGGCTGAAGCACTCCAGGAGAGCCTGGCTCGTCTGCCCGAGCTTCACCGGCGCGCCCTCGAGCTCCGCTATGGCCTGGCTGAAGGGGCGCCGGCGGCATTCGTCACCATCAGCAAGATGACCGGGCTCCCCGAGCCGGAGGTGCGTGAGCTCGTGGCCGAGTCCCTGGTTCAGCTGGCCTCCGACCTCGAATCGATCGAGGACATGCGCGCCGCCTGACCGTGTCCGGGCTGTCTTAACCTCCGAGTCGTGAACGTCACGATTCTCGGCGGGACCGGTGTCCTCGGCTTTGCGGTCGCTTCCGCTCTGAGGGAGCGGGGTCACACCATCTCCATTGCCGGGCGGTCGGCACGGACCGAGTCTGATCCTGCGGTGCGAGGGGTACGAATCGATCTCGGAAGCGGGGAAGGCGTTGGCCAAGCCATAGCGGACGCGGAATGCGTCTTGCATCTCGCCTCCGACCCGCTCCGTGCCTGGGAGGTCGACGTTGCCGGGACCGGGCGGCTGTTGGAGCTGATAGCCGAACGTCACCTCGTCTACATGTCCATCGTCGGGGTCGACCGCCATCCCCTGCCCTACTACCGGGCCAAGTTCGCCGCCGAGAGGCTGATCGAAGACGCGGGTGGTCTCTTCACCATCGTGAGGGCCACCCAGTTCCACGATCTCATCGCACTTCGCCTCGAACGAATGACGCGCTTCCCGGTCGCCCGTGTCCCGATGGGTCATGTGTATCAGCCGATCGACCTCCGCGAGGTCGCCGGGGAAGTGGCGGCCCTGGTCGAAAGCCGGCCCCAGGGGAGAGCCCCCGACCTGGCCGGGCCCGAGATTCTGGGCATCGAGCATCTGGCCCGCACCTACATGACGGCCAAGGGGATGGAGCGGCCCCTGATCAGCTATCCCAAGCCCGGGCGGGTGTCGCGGGCGTTTCGCCAGGGCCTGCACACCAACCCGGAGCGGGCTGTGGGCAAGGTCACCTGGGCCGACCATCTGCAGCGTCGGTTCGCAGACCGATGACCTCCTCATCCGATTCCACCCACGGAAATCCGAGCCTCTAGGGTCCCGCCCATGGAGATGACCCCCGAGACCTGGGATTACATCAACGACTACTCGGCCGAGCTGTTTGGTGCCCAGGACGAGCACCTGGCCGGGCTCATGGACGAGGCGGTCGCCGCGGGCCTCCCCCCCATCTCGGTCGAAGCGGATGTGGGCCGGCTGCTCAAGATCCTCACCTCGATGACACGGGGCCTACTGGCGGTGGAGGTGGGCACGCTGGCCGGCTACTCCGGGATCTGGATCGCCCGGGGGCTTCGCCCCGGAGGAAGGCTCATCACCATCGAGTCAGAGCCGAAACATGCCGACTTCGCGGCACGTCAGTTCGAGCGGGCCGATGTCGCCGATCGGGTGGAGCAGAGACGGGGCGCCGCCATCGAAGTGCTGACCACACTCGCCGACGAGTTGGAGCCGGGGAGTGTCGACGTCCTCTTCCTCGATGCGATCAAGTCCGAGTACACCGACTACTTCCGCATTGCCCGCCCGTTGATCCCAGTCGGTGGGCTGGTCATCGCCGACAACGTCTACGGGACCACTGCCGGGTGGATCGACCAGGGGCACGGGTCCGACGCCTTCAACCGGCACATCGCCGCAGACCCCGACTTCGAGGCGGCGGCCTTCCCTCTCCACGACGGGGTGCTGGTCGGGCTGAGGATCAACTGAAGAAGCCGGCGGCCGCAACCCGATCCGGCTTTCCCAGCGGCGTCTGGGGCAGCGCCTCAACCCGAAGCCACCTCTTGGGGATCATGAACCGGGCTAGCCGATTACGGAGATAGCTCTCGATGCGGGTGGGGCTCGCCTCACCGACGTAGAGGCAGACCAGTTCCATCCCCCACTCCTCGCTGGGCAAGCCGAGCACGAGGGAGGCCTCGACCCCATGGACCCTGGACATGGTCTCTTCCACCACACCGGGATCGATGTTCTCGCCTCCGCTCACGATCACGGTGTCGGCCCGCCCGGTCACCCGCAAGGCCCCGTCGTCGTCGAGTCTTCCCAGGTCTCCGCTCACGAACCACTCCCCCGGAACACGGTCGGGCTCACCGACGTAGCCCGGTGAGACCATGGGGCCCCTCACTGCGATCCTCCCGTCGGGCTCGATGCGGAGCTCGACACCGGGGAGAGGGTGTGCCTTGTTCTCCAGGGCCGACCCCGGCCGCAGCGTGGCCACCTGTCCGCAGGTCTCGGTCAAACCGTAGGTGGGCAGCACCGGAAGCCCGGCGGCGGCCGCCCTCTCCAACAGCCCAGCCGGGATGGGGCCGCCCCCGACCAGCATTCCCTTCAAGCCCTGGTATGGCCCCGGCTCGATTTCGAGGAGCCGGGACAACATGGTGGGCACCACCGACGCCATCGTGACCCCGCCGCGCAGCTCTCGAGCAAAGGAAGCCGGGTCGAACCCTGACAGCATCCGCACCGACCCACCGGCATAGACCGACCTGACGACGATGGACAGCCCGGCGACGTGGTGCAGGGGCATGGCAAGCAGCCAGACGTCGCCCTCGTCGTGCCCGAGATGCGCCATCGACGCCCCGGCGGCGGCCGACCAGTTCTCGAGGGTGAGACGCGCCCCTTTGGGCCGGCCCGTGCTCCCCGAGGTGAAGACCACCGATGCCGCACCGGCGGGATCGACCGATCCTCGATCCGGAGTCTCGTCGGAGACGATCACAGCCGAGCCCTTGGCCATGACGGCGAGGAGATCGACCACCGAGGAGAAATACGGCCAGGGACGCACGACTTCGGTCCCTGACACGGGCCTTGCCTCGACCTCGGCCACCATCTCCCCGAACGACCACCGTCCCTCCGGCGTCTCGATGAAGACCCGGTCGGGAGGGTGCCGCTTCAGCCGATCCAGCACGGAGATGTCCTTCTGTGGAGGTTTACGCACCTGTAGCCGCCGCGAATCTTCACAGAACGATTCTGCCCCTTATCCTCACGTTCCGTGGTTTCTGCGATATTCGACGAGTCGGCTTGGGACTCTGTCCCCGGGTTCGACTTCACCGACATCACCTATCACAAGGCGATCGATCACGGTGTGGTCCGAATCGCGTTCTCCCGGCCCGAGGTGCGAAACGCCTTCCGCCCCCACACCGTCGACGAGCTGTTCGCCGCACTGGACCACGCCCGGCAGAGCACGAGCGTGGGCTGTGTCCTGCTCACCGGGAACGGTCCTTCTCCCAAGGACGGGGTCTGGGCGTTCTGCTCGGGCGGAGACCAGAGGATCAGGGGCCGGGACGGCTACAAGTACGCCAAAGGCGATGAGGCCGGGGACGTGGACCAAGGCCGGGTCGGTCGGCTCCACATCCTCGAGGTGCAGAGACTGATTCGCTTCATGCCCAAGGTGGTGATCGCGGTCGTCCCCGGATGGGCGGTGGGCGGCGGCCACTCCCTTCACGTCGTTTGCGACCTGACCCTTGCCTCCGAGGAGCACGCTGTTTTCAAACAGACCGATGCCGATGTTGCCTCCTACGACGCCGGCTACGGGTCGGCCTACTTGGCCCGGCAGATCGGCCAGAAACGGGCCCGGGAGATCTTCTTCCTGGGCCGGGAGTACTCGGCACAGGAGGCCCATCAGATGGGAATGGTCAACGCGGTCGTCCCCCACGACGAGTTGGAGAAGGTGGCGCTGGAGTGGGGCACCGAGATCACCGGGAAGAGCCCGACCGCCCAGCGCATGCTCAAGTTCGCCTTCAACCTGATCGACGACGGCCTGGTGGGCCAACAGATCTTCGCTGGTGAGGCGACCCGGCTCGGCTACATGACCGACGAGGCCCAGGAAGGCAGAGACGCATTCCTCGAGAAGCGGGATCCCGACTTCGGCCGGTACCCCTGGCACTTCTGAACCGGTGACCACCGTCGAAGCCTGGCGGATCGCAGCCCGGGTCCACACTCTGCCCGCAGCGGTGGTGCCGGCGGTGGTCGGTTCGGCGCTGGCCGGCTCAGAAGGGGTGTTCCGCTGGGACGCCTTCGTTCTCACCCTGGTCGCCACCCTCGCCATTCAGGTCGCGGCCAATTTCGCCAACGACGTGTCCGACGCGACGAGGGGCGCCGACCGCGAGGGACGGCTGGGACCCCCGAGGATGGTGGCGCTGGGTCACCTCACATCAAGGCAGATGTGGGCCGGGGTGGCGATCGCGATCGCCGTCGCCGCCGTAGCCGGGATCGCCCTCACCCTCATCGCCGGGCCGTTGATCCTGGTCATCGGGGTGGTTTCGATCGTCGCCATGCTCGGTTACGTCGGCGGGCCGGTCCCCTACGGGTATCGCGGGCTGGGCGAGGTCTTCGTGTTCGTCTTCTTCGGAATCGTGGCCACGGTGGGGAGCAGGTATGTCCACGACATGACCGCGCCAAGATCGGCCTGGCTCCTCTCCGTCCCAGTCGGGCTGCTGGTCACCGCCATCCTCGTGGTGAACAACTATCGGGACCTCGACACCGATCGGGCGGTGGGAAAGAGGACGCTGGCGGTGATGATCGGCCCGGAGAAGACGAGGGCCCTATTCGCCGTCCTCGTCTATTCCGCCTTCCCGGTGATAGCCCTCTTCGCCGTGGCCGGCTGGACTCCCTTCCCCACCATGTTCGCTGCTCTCATCGCCCCCTATGCCATGGGTCCCGTGCGCATCGTCTACCGCAAGAGCGACGGCCCCGCCCTGGTCCGCGCCCTGAAAATGACGGCCCGGCTCCATCTCTGGACCGGTCTCGTCCTGGCCGCAGGGGCGTTGCTCTGAGGAACCGTTCGGCGGCCCCGACCGTCCAAGCGACATGAGAAGAGCGATCTCGACCGCCGCCGTGCTCTCCCTCGTCCTCATCGCCTGTGCCGAGCCGGCGGAGCAGGCGGCGACCGACCCCACAGACACCGCATGGAGACTGGAGTCGGGCACTCTCACCGGGAGCGCCATCCCGGTTCTCGAGACCCATCCCATCACGCTCGTCTTCGACGAGGACGGAGCGGGTGGGACGTCGGCATGCAACCATTACTCCGCTCGTTACTCGATCTCGGGCGGAGAGTTGAACTTCGACCAGATCATCCAGACCGAAATGGCGTGTATCCCCGACGAGGTCATGGAATCCGAAGCCGCGTTTCTGGCAGCGCTCTCCCTGGTCGAGACCTTCAGGTCAACCGAGGATTCGCTCACGCTGTCCGGCGACGGAGTGGAGCTGATCTTCGAAGTGGACGAAGAGGCAGCTTGACGCGAAGGGCCGTGAGCCGGTGGTGCGGCGTCGTCGTGTCGCTCACCCTCCTCGCTTCCTGCGCCGAGCCCTCGGACCCGGCCGGAGATCCCACTGGCGTGGTCTGGGAACTGCAGTCGGGCAGTGTCGCCGACGCGCCGGTCCCCATCATCGAGGGACATCCCATCACCCTGTCCCTCAGCGATGACGGGGCGGGCGGGAAATCCGCATGCAACAGCTACAGCGGCGAATTCGTCGTTTCGGGCGACCGGATCAGCTTCTCCGACCTGATCCAGACCGAGATGGGATGTGTGCCCGCGGAGATCATGGAGTCGGAGCGCGTCTATCTGGGAGGTCTCGCCCGGGTCGACCGCTTCTCGATGGCCGAGAGAGATCTCAAACTGAGCGGGGAGGGTGTGGAGCTGGTCTTCGTCCCCCTCCCACCGGTGCCCGACGCCGGGCTCACCGCCACGGTGTGGGTGCTGGACGGCCTGGTTCAGGGCGACTCGGTGTCCAGCGTCGGTGGGGATAGAGCCACCTTGGAGATGTTCAGCGACGGATCGGTGCTGGGCTCGACCGGTTGCCGCAGCCTCAGCGGCAACTACGTCCTCACCGGGACCGCGGTCTCGGTCAGCGGGCTGGAGGCGGAGGGCAGCTGCCCATCCGAGTTGACCGACCAGGACGCCCTGGTGGTCACGGTCCTGAGCGACGGATTCACCGCCGAGGTCCAGGGCAACACGTTGACTCTGACCTCGACCGGCGGCCTGGGTCTGGTCTACCTGGCCGCGGATTGACCCTTGGCCCTCTTCTAAAAGTGAGCGCTATGGTTCAAAGAATCGATAGCGAAAGAACGACATGGCCGCCGAAGCAGATGTCACCGGGCCGGACCTGCTCAACGAGGGTATCCCGGTGGAGGACATAGGCGATCAGACTCCGGCCAAGGGTCAGGTCGACGGGAAACAGGTCATCGTGGTCCGCACTCCCGAAGGGCTACGCGCCGTGGCGGGGAGTTGCACCCACTACGGCGGCCCGCTCGGCGACGGTCTCTGCGTCGGAGGACAGGTCCGATGCCCCTGGCACCACGCCATCTTCGATCTCGCCACCGGTGAGGCGGTCGGTGCCCCCGCCCTCAACCCGATCCGGGTCTACGAGACGACCGAGCGTGACGGCCGGGTCTATGTGGCCGGCCCGGTCGATGCCCATGTCCCGGAGCGCACTCCGGCGGCCAATCCCGAATCGGTCGTGATAGTCGGCTCCGGGGCCGCCGGCTCCGCCGCAGCCGAAACCCTGCGTCGTCTCGGCTATGCCAATCCGATCACGCTCATCGGTGAGGAGGCGCCGATCGACCGGCCCAACGTCTCCAAGGATTATCTGGCCGGGACCGCACCGGAGGAGTGGATGCCGCTTCGCTCGCCCGACTTCTACGAGGACCATGACATCGAGCTGATCACCGGCAAGAAGGTGACGGCCATCGAGCGGGAGGCGATGAGAGTGTCTCTCGACGACGGGACCGAGCTGGCATACGGGGCACTGCTCCTAGCGCCGGGCGCCGAGCCGAGACGTCTCCCCATCCCCGGGTCGGATCAGGCCCATGTCCACTACCTGCGCACACTGGAGGACAGCCGCTCCATCATCGCCGCTCTCGACGGCACGGACCATGCCGTGGTAGTCGGAGCCGGGTTCATCGGTCTCGAGGTAGCGGCATCGCTCAGGCAACGGGAGATCGGGGTCACGGTTGTCGCCCCCGAGGAGGTACCCCTGGTCCCGGTGATCGGCGCGGCGCTGGGGGGATTCGTCCAGACGCTGCACGAGGAGCATGGCGTTGTCTTTCGGCTCGGGCAGACCGTTTCGGAGATCGGGCCCAACCGGGTCGAGCTCGACGGCGGGAAGGCCCTACCCGCCGACCTGGTCGTGATTGGGGTCGGTGTGACGCCACGCACCGATCTGGCGAAGGAGGCGGGCCTCGACGTCGACGACGGGATCGTGGTCGACGACCGTCTCCGCACCACCGATCCCAACATCTGGGCCGCTGGGGACGTCGCCTTCTACCCCGATCAGAATGCAGGGCCGGTCCGGATCGAGCACTGGGTCCTGGCGCAACGGCAGGGTCAGGCCGCGGCCCGGAACATGCTGGGCGCGGATCTTCCCTTCATGGACCCACCGTTCTTCTGGAGCCAGCACTACGACGTCCCGATCAATGTCACCGGTCATGCCAAGGAATGGGATGAAGAAATCGTCCGCGGCGATCCGGCAGCGCGCGATGTCATCGTCGGATACCGCAAGGGGGGCAGAATCCAGGCCGTTGCCTCGATCTACCGAGACCTGGAGTCGCTCCAAGCCGAACATGCCCTCGCCACCCAGGACCAGTCCGCGCTGGAGCAGCTCCTCTCCGACTGAACCGCGGGCCTGCGATGCCTCAAGAGGCGAAAGACCTGACGATCTTTCGCAATCGGCCCTGTCGGCAACGGGTACGCGATCGGTAGCTTCTACTCATCTGTTGATCTAGGAGACGAGCGATTGCCGCATCTTTATGACTTCTCGGCCACCGACGGGTCGGACCGGGACTTGCTCGGTGGCAAAGGGGCCGGTCTGGCGCGAATGACCTCGCTCGGATTGCCGGTGCCACCGGGGTTCACCATCACCACCGATGTCTGCCGGGCGGCCATGGTCGCCGGGGCCATCCCGGAGGATCTGTGGCCGGAGGTGGATGCCGCCGTTGCCCGCCTGGAGCAGTCGACCGGCCGCACCTTCGGGTCGGGTCCGGTGCCCCTCCTGCTCTCGGTCCGGTCAGGCGCCAAGTTCTCGATGCCGGGGATGATGGACACAGTCCTCAACCTGGGGATCAACGACGACGTGGTCAAGGCGATGATCGACTGGTCGGGCGACTCCCACTTCGGTTGGGATGCCTACCGGCGGTTCGTCCAGATGTACGGCGACGTGGTCTTGGGTGTCGACGAGAGTCTCTTCCAGGAGGTGTTGACCGAGCTGCGAGCCTCCCGCGGGGTCGTGGACGACTCAGAGCTGACCTCCGAGGACCTGGAGACGGCCACCCAGCGGTTCCGCGAGATCGTCGAACGGGAACGTCCCGGTCAGCTTCCCGACGACCCGATGCAACAACTCCGTGGTGCCATCACCGCGGTGTTCCTCTCCTGGAACACCAAGAGGGCGATCGAGTATCGGCGGATCAATGCGATTCCCGACGACCTGGGCACTGCGGCCAATGTGCAGATGATGGTGTTCGGAGACCTGGGCGACGACTCGGGCACCGGGGTCTGCTTCACCCGCGACCCGAGCACCGGAGAGAGGATCATCTACGGCGACTATCTGCCCCGCGCCCAGGGCGAGGATGTCGTCTCCGGGACCCGCAACACCCTGACTCTCGACCAACTGGCTGAGCTCCATCCGGAGTGTCACGGCCAGCTCATCGAGATCATGGACGGGCTCGAGGCCCACTACCGGGACATGTGCGACATCGAGTTCACCATCGAGAAGGACACGCTCTACATCCTCCAGACCCGGGCGGGGAAGAGAACGGCTGCGGCCGCGGTCAAGATGGCAGTTGGCATGGTGGGCGAGGGCCTCATCGACGAGAAGACTGCGGTGACGCGCGTGGAGCCCGACGTCCTCGAGCAACTCCACCGGCCCCGCGTCGCCGACGTGGTCAAGCGCTCCTCGGCCATTGCGAATGGCGTCGCCGCCTCACCTGGGGCGGCCACCGGTGCTGTGGTGTTCTCCTCGGATGAGGCCGTGGTGGAGGCACAGAAAGGGGCGAAGGTCATCTTGGTCCGGCCCGAGACGACACCGGACGACATCCATGGCATGGCCGCGGCGATCGGGATACTGACCAGCCACGGCGGGAAGACATCCCATGCCGCGGTAGTCGCCCGGGGCATGGGCAAGCCGGCTGTGACCGGCGCGGGCGAGCTGCTCGTCGATGTCAACGCCGGGATCGCCTCCTCCAGCACCGCCGACATCCATCGCGGCGACGTGATCACCATCGACGGGACATCGGGCGCCGTCTACAAGGGGGAGATCGAGCTGGTTCCCCCCGAGGTGCCGGCGGAGCTGACCGAACTGCTCGAATGGGCGGACCAGCTCCGCCGACTCGGAGTCCGGGCCAATGCAGACACTGCCGAAGACGCTGCCCTGGCCCGGAGCCGGGGGGCCGAAGGGATCGGTCTTGCCCGCACCGAGCACATGTTCATGGGCGAACGCCTCTCCATCGTGCAGAGGGTGATCCTCTCCACCGACCCCGACGAACGCCTCAACGCCCTCGACGCCCTGGAGAAGCAACAGATCGGGGATTTCGAGAGCCTCCTCGAGGCCATGGACGGGCTCCCGGTGGTGGTCCGACTTCTCGACCCGCCCCTCCATGAGTTCCTGCCGTCCCGATTCGAGCTCGAGCACGAGATGCTGCGTCGGGTCCGCGCCGGGCGGCCCATCGACGACCTCCAGGTGATGTCGGACCAGGTCGCCCGATGGGAGGAGGACAATCCGATGCTCGGCCTGCGCGGGGTGCGACTCGGTCTCATACTCACCGAGCTCTACCGGATGCAGGCGCGCGCCGCGACCACGGCACTCACCCATCGTCTTCAGGCAGGGGGAGACCCGCGTCTCGAGATCATGATCCCACTGGTCTCAGCGGCCGAGGAATTGATCCGGATGCGGGAGATGATCGAGGAGGAGATCAGAGTGGCCACGGCAGGTTCCGGAGTCGAGCTCGACATCCCGATCGGGACCATGATCGAGCTGCCCCGGGCAGCTCTCACCGCCGGTGAGATCGCAACCGTGGCCGACTTCTTCTCCTTCGGGACCAACGACCTGACCCAGATGACCTACGGGTTGAGCCGGGACGACGCCGAAGGGAAGTTCCTCGGGCAGTACCTGGAGCAAGGCATCTTCGCCACCGACCCCTTCCAGACCCTCGACCAGGCAGGTGTCGGGCGTCTGGTCAGAGTGGCGACCAGGGAAGGGCGCGAAGCGAACGAGAAACTGGTGGTCGGGCTGTGCGGTGAGCACGGCGGTGACCCCGCCTCGATCTACTTCGTGCACGATCTGGGCCTCGACTATGTCTCGTGCAGCCCGCCCCGTGTTGAAGGGGCGCGATTGGCAGCGGCACAGGCTGCTCTGGAGGCGACCCGGGACGACGTCTGATCAGCGGATCACATCGACCAAGGCGGGAACTCCCTCGCCCTTGATCGCTGCGGTCACCAGAACCGGGGCCTCGGAACCGCCGCCCATTCGCTCGAGAAGGGCGCGTTGCACGACCTCGACTCCGGGTCGGTCACCCTTGTTCACCACGAATACATCGGTGATCTCGACGATCCCCGCCTTGTCCGCCTGGATCTGATCCCCCCATCCCGGGCTCACGACTAGGACCACCTGGTCGACATGATCCATCACTTCGACCTCGGACTGTCCCACCCCCACCGTCTCCACCAGCACGATGTCGAAGCCGGAGCGGGCGAGCACGGCGATGGTGGGGCCGGCGGCGGGGGAGAGCCCGCCCAGATGACCGCGAGAGGCCATGGAACGGATGTAGACACCTGGGTCCTCCACGTGATCCTGCATGCGGATCCGGTCCCCGAGCAGGGCCCCGCCGGTGACCGGGCTCGACGGGTCGACCGCCAGCACCGCGACGGTGTCACCTCTCGACCTGAGCTCTGCGATCACCGCACCCACAAGCGTCGATTTCCCCGCGCCGGGAGGTCCGGTGATGCCGATCCTGGGCGCCGGTGCGACCTCTTCGACGAGGGCTGCGACCGTCTTCTCGCTGGCGGGATCCCCGGATTCGATGGCACTGATGAGTCGGGCCAGGGCACGGCGGTCGCCCCTTTGCACTCGCTGGGCCAGATCGCCGTCGCTCATCGGGCGAAAGGCTGCGGAAGCGCGCCGATCAGAGGACCGGGAGCTCGATGCCGTTGTGGATGTGATCGTCGTCGAGGGTGGGCGCGTCGGCGCTCGCATTGACCTCTTCCACGCCGGGGACCCGATCCATGAGGATGCGCTCGATGCCGGCCTTGAGTGTCATCATCGAAAGGGGGCAGCCACCGCAGGCACCGACCATCTGGAGATTCACCGTCCCGCCCTCGGTCCCGAGGAGGACCAGATCGCCGCCGTCGGCCTGGACGGCGGGGCGGATGTAATCGAGTGTCTCTCTCAGCTTTTCGAGATCGATCGAGTCGTCCGTTCTGGCCGAGCTCGAAATTGTCACCGGTGTTGTGTCTGACATCGTCTTTGACAACCCTTACCTGGTTGGGGATGTTCCGGATTGTACCTCGCGGCGTTTCAACCTCAGAAAGGCTGATACGGCGCTCCCGGGGGCACCTGGCGATCGAGAACTGCAGGCACCACCACCAGCCTGCCCTCTTCCCATTTGAACTTCCAGGCACCCGGATCGGGCACATCGAGCTCCACTCCGTCGAGCTTGACACTGAGGACCGCGTCGGTGGAAACCCGCACCGACTCGGCACCGATGACCAGGCCCACGGCCACCTGCTCGGGGAGGAACTCCCCTCCAGGTGCCGGCGTGAGGCCGCCGTAGTAGTGAGCCAGTATCTCCGGGTAGCCCGCCCCCTGCTCCGCCATGGCCTGTGCCCCGAACTGCGACATCCCGATCAGATGCCCCCAACCAGCCCCATCGACCACGTAATACGGGCTGGAGAGGGCATCGCCGCCGGAATGGAGGACACGCACGTCGCGTGTGATCGAGTACTCGGGGCTGAGGATGGTGGTGGGATAGGTCCTCCCCTCCGGAGTGGTGGCCGGCAGCCGCTCGGGCATGATCGACGCGGCGGCGTTGATCCGCGAGCGCAGCGCCCACGTGTCCAGCGACACTGTGCCGGTGTCGGAGACGATGTCGACCATCCAAGGGCCCTGCCCGTTCTCGGTGGTCCTGGTCGTGATCGATCTGACCCGCCCCCCGGCCACATCGGCCTCACGGAGGAGACGTTCCATCAGATAGGCCGGGAGCTCCCACGACCAGCTCACAAACGGGCTCTCCTCGCCTGGAGAAGGCACCCCGACCAAATACGGCGCCGGATCCGATCCGGGCCAGATGTCCTCGATGTTCCGGGTCCGACCGCCCGTCGTGGAGGAGTAGTAGGCGCGGGCGGGCTGACCGTCGTGGATCAGGATCTCACCGGAGGTGCGAGCAACCGCCTCGCGCCAGCGGTTCCCCTCCTCGCCGAGAACGGCCTCGACCCCGGCATAGACCTGACAGGCGGCCGTGGCGCATATGTCATAGCCGATCCGACGCCCGGTCTCGGACCGGCCCCCGATCAGCGTCCAGGCGAGATAGGTGCGGGCCGCGACCACCTGGGCGGCCAGGGCCTCGGCGCTCCAGCTGAACGGGACCTCTCTGATCCCCTCGAGGTAGGTGTCGAGGGCGGTCACCTCCACCACGCCCACACCATCGGACTCGGCGGTGATTCGAAACGGCCCCCGATATCGCCGCCCGTTCATCTCGAGGTATCCCTCACCGGCTACGGCGACCTCGACGGTGGAGCCCTCCGGGTTTGCGGCCCCGGCAGGCTGGCCGAGCACAACCACCAGCGACAGAGCCGCAAGCAGGGCTCGGCGAAACATCACGCCCTCTCGATTCTCGCTCCCAGCGCCCGGAGCCGTTCGGGCAGCTCCTCGTATCCCCTGTCGATGTGCTCCGCCTCGCCCACCTCGGTGGTCCCATCCGCCCGGAGACCGGCCAGGACCAGGGCCGCCCCTGCCCTGATGTCGGGAGCCAACACCGGGCAACCCGACAGGTTCTCCACCCCGCGGATGATGGCGTGTTGGGCTTCGGTGGTGATGTCGGCCCCCATGCGAGCCAGTTCGCCCACATACCGAAAACGCGAGTCGTAGAGGTT
>DATHUP010000058.1:0-20657 GCA_035462175.1 Acidimicrobiia bacterium | reverse complement strand
CCGGTCCGGGCAGCTGCCACGACCAAGTCCCCTTCGGCCAGGCTGAAGTCCTCATCGGGGATGAAGGTGCGATGTCCCCGATAAACAGCCGCAACACGAAGATCGTCGGAGATCTCGAGGCCCGACACAGGGAGCCCTGCGCCCTCCGGCCCAATCGTCATGTCGACGACCTCGACGTCACCGCCGGAGAACGTCACGTGATAGCTGAACTCCTCTCTGACGATTTGCTCGTGGATGACTTTCGACGTGAGCTTTGCCCCCGGGACGAACTGGACGCCCAGGGCGCGATATGCCTCCTCCCGGGCAGGGTCGTCGAGCCGGGCGATGGTCTTGGGAACTCCAAAGACACGTTTGGCGACTTGAACCGCCATGGCGTTGGCATTGTCCGAATTGGTGGCGGCGACAAACGCATCTGCAAACTCGATTCCCGCTTCCCGCAGCATCCGAACGTCGTAGCCGAGCCCCTCGTGCGTGGTGCCGTTGAACGTAGACCCGAGACGATCGAAGACGCCCGGTCGGTTGTCGATCACCGACACGTCGTGTCCCTCCTCGGACATCGTGAGGGCCAGGTCACTCCCAACCCGACCGCATCCAGCGATGACGATGCGCATCTGAACCTCCTGTCCGGGTCCTGGCAACCAATTGCCCGACTTGCGTCTCGGTCACGAGTGTGAGTGGAAGCTGACCCGGAGTGTCCGGCCGCCACTCGTTACGAAGGAACACATGAGCGATCCCGCCGCGATCGGGAAGTTGGGCAGGGCCCAAGTACTCGTGCAGGATCCCGCCCACCCGATAGCGAAGACCGATCGTCAGCTTCCCGGAAGTCGTGGCCTCTCCTCTACCTACGGCGGGCCAGGTGGGCACCGCACTCCCTCTGTGTATCCCACCGCGGCGGCTCCCGCGGCTGTCTTGACGCCGTCCTGACGCACCACGACTCTTTATTGATGAACCCATGACGGTCCCGACGACTCGTCGATGACATCGAGCGGCCGGGCGGCGTTAGCGTCTGATGATGAGACGAGGCACACTTCGCGTCTTTCTCGGGGCCGCCCCAGGTGTGGGGAAGACGTTCGCCATGCTCGAGGAAGGGCTTCGCCTCCAGCGCGAGGGTCGGACAGTCGTCGTCGGGATCGTCGACACCTACGGACGGTCCGAATTGTCCGATCTCCTGGGTGGTCTCGATGTGGTGACCCCGCCCCGGTCATGGGATCCTCGATCCGAACGACCAGCCATGGACCTGAGCGTCGTTCTGGCGCGTAAACCCGACGTTGCACTGGTCGACGAGCTGGCCAGAGCCAATCCTCCAGGATCACCGAACGCCAAACGCTGGGATGACGTAGCTGCTCTACTCGACGCCGGCATCGACGTCCTGTCCACCCTCAACATCCAGAACCTCGAGTCCCTCAACGATGTCGTCTACGAGATCACCGGGGTCCGCGAGCAGGAAACGATCGCCGATGACAAGGTCCGCCAAACGGCCGAGATCGAGTTGGTCGATCTCCCCCAGGAGAGAATCCGGGAGCGCCTCAAGGATGGGAAGATCTATCCGGCCGAGCACGTGGACGCCGCTTTGGCCAACTACTTCCGACCCGGCAACTTGTCGGCCCTGCGTGAGCTGGCCTTGTCCTGGACCGCCGACCGGGTAGACGAGACTCTGGCCGCGTACCGTGACACACACGGGATAGACGAACCCTGGGGAGCCAGGGACCGCATCGTGGTCTGGCTACCGGCCGTGGAGGGGAGCGACGTGATCGTCCGCAAGGCGGCGCGTACCGCCTTGCGCTCCCGTGCCGAGCTGCATGGGGTCTACATCCGACCAACCGCCGGCTTGAGCGACGAGGAGGTCGGTCATCTGCGGAGACAGAGAGAGCTCCTCGAGGGCCTCGGCGGGACCTATCACGAGTTGGTTGGCGACAACATTCCGGAGGCGTTGTTGTCCTTTGCGCGAGCCGAGAGCGCTACCCAAATCGTCTTGGGATCTTCTGGGCGATCACGTCCGAGGGAGTGGCTCGGCGACTCTGCTGTGGTGCAGACGATCCGAAAGGCAGGGACCATCGAGGTTCACGTCATCTCCTACGAGACCAGCCAACCGCGCCGCCGGTCACGTACCGCGGCCACCCGGGCACTGAGTCTGCGTCGTCGCCTCCTCGCCTGGGTCCTGACCGCAACGAGTCTGCCCCTGTTGACCCTGCTCCTCCTCGCCTTGCGCGACCAGATCGCCCTCGAGAACGTCCTGTTGGTGTACTTGCTTGCCGCGGTGGCGGTCGGGGTGATCGGGGGAGCATTACCCGCTGTGACTTGTGGCGCCGCCGGGTTTCTGCTCGCCAATTGGTACTTCACGCCGCCGTTCCACACCTGGAAGATCGCCGACGCCGGCCATCTCTTCTCCCTTTTCGCCTTTCTGATGGTCGCCTCGGCTGTGGGACTTCTCGTGGGGAACGCAACGCGTCGCAGCGCCGAGGCTCGGAAGGCTCGCGCCCAAGCCGAGGCACTTGCAGCGACCGCCACATCGATCGATCCCATGACCGGAGCGCAGGCTTCCGGGTTGACGAGCCGGATTCGCGACGTCTTCGCCATGAGCGCTGCGGCCGTCCTCCGACGCACCCCCAACGGATGGGAGCCCATCGCCACTGTGGGCGTCTCGGAGCTCCGCAGTCCGGAAGAGGCGAACGAGGTCATCCCATTGACCGATGACACCGTCCTCGCGCTCAGCGGCGGCAGCCTCACCGGTGACGACCGAAGGGTGCTCAGGGCCTTCGCCGCGCAGATGGCACAGGCCCTCGATCGTGAGAAGCTGGAACGAGAGGCCGCCGCCGTCGAAGCCATGACCGAGACCGACCGTCTCCGCACCGCATTGCTGAATGCGGTGTCTCATGACCTCCGAACCCCGCTGGCGACCATCAAGGCATCGGTCACCAGTCTGCTCGAGACCGAGGTTGTCTGGTCGGGCGAGCAGATCCAGGCTTTTCTGCATGCCATTCTGGAGGAGACCGAGCATCTGAATCGAGTAGTCGGTCGACTGCTCGACGCCAGCCGGGTCCAGGTAGGAGCTGTCCACGTGTTCTTCGTCGCCGTGGGCCTGGACGAGGTCATCTCGTCCGCCCTGTCGGGTCTGGGGGCGAAGGCAGGACGCGTGAACGTGGACATCCCAGACACCCTCGCTCCCGTGCAGACCGACCCGGCGCTACTGGAACGTGTGGTGGCCAACCTCATCGAGAACGCACTCACGTGGTCGCCCCCAGACCGGCACGTGCTGGTGAGTGCGGGAGAGGTGGCGGGACGGGTCGACCTGAGAATCATCGACCGCGGCCCTGGGATACCAGCCGACGAGCGGGATACCATCTATCAACCGTTCCAGCGGCTCGGTGATTCGTCCAACCGAAGCGGAGTGGGACTCGGGATGGCGGTGGCCCGAGGCTTTCTCGAGGCGATGGGCAACGAGCTGACGGTCGAGGACACACCTGGAGGTGGGACCACAATGGTCATCGGCTTCAAGCCGGCACCACTCGTCGAAGCCGCCGCCGGCACCTCCCCATCTCGCCAACATGAGTGAGTCTGCTCGTGTTCTCGTTGTGGACGACGAGGCCCAGATAGTCAAGGCACTCACAGTCAATCTCCAAGCTCTGGGATACGAAGTCGACTCCGCCGGCACAGGTGAGGAAGCGTTGCGGAAAGCATCGGATCATCGGCCCGACGCGGTCATCCTCGACCTCGGGTTGCCGGGTATCGACGGAGTCGACGTCATCCGTGGGCTACGCGGCTGGACCAAGGTTCCCATCATCGTCCTGTCGGTCATGGAAGAGGAACGGGAGAAGATCACCGCACTCGACGCCGGAGCCGACGACTACGTCACCAAGCCTTTTGGCATGGGCGAGCTGGTGGCGCGTCTCCGAGCCGCGTTGCGACGATCGCTGCACAGTGACGAGAACGCTCCAGTCATCGAGACGTCCGCTTTCACCATCGACCTCTCCGCCAAACGTGTCACCCGGCCCGACGGGGACGAGATCAGGCTCACACCAACCGAATGGGGGATCGTCGAGGTCCTCGCCTCGAATCAGGGCAAGTTGGTGAGTCAGGTTCACCTGCTCCGTGAGGTTTGGGGGCCGACATACGGTGAAGAGACCAACTACCTGCGGGTGTTCCTGGCTCAGATTCGCCGAAAGTTGGAGCCTGACCCGGGGATCCCTCGCTACTTCATCACAGAGCCCGGTATGGGTTACCGGTTCGAACCAGGGGACTAGGGGGAGAGGCCCTCGCCGTGACGAACTCGAGCTCAGGAGAGCCCTCTCAGAAATGCGAGGATGCGGTCGGTCATCAGGGCGGCCGCAGCCGAGTCGTACGACGCAAGTGAGCTGTCGGCGAAAAGGTGCTCCGAGCCGGGGTAGACGAACAGATCGGCATTGTCGGTCGAGGCGACCAGTTCTCGGGCTGCGTCGAGGTCGCCCTCATCCGCGAAGTACGGGTCGCTGCCCATGCCGTGGATCTGCACCGGCGTTCCCGCGGGCCAGGAGCCGCCTCCGAACTCCGAGATCGGCAAGCAGGAGTAGCAGAGCACGGCGCCACGGGCTCCGGGGCGGGTCTGGGCAAGTTGTTGAGCGGGCACGACACCAAGGGAGAACCCGATGTAAACGAGGTCGACCGGCAGGTCCTCGGTGGCGGTGACTCCGGCGTCCAGGATCGACTGGAAGCCCACCTCGCGGAGGTAGGCCATGCCCTCGTCGAGGGTGGCGAAAGTGCGGCCGTCGTAGAGATCGGGGACGTGGACGG
The DNA here is from genome assembly GCA_035462175.1 of Acidimicrobiia bacterium. Lineage (GTDB taxonomy): Bacteria > Actinomycetota > Acidimicrobiia > Spongiisociales > ZC4RG35 > JARDZU01. The sequence goes on along the minus strand of DATHUP010000058.1, from coordinate 15,890 downwards.
TGTGGCCGGCACCACGCAGCGTGTCGGCGAAGGCGGCCACCCCCAGGGTGAGTCCCTGGGCGTGGTGATAAACCATGATTTCTGCCATCCGATCCTCCTTTGATCCATATTTTTCGAACGTTCGAGGATGCTAGTTTGATTTGACATGGCGAGCAACCCCCCGGATTACGAGCTTCTCGACACGTTCGTGCTCACCGAGCCGGCCCAGGTGAAGGCCATCAGCAATCCGCTCCGCACCACGATCCTCGGCCTCCTGCATGAGCGGGCGGCGACCGTGACCGAGCTCTCGGTCGCCTTGGAACGGCCAAAGAGCACCGTCGCCTATCACGTGAAGATGCTGACCGAAGCTGGTCTGCTGCAGGTGGTGCGGACCCGTCGAGTCCGGGCGATCGAGGAGCGGTTCTTCGGCCGGACCGCGCGGCTGTTCTACGTCGACCTCGGCCAACACACGGCTGGTGACAGGACTGTGCTCGACTTCAACGACTTCGAGGTCGCCGCGGGCGAGTCCGCACAAGCGTTCCAGGAGGGCAGATTGTGGGGCTTCATCCGGCACGCACGGATCACCGAGCAACAAGCCGAGGGGTTTTGGCGACGGATGGCTGAGCTGGTGCGCGAGTTCGACGAACTACCGCGCTCGGGCGGCACGGTCTACGGGTTCGCGGTGGGCATCTACCCCACCAGCCATCCGATGCTCCCCCACGACGAGGAGTAGCTGCAGCGAGGACGGCTCAGCGGAAGGGCCGACTGAACAAGCCGACATGAGTTCCTACGAGGGTCCGGTTGGTGGTCGAGCTCGCCTCAGTCTGGGCAGGAACCGCCCGGTGGAGGATGCGTAGGTGTCGTAGACATGTCCTAACCCCTCGAGGGAGCTGAGCAATCTCTCCTCGGCGGTCGCCCACCAGAGATGGGTGACGACGGTCATCGCCGCCACTCCCAGCAACAGGTAGCTGCGGAAGACGAGAGTGGTTCCTGCTGCAGTTGCGCTCAGCGCGGTGTAGATGGGATGGCGCATGTACCGGTAGGGCCCATTGCTCACCAGCTGATGGTCCACCGTCACCCCGCCCACCGCACCGTAGCTGCCTATCGCTTGCGCAGCCCACAGTCCCACGGCAAGCCCCAGCGCCCAGAGACCGAGGCCAACCGCCTGTAGCACCAGGTCGATGTCGGTTGACCAATTCATCCAGCCTTCGTACGCCCAGCCCGGTGCGGCTACGACCAGGACCGGATAGCCAAGAGGTGCGACCTGTGCCAGGTCGCCTCCCCGGGCGATCAGGGGATGGGGCTGCAGCCGGGCCCGAAGATCGACACCGTATCCGGGACGTTCCCATCGAGACCACATCACCCATGCTGTCGCATTGACCGCTGCCATAACGGCCGCCAACAGTTGAATCGATGCCGTTGCCACGTCATACCCGCCTTGGGACGGGTGAGACAATACGCATGAGATATCGAGCGACGGCGGGATTGGACTCGACCTCAGCTAGATGCCGCCCGCCTCATGCAGCAGAATTGGACGGTACGCACTCACAATTCGTGATCCAGGCGGGTTCGGAGAGGCATACAGCCAGAATCAGTCGTTGCTGGTCCCGATCGGGAAGCTCACCGTGAGGCTCCTTTGACTCTGGGCGAGAATCCTCGCTACGACGTCCCCCAGATCCTGACCCTCGGCCCACGCCTTGGCGCGTCCGACCAGTTCCGGGTCGGCCCTTCTGCTGTTCTCTTCCCAGATTCGGGGGTCGAGAATCCAGGCTGTGAAGTCGGGCCCGCGCCGGGTCCAGGAACTGACCAGAGCCAGAAGCCCCAATCCCTCCTCGACCTGACCCCGGTCTATCAACAATTGACCGTGGAGACGCAGCGACCGGAGACCAAATGGGGGCAGTCCAATTGCGCTGACAAGCCGCAGGCTTTCATATACCCGGGCCTGGGCGGCGCCGGGTTCACCGATGAGCCTCAGAATCTCACCGGCTATCTGTCCGACACTGATCTTCCAATCGACGAACTCTGTGCCCGCACACAACGCCTCCGCCTCGTCAGCGAGTTCTCGTGCCCTCTCGAGCTCCCCGATCTCGCCGTGGAGAAAGGCCAGGTCCTCCAGGGCAATGATGACCATTCTCACCATCTCATTGCTCCGGGCGAGATCGAGGAGTTCTTCGTGCAGCTCCATGGCTTCTGAGACATGTCCCAGCCCCACAAGACGCTTCCCAGGGAGGACAGGGCAGTGCAACGCGTGGTCAGCAGACCCAAGCTCGTCGAACGCGCCAAGGCATCGGCCAAGTACCGCCGGCACTCCTCGAGCGTGGGAGCAGAACAGCCCAGGCTCCTCAAGACCTCCGTGATCAACACCTCGTCGCCCATGGACTGGGCCACAGGCAGAGCTTCGAGCAATGTCGCGAGTTGCGCGGAATCGCCCTCCATCCACTTCCGTGCCCACGCCAAGGAGATGAGGGCACGAACTAGGCGAGCCTGATCATTGGCTTCGGTCGCCGCCTCAACCGCAGCCTGGGCTGGAGGTGGGCCTTCGCATTTCTGGCTCCAGGCCCCCTGGCAGGCATCTGGGCGATGCGACCGCTCAGAACCCTGCCGGAGACCCGGATCAGCGTCGCCAGGCCAGGTTGAAGGCACCAGCAACGGAGGCAAGACCGCTCGACTGCTCCAACTGGCGGCGCAGACTCAGGGAGCCGGCTGTCATCGACGCGCGGGTATCGACGGTCTGAACTTCATGACCTCCGCAGAACTTGCCGGATGGTCAAGCGCTTGTAGGTGGCGTACCCATCGCGCAGTTTCTCGGCGCACAGGCGTTGGTATTTCGTAGATCCTCCGGGCGTGCCGCAACCGGCGCGGTACATCTGGCACACATGAGCCGATCGACGCGTACAGCGGGACTGAGTCCGGACTGGGTGATTTCCGTCTCGGCTGGACTGGTCGCCATTCTCGCTGCGGCACTTGGTCTCACCGCCATCGCTGAGATGGTGGGGGGTGGAGTGATCGTCTTCGTCGCTTTCCTGTGTGGCCGCTCTCTCATCCGGCGGCTGGCAATCGAGACCGACACTGGTAGGGAGCTGGTCTGGAACGTGCTCTTGGTCTTGGTGATCGTCGTGGCCCTCATCGGGGTCGGTGTGATGGCGGCGGCGATTCCGGAGTCGCCTTGATCGCGTCGAAATGCGGGGGTCACGCGTAGAAACCGCGTAAGGATGGCCGGGCCTGGTCTCGCTCGGAGCTATCAACGACGTATCGGGCGCGGTCTGGTGACGACCGCGCTCTTGTTGAGCACCACCAGGTGGGTTGTGAGAGGCCAGTCGGATCTGAACATCAAGCGAAGGCTCTTCGGTCGGCCTTTCGCAACACACGAGGAGGAGAGTCAGCTCCTACCCAAGCGCCTCGCCTTGCCGGTGTTCGCCTCGGACCCGCTGTCATCGGTTGCCTACGCCACCGAAGAGGCGATGTTGGTTCTGGCCCTGGCCGGGACAGCCGCATTCAGCCTCTTGACACCCATCTCCCTGGCCATAGCCACGTTGCTGCTGATCGTCATCGTGTCATACCGCCAGACCATCAAGGCATATCCCGACGGTGGCGGCGCCTTCATCGTGGCCAACGACAACCTTGGGATCCGCACCGGCACCGTGGCCGCCTCGGCGCTGCTGGTCGACTACGTGCTGACCGTGTCCGTGTCGGTGGCTGCAGGTGTCGCTGCCATCACCTCCGCTGCTCCTGACCTGATCCCTTGGAGGGTGGAGCTGACCCTGGGCTTCGTCGCCCTTCTCACCATCGCCAACCTTCGTGGTGTCAAGGAGGCCTCAACGCTTTTCGCCGCGCCAACGTATCTGTTCGTCGTCACGGTGGGGATCATGTTGATCACCGGGTTTGTCGAGTGCTTCGACGGTGAGTGCCCGCAAGCGGTCTCGTCAGGGCTCGATATCGAGGCCGAGGTTGGGGCCGTCGGGCTGTTCTTGGTGCTTCGGGCATTCGCATCCGGTTCCACTGCGTTGACCGGTGTCGAGGCGATCGCCAACGGTGTCCAAGCTTTCCGCGAGCCTAAGTCTCACAACGCGGCCACCACCCTGGGCATCATGGGAGTCATCTCGATCTCGATGTTCCTCGGGATCTCCACTCTCGCTCGCTGGTTCGACGTGCGTATCTCCGAGGAGACGATCGACGAATTCGGGACGGTGATCTCCCAGATCGGACGGGCTGTGTTCGACGGTGGCTTCGGCTTCTACGCGCTTCAGGTGTTCACCGCCGCAATCCTGATTCTGGCCGCCAACACCGCATACCAGGATTTCCCCCGGTTGTCCGCGATTCTCGCCAGACACAAGCTGACTCCCCGCCAGTACCTCAACAGGGGCGACCGGCTTGTCTTCTCCAACGGGATCGTCACTCTCGCCGTTGCCGCTGCCGCCCTCCTCGTGATCTTTGACGCTGAGGTGAGCAGGCTGATCCAGCTCTATGTGGTGGGGGTCTTCACGGCCTTCACATTGAGTCAGGCGGGCATGGTTCGCCACTGGCTCCGAACGAAGGAACCGCGATGGCAGCGTTCGGTCGCGATCAACTCCATCGGAGCGGCGACGACCGGGATCGTCCTGGTGATCATCGCCACCGTGAAGTTCGTGCACGGGGCGTGGCTGGTGATTGTGGCGGTGCCTCTCCTCGTCGCCCTGATGCTGAGCATCCGACGTCACTATCTGAGTGTCGCTGCTCAGCTGAAGCGAGTCCCTATCGAGGCGGTGCCTCAGCCGACCCGGATCCTCGTGTTGGTGGCACACCACGACGAAGGAACCGATAGAGCCCTCCGCTACGCGGAGTTGCTCGGTGCCGAGGCAATCACCTGCGTTCACGCCGAAGAGCCCCGATCAGACGACCTGATCTACACCTGGGACGCCGGTCACCCCGGACGTGCTCTGGAGGTTCTACCGGGGGAGAAGGAGTCGATCTCGCATCGTGTCGTGGACCGGGTACGCCAGGAACGTGAGACCTACCCCTATTCGAGGATCACCGTCATCCTGGCTGACCGGGTGCGGATCCGGTCGATGCTGGCTCCATTCGCCCACCGACACAGCCTCGCCATCAAGTCACGATTGCTGTTCGAGCCAGGTGTCGTGGTGACCGACCTGAACGTCCTCCCTCGCTCGAGACGGAGTCGCCTCCAAGCAGTGCCGGTGGGTCGGATCGAGCAAGTGGTCCTCATCTCCGACATGACCCGGCCGATCCGCGAGGCCCTGACCTACGCCCAATCCCTCGGTCAGATGGTGACGGCAGTCCACATCGACGTGGACACCGCCCAAAGGGAGAGATTGGAACGGCAGTGGCAGGAGGCAGGATATGAGTTCGAGCTCGAGGTGATCCCCAGTCCTTACCGGAGCATCGTCGACCCGCTCGTCACCTACTTGAGGGAGAGACGCCGTGCCGCGACACCGGGCACCCTCATCTCTGCTGTGATCCCCGAGTTCGTGGTGCCCGGGCGGGTCACACAGCTTCTCCACAACCAGACCGGGCTGGCTATCAAAGGTGTGCTGGCGGCAGAGCCCGGTATCGCGGTGACCAGCGTGCCATTCCATCTGCTTCCCAAGGCGAGCAGCGATGTCGGATGAGGTATCCGAGTCAGACCAGACCGTTTGAACCCGATGCCGGTTCGAAGCGATACCCCATCCCTGGCTCGGTGATGAAGTATCGGGGCCGGGAGGGCTCGGGTTCGAGCTTCCTTCGGATCTGTGCAATGTATGACCGCAGGTAGTGGGTCTCGTCCTCGTAGGTGGGCCCCCAAACCTCTCTGAGGATCATCGTCTGGGACACGAGGGAGCCCGGATTGCGGACGAGCATCTCCAACATCCCCCACTCGGTCGGGGTCAGATGAACCTCTTCACCGCCGACCCGGACCTTCTTCGACGCCAGGTCGATGGTGAAGTGCGGGGTCTCGACGGTCGCCATGCTGTCGGATGGTGTTGCCCGTCGAAGCGCGGCGCGTACTCGAGCTAGGAGCTCACCCATCCCGAAGGGCTTGGCGACGTAGTCGTCAGCGCCGGCGTCGAGGGCCTCGATCTTGTCGTCTTCGCTGCCACGGGCCGACAGGACGATGATCGGGATCTCCGTCCACCCCCGGATACTGCGGATCACTTCGAGACCATCGAGCTCGGGAAGGCCGAGGTCCACGATGACGAGATCGGGCCGCTTGTCCGCAGCGCGCTTCACCGCAGTCACCCCGTCGGTGGCAACGTCGACCTTGTACCCGCGGACCTTCAAGTTGTTGGCCAAGGCGCGCACCAGGGACCGATCGTCCTCTACGACGAGTACGCGTGTCATACGTCGAGCCCGACCGACAGGATCATGGTCGTGCCGCCGCCCGGCGTGTCGTCGACCGTGATTTGATGTCCGAGAGCATCAGCGAGGCCCTTGGCCACCGCCAGCCCCAGACCAACTCCGGCCATGTGGCTGTCGTCGAGGGACCGGTAAGGCTCGAAGATCATCTGTCGCGTTTCCGGGTCGATGCCCGGGCCTCGGTCGATGATCCTCAGGTCGATCCGGTCCCCGACAACTCCGGCGGTTACCCTCACCGGGGTCTCGGGCGGAGAGTGATCGAGGGCATTCCGGACCAGATTCTCGACTATTCGCTCCAACAGCACCGGATCGGTCGAGACGTCGGGCAGTTCTATTTCGGTGTCCATGGACAGTCGGTGGCCCTGGACGCGGAAAGCGGTAGCCACCGTGGAGACGACGTCTTCGATCCCGGTGGGCCGTTTCTGAATCTGAAGCGTCCCAGTTTGCAGCCGTCCTGCGTCGAGCAGGTCGGAGACCACCCGATTCAGCCGCTCCGTTTCCTCGCTGATGGTCTGTAGGAATTCCGTTTGGCTCTCGGGTGGCCATTGAACATCGTCCTGGAGCATGCTCGTCACTGAGGCCTGGATTGCGGACAGCGGGCTTCTCAGATCGTGGGACACGGCGCGAAGCAGCGCGGTCCTTAGTTCGTTCGCCCTCTCCAAAGCGTCGACGTCGGCCACATGGTTGGCCATCTCGGCACGGTCGATGACGGTTCCCAGTTCGGTGGCCGTCGCGGCGATGAGCCGCTCGTCCACGGCGTCCTGCGAGCGGCCGACGATGGCAACGGTGGAGCCTCGGCCCACGGTGACTGTCCGGTCAGCGGACTCGATTGTGTCGGGTGGGTTGCTACCCGCTTTGGCCACCGCTCGAGGGACCGGATCGGCGGTGTCGAATAGGGTTATGCCCGGCGCATCGAGGGCAACTTGAAGGCGTTCGATCAACTTGAGGGCGGACCCTTCGCCGCCAGCACCGATCAAGCCGACGAGAGTCTCTGCCTCGGCCTTGGCGGTAGCCGCCTCCGAGGATCGGCGGGCCGCCGTTCCCACAAGAAATCCGATGAGCCCGGTGAGAAACACAAAGGCGATCAGGGCGAAGACATCGGCCGGGTTGGCGATGGTCCATGTCCGGAAGGGCGGCGTGAACAGATAGTTCCCGAGCACGAATCCCACGACGGCGGCGGTGAGCGCCGGCCAGCTCCCTCCGATCCAGGCCACCACTGCGGCAATCGACAAATAGACGAGGAGCACATTTTGCAGGGCAAACTCTTCCCGCTGGCCGAGCATCAAGAGGGTGGCCACCGCGAACAAGGACGCTCCGACGATCCATCCCCAGAGACGCCGCCGCGGGGGCAGAGGTGACGCCCGTGCCGTGACCCTCGCCCGGGCCCTCACCGGATTGGAGATCACATGCACGTCGATGTCGCCGGCGAGTCTGAGCACACGCTGGATCACCGAGCCTGCCACGAGTTCCTGCCACCGGTTGCGCCGGGTGGCGCCGACCACGAGTTGTGTCGCATTGTTAGCCTTGGCAAAGGAAACGAGTGACTCCCCGATGTCGGCATGTGCCACTTCGTGGTATTGGCCGCCGAGACGTTCGAGCAGCTCCCGATGGTCGTCCAACTGAGGTGTCGCCGAGCGTTTGAGGAGGCCCTCGGTCGACCGGATATGCACACCGAGGATCTCGCCCTTGGAACGCATCGCCATCCGGGCCGCCCGGCGGATGGTGTCATCGCCGCCCGCGGTCCCGGTTATCCCGACCACGACCCGCTCCCTCGTCTCCCATTGTTGGTCGATCCCGTGGGCGCGGCGGTAGGCGTCCACCGCCTCATCGACCCGTTCTGCGGTCCACGACAATGCCAGCTCGCGGAGCGCACCCAGGTTGCCCGGTCGGAAGAAGTTGGCGAGGGCGGCATCGATCCGCTCCGCCGGGTAGATCTTCCCGGCCGCCATTCGCTCTCTCACCGCCTGTTGGGTGAGGTCGACCAGATGGATCTCATCTGCCCTGCGCACCACCTCGTCGGGGATCACTTCCCTCTGGCTGACGCCGGTGATCTCCTCGACGACGTCGTTCAATGACTCGAAATGCTGGATGTTGACTGTCGAAATCACGTCGATGCCGGCCTCGAGGATGTCCTCGACGTCCTGCCAGCGTTTCGGATGTCCTGACCCGGGGACGTTGGTGTGGGCCAGCTCGTCGATCAGAGTGACTTCGGGATCCCGGTCCAGGATGGCCTTGGTGTCCATCTCTTCGAACTCCACACCCCGGTGCTCCACACTCCTCCTCGGCACGACTTGGAGACCCTGGAGCAAACGGGCCGTGTCATCCCGTCCGTGGGTCTCGACGTAGCCGACGACTGCGTCGACACCTTCGGACACCAGTTCATGGGTCTCCTCGAGGGCCGCATAGGTCTTTCCGACTCCCGGCGCCGCTCCTATGTAAACCCGGAGATTCCCTCGCTTCACGGTGCGGTCAATTCCATCCATCAACCATGATGATCGCTCATTCGAATACTGATGCGAGTACCACGACGATGCCGACGAGTTGCAATACGTTGGCGATCATCAGTGTCATCGCCCATCCCGCCGAATCGATACCGGTCGAAGCGTCCAGTCTCCTCTTGAGATACCACGCTGCCGCGCTCGACCCGATCAGCACCAAGACGCCAAGCGCTACGCCTGCCGGATCGACACTCATGTCAGCATCATGGCTCGGTCTTCCTATGCCAGGTCCCTATCAGAAGGCCAAGAGCAATCAGCAAGATCGCGGCGACCGCCTCATCGGGGCGGTCGATGACCAGGGCGTAATAGGGCACGGTGTGGAACACGTTGAAGACGAGTGACCCGACAACACCGACGATCACCCCAGCGGACCGACCTCCGAACTCGGCGGACAGGACGATGAGGGCGGCCATGACGAGAGCAACACTGACGCTGCCCAGAGTTTCTCGGAAGGGAATCAGTGCCAGGCCGACGGCCACCGCCAGAAGCGAGCCGACAACCGATGCTGCGACGGGGTAGGTGGCGACGGGTCGCCACGTCATGGCTTCTTTGCTGAACTTCATGAACTTGCCTCCTCGAGAGCGATGTTGAGCTCGAGCACATTGACCGAAGCGGTCTCGAATACGCTGACCGCAGGGTCCATGGTGGCGTTTTCGACGAGTTGAAGCACTGACTCCAGGTCCATCTCTCGGGCCGCTGCCACCCGTGGTGCCTGAAGAGTGGCGTTGGCGACCGAGATGTGAGGGTCGAGACCGGAGGCCGAAGCGGTGACCGCGTCGATCGGGATTGGGGCAGCAGGCGGCAGACCGTTGTCGAGGCGGTACTGGACAGCCCGGGCCTCGACTGCGGAGACGAGCCCGGGGTTGGTCGGCCCCAGGTTCGACCCGGAGCTGGCGGTTGGGTCGTAAGCCACAGCCGACGGACGGGGATGAAAATACTCGTCGCCCGAGAAAGTCTGGCCCACGAGCCTTGACCCCACGACCTCACCCTGGTGCTCGACCAGCGAGCCGTTGGACTGTCCGTGGAAGACGCCTTGGCTTAGGCCCGTCATGGCCAGGGGGTAGACCACGCCGGTCAGCACGGTCATGACAACCAACATCTTCACCGCCGGCCAGAGCTGTCTTCTCATCACAGGACCCCCAGAGCGGTGATGACCAGGTCGATCACCTTGATTCCCAGGAAAGGAACACCAAGGCCACCGAGACCGTAAATGAGGACATTGCGGCGAAGGATCGACGCTGCACCCGCGGCCCGGTACCGCACCCCGCGCAGGGCCAGCGGTATGAGTGCGATGATGATCAAGGCGTTGAAGATGACCGCCGAGAGAATCGCCGACTCGGGAGACTCGAGACCCATGATGTTTAGGCGCGCCATCCCGGGGAAGGCGAGCACGAACATGGCGGGGAGGATGGCGAAGTACTTGGCCACGTCGTTGGCTATGGAGAAGGTTGTCAGCGATCCCCTGGTGATGAGAAGCTGTTTGCCGATCTCGACTATCTCGATGAGCTTGGTGGGGTCCGAGTCGAGGTCGACCATGTTGGCTGCCTCCTTGGCAGCCTGTGTGCCGGTGTTCATCGCCACCCCCACGTCGGCCTGAGCGAGGGCCGGGGCGTCGTTGGTGCCGTCCCCGCTCATCGCGACCAGACGCCCGCCCCGCTGCTCGTCACGTATGAACCTCATCTTGTCCTCGGGAGTGGCCTCGGCGAGGACGTCGTCGACACCGGCCTCTGCGCCGATCACTCTGGCAGTCACATAGTTGTCACCGGTGACCATGACCGTGCGCAGACCCATTCTGCGGAGCTGATCGAATCGCTGCTTCATTCCGGGCTTGAGGACATCCTCGAGAACGACGACGCCGATCACGTCGGCGTCACTCGAAACCATGAGGGGGGTGGCCCCGCTTGCCGCTGCTCGCTCAACTGCGGCCAGAGCCTCAGCGGGAACGACCCCGCCGCGTGTTGTCACCCACGAAGTGATGGCGTCGGCGGCGCCCTTCCTGATCTGACGACCTTCGTGATCGATCCCGCTCATCCGCGTCGAAGCCGAAAAGTGGATCAGCTCTGCAGCGTGGGCCTCTCCGCTGAGATGGAACTGGTCTTCTGCCAGCGTCACGATGGAGCGCCCCTCAGGGGTCTCGTCGGCGAGGCTGGCCAGGCGTGCCACCTCGGCCAGATCGCGCTCGCCGAACCTCAGGGTCGGCACAAGCTGGGTGGCGTGACGATCGCCCAGGGTGATGGTGCCGGTCTTGTCGAGCAGCAGGGTGCTGCAGTCACCGGCGGCCTCGACCGCCCTGCCGGACATCGCCAGGACGTTGCGCTGCACAAGTCGGTCCATACCGGCGATGCCGATAGCCGACAGCAACCCTCCGATCGTGGTCGGAATCAGAGTGACCAGAAGAGCTACCAGGACGATCACGGGCTGGGGCGCATCCGCATAGATGGCGAAAGGCTGCAGGCTGGCCACGGCAAGCACGAAGACCAGGGTGAGGCCGGCGAGGAGAATGGTCAGGGCGATCTCGTTGGGGGTCTTGCGGCGGTCGGCACCCTCGACGAGGGCGATCATCCGGTCGAGGAAGGTCTGACCGGGCTCGACCGTGATCTCGACCACGATCTGATCGGAGAGGACCCTCGTGCCCCCGGTGACCGCGGAGCGGTCCCCGCCCGACTCCCGGATGACAGGGGCCGACTCGCCTGTGATCGCCGACTCGTCGACCGAGGCAACACCTTCGATCACGTCTCCGTCGCCGGGGATGATCTGCCCGGCGGACACGACGCAGACGTCCCCCACCTTCAGGCGCGACGACGGCTTCTCCTCGATGGTTCGGTCGTCGAGACGCACCCTTGCGATGGTCTCGGAACGGGCGGCCCGCAGAGATTCGGCCTGCGCCTTGCCCCGTCCCTCGGCCATGGCTTCAGCGAAGTTGGCGAACAGCATCGTGAACCAGAGCCAGAGTGCCACTTGAAGGCCAAACCTGATGGCGTCACCGACGACGAGGTCACGCACCACGAGGGCGGTGGTGAGGACGGCTCCGACCTCGACCACGAACATCACCGGGTTGCGGATCATCCGGCGAGGAGCGAGCTTGGCCAGCGAGTCCCGAACCGCTGCTCGGGCGATGGTGGGGTCCCAGAGGGTGGCCTGTGTCTTCAAGGTCACTCCTCAGGTCCCTAGAGCCTCTGCGATGGGGCCGAGCGTCAGGGCGGGGAAGAAGGTGAGCCCGGCGACAACGAGCACCACTCCGATGAGCAACGTCACGAACAGGGGCGAATCCGTCGGGAAGGTGCCTTCGCCTGACGGGACTGTCGTCTTGGCGCCCAAAGAGCCTCCGACCGCCAGCACCGGGATGATCAGAAAGAACCGCCCTACCAACATCGATAGCGCCTGCACCGGGTTGTACCAGCCCGTGTTGGACCCGAACCCGGCGAAGGCTGATCCGTTGTTGTTGGCCGGGGAGGCGATGGCGTAGAGCAGCTCGGAGAAGCCGTGGGGTCCCGGGTTGGCCCTGGGGTCGAGGGCACCTGGAACGAAGATGGAGACTGCTGCGAACCCGAGCACCAGGATCGGCATCGCCAACAGATAGAGGGTGACCAGCTTGACCTCAGCTGACTCGATCTTCTTTCCGAGAAACTCGGGAGTCCGGCCCACCATGAGACCGGCCAGGAAGACGGTGAGCAGGGCGAACATGAGCATGCCGGTGAGACCGACACCCACCCCTCCGGGGCTCACCTCACCCAGAACCATGTTGCCGATGGTGACCAGCCCGCCAAGCGGGGTGAACGAGTCGTGCATCGAATTGACCGACCCGTTGGATGTTGCTGTGGTCGACGCTCCCCAGATCGCCGACAGCTCCGGCCCGAACCGGACCTCCTTGCCCTCCATGTTCCCGCCGGGAGACTCGGCGGTCACCGTTTGGTCGACACCGAGATCCGCCAGGGCAGCGTTGCCGGAGGACTCTGCCACAACAGCGACGCCAACCGATCCGAGCCAGAGGACCGCCATGGCCGCCATGAGTGCATAGCCATTCCTCCGGTTCCTACTGGCACGGCCAAACCAGTCGACCGTGGCGAATGGCAGCAGGACAAGTGCCAGCGTGGAGATGAAGTTGGTGACTCCGTTCGGGTTCTCCAAGGGGTGCGCGGAATTGACGTTGAAGAAGCCGCCGCCGTTTGTGCCCAACTGCTTGATGGCCACCTGACTCGCCGCCGGCCCGCCCGGGATCACTTGTGTTCCGCCCTCCAGGGTTTCGATGGTGGAGAATCCGGAGAGGTTCTGCACCACGCCTTGGGAGACGAGAACCAGTGCGAGGATCATGGACAGGGGAAGGAGGATCCGAGTCACACTTCGAGTGAGATCCACCCAGAAGTTCCCCACGTCTCTGGACTCATTGCGGGTCAACCCACGAATGAACGCAGCCAGGACCGCGAGGCCGACTCCGGCCGAGACGAAGTTCTGCACGGTCAGACCGACCATCTGGGACAGATGCGACAGAGTCGCCTCGCCACCGTAGTTTTGCCAGTTGGTGTTGGTCACGAAGCTGACGGCGACATTGAACGCCAGCGCCGGGTCGACACCGGGCATCCCGGTCGGGTTGAAGGGAAGCCATTCCTGGAGACGAAGGGTCGCGTACAGGATCGCCAGCGACGCGGCGGTGAACGCCAGAAGCGACCACACATAGCTGGTCCAGTGCTGTTCGGTCTCCGGGTCGACCCCGGTGATCCGATAGACGACACGCTCCAGGGGACAGAAGAGAGGATCCCCGAACGAGGGGCCACCGCCGTACACCGAGGCGAGATACCTTCCCAAGACCGGTGTCAGGACCGCCGTCGTCGCAACCAGGATCCCAAGAAACCACCAACCGCTCATCGGAACCGCTCCGGGTCGATGAGAACGACGATCAGATAGACGACCAGACCGACGACCACCGCCAGACCGATCAGATTCTCGATCATCACCTCTGCTCTTCCTGGGACGAGATCACCCGCTCCCAGAACCGGGTGTAGAAGGCCGCGATCAAGATGAAGAGGCCGCCGCCGATCAGATACGCGATGTCGGCCATGCCAACCCTCGCTCGAGATGTCTCACATGCCTCGGTCTAGATCCGTCGAGGCCCAACCGCACCGATCTCAACGCGTTCCAGACGGGACTGGAACGAAAACCTACGTCTTCATCACGGCGCACAACTCCCCCAGGACTCGACGAGGTTCGGCTGATCCCATTGGAACGCGTGGCGATCCCGTAGAGAGACCGTGCAGTCGGTGGGATTCACGTAAAGAACGTGGGATTCACGTAAAGAACGCGTCTTTGGGTGTGGGAGGGCGATAGAACGACCGTATGAAGACGACACGCGCGCCGGTGCCGACCCGTTGGCCCGTCGGTGACCAAGGGCTTGACAGCCTTACGCTGCACAACTACCTTACGGTGTATACCTTACAGCGTATGAAAGGATTAGGTATGTCTGAGATCTTGAGATGGACCGCAATCGGAGGAGGCGGACTGCTCGCGGTCGCCCTCGCCCTGTGGCTCTTCCTGCTGATGACCATGCGCACCGGTTACGGCCCAGGACTCGCCGCCATACGCCGCCTGAACCGGCGCTTCACCAACCGGCGGGTCATGAAGACGGCCGGCCAACCCGGCGTCTCAGCCTCGGTGATCCACCACGTGGGAAGGACCAGCGGTAACCCATATGAGACCCCAGTGGGGGTAGTCGACACCGGTGAGAACGTACTCATCACGCTGCCCTATGGCACCACGAGCGACTGGCTCAAGAACGTGAAGGCGGAAGGATCCGCCGAGGTGGTACACGACGGCCGAACATTCCGGGTCGACCACCCCGAGGTGGTCGCAGCCGCCGATGTCGCCTCTCACCACTCTCGCCGGGAGCGCCTCGTCCAACGTCTCTACGGGGTCGACCTCATCCTCCGTCTACGCAAGACAGGGACACCTGTGGCCTCCCGCCGGTGAAGGCGGGACCGCGGAACAAAAAGACGGCTCGCCGGGGGACGGACCGGCGAAGCTCCTACCACCCAACGAAATCACTTTGAAAGGAACACGAAATGAACACGCATCCAACTCCCACAACGTCGCCCCCTGTTGAGACTTCCCAACGCAAGATGGCGTGGGTAGCGGGGCTCAGCCTCATCCTCATGGGAGTGCTGGGACCCTTCGCATTGTTTGGAGTGCTACAGAACCTCCTGGTGCCAGCAGACACGTCGGCAACCGTCGACAACATCGTCGCCTCCGCCGGACTCTTCCGGAGCGGAGTGGCCGCTCTCCTGATCGTGATCATGCTCGACGTCGTCGTTGCCTGGGCGCTCTATGTGCTGCTGAGACCAGTAAACCGCACCGTCGCCCTGCTGATGGCCTGGCTCCGAGTGGCTTATGCCGCAATATTCGCCGCGGCGTTGACGAACCTGCTCGACGTAGCGCAGCTGCTCGATACGAGCGAAGGCTTGACCCTTCCACAGGAGCAGCTCCACGCCCACGTGATGACGTCCCTCAGCTCATTCCATATCGGGTTTGAAGGGATCGCTCTCGGGATCTTCGGCCTGCACCTCTTCGCCCTCGGCTACCTGGTGTTCAAGTCGACAAACTTCCCCCGATTCCTGGGTGCCCTCGTCGCCGTCGCCGGGGCCGGATACCTATTCGATTCGTTCGGAACGATCCTGGTCCCCAACTACGCGTTGACAGTGGGTGCCTTCACATTCCTCGGCGAAGTCCTGCTGATCTTCTGGCTCCTCAGGAGAGCGGTCAAGGGATTCCCAGCACAAGAAATCCCCGCCGGAAACCGATCGCAGACACGACTTGCACAGCACGTCCGATGACGAACTGATCTCCGAGCGGCACTGGAGAACAATAAACGCGGGATGAAATGACCAAGGTGCTGGCCTGAGGCCTGACTGCAGGCCTCTGACCAGCACCTTTATGGTCGGGACGGCGGGATTCGAACCCACGACCTCAGCGTCCCGAACGCTGCGCGCTACCAAACTGCGCCACGTCCCGATTGAGCGAAATCCTAGGCGTTGTGTCGGGGCTAGCCCATTCGGGCCAATCGACAAACCTCCCTATTCACTAGGCCATCGCTAT
>DATHUP010000057.1:0-38787 GCA_035462175.1 Acidimicrobiia bacterium | reverse complement strand
CAGCTCGGGTCGGTGGCTGGTCCGACGCATGGTCCGGACCAGACTCTTGGCAGTGTCGGGGCTGACATCGAGCCGGGATGCGGTCCACTCCGAAAGGGAACGACAGCCGTCGCCGGTGGCCACCTGACGAGAATCCAACTCCTCGAGAATGGCCAGGTCTTTGCCGGCCAATCGGGAACGTTCCGCCTCGTCGGCGATCAGCTCTTGTTCCAGCCGGTCGGTGGTCCACTCCCCGTAACCCATACCTACGAACATACGTTCGCCCAAGGACAGATCCAAGAGTTTCGAACCTGGATTCGGAGAAGTTCTTCGACTTCCTAGATTGACGGTCTTGGTCACCACTCACCACATCAGCGTGGGCCTTGCCCTGCTCGGCTTGGTGGTCGCCGCCTGCAGCACATCCTGCGAAGAGTCTCTCGGTGCATACCCGCCCGACCACATCCTTGTCACCGGGGCCGAGACGGTGGCGGTGCCCCACATATCCTGGACCTGTGACGACTTCCACGCCGACACGATCGACCCGCCGCCGTCGGTTCCTCCCGATGCAGAGCAGCGGCTGCAGGTCGAGGTCACGCTGGAGGCCGGCTCCAAGGTGGAGATCCGCCTCGGCAACGAGGATGTTCCGGTGGACCCGGCTCCGGTGGAGGGAGTCAACACCTGGGCGGTCCAGATCGCCGAGCCGTCTCAGCCGTTGATCGTGCAGGTGTGCTCCGCCGACCAGCGCTGCGCCGTCTACTGGGCCAACACCTACTCCGGCTGACTCCGGCGATTCGTCGGGAGTCCCATCAGGTTGTGACTTGCGGACCTGTTCCACCCGGAACCGCCGACCGACACTTTCGATGTGACCTCACTGACGAGGATTCTGTTCGCGCTTGTTCTCATCGTCGGGCTGGCCCCACCGGCAATGGCCGCCGAAGGAGACGCCGAGGTCGAGCTCATCATGTTCTGGGGGGTCGGCTGCCCATATTGCGCCGAGGAGTGGGAGTTCCTCGCCGTCCTCCAGGATGACTATCCCGATCTTCGGGTCACCGGCTACGAGGTGCGCTACGAGCCGGCCAACCTGGATCTGTTCATCGCCACCATGACCGAGCGCGGTCTCGAGGCGCGGTCCATCCCCACCACCATCCTCGGTGATCAGGTGTGGGAAGGGTTCGACGTCGGCACGGGCGACCAGATCAGGGCGGCCGTTGCCGCCGCTCTGGACTCCAAGCCCGCTCCAGTCCCCGACGACGAATCGTCCGATGTGATCCGGCTTCCGCTAGTCGGCGCCGTCGACGTGGGGAGCTCATCGCTGGTGGTGTCCACCTTTCTCATCGCTTTGGTCGACGGTTTCAACCCATGCTCGTTGTGGGCCCTCTCCATCCTGCTCGCCCTCGTCCTCCGCACCGGGTCGCGGAGACGGGTTCTGGCGATCGGCGGCGCCTTCCTCGTAGTCACCACTCTCCTCTACGGCTTGTATGTCGGCGGGATCTATGGGTTCCTCTCCTATACGGCCCACCAATCCTGGGTGCGTCTGGCCATGGCCGCGGTTGCTCTCGGGTTCGGCGTCATCAATCTGAAGGACTACTTCTGGTTTCGCCGGGGGCTGTCATTGACCATCCCCGACGAGCGAAAGCCATGGCTCTACCGGCGGATGAGGGCAGTGGCCGCCACCGAGAAGGCCCTCCCCGCGGCTCTGGCCGGGACCGCGGTTCTCGCAGTCGGTGTCTCCATCCTGGAAACCCCCTGCACCGCCGGATATCCCCTGCTCTGGGCCGATCTCCTCGCCGCACACGACATCGGTCTGGCCGGGGCCATCCCGCTGTTCGCCCTCTACATGCTGGTCTTCCTCCTCGACGAGTTGATCGTGTTCGGCGTGGCGGTGTTCGCCATGCGGGCTACGAAGCTCGACGAGCGGGCGGGGCGCACTCTCAAGCTCGTTGGCGGCGTGTTGATGGTGGCCCTGGCCGGAACCCTGGTCTTCGCCCCCGACGCCATGACCACCCTGAGCGGCGCCATGATCGTGTTCGGCACTGCCCTCGTCGTGATCCTGGTCATCGTCGGCACGGAATGGGCGATGAGGCGATACAGGCACAGCAAGCGCGGTCGTCGCTCGCTTGGTCGGGTCCGAGGTTGAGAGAGGACCAGGTGAGCTAGAGGCATGGCCACGATCCCCCTGTCGCACCTCGATCTCGTGGATTGCCCACCGGTGGCCGCCCTGAGCACCGTGATGCCCGACGGGCATCCCCAGACCTCCGTGGTGTGGTGCGACTTCGACGGGACCTGCGTTCGGGTCAACACCATGCGTGGCTTCCGCAAGGAACGCAACATGCGTCGCAACCCGCGGGTCACTCTGCTCTGTTTCGACCCTCAGCAGCCATTGCGCTATCTCGAGATCCGGGGGACAGTGATCGAAATGAGCGAGCAGAGTGCCCGGGAGCACCTGGATCTCCTCTCGTCGAAGTACGCGGGACGGCCGGTTCGCTATTTCGGCGACATGATCCCGGCTCGCTTCGCCGAGAGCGAGGTTCCCGTGCTCTGTCACATCCTGCCCACCCGCGTCGTGGCTCGGGATTGGTCGGCGTCGGGAGGTGCCGCATCACTTCCGTGACGATTCCACCGACCCACCTCGACTTGCTGACCCGTCCCATCTGTGGCGTGTGCACGACCATGGGACACGACGGATGGCCGCAGTCGAGCCTGGTTTGGATGGACCACGACGGGGAGTGCGCCACGGTCAACACCACCTTGGAGCGGGGCAAAGGTCGGAACCTGCTTCGGGACCCGAAGTTGAACCTCCTCGTCGTCGACCCCGACAACACCGTGCGCTTCATCGAGATCCGTGGCGAAGCCGAGTTGGTGAGCGACGGTGCCGTGGCGCATCTCGATGAGCTGACCCGTCGCTACACCGGGCACCCTCGCTTCTACGGACACATCTATCCACGAGAACAGCAGGAGTGGGAGACCAGGGTCATCTGCCGGGTTCATCCCAAGCGGATCGTCCTCGACGCCATCCACGGCGCCGCACCGTGATCGAGATGGCCGCGTCGAAGTTGGTCAGGCCGGCTCTGTCTAGTCCTGGAGCAGAGTGCTCAGGGCGGCCAGATCTTCCGAAGACGGCGCCCACTCCGCCGCAGCCGCGTTGGCGACCACCTGCTCCGGGCTGGTGGCGCCGGCGGTGACCGCAGGGATCGCATCCTGGGCCAGCAGCCATCCCAGGGCCACCTGGACCATGGTGACCCCGCGTTCTGAGGCGAACCGTTCCAGCCCTTCCACCAGGTCGAAGTTCTCCTCGGTGAGGAACTCCTGATAGCGGTCCATCTTCAGGCGGCCCTGCGGCTCGCCGCCACGTCTGGTCTTACCGGTGAGGAGACCGCTGGCCAGGGGGTAGAAGGGGAGCAGGGCAACCCCGGTCTCGACGCACAAGTCGGCCAGGCCGTTGGCCTCCGGCTCCCGATGGACCATGCTGTAGTGCACCTGATCGCAGACGAAAGCGGGCCATCGTTTGACCTTGGACGCGGCCAATGCCTCGGTGAGCTGGGCCGGATCGAAATTGGAGCATCCGATCTGCCGTACCTTCCCCTCCGCCACCAGGTCGGCGAGCACACCGAGGGTGTCCTCGATCGGCGTCTTCGGGTCGGGGAAGTGGATCATGTAGGTGTCGACGTAGTCGGTTCCCAGCTCGGAGAGACTCCGCTCCAGGACTTGGCGCACATATTGCGGGCCGGCCCCGCCACTGCCCTCCCACCCCGGGATGGCGACACCCACCTTGGTGGCGATCACGACTTGATCACGGTGATTCCCCAGCGCCCCCCCGAGGAACCTCTCGGATTGGCCCTCCCCGTAGTTGCTGGCGGTGTCGAAGTGGTTGATCCCGGCCTCGAGAGCGGCGTCGACCACCGCCGCCGACTGGGTCCGGTCCAGCGCCCGGCCGAAGTTGTTGCAGCCAAGCCCGACCACCGACACCTCGATGTCCCCGATCCGCCCGGTGCGCATCAGGACATAGGCTCGACAGGGCGGAGGAACCGGGCCGCGTTGCTCTCCAGCACCAGCGCCCGATCGGCGTCGCTCATCTCCACCGCTTCCACTCCGGCCACAGGATCGGTTGAGGCCATGTCGAAGGGGTAGTCGCTGCCCAGGACAACATGGTCCCAGCCCATCCGCCGTCCCAGCATCTCGAGGGAGATGGGATCGTGGGTGAGGCTGTCGAAGTACATGGTGGCGAAGAAATGCCTCGGCCCCTTCTCGGTGATGTTCACCTTGGGCTCGGGTCGCACCGACCATCCGTGCTCCCAGCGCCCGATCTGATATGGGGAGAAGCCGCCGCCGTGGGTGAACCCGATGCGAAGATCGGGGTGGCGGTCGAGCACTCCTCCGAAGATGAGCTTGGCGGCGGCGATGGTGGATTCGAGCGGGATTCCTATCAGATTCTGCAGGTAGTAGGAGTTGAGCCGCTCCGCCCCGGCGATGGAGCGCTGGTCGGAGTGGAACCACACCGGCATGTTCCGGCTCTCCAGGTCGGCCCACACCGGCTCCAGCGACGGGTCGTCGACGTCGATGCCGTTGATATTCGACCCGATCTGCACCCCGCGTACCCGGGGGAAAGGGACAACCCTTGCGATCTCGGCCATGGAGGCGTCGATGTCCTGGAGGGGGAGCGTGGCGAAGAGGTGGAACCGGTCGGGCTTCCTGTCACTCAGTGCGATCAGGGCGTCGTTCTGGATGGCGGCGAAGTCTGCTCCGACGTCGGGAGGCACGTGGTAGTGGAAGTTGGGCGGGGGGATGGCGATCACCTGGACATCGACCCGCTGGCGGTCCATGTCGGCCAGCCGGGTATCCGGCTCGAAGATGGCTTCGGGGAGCGGGCCGAGACGTTCCCGTCCCGGGTAGCGGAGGTAGCGGCGCCCATCGTCCTCGACCAGGGTGGGGCCATGGTCGGGGTGGCTGGAGGCCATCGCGGCCAGGGCATCCGGCACGATGGCATGGGCGTGGATGTCGATCGTGGTCAACTCTTTCCTTTCTCGTAGTTGCCAAAGGACCCGTACCCGGGGTGGTCGAACCGGTTGGGGATCTCGACGAGGGTCGGGCCGTCGGCGTCGAGCACCGATGCCACCGTCTCCCCGACCCGGCTCAGGTCCTCGACCTGGATCCCCCTGGCCCCGAAGGCGTGGGCCAGGGCGACGAAGTCGGGCGGCCGCACGTCCACCCCGCTCCGTCTCCCGTAGAGGTGGTCCTGATGTCTCCGCTCCACCCCGTAGCCCTCGTCGTTGAAGACCAGGACGATGGCGGGGACATTCTCCTGGACCGCGGTCATCAGATCCTGGATGGTGAACATGATCCCGGCGTCGCCGATGATGGCGAGGCTCGGGGTGTCCGGTCGGCCAATACGGGCCCCGATCGAGGCGGGCAGGGCAAAACCGAGAGTGCCGAAGCCGGAGGGGACGAACCAGGTGCGGGGCCGATCCGCCTTCCAATGGGGCCGGGCCCAGAAGGCGATGGTGGTGGGATCGTTGAACACCAGCGACTCCGGAGGCAGGGCAGACCTCAGCTGATCGAGCACCTCGATCTCGACCGGGGTGCCCACCGCCTCTGTGATCCGGGAGAGGACCTCGGCCACTTCGTCGTCCCGCCAGGGGAGAGGTCGATGCCCGAGCCGGTCGAGTTCGGCCTCGATGGCGGCCAGGACCGGGGCGGCGTCGCCGACCACTCCGGCCTCGACCCGGTAGTTGCGCCCGATCTCGGCCGGGTCGATATCGATCTGGACGATGCGCTCGGGGAGTCGGAGCGACCAGCCGCCGGTGGGGAAGTAGGAGAACCTGGTGCCGACGGCGAACAAAACGTCACAATCGGCGATGAGGTCCCGGGTGGGCTGCTCGTTGGCCCAGTTGCCGATGTGGAGCGGGTGGTCCCAGGGCATCGCACCTTTCCCCTTCTGGGTGGTGATCACCGGCGCCCCGAGCCGTTCTACGATGCGGGTCAGCACGGCCGCAGCCTCGGCGGTGGCGATGCCACCACCGGCCCAGACCAGGGGCCGCTCCGCCCCGGCCAGGACCTCCGCGGCCCGGGTCAGAGCGTCGGGGTCGACGGGTCGCCCCACGATCTTCGCTGCCGGTAGGGGAGGTGCCTTCGTCGTTGTGGTGAACGCCTCGTTGGCGAACTCGACGAGGGCCGGTCGCGGTCTGCGGTTGCGGAGGGCGAAGAAGGCGCTGTTCACCGCAGCGGGGATCTCATCGGCCAGCGCCACCTGGGCGGCATAGGCGGAAACCGGCCGGAAGATCCCGAACTGGTCGGAGATGTCGTGGAAGTGGCCCTTCCCCTTACGACGCACCTCGGGTGGGTTCTCGCTGACCAGATGGAGCAGGGGGACACTGTCGTTGTGTGCCGTGGCCATGGCGGTGATGGTGTTGAGCGCGCCGGGCCCGTTGGAGGTGAAGGCAACCCCGACCCGGCCCGAGGCACGGGCGAAACCGTCGGCCATGAACACCGCCGACTGCTCGTGCCGGACCTCGATGTGCCGCAACACGGGATGGTCTACGAAGGCGTCGTAGACGGCCAGGGTCCCCACGCCGGGGATGCCGAAGAGGAGCTCGACACCTTCGGCGAGCAGCGACTCGACGAGGACGTGGGCCCCGCTCCGTGCTGTCATCAACAGGAGCCGCTTCCGCCGGTGATGGTACCGACCCAGATGTCGGGATATGTCGTCCGGTCCAGGACGACGACGTGCTCCGAGGTGATCGCGGTGTCTCCGCCGGACACGAATGGGGGCAGTGACGTCCAGCACAGCCCGTCCAGGGAGGTCCAGCCCACCGATCCGGCGCCCTGGCTGTCCCGACCCAAGATCACCCACCCGGCCGCGCCGGCCTCGACCGTGTACAGGTCGACGCCGGAGAGGGAGGTGAGTTCCTCGATCTGATCCCACTGGCTCCCATCGGTCGAAGTCCACACAGTGGGCATCCCGATCCCATAACCCCCGACCGCAGTGTAACGACCATCGCGCCAGGCCAGGTTGTAGACGTAGGCGCCGTCCCCGAGTGTGACGGCGGATTCGGCCCAGGATCGGCCGTCCTCGGAGAACCAGACCTTCGGCTCGCACACCGGCCAGACCCCGAAAGGCTCGGTCGGATTGCTCGAGATCATGGCGACGAGGCCGGAATCGGTCTCGACCATGGGGGGAACGTCGGGCGAGGTCCGGGTCGGAGGGCGACACGCCGAGTTGAAGACGAGCTCGACCTCGCTGCCCGGGCCCCATTCCGGGTCGGACACCACCTGGTCGAAATCTTCCCCGTCCGCCGACCACCAAACGTCTCCATACAGCGACAAGGCGACGAACCCGTCGTCTCCGTCGATCAGGCTGGGCCGGCCCGAACCTTGGCGGGAGCGGATCTCGTCAGGGAAGACGATGCCCTCCCCTGCCTCGACCCACCCCTGGCCATCCCGGGAAACCATGCGACCTCCGCGGACGCCGTAGGCCATGAGCCCGTCCTCGATGGTGGCCAGTTGAGAGGGCGCCCCCTGAAGCGGGTGGGAGCGCCAGGAGACGGCGTCGGCCGACGACCAGAGCAACACGCCGTCGACGGTCATACCGGAAAGGATGGCAAACCCGTCACCGGTCGCCACCAGGCTGTCCAGGTTGACCGAGCCGTTCGGACCGGTACGCGGTGCCCAATCCACCGGAGGTATCTCCGGGGAGGTGACCGAGATGAAAACCGACAGCCCCACGACCATGGCCAGGAACATGATCGGCAGACCCCAGCGCCGTCCATCCTTCGGCGCTACCTCGGGAGGGGGGATCTCCACGATGGTGTCCGACGAAGCGGCCATGTGCTCTCGGTCCAATCTCGGCGATCATGCATCCTATATGATCGCCCGGGTGGAGAGTGAACAGGTCGACTCGGGCTTTATCCGTATCCAGCTCGAGGGGGCACAACGTTGGGTGGGCGGTCTGTTCCGGGCGGTCGAGGTTCCCGAGGACGACGCCGATCTCGTCGCCGAAGTCCTCATCGGCGCCGATCTGAGGGGAATCCGCAGCCACGGGCTGGCCCGGGTTCCTTACTTTCTCACCCGTCTCCAGCGAGGCGTGATTCGGGCCCGGCCCCGGCTCAGCTTCGAACCGAGGTCGCCCACCACCGGTGTGCTCGGGGCCGATGACGGCATCGGCATCGTGGCCGCTTCCCGGGCGATGGACGAGGCGATGGCCATGGCGGCCGAGGTCGGCTGTGGGTTCGTCTTGGTCAAGGACAGCAGCCACTTCGGATATGCCGGCTTCTGGGCGGAGCGGGCCATGCGATCCGGCTTCATCGGAATCAGCATGTCCAACAGCGGGGGACGGGTGGCCCCGACCTTCGGCTCCGACCCCATCCTCGGCACCAACCCTTTGGCGGTGGCCATCCCCGGCGCCCCGGGCGGGACCGACTTCCTTCTCGACATGGCCACCTCGGCGGTGGCCGTGGGCAAGGTGGAGACGACGTTGCGCGAGAGCCGCCCCATCCCGCCGGGTTGGGTCGCCTCGGAGGGCGCCCCCCTCCTCGACGCCAACGGAGTCCTCTCCTTCAAGTCGCCGCTGCTGCCATTGGGCGGGGAGGGAACCGAGACCGGTGGCCACAAGGGGTACGGCCTGGCTCTCATGGTCGAGTTGCTGTGCGGTGCGTTGGGCGGGACCGGCTTCGCGGCCCGGATCGCCGGGGCGACCGGCGAGGCGCCGCCGGCGATGGGACACCTCATGGGTGCCATCAGGATCGATGGGTTCCGGCCGGTGGAGCAGGTCCAGAACGACATGGAGGCCACCTTCGAGGTGATCCGGGAGTCGTCCCGGTCCCCCGGCAGGGACCGCATATACATCCACGGCGAGCCGGAGGCGGAGGCTGCGGCGCGCCATCGCCGGGAAGGGATCCCGGTTGGTGCCGGCGTGCTGGCGCAGCTAGACCGATGGGCCGCGATCCTCGGGGTGGGGCGCCTGCCGAGATGAGCGGGGCAAGCGCGGCGAGGACCCTCGAGCTGATCAAGGGGCTCGGCTTCACCGACGTGGTCTCGATCCCGGACGCGGAGAGCCGTCATCTCTACCAGGCCCTGGTCGACGATCCCGAGATCGACGTCTATCTCCCTACCAGGGAGGGGGAGGGGATCGCCCTCGCCGGCGGTCTCTGGGTCGGTGGGAGGAAGCCGTTCCTGCTGATCCAGAACACCGGGTTGATGGAGGCCGGTGACGCATTGCGCGGATGTGGGATCGGCCCCGGCATACCGTTGCTGCTGCTGGTTGGCTGGCGGGGATATCCGGGGGCAATGAACGGGGCCCTTCCCATCGACTCGGCCTACCCCTACACCGAGCCCCTTCTCGACGCCTGGGGCCTTCCCCATCGCCGGCTGATGGGAGACGACGATCTCGACGTGATCGAGGAGATGGCGGCTCTGGCCGCCGACGCCTCGAAGCCGACTGCGGTGGTCTACGGATACGGGTTCACCCCATGACCATGGAGCGGCTCGATCTGTTCCGTGCCCTCGCCGCGGTGCGCCGCGACGAGATCGTGATCACCACCATGACCGCAACGCTGCAATGGCCCCTGGTATCACAACACGAGCTCGACTTCGACTTCCTCGCCTTTGGCATGGGTCATGCCTCCGACTTCGGGCTCGGTCTGGCTCTGGCCCGCCCCGAGCGCAAGGTAATCGTGCTCAAAGGGGACGGCGGTCTGTTGATGAGCCTCGGCTCGCTGGTCACCATGGGACGTTACGGCCCGCCCAACTTCCTGGTGCTGCTCCTGGAGAACCGGAGCTACGAGATGACCGGGGGCCAGCAATACGCCCCCGACGTCGACTTCGTCACCCTGGCCCGGGGCGCCGGGATCGAGAAGGTGGAGCGGATCGAAGACTTGCCCACGGTCGAGGCCGAGCTTCCCCGGCTCCTCGCCGAGCTCGGCCCTCACTTCGTGGTGGTCCCGGTCACCAATTCCGAGCCCCTACCCCCGGTCGCTCATACCGATCATGCCGGGCGTGTGACCGATCTGCGCCGGGCGCTGGGGGTGGAAGACCGCTAGCTGGCAACCAGGTCCAGCTCCTCGAACTTGCGCAACACCTGGGCCTTGGCCACGGCCACCTGCTCGTCGGCTGGGTCCCTGGGGTACGGCAGGTCGATCTGAAGATCGTCCTCGAGCTTCCCGCCTTTGGCAAAGACCAGGATGCGGTTGGAGAGCTCGACCGCCTCGCCAACGTCGTGGGTGACGAACAAGACTGTCTTGCGGGTCACTCTCCACATCTCGTGCAACTCACGCCTCAGGGTGCGGGCGGTGATGGCGTCGAGATGGCTGAACGGCTCGTCCATATAGAGGACATCGGGCTCGATGGAGAATGCCCTGGCAATCCCCACCCTCTGCTGCATGCCACCGGACAGCTCGCCCGGGTACTTGTCGAGCTTGTCGCCGAGCTGAACCATCTCCAGGTATTTCTTGCACCGTTCCCTGGTGGCGTCACTCCGATCCTTCTGGACGAAGAGGAGATTGTCCATCACCGTTCTCCAGGGGAGGAGTCGGGCGGCCTGGAACACATATCCCGGTTCGGCGTCGCGGTTGTCTTGGGTGATGGTCACCGTCCCCGAGCTGGGTGTCTCGATACCGCTCAGAATGTTGAGCAGAGTCGACTTTCCGCAGCCCGACGGGCCGACGATGGAGACGAAGACATGTCCCGAGACTTCCATGCTGACTTTCTCCAGGGCGACGACACGGTCATCGCCGACCCCGAACTCCTTGTGCAGGTTCTCGACCTTGATCTCAGCCATTTACAGATTCTCACCTTCCGCTACCGTCGTGTCGACCCCTGCTTGGTCCTCGGCCAAGAGGAAACCTTCGGCGCGCACCGCCCCGAAGTCTCCCTCCGCCAGTTGCAGCGCATCGAACTTTGGCCGCCACTTGAAAACGCGTCTGGATAGTGGATCGAAGACCAGCTTTTCCAGCGCTAGGGCGAAGATTATGAAGAAGAGGGCGTAGCCGATCACACCGTGGGCTCGGTGAGCGTCGTACCAGAACTTGATGGTCCAGCCCATCCCGCGGTCAGAGCCGAACACCTCGGCGATGACCAGGCCCTTCCATCCGATGGCATAGGCGTAGCGGATGGCGGCGAAGAAGAACGGCATCAACGACGGGAGCAGGACATGGCGGGTGATCTTGTTCTGCGGGACCTCGAACGCCCGAGCCATGTCGAAGAGCTCCTTGGGTGTGTTGCGCACACCCTCTCTCACGTTGATGATCACGAACGGGATCCCGGCGAGGATGACGGTCAGGATCGGGCCTGCGTGCCCGAACCCCAGGGCCAGGCTGAGGAACAGGGCCCAGACCAGGGCGGGCATGGCGAGGATGGCCATCACCCAATCGTGGAAGAAGGCGTCCACCGACTTGGAAAGGCCCATGGCCAGCCCAATCACAGTGCCGAGTGCCATCGCTATCAGGAACCCGACGGTGAGCCTGCCCAGCGAGATGGCAAACATGCCGTACAGGGTCGAAACCACGCTCGAGTACCTGACACCGCTCGTAAGGGTGATCTCCTCCCACATGAACTCCAGCACTCGCTGGGGCGTGGGGAAGATCCGGGAGTCGATCGTGTAATAGATCAGGTACCAGAGCCCGAGAACGGCGAAGGGGAACAAGACGCGCGCCGTCGTCGGTGACTTCAAGACTGGGATGAGCCCTCGATTTCGAGTAGGGGCTTTGCTGACCACGGTCGCCATCAGGTGGTGACCTCCTCTCGCCAGCGGAAGAATTTGTTCTCATAACGCTGAAGGACGACTTTTTCCAGGAACAGGGCGAAGACGAAGAAAGAGAGCACCCAGGTGAAGAACTCGTCCATCCGGAACAGCTGCGAGGCGACCCGCATCTCGAAGCCGATCCCTTTGTTCGAGGAGAAGACCTCAGTCAGCACCGTCACCTTCCAACCGATGGAGAAGCCAAACCTGAGGGCGGTGAAGATGAACGGGGCGAGAAACGGGATCACGATCTCGCGTTGACGGCGCCAGGTGGTGACACCGAATGCCTTCGACATGTCGATCAGGTCTTTGGGGAGGGCCCTGATGCCCTCCGAGATGTTCACGGTGACCAGGGCCACGGTTGTCATGAAGATGGCGAAAATCCACCCCTGGGGCTCAAATCCCCAGATGACCAGCCCGACCAATGCCCAGATCAGGCCGGGAGATACCAGGCTGATGGTGACGCCGTCCTTGAAGAATCCGTCGATCCACTTGTTCTGGGTGAAGATGCCGAGAAGAACCCCGAAGGCGAAGGCGAGGCCGAATCCGACACCGATCCGGGTCAGGGTTGCCCCGAAGCTTGAGAAGAAACGCCCGCTGGCCAAGATCTCGGGGAAGGTCTCGATGATTCGGATTGGACCGGGGAGGAGGTTCTCGTTGAGGATCCAGCCGGAAACCAGCTCCCAGAGCCCGAGCACAACCACATATCCGGTCAGACGCCAGAACCATTTGCGTCTCGTGTCGCGTTTGCGTAGAGCAAGCAGGCGCTCTTCTTCGGCTGATTGCCCTCTCGGCGTCGTCTGCTCGAGTGTCGTGGCCACGGTGTGTCCTCCGCTCCCGCTTGTTCCTTGAGGGGTCAGGGGAGGTGAGTGAGCCTACGCCCACTCACCTCCCGGGTTGTCAACTGGATGGCGCCTCGACGGCCTCGAACCTCGGCTGCTCGAAGCCGGGTTCGAGGAAGTTCTGGTTGTCGGGATGCAACTCGGTCATGAAGTCCCAGATCGCACGTTCCGACTCGATCCACTCCTCGGTCAGGTACACCGAGTCGACGAACCAGTTCCCGTCACCTGACATGAACTCCTGGATGAAGGCCACGTCCTCGGGTTCTTCGACCGAGAAGTGCTGGGGATAGGTCTCGATGATCTCGGCCTGGATGGCGGGATCGCCCCAGGCATCGATGCCCCGCTGCCACAACACCAGGAACGCCGCCGCCACTTCCGGGTTGGCGTCGTAGAACGACTCGGTGGCGGTGAACAGGTTGGACATCACGTGGTTCTCCCCATCGTCGACGGTGGAGAACTGGGTGTACTGCTGGAAAGGCATGAGCCCGTCGTACATGAGCACGAGCTCACCGGTCCGCAGATAAGGGGCCGCCGCCTCGGGGATGATCACCGCCGCCTCGCAGTCGCCGTTGAGCAGGTTCTGCGGGTTGACGAAGTGGTCGTTCACGATCAGCTCGTAGTCGCCACCACCCACGAAGTAGTCGATGTCGTGGAGCTGCTTCATGGCCACCGACCAGTACTGGGTGTTGGACACCGGGCTGCTCACACAGATCGGCGAACCGGCGGGGACATCGGGCAATTCGTTGTAGCCGGTGTCGGCCCGGGTCATCATCGGGGATCGCTGGAAGTTGTACTTTCCGAAGGTGACCGTCTTGACATCGGTCTCCTGCTCCAGCACCGGGATCTCCTGAGTGCCCATGGAAACGATGTCGCCGTGACCGCCGGCGAAGAAGGTGAACTCGTCCCAGGTCGAGCTTGTGACGATTCGGGTGTTGAACTCCTCCTCCCACTCAACGATCATCCCCTGGTCGTTCATGTAGTCCCAGACAGGGTCGGGTGCGAAGGCGAAACGGATCACGGTTCTCGCCTCGTCG
Source organism: Acidimicrobiia bacterium (assembly GCA_035462175.1). GTDB lineage: Bacteria > Actinomycetota > Acidimicrobiia > Spongiisociales > ZC4RG35 > JARDZU01. Next base: position 25,204 of record DATHUP010000057.1, on the reverse strand, counting down.
GCGGTGGTCGTGCCCGTTCCCTCTCCTTCTCCGTCACTGCCGCAGGCCGCGACGACCAATGCCAGCGTGGCGATGAGTGCCATCGCCCGCCATCTCGATCTCGGTCGCACCTTTACCTCCCGATTCGTCGCTGTGGTTTCGGTCCGGCCCACATCGGGGCGAGACGACTGCGATCATATATCAGACAATCGATACTTTGTAGCGTGAAACCGCTATCGATTGCAGAGTGTGCGAGATGAAGGTTCGAATTCGCGATCTCGGCTTCGCCTACGTAGGGCGAGATGACGGCGGACCGGTGTTGTCCCATCTCGATCTCGAAGTTCAGAGCGGGAGCGTTCACGCCGTGGTCGGGCCCAACGGCTGCGGGAAGACCACCCTGCTCCGCATCGTGGCCGGTCTGGAGACCCCCACTACCGGTCGGGTCGAGTTCGTCGGCCCGCAACGTCACGAGAAGCGGACCGCCCTGGTGTTCCAGGACCCCCGTCTCCTCCCCTGGTGGACGGTGGAGCGGAACGTCGCCATCAGCGCCGAGTTCAGCGACAAGCCGTCGGAGATGTACGAGAAGATTCGCGACTTCCACACCAAGCGGATGGGTCTGGGACGGGTACGGTCCCAGAAGCCGGACACTCTCTCGCTGGGTCAGCAGACCATGGCCGGGCTGGGACGGGGCATCGCCCACGACGCAGAGATCCTCCTCCTCGACGAGCCGTTCGCCCATCTCGATGCGATCAACCGGAGGAAACTCCACGAGGAGTTCGAGACCCATTGGCAGATGGACCCGCGCACCATCCTCCTCGTCACCCACGACGTCGACGAGGCGATCATGCTGGCCGACCGGGTTTCGGTGATGCGGCACGGTCCGGGTCCGCTGATCGACACCATCGAGGTCGACGCCGAGCGGCCCCGGGTCGGCATCTCGCCGGCACATCCCGGTCTGCGTTCGGCGACAGCCTGGGTATGGGAGGCGTTGGAGCGGAGCGGACAGTGAAGGGAGGCTCATGATGGCGACCGTCGGGTTCGTCGGGTTGGGACGGATGGGAGGGGCGATGGCCGGACACCTGGCCGCGGCCGGTCATCACGTCCTCGGAGTCGACATCTCGCCCGAGGCGAGGGCGGCGGCCGAAAGCGATGGGGTGGAGGTCGTCGAATCGAGGACGGAGCTGGCGGTCCCGGTTGTGATGAGCTCCCTGCCCGGTGATGCCGAGGCCGAGGAGGTGTATCTGGGCGGTCTGTTCGAGCGCCTGGAGCCGGGAGCCCTGTGCATCGACCTCTCCACGATCGACGTGAACCTCTCCCGTCGCATCGCCGGGGCCGCGGGTGAGGCCGGCATTCGATTCCTCGACTGCCCGGTGAGCGGAACCTCGGTTCATGCCCGGGCGGGGACCCTGGCGGTCATGGTGGGTGGCGATCCCGAGGCGGTGGAGGAAGCCCGCCCCCTACTCAACACCTTCGCCTCTTCGGTCCATCACATCGGGCCCAATGGGGCGGGCCTGGAGATGAAGTTGATCACCAACCGACTGCTCAATGCTCACGTGGTCGCCATCGCCGAGGCGATCCTGGCGATGGAGGACGCAGGGCTCGACCCCACGGCTTGTCTCGAGCTGCTGCGTCAGGGCGCCGTCCCCCGTCTCCTCGACTACAAGGCGGAACCGATGGCCCGGCGCGACCACAGCCCGTTGTTCACGGTGGCCCTCATGGCCAAGGACCTTGGTCTGGCCGATGCCCGTCGCTCGCCCGGCCCGGTCTCGGCGGCGGGGGCGGAGATCCTGCGTCTCGCCCAGGATCGGGGTTGGGGTGACAGCGACATCAGCGCCGTCATCGAAGTCCTGGCCGACGGCGGTTAGGGCGCGAACCGCAAGAGGCGTGCCGCGTTGCCGCCGACGATGAGGGCGTGCTCCGCCTCGGTGAGCCGGGCGTCGGCGAGGAACCCGAGGGGATCGGTCGGTCCCATGTCGAAGGGGTAGTCGGTGCCCATCAGGACGTGGTCGGCTCCGAACTCGCCCACCAGGTACTCCACCGCCGTCGGGGCGAACACCGTGGTGTCGAAGTAGAGCTTGTGCAGGTACTCGCTAGGGGGCCGCGGGATGTGACGTCTCGTCTCCGGCCTCACCCGGTAAGCGTGGTCGGTCCGGGCGAAGTAAAAGGGGAGGTACCCCCCGCCATGCACCACCATCATGCGCAGGTCGGGGAACCTCTCCCACACCCCGCCCAGGATCATGCGTGACACTGCAACGGTAGATGCCAGGGGCATGCACACGACGTTGATCAGGTAGTAATCGTCCATTCGCCGCGGCTCGGTCCACCCGTGGGGATGGAGGATCACCAGCATCTCCAGCTCCTCGGCTCTCTCCCAGATCGGGTCGAAGCGCCGATCGTCGAGGTCCCCTCCCAGCACATCGGCGTTGACCTCGAACCCGTTGAAGCCGAGGTCGGCCTGGACCCGCGTCATCTCGGCGACCGCCGCCTCGGGATGGTCCATGGGCAGGTTGGCGATGCCGACGAACCGGTGGGGAGCCTCCTCGGTCATGGCGAATATGGCGTCATTCTGCATCGCGTTGACCCTGGGGCCGGTCTCCTCGTCGAGCCAGTGGAAGTACTGGGGCGGAGCGATGGCAAGGGCCTGCACATCGATGCCCTGGAGGTCCATGTCGGCGAGCCGGGCTCCGGTGTCGACGAACTGGGCGGTCTGGGTTGCCCTCAACTCCCGGTTGTACCTGGTGCTCTCTTCGGGCTGGACCTGCATACGGGGGTCGTACTCGGGACGGAACAACGGTGCGGCAATGGCCGCCGCCGCCGGCACCTCGACATGGGTGTGGATGTCGATGGTGGGATAGGAGGGCTTGTTCGCCGTGGTGGGCTTCCACTTGGGCCCCAGCTCGGGCCACCATTCGTGGGGGGCGTCGTCGGGCAGCGGGGAAGGTGGGAAAGAGGTGGTCACCGACCGCAATATATATTGTGCAACATCACTCCTCGGCTTGCTCCATCTTCCTGACAGGATGCATCATGCACGATGTACCATCAGCTGATGCGGCTGGGCAACTTCGAACTGGACGGCGAGCGTCGTCTCGGTGTCATCGAGCAGGAAAGTGTCGTCGACCTGTCCAAGTCGGGATTGCCCAACGACACCGTCGACCTGATCGCCCAATGGGACCGGGCCAAGGTGGAGCAGGCAGTCGCCGGGTCGCCGCGGTACCCGCTGGGTGAGGTTCGTCTCCTCGCCCCCCTCTCGCCCCGGAAGAACATCATGGCCGTGGGCCGCAACTACCGCGACCACGCCCGGGAGTTCTCCGACTCCGGCTTCGACGCCTCGGAGAAGCAGATGATCCCGGATCACCCGGTGATCTTCACCAAGGCGCCGACGTCGGTGATCGGTCCCGACGATCCCATCGTGTTGGCCAACGACCCCACCGGCACCACCGACTACGAAGGTGAGATGGCGGTGGTGATCGGCCGGACCGCCCGAAATGTGGCGGCCGAAGACGCGTTGGGCCATGTCTTCGGATGGACCATCGTCAACGATGTCACCGCCCGAGACCTGCAGAAGAGACATGTCCAATGGTTCGTGGGTAAGAGCCCGGACACCTTCTGCCCGATGGGACCTTCGATAACGACCATCGACGAGCTCCCCGACATCGGTACCTCGTGGTTGCGGACCACGGTCAACGGGGAGCCCCGTCAGGAGGCCCCGATCAGCGCCCTCATCTTCGACGTCCCTACTCTCGTCGCCACGCTCAGCGAGGTCATGACCCTGGAGCCGGGCGATGTGATCGCCACCGGCACCGGGCTTGGGGTGGGTATCGGTTTCGATCCGCCCCGGTACCTGGCCCCGGGCGACGTGGTGGAGGTCTCCATCGACGGGATTGGCACACTGCGCAACCCGGTGGTCTGAGAGGAGAAGGTGTGGAGGAAATAGAGACGACCGACGTCGGACCACCGACCGCCGTGCTGCGCCGGATGGCTCGGCCGCGCACGGCTACCGACTATGTGTCGGACTCGCTGCGACGCTCCATCCTCAACGGGGACCTGGTCGGCGGCACCAGGCTCAGCCTGGCCGAGATTGCCTCGACTTTCGAAGTGAGCACCACCCCTGTCCGCGAGGCGCTGCGAGAGCTGTCCTTCGAGGGCCTGGTGCGGATCGACAGCTACCGGGGAGGTGTCGTCAGCCCGGTCACCAAGGCCGAGGTCGAGGAGATAGTCAGGATCCGCTCCGTGCTGGAACCCATTGCCTGCCGGGAGGCAGTGGAGGGGATGACTCCCAAGATCCTCGAAGAAGCGCAGGAGATCCTCGACGAGATGGCCGCCTCCGACTCATGGGACGTCTGGGTCCAGGGGAACCGGGCCTTTCATCGCAAGCTCTACGAAGCCTCGCCGTCGCGGCGGCTGGTGTCCCTCATCAAGAGCCTGCAGGACACTCAGGTGGTCTTCACCAGCGCAACCCTGCGCAAGAGCCCCTCTCTCAAGGTGAGCGCGACCAAGGATCACAATGCGATGATCGAGTCGATCCGCTCCGGTGATGTCGATCGTCTGGTCGAGGTCACCCTGCGCCATCTCACCATCCCGATACGGGACTGAGCCCGATGGCCGAGATCCCGACCTGTCTTCCTCCGGTGCGTGACACCCGGCGCGCACGTCTCCTCGTCCCGCCCGGGTCGGTGGACTGTCACACCCACGTCTTCGTCGACGGCTATCCGCTGATACCGGAGCGGGGGTACAACCCACCCCAGTCGACACTGGAGGACATGCTGGCCATGCACGAGATGCTCGGGATCGAGCGGGTCGTGTTCACCCAGCCCTCCGTGTACGGGACCGACAATTCGGCGATCCTCGACGCTGCCTCCCGGATCCCGGATCGGGCCAGGGCGGTCGTGGCGGTCAGGGCAGATGTCAGCGACCCGGAGTTGAACGAGCTTCATGGTCGCGGAGCACGGGGAATCCGGCTCAATCTGGACAACGTTGGCGGCATGCCGGTCGAGCTCGATGAGGTCCCCGGGCTGGCGAAACGTGTCGCCGCGATGGGATGGCATGTCGAATTTCTCTTCGCAGGTCACGAGCTCACCGGGCTCCTCCCACTGCTCCGCTCGCTCGACGCACCGATCTCGATCGGTCACTTCGGGTACATGCCGGCCGCCGAGGGTGTGCACTTTCCGCCCTTTCAGGACCTGCTCGGACTGGTCGAGGAGGGCAACACCTGGGTCAAGCTATCCGGTCCCAACCGGCTGGGTGTGGGCGACCTGCCCCCCTGGCCCCAGGTGGTGCCGATGGCCCGAGCCTTGATCGAGGTGAACCCGGACCGGATGCTGTGGGCCACCGACTGGCCCCATCCCAACAAGTTCGTGGAGCAGCCCAACGACGCCGACCTGCTGGAACAGCTGGAGTTGTGGGCCCCGGATGAAGAGATGCGGCGCCGAATCCTGGTCGACAACCCGACCACGCTCTACGGGTTCTGATGGCCGCCGCTGTCGCCGTGATCGGTCTCGGTCTCATGGGATCGCGCATGTCGGGCCATCTCATCTCCGCCGGGCACCGGGTCCGGGGCTACGACCCCGACCCGGCCCGAACCGCCGAGTTGGAAGGGAAGGGCGGGGTGGCCACGGGGTCGCCGGCCGAGGCGGTGCAGGGCTGCTGGGCGGCGCTGCTCTCCCTCCCCACGTCCGATGTCTCCCGTGAGGTGTGTCTCGGAGGGGGCGGCATCTCCGAGGCGGGGGTCGCCCCACTGTTTGTCTACGACACGACCACCGGCCGGCCCGGCGATGCAGTCGACATCTCGATAGCCCTCGCCGCCTCGGGGGTCGTCTACACCGACTCCACCGTCAGCGGCAACAGCGAGGTGGCGGAGCGTGGTGAGCTGGTGGTGATGGTGGGTGGCTCACCTGAGGCCTACGAAAGCGGCCGGCCCATCTTCGAGGCGATCGGGCGTTCCCATCATCATGTCGGGCCGGTCGGCACCGCGGCGCGGATGAAGCTGATCGTCAACCACGCCCTCACCATTCATCGCATGGCTATGGCGGAGGCCCTGGTGGTGGCCGAGTTGGCCGGGATGGACCTGGACACCACGCTCGCCGTGTTGAAGGACTCACTTGCCTACTCCAAGGCCATGGACGTCTGGGGAGACCGCATGGTCCGCGGCGACCACGAGCATCCCTATGCCCGGCTGCGTCAGAGTCACAAGGACGCCCGGCTGATAGTGGAGCATGGTCTGGAGCTGGGGGCGACCATGGATCTGGCCCAGGTGGCCCGGGCCGCTCTCGCCGAAGGCGAGGAGACCGGTCTGGCCGATCTGGACAACTCCTCCGTGGCCGAGGTCGTCCGACGCCGGGCGGGTTTAGGGAGGGTGAAGTGACAGCGGGCATCGGGAGGGTGACGTGACATCGGGGATCGGGAAGGTGGAGTGAAAGACGGGGTTGCTCCCGCTGACTGGGTGGCGGCCTGGGGCCCGACCCGGGCAGCCCGACCGGCCTCCCCGGTCGTCGACGTGCACAGCCATCTCATGGTCCCCGAGTCGGCTGAGATGACCCGGCCCCATCTCCGACCCGAGGACGAGCCCCGCACCTTCTTCTCCTCGGTCACCACCAAGGATCTCAACAACGAGTTCTACGGTCTGGCCCACGACAAGTACACCGTCCCGGAGACCAGACTGGCCGACATGGACGCCATGGGGGTGGACGTCCAACTGGTCGCCTTGACTCCGTTCCACTACTTCTACTGGGCCGACACCGACCTCGCCGCCAGGGTGGCCTCGCTGCAGAACGAGCGCATCGCAGAGGTCGCGGGCTTCGCTCCGGATCGATTCGTCGGTGTCGGCACGCTGCCCTTGGCCCATCCCGATCTTGCGGTGACCGAGGTGAAACGGGTCGTCGATCTCGGCTTCCCCGCGGTGGAGATCGGCGCCGATGTCAACGGGCTCGATCTCGACGACAGCAATTTCGAGCCGGTGTGGGAGGCTCTGGAGGAATCCGGCCTCGTGGTCCTCCTCCACCCGGCCGGATTCAGCGAGGCGCGGCGTATGACCGACTACTACCTGGTCAACGTGATCGGCATGCCCCTCGCCACCACACTCGCAGTCACCCGGCTGATCCTGGCCGGGGTGTTCGAGCGGCACCCCCGTCTGAGAATGGTGTTGGTCCATGGTGGGGGCTACCTGCCCTTCTACTGGGCCCGAACCGACCACGCTTACCGCCATCGGCCCGAGATGCGGGGGAACATCGACCGTCTTCCCTCGGAGTACCTCGACCGGTTCCATTTCGACATCACCGTGTTCGACCCCGATCTGATCGGGCATCTGGTCGCCCGTTTCGGGGCAGAGAAGGTATTGCTCGGGACCGACTACCCCTTCGACATGGGGCTCACCGACCCCCTCGCCCTGCTCGGGGAGTCGAGGCTCAGTCAGGAGCAACGGGCGATGATCGCCGGCGGGAACGCCCGGGCCCTGTTCGGGCTGGTCTGATGCCGAATGGGCAGTTCCCGGGTGGATCCTATATTGTGCATGATATGAGGAGCGCCAAGTGACCACAGGTCCTGTCATCGACATCCACTGTCACCGCGAATGCGGGCCGGCGGCGGCGACGGTCAAACCGGAGGCGGAGCGTCTGGGGCGGAAGCCGTTTCAGTTCGGGAACGACCTCACCCGGGAGGTCAACCGGAAGCAACTCGAGGACATACGGCCCAAGATGGAGTCGGTCGAAGTCCGGCTCGCCGACATGGACGTAATGGGCATCGACGTCCAGGCCCTCAGTCTGTCGCCCTACCAGCTCTTCCACTGGGCCCAGGGCGAACTCGCCGTCCGGGCGTTCAGACAGATCAACGACGATCTGGCCGAACTGGTCGGAGAACACCCCGACCGGTTCCTCGCTCTGGGTGCGGTCCCGCTCCAGGATCCGCCTGCCGCCATCGTCGAGCTGCGCCGGTGCTCGACCGAGCTCGGATTCCGCGGCATCGAGATGGCTACCCACATCGAAGGGGAGGAGCTGTCCAGCCCCCGCTTCGAGCCGTTCTGGGAGACGGTGGAGGAGTTGGGGATGTTGGTCTTCCTCCATCCCACCGGTTTCACCGAGCCGAAGAGGTTCACCGACCACTACTTCTTCAACACGATCGGCCATCCGCTCGAGGAGACCATCTGCGCCGGACGGTTGATCTTCGACGGGGTGATGGAACGCCACCCCGGTCTCGAGTTCGTGTTCTCTCATGGCGGCGGGTTCCTCCCCGCCTATGCCGGCCGGTTCGACCATGCCTACCACGCCCGAGCCGACGTCCGCCACGGCCTGCCCCGGCCCCCCAGCGAATACCTCTCCCGGTTCTTCTTCGACACGATGGTGTTCGAAGCCGACCAACTCGGCTTCCTCATCGACAAGTATGGGGCCGATCACATCCTCCTCGGCACCGACTACCCCTACGACATGGGCGAGACCGACCCGCTCGGCCTGCTCAACAAGGTGAGCGGCCTCTCGCCCGACGACCTCGACCTCATCGTCGGAGGCAACGCGGCCCGGCTCCTCGGGATCGAGCGATGAGGGGCGAGGGCATCGGCCTGGCCGTGATCGGCTGCGGCACGGTGGGGCGGATCCGGGCGGTCCTGGCCCGGGAGCACCCGGCCGTCGAGTGGATCGGTCTCTGTGACGTCGACGCCGACACCGCCAAAGCTCTCGGGGATGACGTCGCCGCCGACCTGGTCACCACCGATCTCGACGAGCTGCTCTCCAGGCCCGAGGTCACCGCGGTGATCGTGGCCACGGCCGAGAACGAGCACGTCACCCCGATCATGTCCGCCGTCGAGCTGGGGAAGCCACTGTTCATAGAGAAGCCCCTCGCCACCGACCCGGTGGAGTCGGCCCGGGTCCTCGACGCCATCGAGACGGCCGGGATCGACGCCGTCATCGGCTACACCCAGCGTTTCCGTCGTCGCTTCCAGACCGTGAAGCAACGTCTCCGCGACGGTCAGATCGGCGACGTGACCAGCGTGGTCACCAGGGCATTCATGAATCGGATGGTCCCCGACGCCACACTGCGCAAGACGACCGAGCGCTCCAATCTCACCCCGATGGTGGTGTCCGGCACCCACAGCCTCGACATGTGCATGTGGCTGATGGAGCCCAGGACTCCGGTCGAGGTGTACGCCCGGTCCATCGACCACACCTTGGGGGAGATGGGGACCAAAGACGCCACCTTCGGCTTGTTCACCATGGACGACGGCGCCATCTGGAGCATGAACATCAGCTGGGCCTTGCCTACGGTGTGGCCGGGGGCGGTCTACGGTCTCGAGATCGGGATCGTGGGGACCAAGGGGGTGATCGACATCGAGGACACGCATCGTGACGTGGTGATGGCGACGCAGATACCCCAGCCCGCCGGTTACACCTCCAAGGGATACGAGCCCGACTCGCAGCGCTATGTCGACTTCTTGGGCAGCTACCCGCCGGGCGACGTCTCCGACGGGCTGTTGTGGGGACCGATGCGGGAGGAGACGATGACCTGGTTTCACCGTCTCAGCACCGGGACCGTCACCCCGCACGCCACGGCCCAGGACGGTCATCGCAACCTGATCCTCACCATGGCGATGGACTACTCGGCGCGGACCGGCCGTGCCGTCGAGCTCCCCATCCCCCCCGAGACACTTCTCTGAATCGAAAGGACACGACATGGAACCGATCGGCCTCGGCATCATCGGAACCGGCTGGTGTGGAGGGATCCGCGCCATCGCCGCCGCCAACAGCCCGCTGGTGGGTTCGCTCCACCTCGCCGAGGTCAACCCGGAGCGGTTGACCGAGGTTCAATCGCAGACGGGGGCGGTGACGGCAACCACCGACTGGGAAGTCCTGGTCAACGACCCGGATATCTCGGCCGTGATGATCTCGGCCACCCCGGAGACGTTGCATCACCCGATGGCCAAGACCGCCCTCGAGGCTGGCAAGCACGTGCTCCTGGAAAAGCCGATCGCCCTGAACCTGGACGAGGCCGACGAGCTGATCGAGATCGCCGAGGCCAAGGGGCTCAAATTCACCATCGGCTACTCGCAGCGCTTCAACTCGAAGCAGGCCCTGGTCAAGCGAACCCTGAACGACGGGACCCTGGGCGACCCGGTCAGCGTCCTGGTCAGCCGTCACATCACCAGGTCGCTCGGGGCCAAGATCGGGTCGCGTACCAAGCTGTCTCCGGCGGCGATGGAGGCGACCCACGACATCGACTTCTCCATGTGGAGCCTCGAGCCGCGCAAACCGGTCCGGGTCTACTCCCAGGTCGCCTGGGGGGCCCGTCAGGCCGATGGCGTCCCCGACACCCAGATCATCGTGATCACCATGGACGACGGGGTGACCGTCACCGTCAGCGCCGGCTGGTCGCTCCCGCCCGGCTACCCCAACTTCTCCGCCACCTGGATCGAGTTCATCGGGACCGAGGGGGCCCTGATGTTGGACGCCAGTCACAAGGACATCGTGCTCAACACGGTGAAGGACGGGGTCCGCTTCCCCTTGTCCACCATGCCCGGGGAGTACGTCGACCACGTATACGCAGGTCCTATGGAGAGGGAGACGATCCATTTCCTCGAAGCGGTGGTCTACGACCGGCCGGTGATGGTGGAGCCGAGACTCGCCCGGCAGACCATGGAGGTCTACATCGCCGCCGATCTCTCCGCCGAGACCGGCGAGGTGGTCGAGCTGCCCTTGGGAGTCGACCAGAGCCAGCCCAGCCTGCCCAGCGCCCTCAGAAGCTGACCTCGGAGGAGCGGCGCAACCGCTGGCTGGCGACGAAGGCGGTGGTGGCCACCACCGAGGTCACGGTGACGAACATCCAGGCTCCCGGGTAGTTGCCCTGCCCCGCCAGAGCACCGACTACCAGTGGGCCGATCACGGTCCCGGTCAGATTTCCGGAAAGCACGACACCCGAGGCCCGGGCGGGAAGGTCCGGATAGCTGTGGACGACGGTGAAGAAGATGACCCCGGGCCATCCCCACGCCCCGAGCAAGGCGAGCGGCATGGCCACCAGGTAGAGGGCGGGGGTCGCGGTGGCGAAGAGCACGAAGGCCCCCACCGCCCCGGCACCGGCCAGCCAGGCCATCTCGGTGAACCCGATGCTGTCATTGCGGTCGACCAGCCACCCGGCGCCGAGCCGGACCGCCACCACGAGCAGGGAGCAGGCGGCGAGCACCGCTCCCGCCGCCGCCTCTTCGATCCCGACATCCACCGCGGAAGGGACCACGAACAGCGAGAGGCCGTTGCCGGCCATTGCCCCGGCGATGCCACCTATGGCGAGGAGGATCAACGACCTGGGGGGCCGCCCGATCCGACGCTCGCTCCTGGTCGCGGCCCGCTCCCCGGAGAGCTCGGGTGCCGAGACTGCCAGCGCCAGTGCGATCAGACCGGCCAGGACGAAGACCCATCGCCAACCGAAGACGAGGCCGATGAGGGGCAAAGAGATCCCGGCCAGCACGCCGGCCAATGGGACCGACGCCTGCTTCGCCCCGAAGCTCACACCCTGACGCCGTCGGCTCACCCCGTCGAAGATGGCGAGATTGGCCGCCACCTGGATCATCCCGTTTCCCACCCCGGCGACGGCTGCCGCCAATGGGAGGAGCCACCAGACGGTGGCGGTTCCGGCCAGGATACACGCGATCACGACCAGGTAGGCTCCGATGCGGAGGCTCCGACCCGGCCCCAAACCGGCGACGAGCCTGCCCGCCGGGTTGGCCGTGAGGGCAGCCGCCCCGAAGTACGCCCCCGTGGCAAGCCCGAGTCTCCCCACGCCGAAGCCGAGGTCCCGCTCCAGCTGGAGGATCTGGGCGCTGATCAGGGAGAGGGGGAGAAGGCACATCCCGGTGTAGACGACTGCGGTGACCAGGGGTCGCCGGGACAGGGCGCGACGCAGCGGGTTCGACACGGTCAAGAGCTGCTGGCGGGCTGGTCGAGGGCGAGCCGGATCAGATGCAGCCCGGCGATGGTGGCGAAACTGCGCACCCGCTCGTCGTCGCCACCGAAGTCGAAGACCCGGCCGGTTTCGCCATCGGGAGTGGCCACCCTCATCTCCACCCGACGCGTGGTGCGCCGGCCCGGATCGAGATCGGGGCCGATGGAGCCGACCACCAGGGTGACGTCCGCCTCGGGCCTACCCACCTCGGCTCCATCCCCGACGATGATGGAGCCGGCGAAGACTTCTGCCGTGTCGGCCGCGGCGAGACGGGCCCCCACCTGTCCCAGTGTCGCCTCCTCGACCGTGGCCACCTTCCATCCCCGGTCGATGAGCCGATGGAGGAGGATCGACTCCACCGTCTCGTCGTCGGCGGCGAAGACGGCATCGCCCAGCCGGTCCCTGACCTCGGTCTCGATCGGGGCGATCAGCGTCTCCGCAGCCCTCTCGTCGGCCGCCTTGGCGCTGATCCTCACCTTGACCTCCATATCGCTGATGAGAAAGGCCACCGAAGGGTTGGTCGAGGCGAACAGGTCGTCGAGCTGGTCGGCGATCCGGGACTCGCCCATGCCCCAGGTGCGAAGCACCCGGCTGCGGAGCACGGTGCTGTCACCGGCGAGGCGACGGAGACGGGGGATGACCTCGTGTTCCAGCATGGCAGACATCTCCACCGGCACACCGGGAATGGCGAACATCCACTTCCCCTCGTGCTGGAGGGCCACTCCGAGTGCGGCCCCGTTGGAGTTGGGCAATCCCTCGGCCCCCTCGGGAAGGTCGGCCATGCGCAGGACGGTGTCGCCGACGGCTCCCCGCTGCGCTCTGATCCGGTCCTCGATCCATCTGGCGTGCTCCTCGTCCCGGGTCATGGACCGGCCCGCCACTGCCGCCATCGCCTCCCTGGTCAGATCGTCCTGGGTGGGCCCGATCCCACCGGTGAGCACCACCGCGTCGGACCGGGCCAGGGCAGACTCGATCGCCGACTTGAGACGGTCCAGGTTGTCTCCGACGGTCACCTGGAAGTGGGCGTCGAATCCGTCCTCGGCGAGACGGGCCCCGATCACGGCGGCGTTGGAGTTGACGATCTGACCTATGAGCAACTCCGTCCCCACCGCGATCACTTCGACGATCAATTGCCCGGCCCCTCGTGCTGAAACCGGGAGGAGACGCAATCCATGGTCGTCAATACACTGGCGGTCACGGGCAGATCGAGGAGGTTTCGTCATGACCGATCATCAGCTCAGTCTCCCCGAAGAGCTTCTTCTTCTCGGCTGGGACGACACGCAAGGGAAGAACCGGCACACCCAGAATCTCCCGATGCTCCTCGGCGGCGCCGCGATTCTCGAACTGGTCTTGGAGGACCGGGTCACCGTGACCGACGGCAGGCTGGAGGCGGTCGGACACCCCACCGGGCATCCGGCGCTCGACCTGGTCCTCGATCGCATCCGGACCAGCCGAAGACCACGCAGTGCGAAGGCATGGGTGCAGTACCTGGGAAACCGCAGGGAGCTGAAAGCCGGAGTGTTGCGACGATTGGTCGAGCGGGGCATCCTCCGGGAGGGGAGCGGCCGCATTTTCGGGTTCTCCGTGACCCGCTTCCCTGTGAACGACGTCAACCTGGTAGACGGGATCCGTCAGCGGGTGACCCGGGCTCTGACCCAGCCCGAACCGGTTGGCGATCCTCGCGATGCGATGCTGGCCAGTCTGGTGCAACCCGGAGGCGGGGGGCTGCTGCGCCGGCTCGTACCTCGGGAACAACGCGGCGAGGCTCGAAAGCGAGCCAAGGCGTTGAGCAAGGGTGAGGCCGTCAGCGCCGAGGTGGCCAAGGCGATCTCGGATGCCAATGCGGCGATCGCGGCTGTGATTGCTGCCACCACCGTGGCCACGTCGAGTTCCGACTAGCAACCCGGCCACCGCGATCAATTGCCCGGCTCCCAGAGCCCGAACTTCCAGGCGGGGTCGCCTGGGGTCATGGTCCCCTCGAACTGAGAAGCTGCGCCCATCCGCCTGGTCCGCTCCAGGGCGTGACGGCCCAGAGCCAGCTGGGTCAGCTCCCAGGCGGCGAGCGCCTCCTCGACTCTGCCGTCGCTGCGCTCCAAGGCGTCGCGCAAGGCCCAGGCATCGGCGCAGGCCTTGGCCTGGCCGGCGGCGACATGGGGGCGGAGACCGAAGGCGGCGTCTCCGATGAGACAGACCCTATCGAAGGCCATCTGCGGGCTGTCCAGGTCGAACACCGCCTGGATCAGGGGCCGCTCACAACCAAGCACCACCTCCTGGAGGGTAGGGGCAAGCACCACGGCGGCCGTCGCCCGCATCTCGGCCAGATGGTCGTCGCTCATCATCCCAGGTGGCATCGTCCCCGCTCGTGGCACGCCATCACGATCCAGCATCAGGTCCTCGAAGACGCCGCCACGCGGGTAGTTGCGATACCACACCCAATTGATCACACGGTGAGGCGGGGAGGTACGCCCCTGGTGGTCGGGGATGGCGTAGACCAGGATGTGGCCCGGATCGAGCACCTGGTAGATCATCGAGTCGGCCAGGTCGACCCGAGCCTGAGCGGAGAGGCCTGCCTCCGGGGTGGTGCCCCTCCAGGCGACATAGCCGGAGTACTCGGGCTCGACTCCGGGTAGGAGGACGGCACGGGCGGTGGAGTGGAGGCCGTCGGCGCAAACCAGGAGGTCCCCCTCGGCCGAGACGCCATTGTCGAACCGGGCGACGACCCTGTCTGCATGCCTGTCGAAACCGACCATCTCATGGCCGAGGTGATAGCGCTCGGGTCCGAAGACGTCGAGCAGAGCGCGGTAGATGGTGGCCCACCCGCTGAATCGGAAGTAGTCGGGGTCGGCGGAGATGACCTTGCCTTCCCGGTCGACGTAGGTCCAGTAGGTGAGCTCGAGACTGACCCGCCCCTCGTCGCCGGCCCGTTCGGTGAAGTACCGCTCGGTGACGGGGAGGACCACGATCCCGGCGCCCCGGTCCTCCAACACCCCTGCCGAGCGCTCGTAGACGTCGACCTCGCAGCCGAGATCACGGAGCAGCACCGCCGCGGTGAGACCCCCGATGGACCCGCCGGCAACGACGACCCGTGGCCAGCTCATGGTCCCGGCTCAGCCCAAGAGCTCGACGGTGACGAAGCGGAGTGTGCTGTCGCCGATGTTCTCCAGGTCGTGGATCAAAGCCGTCGCAGGGGTGTGCTCCAGATACCTGGTCTCCCCGACGAGGTAGTCGCGAACGACGAAGGTCCCGTCGGCGAACCGCTGCAGCCCCCGGCTGCCCTCGACCACCGTCCAGAAATAGTTGGTGACGTGGGAGTGGAATGCCCCTCGCTCGCCCGGTTGGAGCAGCACCTCCCACACCCGGATGTGATCGTTCTCGAACCACAAGGTGGTGCCCAGGTCGTGGTTCTCCGGGGCGGCCCGCAGCTCGTCGGCGTATTCGTCCCTGTCATACCCGCCTTCCTCCACGATCTCGGGCCGGGCCTCCATCAGTTCACCCGGTAATCCGGCTTCTCCCCGGTGAGCACCTTGATCACCTGGGTGGCCGCCTTGCGCTGCGACTCGGCCAACGCCTCCTCCGAGTAGTAGGCCATATGGGGGGTGACGATGAGGTTGGGCACGTCTTCGACCCTGGAAGCGTCTAGCGGCTCCATGTCGAAGACGTCGAGCCCCGCAGCGCCGATCGTCCCCTTCCTCAAGGCATCGCCGAGGGCGTCGAGATCGACCAGCGGGCCGCGCGAGGTGTTGACCAGGATCGCACCGGGTTTCATCCGGCGCAGGGCCTCGGCGCCGATGATCCCCCTGGTCTCGTCGGTGAGGGGGAGATGGAGCGAGACGATGTCGGACCGGCTCAGCACGGTTTCGAGCTCGAGGAGTGGCGGCAGGTCCGGCCCCTGCTGGAGGTAGGGGTCGTGGGCGATGATGTCTGCTCCCAACGCTGCGAGCGGGGCGGCTATGCGTCGCGCGATGCGCCCGTAACCCACGAGGCCGACGGTCAGGGTGGACAGTCTCCGTATCGGCCGGAAGTTGTCGATGCTCCAGGTGCCGGAGCGCACCGACTGGTCGGCCGTCACCACCTTGCGCAGCGATGCCAGGATCAGGGCCAGGGCGTGGGTGGCCACCTCTTCGACCGAATAGTCCGGGACGTTGGTGACCACGATCCCTGCGTCGGCGGCGGCCTTCAGGTCTACGTTGTCGAACCCGATTCCGTAGCGGGCGATGATCTTGCAGCGGTTGAGCCGGCCGATCGAATCGGCGCTCCACGGCAGATAGGTGTTGAGGATCGCGTCGGCGTCGGAGGCGACACCGAGCACCGAGTCGACGTCACCGGACGCCACCACCAGCTCGGCGTCGATGTCGGCGAGCAGCCCGCGCTCCACGTCGACCGAGGGGAACACCTGGTCGCTCACCACCACCTTGTATTTGGTCATCGTGCCTCCAGAAACGGTCGTATCGTGCCGACGAACCCACCCGGATCCTGGATCTGGGGCGCATGGGCCACACCGGGAAGGGTCACCAGGGTCGAGTCTTCGATCAGTCCGTGCAACTCCTCGGCCAACCGGGGCGGCGTGGCCTGGTCCTCCTCGCCGACGACGATCAAGGTCGGGGCCGTCACAGTGGTTGCGAGGGAGCGGTAGTTGAGCGTGTGCAGAGCACGACAGGCGGTGACGAAGGCTTCCGGGTCGGTCCTGCGCAGCACCTGGGCCCGCTCCTCGCCCATCTCGGGGTGGGTCTGCAGGTAGCTCTCGGTGAAGATCCGGCGCAACGCGATCGGGATCACCGCTTCCATGCCTCCGTTCTCGACGGCCTCGATCATGTTGGTGAACGCGGTCTTGGCCGGGTCGGGGAACCCCGCGCCGCATCCGACCAGGAGCAGCCGGTCGACCAGCTCACCGTGGTGGATCGTCGTGCCCAGGGCGACGAAGGCGCCCAGCCCGTTGCCGATCAAAGTCAGCTCCTCGTCGTCGAGGCCCTTGGCCTCGACGAAGGAACCGACCCGATGGGCGTACTCGTCGATGGAGGGCGGGGCATGGGTGGTGGAGCCGAAACCGGGCAGGTCCATGGCGATGAACCTCCCGCCTATCTCCCCGGTCACGTCGTCGAATGCGGTGCGATCGGTGAGCAGTGAGTGCAGCACGAGGCGAACCGGTCCCTGCCCGGTCTCGGCGTAGGAAACCGAGCCGTGCCGGGTGTCGATGCTGCTCTCCTCCGATCTGGCCACCGGGCTGATCATATATCATGCAAGATCGCCCGTCAGAAACAGGAGAGAGCGATGCCCCGTGTCCGGATGATCGAGCGCCGGGAGGACACCGCTCCCGACCAGGTGGAAGTGTTCGATCACATCGCCGCCAGCCGGGGCGGTGAGATGATCCGGCCCTTCGCCGCCATGCTGCACCGGCCTGAGATCGCTCGGGCCGCGGCGGACCTGGGCGCGGTGATCCGATATCAGTCGACGCTGTCCGACCACGACCGTGAGGTGGTGATATGTGCCACCGCGGTGGAGAGGGACTGTGGCTTCGAGTGGGAGTCGCACTCCCCGATCGCACTCTCGGTCGGTGTCTCCGATGCCACCCTGACTTCGATCGAATCCGGCGAGGCGGTAGTTGACGCCGAAGACAGGGTCCTGGTGGACTTCGTCCGTGAGCTCTCCCGCGAAGGGCGGGTGAGCGATCCCACCTACCGGGCCGCTCACTCTCGATTGGGCGAGGCGGGTACGGTCGAGCTGGCCGCCATCGTCGGCTACTACACGATGCTGGCGTTGTTCATGAACGCAGTCGAGGCATGTTGAGAGGCAGTTCATATGAGTGAAGACCTTGTGAGACTGGCCAGCGTCGGTCTGGGATGGTGGGGATCGGAGCTGGCCTCCGCCGCGGCCCGGACCGGGCGGGTCGACATCGTTTCCTGTTTCGCCCGCTCCGTCGAAGGTCGGGAGGAATTCTCGGCCAAGCACGGGTGCCGTACCGCCGGGTCCCTCGACGAGCTGCTGGCCGATCCCGAGGTGGAGGGGGTGATCATCGCCACCTCCAACCAGAGCCATCGCCCGATCATCGAGCAGGCAGCGTCGGCAGGCAAACACGTCTTCGTGGAGAAGCCGTTCACCAACACCGTGGAGGATGGTTTGGCCGCAGTGACCGCAGCCCGGGAGGGCGGTGTCCTGCTCCAGGTGGGCCATCAGCGGCGCCGCACCGCGGCGAAGCGACGGATCAAACACATGCTCGAAGCCGGCGAGCTCGGCGATGTCGAGACCGTCGTCACCCAACAGTCCCTGCCCAATGGCTTCAAGATGCCAGAGGAGGCCTGGCGTTGGGACCCGGATCAGAGCCCGCTGGGCTCGATGACCTCGCTCGGGGTGCACAAGATCGACACCATGCACTATTTGGTCGGGCCGATCCGAAGCGTTTTCGCCTTCACCCGCGCCGGGCGCACCCATCCCATCGACGAGGCCACCATCCTGGCCGTCGAGTTCGAGAGCGGGGCACTGGGCACCCTGACCACCTCCTTCTTCACGCCGCTCGTCAATGACACCGCGGTGTTCGGCACCGGCGGCGCCGCCTACAGCTCAGGGGGCGGCTCGAAGCTGATGGTGCAGGGAAGGGACGACGCGGCGGCCGAGGAGGTAGAGCTCGAGCCGATCGACCCGGTCGTGGACCAATTGACTGCGTTCGCGGCCGCCATCCGCGGTGAGGCACCGGTCGAGGTCGACGGTGTGGCCGGTCTCGCCGTCGTGGCGGTGATGGAGGCCGCGGTCGAGTCGGCGGCATCGGGTCGGGCGGTCGAGGTGACCGAAGTCCTGGCGCGGACTTGAAGGGAGACACCATGGGATACAGCGAGATCGTCTACGAGGTGCGCGACGACGCAGCCTGGATCGGGATCAACCGGCCCGAGGTGCGCAATGCATTCCGGGAGCAGACCCTCGACGAGCTGGCCCACGCCCTCGAGTCGACCAGGGAGGACCCGACCATCGTCGCCGCCGTGGTCTACGGGGTGGGCGGCCACTTCTCGGCCGGCGGTGACTTTCACGCCATGATGAAGCTGAACAAGGCCAATTCCGCCATGTGGAACGACCGCATGCTCAAGGTGGCCATGACCTGCCGCAACCTCCCCATCCCGGTCATCGCCATGGTGGAGGGGGCATGTGTCGGCGGCGGTCATGAGCTCATGCTCTGGTCCGACCTGGTCATCACCGCCGACGACGCCATTTTCGGCCAGACCGGGGCACGGGTCGGGGCCTGCCCCACGGTGGGAGCCACCCAATACCTGTCCAAGCTGATCGGGGAGCGTCGGGCAAAGGAGATGATCTTCCTCTGCAAGCGTTACACCGGCGCCGAGGCGGCGGAGATCGGGCTGGCCAACCAGGCGGTCCCGGCAGCCGAGCTGCTGGGCCGGGTGGAGGAGATCGTGCAACAGATGAAGGGCTACTCGTCGCAGACGATCAGGGCGACCAAGGTCTCGCTCAACTTCGACTCCGACTCGCTCTACCCGTCGTGGCAGCACGGGATGGAGCTGCTGGCCAACATCTGGGGCACCGAGGAGTCATTGGAGGGGATGAACGCCTTCCTGGAGAAGCGCCCGGCCGATTTCCACCAGTTCCGGGTCCGCAACAAAGAGGCCCTGGACGGCTACCTCGAGGATTTCGCCGAAGGCCGCAATCAAAGCGAGGCGTCACAGGCCGCCAGGTCATGACCCCAACCGGCGCCCTGGCCGGGCTCAGGGTGATCGACCTGTCCCGGGTCCTGGCCGGCCCGCTCTGTACCCAGACCCTGGGGGACCTCGGCGCCGAGGTGATCAAGGTGGAGCGACCGGGGGAGGGGGACGACACCCGCAATTGGGGACCACCCTATGCCGGGCCCCTCTCCGCCTACTTCGTCGGGGTCAACCGAAACAAACGGAGTGTCACCATCGACCTGGGCAGTGCCGAAGGGAAGACGGTCCTGGATCGCCTGATCCGGAGCGGGGACGTGCTCGTCGACAACTTCAGGCAAGGCACCCTGGAGCGGTGGGGATTCGACGACGCCTGGTTCGAAGCCAACGCGCCCGGGATGATCAGGTGCTCGATAACCGGGTACGGGTCGAGCGGCCCCAAGTCCGATGCCCCTGGCTACGACTTCATCCTCCAGGCCGAGACCGGGCTGATGGCGATCACCGGCGAGGTGGACGGGGCGCCGATGAAGCTCGGTGTGGCCATCGTCGACATCTGCACCGGGATGCAGGCGACCATCGCGATCCTCGCCGCCCTCGAGGCACGGGCCCGCACCGGGCGGGGTCAGCGATGCGAGGTGAACCTCCACGACACCGGTCTTCACATCTTGGCCAACGTGGCCGCCAATCACCTGGTCTCCGGTGAGGAGCCGGGCCGGTACGGGAACGGGCATCCCAATATCGTCCCCTATCGCACCTACCCGGCCGCCGACGGCGATCTGGCGCTGGCGGTGGGCAACGACCGCCAGTTCGCCGTGCTCGCCGCCGAGGTTGGCCATCCGGAGTGGGCCGAGGACCACCGATTCGCCACCAACCCGGAGCGGGTGAGGCATCGGGCAGTGGTCGACGAGATGGTGGCCGAAGTGATCTCCACCAGGACCCGACAGGAGTGGGTAGGGATCTTCGATCGAGTCGGCATCCCGTCGGGCCCGATAAACCTGGTGAGCGAGGCTCTGTCCAGCGCGCAGACGACGGCGCGGGAGATGGTGGTCGAGATGGAGCACCCTGCGGCGGGGCCGCTCCGAATGCTCGGTCTTCCCATCGAGTTGTCCGACACGCCTGCCTCGATCCGCCACGAGCCGCCTGCGCTCGGGGCCGACACCGGCGCCGTTATGCAGGAGCTGGGGTACCTCGAGGAGGAGATAGCGGCCCTGCGGGCTTCCGGTGTGGTGTGAGCCGCTTCCGCCCGGAGGATTGCCGTAGGTTGTCCTCATGGCATCGAGGGGCGGAGTGGTGGCTGCAGTCGTCGTTTTTCGTGGTATCGCTGGCGATTGCCGGTGTGGGAGGGTGCAACATCCACGAGCTCGGGCATTTGGTCACCGGTCGCGCCCTTGGTGTTCCCGTCGACCACATCACATGGTGCACCCCCGCCAACGGACGCATCGCATTCAGCTATCAGGAGCCGGCCTTCGTCTCGTACGCCGGTGGGTTCACCGCCGCCCTCGCCCTGGGCGCGGTGTATCGCTTGCTCATCTGGCCGAGATTGGCCGGTCGCTTGTGGCAAGCGGCCGGGGTCGCGGTCCTCGGAACGGCTGTATCCCAGGTCATCGTCGGGGTGATGGAGGGCTCATCGCCTGAGGGCTACGCCCGCGCCCAGCAGTACGCGTGGGGTTTCGCTCTCGTGGCCGTCCTGCCGTTGATCGCGGCCGCCGTCATGCAAAGGCGGCTGGGGCCGTTTGCCCGACAGGGAGGGTGACGCTCGGCTCGCGGCGCGAGAAGGTCTTTGCAACCATCAGCGCCTCCCGCGCGTGGTTGAGGTGATGACTCTTTCCGACGAGACGATCTATACGAAGCACAAGGACGACCTGATCCGGTACGCCACCGCTCTCGTGGGGCCCGCCGACGCCGAGGACGTGCTGTCGACCGTCGTGTTGCGGATCTTGGAGCGTCGGTTCCTGTCCGAACTCGACGATGCCAGGGCCTATCTGTTCCGGGCGGTGCTCAATGAGTCGAGAGGACGTTTGCGGCGAATGCCGCCAAGGCCCCTGCCCGACCAGCCGTCGACGATCCCCGAACGGGATTTCGAGGTGGTGGCCGCCCTCCGTCGGTTGCCGCCGCGTCAACGGGCCGCCGTATACCTCGTGTACTGGGAGGACCTGACCATCGATGACACGGCTCGGGCCATGGGTGCCGGCCCGGGGACCGTGAAGCGTTATCTGCACCTGGCTCGGCGAAGGCTGAAGGGAGCCCTCACATGACATATGACGATCGTGAACGAGAGCGACTCCGTCGTGGGCTGGCGGTCCTGGTCGAGGAGACGCCGGTCGCGCCCGAACTGGCCACTCTGCGCGCCACGCCACTCCACAAGACGCCGCGGCTGGCGACACCGGCAAGGGTGTTCGTCACCGCCGCTGCCGCGGTGATGGTCACAGTCGGTGGGGTGGCCCTGCTCCAAACCCAGGGGTCGAACACCAGCCCTGCGGCTGGCGAGACGGCGCCTTCCACCTCGAGTGTGGCGGCGCCAACTACGTCGGAGATGGCGCCGACCACCTCGGAGGCCGTGCCGGCCATCGCCGCCGGCGAACTGCCTTACGTGATCTCCAGCGCTCCGGGATGGACGATCACCTTTGTCGCCGGTTCCAGTCGCGATCAAGTCGACGGGTCCGGTGAGCACCAATACCTCACGATCGTGTTCGGCAACGGATCGAGCGAGGCCGAGCTCAATGTCGAGCTCGGGTCCGACGTCGAGGGTCGGATCACCGATCGAGAAGCCGGCCGGACCCGGCTCGACGAGGCAACGTTATGGGGTACGTCTGCCGTCGTCTCGAGAGGAGACTCGGACCTCGACCACTCCGCCATATGGGCTGTCGACGATGTCGTCTTCGAATTGAGGGCCACCCTCGATGAGCCGACGTTCCGATCGCTTCTGGGATCGTTGACTGTCGTCGACCGCGAGGAGTGGATCGCCTCTGTGCCCGACACCGTTGTAACCGATCGCCCGGCGGCGGTGACCGAGTATCTCGCCGACATCCCGTTGCCTGCCGGGTTCGACGCGACATCGCTGCAATCCGGCCCCGAGGTGGACAGGTACTTCGTGGGGGCTGATGTGGTCGCTGCCGTGACCTGTGCTTGGATCGAGCAGTGGGTCGCGGCCAAGGCCGACCAGGATCAGGCAGGCATCGACCAGGCAGTGGATGCGATGGCCACCTCACGGGAGTGGGACATTCTCAACGACATGGCGACCGAAGGCGATTTCAGCCTCGTGGTTTTCGAGTACGCAGATGCGATCGCCGGCGATGGCACCGTGGTCGGGGGCCGGGTGCTGACCGTCGAAGAGTCCTACCGGCAGGCCTTCGGCTGTCCCTAGTGGTTGGTCAGAGCTCCCAGCGTGTGGCGCCGTACGGCTCGGCAGTGCCCAGGGCATAGATCGTCTTCGGGCGGACCCGGTAGACGTGCCACGGAGGTGGGCCGGCGCTCGGTGCGCTGAACTCGGCGAAGAAGGCGCCGTCCCGGACCTCCGGATGCCAGTCCCCCTCGCCGAAGGCGCGGGCGGCCCGCTCCAGTTCGTCCTGGTCGGTCACTTTGACGGCATCTCCCTCGACGACGAGGTCGAATTCGTGTGTGGCGATCGTGATCACACAGCGGGGATCGCTGACGAGATTCCGCGATTTGCGGGTCCCCGGGCCTGAAGTGAAGTAGTAGGCGTCCTCCACCCAGAGGGCGCCGACAGGCATCACGTGCGGGCTTCCGTCCGCATTTGTCGTCGCCAGCCAGGAGGTGTGGCGATTCGGCCCACCGGTATCCGGGGCCTGAAGGATGTCCGACCGGATCACCGCATCCACCCGACTCCAGTCGATCGCGGGTGTCCCGTATCCATCGAGGTTCTGTTTGGCTGTGGGTTGCATCGTGTGTCCTTTCTGCAGCGTCGAGTAGTACGACCCTTCGGATTGACTCGACTCATCGGTTCGAAAAAAGTCCGGCTTCGGAGCTCAAGGGTATGGATTCTGGGGTCTACGCGATCGGCGGTGGTTCGGCTGGTGGGTGTGGGGTGATTGCTAGCACTTTGTTTCGGTAGCGGTGGGGGTTGCGGTGGCCGTAGCCACGGCGTTTGAGGACTTTGATCTTGTTGGTGATGCCTTCGGCGTAGGCGTTGGTCTGGGGGTCGTCGAAGTAGTTGAGGATGGGTTGTCGCCACCATTGGAGGTGTGTCCAGGTGCTGATCAGTTCGGGGATGCCGGCTTGGTGGACGTGGTGGACCCAGAGGTCGAGACGGCGTTCGGCTTCGCTCCGGCTGGTCGCCTGATAGATGCTGGCGAAGGCTTCTTTGAGCCAGTAGGCCAAGCCGACTTCGGGGTTGAGTTCGAACAGCTGGTCGAGTCCGGCCCGCTCGGCAGGGGTTAGCTTGTCGGCTCGTCTCATGAACAGCCACCGACTCCTCCACATTCTGGGGTCGAACCGGGGATTGTTCTGACGGGCAAGTCCTCCGTCTTGACCCACCACTGTGACCCGGCGGCCGTGACGGATCCGCACCTTCTGAGCAGCGGTATCGACGGTCTTGATCACATGGAATTTGTCAGCAACGATCCGAGCCCAGGGCAGGGTTTGCTCGACGGCCTTGCGATAGGGCCAGGACATGTCGATCACCACCGTTTCGATCCCGAGCTGCCAGAAAAAGGGCAGTCTGGCAACAGCGTCGATCGCTGATTGGCGGTTGCGTCCTTCGACCAGCTCCAGAATCCGATGTTGCTCGGGTGCGGATAGGACCGTGTGGAACACGAACCTGGATCGAAACGAAGCCTCATCGAGAGACACCACCCGTGGGGCGGGTCCGGTGAACGGGTCGAACCGGGCTGCTCTCCCTTCGAAAGCGTCGGCGACCCGCCACCACGACACATGCTCTCGGTAGGCCACATCGGACCAGGGCTGAGAGCAAGCCGCAGCAGCCAGAGCTGAACGAAAACGGGCAGTGACCCGTTTCGACCCGAGAGTCTCGGGATGCCGCTCCCGGCTGGTCCGGCCACAGTCCCGGCACCGGTAGCGACGCTGATCCCAGACCAGGACGGTCGGATACCCATGACCCCGATCCCGGAGCCGACGCCGGCAGCGGCCATGACCGATGACATCTGTCGACCCGCAGTGATAACAAGCCCGAGGAAACGTCGAGGTCACCATCACCTCGAGAACACCATCAACCAGCTCTGTGTCCACCACCTCGAAGTGATCGAGTTCGAGCGGCACCTGAATACGATCGCCCACTGGGCCCTCCTTGCTTTCGGCGGTTTGTCACCAACCGAAAGTAGGAGGGCTCAACCCTCACCCACCGTCTTTCGCGTAGAAGGTGAATCTGTCCTTGGGCGAACGTATGTTCGTAGGTATGGGTTACGGGGAGTGGACCACCGACCGGCTGGAACAAGAGCTGATCGCCGACGAGGCGGAACTCCCGATTGGCCGGCAAAGACCTGGCCATTCTCGAAGAGTTGGATTCTCGTCAGGTAGCCACCGGCGACGGCTGCCGTTCCCTTTCGGAGTGGACCGCCTCCCGGCTCGATGTCAGCCCCGACACTGCCAAGAGTCTGGTCCGGACCATGCGTCGGACCAGCCACCGACCCGAGCTGAGAGAGGGACTGGCTTCCGGTGAGGTCAGTTTCGACCGGGCCGAAGCCCTCTCCCGCATCCCC
>DATHUP010000056.1:0-11256 GCA_035462175.1 Acidimicrobiia bacterium | reverse complement strand
CTGCGGAGTGAACAGCATCACACCGTCGAAGGTGTCGACAGTGGCGGGATTGCCGGAGTAGGCGTTCTCTGCAACCCCGTCGTCGTAGATCTCACCCCCAGCGCAATCCCCCTGCGGCAAAGCCGCAGCGCCGAAACTCCCCTCACCGGACGGCTCGCCGTCCACAACCGATGTCTCCGACGATCCATCATTGAGCTGGGCCGACGGGTCCTCATCTGCGGCGGCGACCGGAGTCGCCACCATCAGGGCCACAATAAGCACCAGCCACCCAAGAGTCCTGGCTGTGGATGGGCGGCTCATTCCCGTCATGGTCTTGCCATTCGCCCGACCGGTTGGCAGCATAAATCCCTCTCCATTCCAGCGCTCCTCCACCCCGGCGACAAGCTAGCACCTCAGCGCAGTCTCCGGCGCCGCTGGGGAGACGTACGGCGAGGGTGGTACAAGGGGTCCTTTTGTTAATTGAACTCTCATGGGCATCTGCCGCCCTTCTCGTCCGCCACGGATGCCGAGGGAACCCCCGGATTCATCCCGGGGGTTCCCACGTTTGAATGAAGTCGACCTTCTAGTCGTCAGACCTGATCAAATCCATCAGCAAGCGGAGGGCCAAGGCGCCACCGAGAGCTCCCAGCGCCAGCGGAAGAGGCTGTGCGGCCTTGCCGGCGCTCGCCAGGCGTGACGCTCCAAGTAGGGCAGCGCTGGCGGTGGCACCCAGAGACAAGCGGCGAACGGCATGATGCGCGATGGTCTCGAGACGCTCTGCTCGGAAATTGACCTGTAGCTTCGGTCCCGGCCGCGCCCCGGTGAGTCGCTCGAAGGCCTCGACCAGCCGGGTGACCCTCACCCCTAGTTTCTGACTCTCGTAGAAGAGCCACTTCGGATCGATCTTCTCCTTGATCCTGGCGGTCATTGCCCGCATCAGGAAGCTCCCTGCCACCTCGAAGGGATCGAGCTCAGGATCGAGATCTGCGGCTGTCTGTTGCATCTGGGCCATCGCCTTGGCGGTCAGCGTCAACGAGGCCGGCAGCGGAACTCGGTGCCGGATCGAGATCTCGGTCATTTCTTGGAGGATGGGACCAAGCTGAATGTCCCGCAGCGACACATTGCGGTATTTCGTCATGAGGAGGCCTAGCTCCTCCCGAAAACGATCGACATCGAGGTCTGACTGGTCGGTGCCACCGGAGAGCATGAGCGTGACGTCCATCAAGAAGCTGACGTCCTCCTGCCAGAACGCCATCAGCAGAAGCATCATGTTCTCGCGCAGGTCAGGACCGATCTCCCCGACCATCCCGAAGTCGAGGAAGTAGATGGCATCGTTCCACCACATCAGGTTGCCCGGGTGTGGGTCGGCGTGGAAGAAGCCGTCGGTGAGGACCTGTCGGTAATACGCCTCGAGGAGCTGACGAGCCGCCTCCTTACGAGCCCGCCCTTCGGGCGCATCCCGGACCGCCGTACCCTGAATCTCCTCCATCACGAACAGGCGGCTCGTGGTCAGGTCGTCATAGACCCGAGGAACGTGCAGCCGCGGGTACGGCGCGAGGATCTCTGCCATTCGACTCATGTTGGATGCCTCCTGCCGAAAGTCGAGCTCTCTCTGTAGCGAGTCGGAGAGATGAGCGAACAGCGCCGGCATGTCGATGATCTGGCGAAACAGTGGGCGATTCTCGGTCTTCTCGGCGAACAGCTCCAGGAGCGCCAGGTCCTCCATGATCTCGTTCCGCGCCGTGGGCCGCTGCACCTTTACGACCACCCGGTCTCCATCCTCGAGGGTGGCACGATGAACCTGTGCAATGGTGCCGGCTGCCAATGGAGTCGACTCGATCCCGGCGAAAACGTCTTCCCAGGGAACGCCCAGCTCCTCTTCCATGACGGCTACCACCTGGGATTCCGTGAGTGGCGCAACATTGTCCTGCAACTTGGATAGTTCCTCGATGAAGGCTGGCGGCAAGAGATCGGGACGGGTGGACAGAATCTGCCCGACCTTGGCAAAGGTCGGCCCCAGCTCTTCGAGCGCTGAGCGAAGGTGTTGCGCTTGGATCTCCTGGGTATCGTGCCCATCGCTCCTGTTGAAGAGATCCCCAATACCGTGTCTGGCCAGGACCGCGGCGATGTGAGTGGCCCGACCCATCAACCTGGGCTCAGCCTCGACACCCCGAGCACCCGCTGACGCTTCGCCCATCCTCGAGGGCTCGCCGTGACCACCCTGCGAGAAGGTGTTCACGATGATGACGTTGCACCGGGCGTTGTGCGAGATTCGATTGGGAACGTTGCCGAGAAGGAACTCCTTGCGCTGGCTCATCCCGACGTTTCCCACGACCAGTGTGTCGACTTCGTTCTCGGCGGCCACTCTCAGAAGCGCCCCGGCCAGATCGTGGTCGAATACGACTCTGGCCAGCCCATTCCGGCCTGCCAGTTCCTGGGCGTAGCCGGCGAGCTCCCTCTCGGCGAGGAAGCCCCTCGTCGCATCCGCCATCCCGCGCTCGGTACCGGGAGACTCCCTCGGGGCCATGACCTGAACCAGGAGCAATTCGGCCCCGTGACGATTGGCCAGAGCCGCGGCCCAACGAACCGCGCGATCGGCAGTCTCGGATCGGTCCGTGCCGACCATCACCTTCTGCACGGGCGATGACTTGTCCGTTGGCGCGGTCTCAGTCATCCCTTGGCCGAACGTCGATCATCCAGACACCTTTTTCTTCATGGAACGCAGTACCGTTTTCTCGAGGAGCCACGCCAACGCCGCCATCCCGGAGCCGATCAGGAACCTCTCGAGCCGGCCTCTCAACGACGACAGCTGGACTGCCGGGTCTCCGGTTGTGACCCCCATGAGCCGGGTCACTTTCCTCGAGGCTGATGCGGACTGCTCACCTCTGTCCAACCGGTCCTCCGTCGCCGTGATCGAGAGATCGATCTCTCTCCTCCTGGCAGGATACGACCTGTGGACGAACCGATCCGCTGCGCCGATGATTGGCCGGCTGCAGGATGTTCACGCAGCCAGGCTTTGCCCGGCTAAGCCTTCAACGGTCTGAACGCCCGGATCTCCCCGAATTCGATCGGCGGGTTCATACCACTGCGAAAGAAGGCTTCCCCCAGCTCGGTGAGTTGCAGTCCGGTGACATCGTCGAGTAGGAACATCGACCCGACCAGGCGGTTGGTTCCGATATCCACCATTGGTGCACATAGGGTCACTTCGAACCCGGCGCCGGCCATCGCATCAACCGATTCCTGCATCGTCTTCGACCGCACGCAGCCCCAGAGTCGATCGAACCTCTCCATCTGCTCGACCGCTTCCTGCCCGGACGAAGTCGAGGCACAGAAGACGTCCTTGACGTAGAGCCGACCACCGGGCTTGAGGACGCGATAGGCCTCCTCATAGGTGGCGTGGAGGTCCGTGGCGTAGCCGGTGCTCTCGAAGAAGAGGACCTGGTCGAATAGCCCGGACCGAAAAGGAAGCCGCTGATAGTCGGCGACGTGGGCCCGAACCCGGTCGGATAGTCCGGCGGCGGCGATCTCCCGGCGAGCAATCGACGCCTGGCTCGCCGAGTCGGTCACACCTTCGATCGCCACGTCGGGATAATGCGAGGCGACGATGATGCCAGGGCCCGCCACCCCGCAGCCCGCGTCGAGGACTCTGTCGCCGTTGCGCAAGCCGGCCGACTCCACCAGGGCCAACACCGACTGGTGTGGATCCTCTCGGGGCGGGTCGCCGGTCCTGACCATTCCCGCCTGAAAGACGGGCCCGAACCCGCGCAGAAACAGCTCGGTCCAGCGGTCGTAGAACCCGGAATCAGACCTGGTGCTGGTCAGCCCCACTTCGCCGCGTCGACATCGCCGATTAGAGCCTCGATGGCGTCATCTATTGCCTCAGGATCCAGTTCCCGCAGGGCCTGGATCTGATCCTCATCGAGCTCGTAGCCTTCCCCTGCCACCGCACTCTCAGGATCGGCCAGTAGTCGACGACGAAAGTCGGGGTCTTGGATGGCTCGTCCGATCAACTCTGGAGGTATCTGCTCCACGCTGCTCCCTTTCCCTTTGGCTCAGGATGCCGAACCATAGGCCGCCACGCGTTCATCGACCACTGTGCAGGCCTTTGAACAAGGCCTGATACATCCGTTCCGACGCCCGCTTCATGACCTGCTTGCGTGCCTCCACCCACTCGCTGAGCTCGGATATGCCGAGGATGCCGGCGACGGCCAAGGCCCGATCGAGTTCCTCCGCGGCTTCGGCGCTCACACAGTCGCACCAGGCGACCATCCCACGCCGAAGTGCCTGCGCTCCTTCCAGACCGCCAAGCCTCCTCACCATCCAGGTGAAGTTCCCAGCCGCCAGGTCATCCGGAGCGTCGATGAAGTCGTCGAACAGCTGGGTGGCTTTGGTCAGGTGGGCCACCATGTCGGCGAGTCGGTCTGTCCTCTCCCAGCGACCCTTGATGGCGAGTACCGCATCACCTGGGATCTCCAACGGCTGTGAGCGGTCGAGAACCACATCGAACTCGGCGGGGCCGTAGTGATTGTCCGGATGATGGAGCTCTCGTTCCAACAGCATTGCCTCGCCATACCCTTGCCAGAGGCTCTCGAACCGTGCCCAGAAGCGCCGGTCCGAGACGAGCGGCGCGAGCAAGGCCTGATGTCGGGCTCGGAAAAACCCGGACAGCATCATCGCACCGTTGGGGTCGTCCCAACCACCGTCGAAATAGTCGTCCTCGGCCCGGACCGACAAGTACCCGCAGAGGCTGGACTCGCAGATGTCGAGCAAGGCGTCAGGTCTGATCTCACCCTCCTCCCTGGTGGCATTGTCCAGCCAGACGGGCAATTCGAAGAGAGGGTGGCCGAGAACATTGCGATGAGGCCCTCCCCCGTCAGTTCCTATCACATACTCATGTCTGGCCAGGAGTTGGGCAGCGAGTCTTCCCAGCTCCCCTCCAAGATCCTCCACGAGACGGGCGACCCGCAGGATCGACTCACGGCCCGCCTCGGCAGGATGCCAAATGGTGGTCGCCGGCATCCATCGGACTGTACCTGGCCAGTTGCTACCTTTTCCCTTGGTGAGCGACGCGGTTCGCTCGAGGGGCGTATGGCTATCGATCAGACCGTTCTCCGGAGTTTTCTACCCGGCCAGCTGATCAGTTGGCTGGCTGGTCGAGTGACGCCCCCGGGCCAACCGGCAAGCGAAGAGCAGGAAATGGTGGCCTGGTTCGCCGACCTATCCAACTTCTCGCATCTGACCCACGAGATCACCGAGCGCGAGAGAGCTGGGCCCGAACTCGTGGGCAGACTGCTCGACGAGACATTCGGAACGATCCTCGAGACGGTGACTCGTTACGGCGGGGAGGTCCTGGAGTTCGCAGGCGACTCGGTGCTGAGCACCTGGACCATCGGGGCCGATCTCGACCGACCCCGGGCCCTGACTCTTGCCTCCCGCTGCGGCCTCGAGGTTCTCGGGCTCAAACTGCCGGAGGTGTATTCAGAGCTACCGCCCCTGGATCTCCGTGTCGGCATCGGTGTAGGGACAGGTGTGCTCATGGAGTTGGGCGGGGTCGAGCAGCAGTGGCATTTCGCAATCGGAGGCGCACCGTTCGATCAGATCGGGACTGCGAGCAGCGTGGCCCGTCCCGGTGAGGTAGTGCTCTCGCCGGAAGCCGCCGCCACCATCGGGTCGGCAGCCAGAGGGCGGTTCGACGGAGAGGGATTCCTCCGACTGACCGATGTCGCTGACACGGAGCCACCCGGTGTCGCACCCCAGCCGGAAATGACCCCGGACCTCGTCGGACAGCTGCGGCGGTTCCTCGCCCCACCCGTGCTTAAACGGATCGAGCCCGGCCAAAGCGAATGGCTAGCCGAGTTTCGTCAGGTGACATCGCTGTTCGTCAACCTACCCCGGCTCGACTCGTCCGCACGCGCGGCCCGCGACGCGCTTCAGGATGTGGTGACCAAGACCCAGGAGACCCTGGTCAAGTACCAGGGAACGCTGAATCGGATCCTCGACGACGACAAGGGTGTCACCCTGTTCGCCTCCTTCGGGCTTCCGCCCTTCGCCCACGAGGAGGACCCGTATCTGGCTGTCCAGGCAGCCGAGGAAGTCCAAAGTGCCCTGACCCAAATGAGGCTCGAATACGGGATCGGGATCGCGACAGGACGGGCCTTCTGCGGCGCCTATGGAAGCCCGATCAGACGTGAGTACACGACGATCGGCCGCGAGGTGAACCTGGCCGCCAGGCTGATGCGGGCGGCGAGATTCGAAATCCTCTGCGACGAGGCCACGGTGAGATCCGCCCGGAGGATCGAGTTCCACGCCCTCGACCCGCGCCAACTTCGAGGGTGGGATCGGCCGGTGCCAGTGTTCAAGCCTCTCTGGGAGAAGACCGGAGCACGAGCCGACCGGCACGGCCCGTCCCTGCTGGTGGGACGCGAAAGCGAGCAGATCCAGCTCACTGCCTGGTTGGGGGCGCTGGTGCGCGCCCATAGCTCGGCTGTGGTGGTAGTGGAAGGAGAAGCGGGAATCGGAAAAACGGCACTCGCCGGTGATCTGATTCGGACAGCCGGGTCATTCGATGTCCAGATCTTGCTCGGATCGGCTCTTCCCGTAGCCCAGGCTCCATATCAGGCCTGGCGAGACGTGATCGTCGAGCTGCTCGGGCTCACCGACATCCGCTCCCTCGAACGACGCCAGGAGATGGTCCGGGAGAGTCTTTCCCGATGGCCAGAGTTCGCCCAGTGGGAGGCTCTGCTCAATTCGGTCCTGGATCTGCAGTTCCCCGAGACGGCATCGACCCGGGGCATGTCGGGTCGCAACCGTCGCGATTCGACCGTCGAACTGCTGGTGGCTCTTCTGAGCGAGGCGGCGACCCGGTCCCCGCTCCTGATCGTCCTCGACGACCTGCAGTGGTTCGACTCGGCTTCCTGGGCAGTGACACTGGCCGCGGCCAGGAAGGTGAGCCCGATGTTGTTGGTGCTTCTGACCAGACCGGTTCTGGAACGGCCGGAACAGCTGGCTGAGTTGACCGACCTGGGCACCTCCGCCCGAATGGTGCTCAAACCGATCAGCGAGCAGGACTCCCTCACCTTGGCCGAGGAGCGGTTCGACGCCCATGAGATGGGAGCCGACGTCGCCAAGGTGATCGTCGAGGCGGCGGAAGGGATCCCGTTCTTCATCGAGGAACTGGCCCTCTCCCTTCGCGAGTCGGGTGCTGTCTCCATCGATCGGGGGAAGGTCAGGCTGACCCGACCTGCGGATGAGCTGGGAATCCCGCACACCCTGAGCAGCGTGGTCTTGGGCCGTATCGACCATCTCGCCCCGCAACTACAGCTCACCGTGAAGGTGGCCAGCGTGATCGGGAGGAGTTTCGACACCCGAGCGCTGGAAGCAGTTCACCCCAATCATCCCGGGGTCGACGAGCTGGCGGGCCACCTCTCCGAGCTCATCGATCTGGACCTGATCGTCGAAACCTCGCCTGGGTCCTATGACTTCAAGCATGCCCTCACCCGTGATACGGCCTACGACCTGTTGCTGTTCGATCAGCGAAGACGCATCCACCGCAGTGTCGCCACCTTCTTCGAATCCCTTCCTGAGGAACCTCACGAGCCCCAATACGCGCTGCTGGCCTACCACTGGGATCGAGGCGACGACCCCGGCAAAGCCCTGGGTTACTTCGAGAAGACCGGGGCCAGCGCCTTGCGCAAAGGCGCCAACCAGGAGGCGATTGCCGCTCATACGAGATCCCTGGAACTGGTTGGCCAGTACCCCGAGGAGTTTCTCGACGTGAGCCGCCTTCGTCAGAGCCAATGGCATCTGGAGATCGGCCAGGCTCATGAGGCATCAGGGGACTTCGACGAGGCAGAGAAGAACCTGTATCGCGCCATGGGGTTGGTCGAGGTGCATGTCTCGGAAAAGCCTCTATGGAGACTGGGGCGCTTCATACGGGAGATGTTCAAGCAGATCTCTCACATTGCCCTGCCGGGGATGATTCGCATCCCTCGAGATGACGAGGAGAAAGCACGATTGGCTCAGGCGGCGCGGACCGCTGCCCTGATCGGGGAGACCTATTACTTCACCGGCGACATCCCCGGATTCTTGGTCTTGAACCTGGTGGCCATCAATCTCGGTGAGAAATCCGGCGAGCCGCTGGTAGCCGGCTTGGCTTACAGCAACCTTGGATATTTGGTCGGGACGCTACGGCTCAGACGCCTCGCCGACAGGTACTTCCGCCAGGCCCGAGCAGCCGAAGATCTCGAAACCCGAACGGAATTCCCCCCCACCCCCCATGCCCCGCCACTGCAAGAGATCGGTCCGGGCCATCTCATCGCCGTGGCCCTCTCCGAGAGTGTGCTCGCATTGACCTTCAACGAGTGGAGCCAGGCTCGGGCGATCGTCACCGAGGCCCTGGACCGATGTGACCGCCTCGGGGACAAGTACTCCGCCGGGATTGCCCTGGCCGTCCGCGGCTTCGTCAGCTACTCGTCGGGCGACCTCGAGGAGGCCATGTACGACTACGACCAGCTCCTCGCCTCTGCTCGACAACGCTCCAACCGGGAGCACGAGGGATGGGCCACCTCGTTCGTGATCCCGGTGCTGCTGGCCCTCGAGCATCTCGAAGAGGCACAGGCCATGGCAGCCTCGGCGATGAGCATCCTCGACGATGTCGACCCTCTGACGGTCCCCATCATCCACGGAACGAGATCCCAGGTGCAGCTGCGAGCCGGACACACCGGGGAGGCGAGGGCGAGCGCCGAACTGGCGCTGGAAGCGATCGACAGAACGCCGTTCTTCATCTATCTAGCCGGATATGCCGGACTACTCGACACCCTTCTCGAGCTGTGGGCGGCGGAGGGCGACCGCGCCTCGACCAATGCCAGGGATCTAGCCAAACTCACCCAGGAGGGTTTGAGAAAGATGCGCGGTTTTGCCCGGGTCCTACCCTTCGCCCGGCCCAAGTACTGGCTGTTCAAAGGGCGGAGCGAGCTTCTGAAGGGTCGAACGCGTCGCGGGCATCGCTCCCTGCGCAAGGGCCTGATACTGGCCAGGAGCAATGGCTTCACCTGGGATGAGGGTTTGCTCCACCTCGAATTGGCCGAGACGCTCCCTGCCCATGACGCCAGTCGAGGCACTCATCAGATCGAGGCACGAAGACTCTTCGAGAAGGTGGGGAGCCGCCACGATCTCGACCGGCTAGCCGCCTTCGAGCTCTAGCGGTGTATAGAGAAGTGAGAGTGGACGATCTTCCAATCGCCCCCACCGGACTCGCCGTCCCTACGCAGAACCACCGTCCAGGAGGTCTCGCGATGATATGTCCCGTCGACGTTGAGATCCCCGGTTGCCGACCACCAGGCCAGATCTCCGGTCTGCTCGACGGGCTCAGGGGCGTTGACACAATCGATCAAAGATCCACTGACACTGTCGATCAATTTGCCACTGACCCCGCCGGCACGGGCCCTGCGCCGTCCCAGCTCTGGGTCCAAGCGCCGCAGGGCGCGATCCCGGCCCTCCCAATTGTCCCGCTGTTCGCTGCCGAGCATGCGAACGGTGTCGTCCAACTGCTGATGCAGCCCATCCTCATCACCACGGATGTAGGCCTCTGCCGCCGCCCTGATCGTGTCCTCGGGCGTCTCCGCCATGAGCTCCTCCCATTGCCTGTTGGGGGAGCCTACATCTCTGGGCGGCCGGAAGGGGTCGACGCCCGGGTTTGGGGCAACAGGACGGTGCGGGTGACATCACCCTCAGTCCCGCCGGTGGGAAGCGACGTGGTCTCCAGCTCGTCGTCGAGAGGAAGCCTCCAAACCTGGGACCGTGGCAGGACCAAATCGACCATCCGTAACTTCCCTGGTTCAGCAAGGCTCCCTGTCGCCGGCACCCTTGGCATCCCGTGAATCCTCTCCAAAGCGTTTCTGCGACCAAAGGTCTCTTCCGATGACCCGCCAGGCCAGAAGCGGAGCACCGGAACGCGGCAGACCTAGAGAATGCAAGAACCCCATATCCATTGGCGATTTCGGGCATTCAAAGGCCCGAATACAGAGCATGATTCCTAAACCGGGTGTCGCAGGTTCGAATCCTGCCGAGGGCGCTTCAGCCAAGAGCATCTGGGTTCATCTCGTTTCTCCCGGCACGCATTGGACACTCGGTTCGAGTCTGCCGCGGGGGGCAAGAAGCAAACACGTGTCTTGCCTACGACTCAAGCGACTTGGCCGCGCGACCTCAGATTTGTCGGCGATCGGTCAGGTGATGCTCACGGCGGCGAGCAGGATCAGGAGACCGAGGACGAGCGCCGCCGATTGCTCGACTCTGTCTCTGGTCGGGAATCTCCGTTTGTCCGCGTATTCAGAGCCGGTCGTCGATGTGATCTGGGGAAGCAGGTCTGCGCTGGCTATGTAGATGAAGTTCCCCGCCGCAAACGGAACCAGGAGCGCAACATCCACCGCCCCTGACATGACGTATGCGATCAGGCCGCCGACCAGGAAGGTCGCCGCCGACATCACGTTGTATGCCAGGGCTCTTCTAGGTGGCCAGCCGCTGTGAACGAGGATCCCGAAGTCACCGAGCTCCTGGGGTACCTCGTGAGTGGCAGCGACCAGCCCATGTGATCACTCCGAGCTCGACGTCCACGAGGAAAGCTGCCCCGACGGCGAGCCCGCCGATCAGGTTGTGGAGCCCATCGGCGAGCAGAATCAGGTATCCCAGCGGCTCATGCTGGCTGAGCGGTCTGTGGCAGTGATGCCAGTGAAGGAATTGCTCCAGGACAAAGAAGGCCACGAAGCCCGAAGCCAGGGCCAGGTACACGGACAGGTCGTTTCCAAGATGGTCGACTGCACTCGGCACCATGTGGAACAACGCTCCGCCCAATAGCGAACCCGCGGCAAGCGCCACAAGCGGCATGACGACACGCTTGAGGGTGCGCTCGGGTAGCAGCAGGGTGACCGCTCCGACCAATGCCACTGCGGACATGGCAACCCCGGACACGATGATCCAGGCCAAAGTGGACACGGTAAGGCTCCGCTCTACAAACGATCGAAATCGAGGCTTGCCGGATGACGAGGCCGCTTCACTTCGCGGCCTTTGTCTCCTCCAGGTCCTCGCGGACCCGCTTCAGCTCTTCTTCGAGATAGGCCAGGTACCCCTCGAGATCGTCCCTCTCGCGCCTGACTCTCCTGGCCGGGGGCGCCGTTGGGAACTGCTCGTACCACCATGGAGGTGGTGCACCGCAATAAGGACCGTGATGCCATCCATAGCAACAACCCACATCACACCTCCTAGATCCGACGCTATAGGCCG
>DATHUP010000055.1:0-26848 GCA_035462175.1 Acidimicrobiia bacterium | reverse complement strand
CCCCGTCAGACCCTCGACAAGGACACCTTCGTCCTAAAGGGCATCATCGACCGTCTGGTTCCGAAAGACCAGTAGGGATGTCCATTGGAGACCAAGCCGTGGCGGGCTCCGCCACGGCTTGGCCGACTAGGGGCGTACTTGTGCGGCTATGGCGTCCAGATCGGCGAGGATCGTGTCGAGTGAGTCCGGGCCCTCGACGAAATACTGGATCATCGCATCCCAGAATGGTCCTGCGCCTCTGGGTCGCCGGCGCGCCCGGGCCTACCCGGACTCGTCGTCTTTGCGCGTTCCGAGCATGGTTTGCTCCAACGACCAGGAGACCCCGCCGTCGTCCGACGACTCTCCCGTCCAGGTGAACGAGGTCGGTGAGATACCGGTGAAACTCCATCGCTGTCGCGGGCCTTGCGGATCGTCGAGGGGATGACCTTCATGCACGATTCCGTCTCCGTCGGCGCGACCGACCAACGCAACAAACTCTCCCGCGCCGGGTTGCATCCAGACCACGTGCCACAACCCGGTTCGCGGGTCGACCACCCGCAATGAGGTTCCGTACCGCTCCGGTTGGCTCCCCTCTGCAAAAAGGACGTCCTGCACTCCCATTCCGCCCAGGATTCGCTCGAAGTGCCACTGGCCGTTTGCCCGTTGTATGGCGCCGTCAGGCCCGACGAAGCTCGACTCGACGGTCCATGAGCCGATCAGAGGTCCATAGAGATCAGACCAATCGCCACTCGCCTTCGAATCTGCGGGGAGCAGGTTCAGGGCGCGCCCGGCGAGGGATGGACCTCCGAACAATGGACCATCTGGGGCCTGCGACTCCTGATCATGGCGGGTCATGGCGATGTGCCCAGTTCCTATTCAGTCGGGTCTAGGCAGGCTAACGCCACTACCTCTGCTGGATCCACAACGAGTCCACGTGAAGGGAACAGGTTTCAGTCGTTGCTGTCTTGTCCCGTCTGGCCTTGACGGGTCTTAGCCTTCCGGGTCTGAATCGGTGAGGTAGGTCATCAACCTCTCGGTCTCGGCAGCGGTCCAGCCATCCGGGCGGGTTACGGCGATCCAGGCTCGAGCGTTGGCCTGCTTGGTGTAGAGATGCCCATAGCCTTCCGGGATGGAGCCAGCGGCGGGGAGATCCATCATCACCTGCCATCCGGTGATAAGTCGGGCGTAGTGGAACTCGCCGCTGATCTCAGCACCGCGTTGGCCGTCGAGGAGCCAGTCGGGCTGGTTGAAGAAGAGCGACGGGGAGAAGAAGACCACGGGGTCGGACGCATGTTGGAGGTAGACAACTCTCGTCTCTCCCCATTCCTCTTCGTCTCCCGGTAGGTCTAATGCGTCCGCTTGGTTGGTGAACCGGACGGTCCGTCCTCCCTGGTAGACAGGTGTCGAGGGAGAGCTGCCTGGATCGCGGTTCGCCACGAGCTCACTCCACAGCTCATTCACGAAGGGGGGACCGACCATGAGGGCTCCGTCGATGGGCTCGTTGATGATGTTGATCGACGTCAGAATGGCTTCGACTCCGTAGGCACCGAGGGACAGGCCGTACAGGTAGATCTCGGGTCGCTCGTCCTCTGGAAGCGCCGACACGTAGGCGTGGATGGTTTTGAATACCGTCTGTGAGGTCTCTTTCACCTCGTCTTGGTCGGCGAGTAGAGAGATCCAACTGGGCAGATAGGAGTATTGAGCACCGGCCACCGCGACATCGCCGTTGAGTACGTACTCCAGAGCTGACATGGCATTGGGTTCGAGAAATCCGGTTCCGGTAGTGGTGGCAACGACGAGCACCTCGCGATCGAAGGCACCGGTCCGGATCAGCTCGTCAAGGACGAGTTGGGCGCGCGCCTCGACAGTCTCGGCCGACCTGAGGCCGACGTACACCCGGATCGGCTCCATCGCACTGTCACCGTGGAATGCATTGAGTTCGTCGACAGATGGGCCAGTAGCGACGAATGTGCGCCCCTTCTCGCCGAGTGTCTCCCAAGCGACGAGCGATTCCGGGCTCCCCGACCTGAGCTCTGAAGTCGGCTGCGTGATCCCCTCGGCGGTGGCGGTGTCGCGGGGCGCAAAGACCTGATTGGCGACGGCGAAGAACGTGTTGACCAGGACGCCACTCCAAAGGCCCCAGAGCATGAGCACGAGGCCGACGCCACCGAGCAGCACTGCGAGTCGCCGGGGGAAGACCTTGCCGAGCCATCTGGTCAGGAACCCGAAGAGTTTCCGCAGGGATCTGACGATGATCAGGATCAGAGCCGAGGACGCGAAGGCGACCGGGATGATCGTCAGCCAGATCATCGCCGAGATGCGTTCCATCCCGAATGTGTCCCGCACGTTGTTCTGCCAGCCGACGAAGCGCCACATGGCGGTCAGGAGGAGATATGTGAGGACTGCGAACCAGAGCCACCGCAGCAGGGCCCAAACCCATCCATGAGGCTTCGATAGCCCGAGGTAGTTCCAGGCCCATTGCCAACCGGCACCCAACCCGTAACCCACCATGAACGAGATCCCGGAGACGACGCCTTGGGTAACAGAGAGCTTCGGCAGCAAGGATGGCAGCAGCGACAACACGAACATCAGGAGGCCGGCGAGGACCGCGGGTCTCGAGACAGGACTCGAAGGCTCGGGGCCCGCGTTCTGTATGTCGTTGTTGTGCGCCGGGCCTTGTCGGCTTTCTTCGCCTGGCGACCTACGTCGAGGACGCTCCGGTCGTAGTCCGGCAGGAGGAGCAGCTGTCTTCATATGGGCCGTGGCCTTGTCAGCGTCTCAGGATCGAGAACAGCCAGAGCGCGAAACCGGCGACCAGGGAGAGGCCGGCAATGGCCAGACTGGCGGCTCATGAACCAGATGATGTAGCCGTTCGATGGGACGCCACGAAAAGAGCGGCCGCCGTTCGCATGATCACAGGCTCCAATCTGGGGGGGAAACCTTCAACATGCCGGATTGGTTTGGCTTGGCCTCACCGTGTGGGCTCATACTGATCCGGCCTTGGCATTCAGTGGTCGAGATTCGGCCCGGCGTTTGATTCCCAGCATGCATTTGCGCATCAGCGGGAAGTCGGCGGGTTCGATCAGTAACAGGCCGAAGATGAGGTTGGAGAGCCCCTTCCGGTAGTCGTTCCGCACCCTGGTGACCAGTCGGGTCTGTCCACCATCGATCGGATACAGCCCCCAGACCCACGACGTGGACTGTCGCTTACGTTCCCACCAAACCATCGACTCGTTGGGGCGAATCTCTTTCACGAACAGACCCGACTCCGCGCCGGGTCCCAGTGGGATCAGATCACCAGGCTTCAGAGTCTGGTACTCGGGCAGGATCTCTTCGGAGCTGTGACGACCGAGATTGTCGAGGATGTCGTAGCTGTACCAGCCGGCCCGGCCGAACCCGATTTGGACCAGCCATGGCCAAATGTCGTCGGGTCGAGCGTTGACCGTCACCGCCCTGGTGGCACTGAACACCGGGCGAGAGACGATCTCATCGCCGGGCATCGGGCGGGTCACCTCCTCGTCGGTGGCTCCCCACCGAAGCTGGCGAGGCCGATAAACACCAACGTAGACGCCGACCAGACTCGCCAGCCCCACACCCAGTCCACCCCAAATCACCAATCCCATACGCAAACTCCTTGTTTTTGGTTGACGCTACGAGCCTGGCCCGGCGTGAACACGGGCCATAAGTCACAAGCGGCCGGGCATCTGCGTTGGCAGGTGACGTGGCGGCCTGATCGGTGCCGCAGCACATCGAGGATCAGCCGGCCCCTCTACACGGGTCTAGAGCAACCCTTCGTCAAGGCTGGCTGGACAACGGGCGGGCGACGCTGCTTGTCGTTCTCGTTCACGACGCGAGGAGTGAAGTCCTCCCGACTGCTGGCAGTGGGCTGCCATCGGCTTGAGGCGACAAACTCAGTAGGTCCGGCTGAGCCGGAGCTCTTCCTCGAGCCGGGCCAGCTTCTTCGGGTTGCGGACCGCATAGATGCGGGATATCCGCCCGCCCTCGATGACCAGGCTGACGGCGGTGTTGAGCTCGCCGTCGAGGTCCACCCGCACGGCGGGCGCCCCGTTGAGCCACACGAGCCTGATGTCAGCGTCGGGGGAAACCCTTGCCAAGCCGGATAGGAAGTCGGCCACACGATCGGCACCCTCGATCGGCAGTCGGGCTGCGGCAACCTCACCGCCGCCGTCGGCGACCAGAACCACGTCGGGTGCGAGGATGTCGAGCAGAGCTTGGATGTCGCCTGAGTTGACCACGCTGAGGAACCGCTCAACTACGGCCTGCTGCTCGGCGGGACTCACCCGCACCCGCGGCCGTCGTGCCGCGACGTGGTCGCGGGCTCGGTGGGTGATCTGCCGCACCGCCGCCGGTGTCTTGCCCACTGCCTCTGCGATCTCGTCGTACGGCGTCTCGAATACCTCGCGCAATACGAAAACGGCGCGCTCGGTGGGACCGAGGGTCTCCAACACGGTGAGCATCGCCATCGAGACGTTCTCGGCGAGCACCACGTCGTCGGCGACGTCGGGGCTAGTCAGCAGCGGTTCGGGCAGCCACTCGCCTACGTAATCCTCCCGCCGGCGGGCCAGCGTGCGGAGCCGGTTGAGAGCCTGTCGGGTGACCACCCGCACCAGGTAGGCGCGCGCGTCGAGCACCTGGTCGTGGTCGACATCGACCCACCGCAGCCAGGTCTCCTGCACGACATCCTCGGCGTCGGCTGCGGAGCCGAGCATCTCGTAGGCGACTGTGAAGAGGAGGTTGCGGTGGGTGACGAACGGGTCGGTCATGAGGCCGAGGCTGCGGTCCGCGATGGCTTCGCCAACGGCTGCAGTCCGCAGGCCGCCGCGAGTCCCTCGGCCTCGATGCCGAACGCGATATTGGTACGCGTGTACACATTTGCGAGCGCGATGAACGCGGCCAGTTCCACCAGTGCTGGCGCCCCGAGCGCCTCCAGAAGCCGCGCCGAAAGCTCGTCGGTGACTGTCGGCGGGGTCTGGCTCATCGCCTCGGCATACTCCATCACATCCCGCTCCAGCGGGGTGAAGACGTCGGACTCCCGCCATCGGGGCACCTCGCGCGCCTTCGCCTCGTCGAGGCCGTCATTGTGCGCCATGAAGTAGCCGAAGTCGAGGCACCAGGTGCAGCCGAGCAATGAGGCGACTGCCATGTGGGCGAAGGATTTCAGGTTCTCGTCGCACTCGTGCCACTTCTTGGACTTCTGACCAAGGCCGAAGTAGAACTTGAGCACCGAGGTGTTGTGCCAGTAGACCCCCACCGGCTCGGGCACGTCGCCGAACAGCTTCTTGCTGAACCTCTTGACCATCGCACCGTAGACGCCTGTGATCTCGGCCTTCGGGATCCGAGTGTTGCTGACCATGGGTTTCTCCTGTCATCGGTTGTTCTCTGACAGGAAGACACCGGCCAGAGCCGATTTGTGACAGCCATGGCAGACGGCGAGTCGACTCAGACGTGATCCAATTCGGGTCGACGCTGTGCAGCCTCGGCGATCGATCGCGCCATGCGACCGAAGATCAGGCTGTGGAAGGGAAACATGACGAACCAGTAGGCCCGACCGGCGAGCCCCCGCGGCCGGAAGTAGGCAGACTGGGTGAGGATCGTCCCATCGGCTAAAGGCTCGATGTTCCACTCCAGCCAGGCGTCACCTGGGAGCTTCATCTCGGCGGCGAGTTGGAGATGTCGCCCGGGCGTGACCGCAACAACCCGCCAGAAGTCGATGGTGTCACCAAGTCGAACTTCTTCCGGGTGCCGCCGCCCTCGGCGGAGCCCCACCCCACCGACGAGGACATCGATGAGACCGCGCAGCCGCCACGCCCAGTCCTGGGTGTAGTACCCGGCTTCACCCCCGATCCGGGAGAACGCCCAGAAGAGGTCATCGCGGGACGCCGACGTCCGCACCTCTTTGTGGTCTGCCAACAGAGTGCCTCCCGACCACTCCGGATCCCACGAGAACGGCGCAGCAGCCCCGGCCGAAGCATCAGACCAACGGCTCGGCACATCCAGGTGAGCATCCCGATCGAGCGCCTGCTCAATCGCAGCCTCGAGGCTCATCGTCTCGATTCCGAACCGATCTGCGCCATGGTCACGCACCGTTACTTCGTTCCTCAGGGAGTCCACCAGGGGTCGCGCAACCGCGACCGGCAGCGGGGTCACCAATCCGATCCAGAGGGACGAGAGACGAGGAGTCAACAGCGGGACCGGGACGATGAGACGCTTGGGAAGACCGGCCACTCGGGCGTAGGCCTGCATCATCTCGCGGTAGGAAACGATGTCGGGTCCGCCGATCTCGTAGATGTGGTTCCCCGTATCGTCGTCCAATACTGCAGTGAGGTAGGCCAGCACATCGTCGATCGCAACCGGCTGGGTCAGGGTTTCCACCCAGCGCGGGGTAACCATGACAGGGAGGACTTCGGTCAGGTACCGCAGCATCTCGAAGGAGACCGAACCAGACCCGATGACAACCCCGGCTCGTAGCTCGGTCACCGGGGTTGAGCCGGCGGCCAGCGTCTGCCCCACTTCCTGTCTGCTGGCGAGATGATGGGACAGGTCGTCATCGTGGACGATCCCACCCAAATAGACGATGCGTACAAGCTGATTTGTCTCGGCCGCCTGGGCGAAGTTCTCGGCGGCGGTGCGATCAGCATCCGCGAAATCCGCGAGATCACCCATCGAGTGGATCAGGTAGTAGCCCACGTCACACCCGGCGAGGGCGGAACGCACCTGGCTTGCATCCAGCACGTCGCATTCCCGCACTTCGACGTCAGCACGCCAAGGACGGTTCGAGAGCTTGTCGAGACTGCGTGCCAGGCACACCACCTGGTGGCCGGCTTCTATCAGCCTCGGGACGAGACGGCCACCAACGTACCCGGTGGCTCCGGTGACTGCGACCCGCATCCACAGAGGCTACGGATGGCATCCACGCTAACTCAAGGCCAACATCTCTCTCCGCCGACCTGGAGGTCAACGAGCAGGGGTGGTCATCGATCACCGTCCCGATATGGCGTGCCGTGCGACCGCGGCTCGTGACCCGGATGCCTGGTGGGCGGGATCCAGGGATTCGCTCAGCTTGCGCATGGCCGAGGCAGCGCTCTGGCTCACGCTCGGTCCCAGCACGGCCAGGCTCGACATGAGCGCGGCCACTTCCGGCATATCGAAGACGATAGGAATCGCCCCGCCCGAGTGGGCCAGGCTGATCCCACCTCCGCGACCCTGGCGCACGGTCAATGGGACCCCGCTGAGTCGGAGGCGTTCCACGTCACGGGCAATCGTTCGATCGGAGACACCGAAATGCCGGGCCAGCTCGCCAATCTGGATCCGCTCACCGCGGGCGGAATGGAGTCGTTCGATCAGTTCCTGTTGACGCTCGACACGCCGCAGGGCGAGATGCCCATCACGAGATGAAGCGGCGAGCCTGACTCTGTTGTCCATTGACCACCATCCTAAACCGGACACAGGTGTGTCAGGGTTGCCCCGTATGGTGATGCCATGACACAAACAACCGACAAGGCAAACCAGTTCTTCGAGCGCTACTCGGCCGCCCTCCTGGCCCGTGACGAGAAGGGGATGGCGGAGATGTACGCGATCCCCTCTCTCATCTTGTTCCCCGGCAATTCGATCCCGGTGAGCGACACCCGCCAAACCGAGGAGTTCTTCGCCGCTTCTTGGGCGCAATACGAAGGAGTCGAAACGGTCGACAG
Source organism: Acidimicrobiia bacterium (assembly GCA_035462175.1). Lineage (GTDB taxonomy): Bacteria > Actinomycetota > Acidimicrobiia > Spongiisociales > ZC4RG35 > JARDZU01. The sequence goes on along the minus strand of DATHUP010000055.1, from coordinate 19,157 downwards.
GCAGGTGACGGTCATGGCCGAGGCCCCGGGGAGTGTCTGGGCCGACGTCACCTGGTCCTTCGAGGGCCAACCCCGAGAGCGCTTCTGCTATCAGCTCATCGAAGGAACAGACGGATATCAGATCGCGGTGCTCACCCCAATGGAGCTGGCACCCGGATGACCCAGTACTAGGGATGAGGACGAGAGGGCGCCGAACGACGGTCGGGCTTTGGCTGGCTGGCGCGCTGGTGATGACACTGTCGGACTCTCCGGCGAATGCCCAAGCGAGCACCGATCTGGTGACCGAGGAGGTGTCGTTTTCTGCCGGCGATGGCGTGACGTTGCATGGGACGATCGTGGCCCCGGTGGCACAGCGACCGCTGCCTGGCCTGGTGCTCGTCCACGGCGGCGGGCCGGCCACTCGGGAATGGCACCGTCAAGAGGCCGAGGCTTTCGCCCGGGCCGGCATCGTGACGCTGATCTATGACAAGCGGACCGACGGCTACTCGCTCTTCGATCGGTCCTACGCTCAGCTGGCGGAAGACGTCCTCGCCGCACACGCCCTGATCCAGGCACACGAGGATGTGGATCCGACACGAGTGGGACTATGGGGCGTCAGCGAGGGCGGCTGGATCGCTCCGTTGGCCGCGTCTTCGTCGGACCGTGTTGCGTTCCTCGTCACGGTTGGGGCTAATGGCATCCCGCCGGCGCAGCAAGAGGGGTGGGCAAAAGCCAACAGGCTGCGTCGGGGCGGTGTTACCGGCTCCATGCTCCGCTCCTACACCATCACGGCGGTACGCGTCCTCGCCGACGCCGGGTTCTTTCCAGAGGCCTACTACGACCCGATTCCCGTTCTGGAGAGGCTCCGCCAGCCCGTCCTCGGGATATGGGGCGAGCAGGAACAGGTCAGCCCGCCTTCGGAAGGTCTGTCGATGTTCGCCGCAGCATTGGGCCGCGGCGGCAACTCGAGCTACACCCTGAAAATAGTTGCCGGGGGCGACCACGCCGCCTACCTGAGCCCGGATGGCGGCTTCGCCACGCAGCATTGGATCACCGCCGGCGGCCGGTTTGCCCCCGGCTACATCGAGTTGGTCGGATCCTGGATCCACGGGCTGGCCGAGGGACCTCCTGCACCCAGCGCTGACAACGCACCGGAACAGGAGATGACGAGCACCCCCTTGCCGCCTCTCGAATGGTACGAGTCGTCAGCGGTGCAGTTGGTGGCCATCAGCTTTCTCGCTGTGACATTTGCCGGCTACTTACTCGGCACAGTCGTTCGCCGTAGCCGGAAGCGGCCACCGACTCCTCCGGCGGCACAGTCGGCACTCTGGCTGGCGGCTTCCGGCCTGCTCACTGTTCTCGGGTTGCTCGGCTACTTCGGCATCATGCTCCTCACTTCCGAGGCCATGGTCGGCCCGGTCGTCCTCGGCCGCACCATTCCCTGGATCACACTCCAACTCCTTTCCCTCGGTGTTGTTGTCGCAGCCGTCGCCACCGGAAGGACCTGGTGGCGCACACGCAGCCAAGGCAAGGGCAGCCGACGAGCACGGCTCGGCCTGCTGATCACTGCTGCCACCTTGTTCGTGCCGTGGGCTCTTTACTGGGGACTGCTCCTCCCGTGAACCAGCCAGGCCGATGAGCCTCTGCAAGCCCCCATGTTGAGAATGCTTTAGCCGACGAGGTTCGATCAGTCGAGGCGCAAGCGCAGTTCGTGCAGTCCGGATTCCGCATGAATTCGGCGGTCGACCTGGAGGAATCCGTACGCGTCGTAGAAGCGACGACCTATGAGATTGTCCTCGAAGACGGCAAGTTCGAGGTGGGGACGAGCTCGGCGAGCATGGTCCATCAGGGCACGGCCGACACCCCGGCCCTGGTGACACGGGTCCACGAAGATGCCACCGACCTCGTTACCGACCAGACACAGGAAGCCGACGACCCGTCCATCTGTCTCGGCCACCGTGGTTTCAGATACCGGGAGCCAATCCTCGGCGATCTGACGCCGCTCAGCCTCGAGAAAGTCCGGTGATAGAAACCAATGGACGATCAGCTATGCCCGGTACCAGACATCGAGCAACGCTTCGAGGTCGTCGTGTCGGTAGGGCCGGAGCACCTTGAACCACGATACGTCGAGGTCAGGATTCCCCGGCGTGCGTCTCGTGCATGATCGCTTGCCTCTCAGCGTGGGGGTCGGGGCCCGGATCGATGCCCGTGGCCGCCTTCGTCAGTCGGCCGAGATAGTGATTCCATCCGTGGGTGTGACGAATGTCTTCCCCGGCGGGGAGATCGCTGTGAATCAGTCGTACCAATGTGCCCCCGTCCTTCGCCTCGAAGAGAAACGTCACGGTGCTCGATCCGGGCGGGACGAGTTCCGAGCCCTCCCAACCCCACGTGATAACGACCCGCTCCGGAGGCTCCACCGCGAGGAACGACCCCCGGGCGTGGTTGTCACCGATGTCGACCGCGAAACGGCCCCCATTTTGGGCGTCGAGGACGGCGTGCCCGCCCATCCATCGCCGCATCAGTCGAGGATCGACGAAGAATTCGAACACCGTCTCAGGCGACGCTTCGATCATGATCTCGAGGGTGACCGGCTCACCGTTTGCCACGTTGGTGTCGCTCCTCATGCTCGGACTGGCGCTTGAGCTCGTGCCGTCGGCCTGACCAGAGCGATTGCAGATGTCGGACCACCTCGTCGACGGTTTCCTGATTCGCCTGATAAACGCGCGTTCTTCCCTCCCGACGTTCCGTGAGCAGCCCAGCCTTCCGGAGAACCGTCAGGTGCTGGGAAACAGCCGGTCGACTCGTGTGGAAGTGTCGGGCGATGTCACCGGCAGTCAACCCGCCAAGGGCGACGAGCTCGATGATTCGACGACGGGTGGGATCCGCCAATGCGCGAAATGCTGAGTCGATATCGGGCATAGAAATCGTGATAGTGTTCGCTTACGTAAGCCATAGCTTACAAGTCCTAGTGAGAGGGGAAGGGCAATGCCCAATTACGTGGTTCTGTACAACGCCCCCGTGTCGGCTGCCGAACAGATGGAAGGCAACGACCCCGACATGGCCGCAGCGGTGATGCAGGCGTGGAACGACTGGTCGGCGAGAGCGGGAAGCGGCATTGTCGACTTGGGGACCCCGCTGGGTAACGACCGGCGGGTCACGGCCGACGGGGCTGGAGAGGCCGGTACTGGGGTCGCCGGTTACTCGATCCTCCAGGCTGCCGACATCGACGGCGCGGTGGCGCTACTCGAGGGCCATCCCCATCTGCAGATGCCAGGATCGTCGATCGACGTGTATGAGACGCTGGAGATTCCCGGCATGTAGCTGCGACGCAGCCTCGCCTCTCCAATCGAGCTTCGGTCAGGGGTAGGTCGACGCGGCGCCCTTTGCGTCGGATTCGAGCCAGGCGTCGAATGGCAATGAGTAGTGCATTCGTGGCCTTGGGATTGCCGCGATGACGATTCCCGGCTGCAATGGCAGGATCACCTCGCAGCGGATCTACTACGACCCGCGACGTTTCGCCGAGGCGTTCGGAACCTGACTGGGCAATCTGGAGGGGGCGGAGGCGTCCGCCCCTTCCCACGGCACAGTGATCCGGCGTTTGCGCGACGACGCCGGAAGCTGACCGGCGAGCTCGCCGGAACCTCTCGACACCGTGTGAATTGATGTGATATGTTACAAATCCGAACGTTGGCCCATCGACGTCGGCCGTTTTGAGGAGGAATCTGGTGGTGGCTTGCCCCGGCAGCCGCCGTGACTACCCGGGCAGTCGATGCCCGCCGGGAGTGACGGCAAATGGATGAAGTCCGCCCGTTCTTCGAGATCGAAGGCGTGTCGAAGAGATTCGACGCCACACAGGCACTGAGCGACGTCTCACTCGATCTCATCCAGGGTGAGGTTCACGGGCTGGTCGGCGAGAACGGCGCGGGCAAGTCGACACTTATCAAGATCATGACCGGCATCTATGCCCCCGACGGGGGCCGCATGCTTCTCGACGACGAGGAGTATCGCCCACACGATGCCGCCCATGCGCAACTCCAAGGGGTTGCGGCCATCTATCAGGAGCCGTCCATCTTTCCTGACCTGACCGTCGCCGAGAACATCTTCATCGGTCATCAGGACCGGGGATGGTTGGTCAACTGGAAGACGATGATGTCAGACGCCGGCGAGATTCTCCGAACGCTCGATATGGACACCGATCCTTCGATGCCGGCGGCCGGTCTCACCGTCGCCGGCCAACAAGGAGTCGAGATCGCCAAGGCAATATCGCTCGACACCCGTGTTCTGATCATGGACGAGCCGACTGCCGCGCTGTCGGCGCACGAGGTCGATCGACTGTTCAGCCAGGTGCGGCGTCTCAAGGACTCCGGCGTCGCGGTGCTCTTCATCACGCACCGGCTCGATGAGCTCTTCGTCATCTGCGACCGCATCTCGGTGTTCCGTGACGGCAGGCACATCTCGACTCGGGCCCTCGCCGACGTGAACGAGGAGTCGCTCGTGAGGGAGATGGTGGGACGTGATCCGAGCGACTTCTTCGCACGTGGCGTGCACGTGGAGGGAGACGTGGTGCTGCGCGTCGACAAACTCAACGCGGTCGGCAAGTTCGCCGACGTCTCCTTCGACGTCAGACGAGGGGAAGTGCTCGGCTTCGCCGGCCTCGTTGGAGCGGGCCGGACCGACGTGGCTCTGGCCCTCTTCGGGATCGAGCCGGCGGACGATGGGACGATCGAGCTCGAAGGGCAGATGATCGAGGTCGCTTCCCCGAAACAGGCGCTGGCACATGGCATCGCTTATCTATCCGAAGACCGCCGGAGTCTGGGGTTGTCCCTCAACCAGTCCGTGTCGGCCAACATCACCCTGGCCACTCTCGCTCGATACACAACGCGTCTGGGAATGGTCGACAGGGGCGCCGAACTCGCCGACGCAGAGGCTCTGAGTGAGCGGCTCGACATCAAGACACCGGATATGGACACCCCGGTCGCGAACCTGTCGGGAGGCAATCAACAGAAGACCATGCTTGCCAAGTGGCTCAATGCCGGGCCCCGGGTGCTGATCCTCGACGAACCAACGCGTGGGATAGATGTCGGAGCCAAGGCCGACGTTCACAGCTACATCGACGAGCTGGCCCGATCCGGGATCGCAATCATCATGATCTCGTCCGACCTGCCCGAGGTCCTGGCGATGAGTGACCGAATCGCCGTGATGAGGGAGGGACGGCTGCGGGCGATCTTCACCAAGGCGGAGGCGACTCAGGAAAGTGTCATGGAGTCGGCCGTGGGAGTGTCGTGACGTCTTCGGCTGCCAGGCGCTACCTGCGACTGAGCCCGGATCGGGTCAAGGAATTGATCCTCCTCGGGATCATCGTCGGCTCGGTGGTCATATTCGGATCCTTCGTCGATGGGTACCTGAGCGGGCGCTTCTTCAATCGGGTCACCACCAGCGTTGTCATCGTGGCGATCCTTGCTGCGGCGCAGGCGCTGGTCATCTTCAGCCGCAACATCGACCTCTCCGTGGGATCGACCGTCGGCGTGTCCGCCTATCTCACCGCTGACTTCCTCACTTCGAACACCTGGGCCACCCCGGTGGTGGCCATGATCATCGCAATTGCAGTGGGGGCCGTGCTCGGTTCCTTGAACGGCCTTCTCGTCGCCTACGGAAGGGTCCCGGCGATCATCGTCACCCTGGGGACGCTGGCCATCTTCAGAACGCTGATCAGCCTCTACTCCGGCGGCGCCAATGTGCTTGCGGGCGACCTACCCGATTGGGTCCTCGGCTTCAACAACTTGACGGTGCTCAGCATCGCCGGCTTCGATCTGCGGCTTGTCTTCCTGATCGCAGTCGCGGTCGTGGTGATTCTGCAGTGGGCGTTGCGTCGCCTTCGGGTAGGCCGTCGCCTCTATGCGATCGGGTCGAATCCCGACGCGGCGCGCCAGGCGGGTCTCGCCGCACCTCGGCTCATCATGTTCTCGTTCGTGGGCGCCGGCGCTCTGGCAGGCCTGGCCGGATTCATGTTTATGGCCCGCGCCGGGACGATCAGTGCCACGGCTGGGTCCGGCCTCGAGTTGGAATCGGTGGCTGCCGCTGTCGTCGGCGGAGTGAGCATCTTCGGTGGGTCCGGGACGATGTTCGGCGCCTTCCTCGGAGCCACCCTCATCGACACGTTGGAGCTGAGCCTGGTGAGGGTGCCCGAGGTCAGTGAGTTCTTGCGCGATGCGGCGCTCGGGATCCTGATCCTGCTCGCCGTGATCTTGGATGCGACCCTGCAGAGAAGGTTCACACGCCGTCTGACGCGAGCGGTGAGAGGCCCCGACGCAATCGACCGGCAGTCCGATGACACGCCGTTGAGCTCCGTCACGGGAGGAGGTTCCATCAATGAGTAGATGGGCGGCGGCTCATCGATGGGAGGTCTTCTTGATGGTGGTCCTCGCAATCACCATTGTCATCAACGTCCTCCTGTCGCCCTTCTACTTCGGGGTGGACAACTTCATCAACCTCTTCTGGCTCTCCAACGAGAAAATCATCGTGGTTGTGATCATGACCTTCGTGATCATCAGCGGGGAGATCGACCTTTCGGTCGCCTCGGTCATGGGTTTCTCCGCTGCCGTGATGGCGACCGTTCATCAGACCGGGTCTTTCCCGTTGGTGGTTGCCATTCTGGCTGGGCTCGGCGCGGGGGCGATGGCCGGCCTGCTCCAGGGATGGGTGATCACCAGATTCGCGCTTCCGTCTCTGGTGGTCACCCTCGCCGGCCTGATCGGATTCCGGGGGGCAGCGCGCGTCATCCTCGAGGACCAGTCGGTGGGTGACTTCCCGGCTTGGTTCGACGCCATGGGCCAGCAGACTCTGCTCGGGCCCCTCCCGGTCGCCCTCGTGATCTTCTTCGTCGGTCTGGCGTTGGCTTGGGTCACACTCGAGCGCGGGGCGTTCGGCCGCAAGGTCTACGTGATCGGAAACAATGCGGAGGTCGCTCGCTTTTCCGGAGTCGCCGTCGACAGCGTCAAGCTTCGCCTCTTCGTCACCTCGGGCTTGGTGGCCGGTTTGGCCGGCATTCTGTTCGCCGCACGGCTCGGTTCGGTGCGTGGAAGTCTGGCCGAATTCTTCGAGCTCGACATCATCACCATGGTCCTCCTGGGCGGAGTGAGCATCTTCGGAGGGTCCGGGACGATGTTCGGCGTGGCACTCGCCGTTTTCACGGTGCTCAACATACGAAACGGCCTGGGTCTGGCGAATGTCGACGGGATCATCCAAACAGGGGTCATCGGGGTCCTTCTCATTTCATCGGTTCTCCTACCGAATCTCGCGCGCCGACTCGGTCAGAGGTCGGCGCGCCGCAGAGCTACAGCACAAGCACCGCCGTAACGAAGGCAGGAACGGAGGCAACGACAACGAGACCAGACAAACGAGCCCATGCAAGGTAAGAGACAGGAGGAGAAGGAACTGTGAATTCAGTCAAGAAGAGAATGCGTCTGCTGGCGCCCCTCGCCGCACTGGCACTGGTGGTCGCCGCGTGCGGCGACGGCGAGGGTGGTGAAACCACGACCACCGCCGAAGCCGCAGAGGCGACGACCACTGCAGCGCCGGAGCCGACCACGACGGAGCAAATGGATGACACGACTACCACTGGCGCCTCAGCGGACGGCCCCGTGGCGATCGAGTCCGCCGGGTCGATCACGGCGACATTCTTGCCGAAGTGCACGAACATCGCCGTGTTCCCGCAGGCCAACGAGGGTGCTGAGGAGGCCGCAGGCGAGCTTGGTTCCGACCCCGCAGACTTCGTCGGCCCCGCCGATTGTGGCGACGCCACCGGTCAGATCGAGTTCATGACGAACGCCGTCACCCAGGGCGTGGATGCCATCATGGTCTCGAACAACGCCGGTGACGAGCTGGCGCCGTCCGCACAGCAGGCTGCCGATGCCGGTATCCCGGTCGTCAGCTGGGACTCACCGATCCCATCTGCTGAGGGCGAGAGCGTCTTCGTTGCCCAGGTGGACTTCGACGAGACCGGCCAAGTCATGGCCGACATGGCTCTCAACATCCTCGGCGATGACGGCGGTCAGTTCGCCATCCTCTCGGCGACTCCCGAGGCAGCGAACCAAAACGCTTGGATCGCGGCGATGGAAGAAGTCATCGCGGGTGATGAGTACGCCAGCCTTGAGCTGGTCGACACCGTCTACGGAAACGACGTGGCGGAGGACTCGGTGAATCAGGCCCTTGCTTTGGTGGACCAGTATCCCGACTTGGAGCTGATCATGGCCCCGACCACCGTCGGGATCGTGGCTGCAGCCCAGGCGATGACCCAGGAAGGCCTCTGTGACGAGGTGAAGGTTTCCGGTCTGGGTCTGCCGTCCGAGATGGCGGAGTACACGCTCAGCGGCTGTGCTCCTGAGTTCGCATTGTGGAGCTTCACCGATCTCGGCTACCTGTCCTACTACGTGGCGTACGGCATAGCCACTGGCCAGATCGAGGCCGTCGAGGGCCAGCAGTTCACGGCCGGCCGCATGGGTGACTATGAGATCACCGCCGACCCGACCCGCGACGCCGGTCTACGCGTGCTGATGGGACCGTTCACCGTCTACGACGAGACCAACGTCGAGGGAGGCTGATTCGACTGACACCTGGGCCCGGGGAGCTCTCCGGGCCCAGGCCCCTCGTCGACGGGACAAGTATCGAGATGAGAACCAAGGCACGAAACCGGGGAAGACGATGAGCGACAATCAGGTGCCGGCACGGGTTCGAGAGCTGATCGACAGATCGAATCGGCTCGGAGCCGATCGGAGGAACACGAACTACGGCGGCGGCAACACATCGGCGAAGGGCACGATGACCGACCCGACTTCGGGTACCGACGTCGAGGTCATGTGGGTCAAGGGCTCAGGGGGCGACCTGGGCACACTGCAGCCGTCCGGGCTATCGACGTTGCGGCTGGACAGGGTCAGATCACTGAAAGACGTGTATCGCGGCGTCGAGCACGAAGACGAGATGCACCAGTTGCTCGACTACTGCCTGTTCGGTCCCGGCGGCGCCGCACCGAGCATCGACACATCGATGCACGGACTGCTCGAGACCGACCACGTCGATCACCTCCATCCCGACTCGGTGATCGCGGTTGCCGCCGCTGCCGACGGTGAGGCTCTAACCAAGAGATGCTTCGGTGACGACCTCGCCTGGGTGCCATGGCGCCGTCCCGGGTTCGAGCTCGCCCTCCAGATCGAGGCACTGCGCCGGCAGAGTCCCGATCTGCGCGGGGTGGTGATGGGAGGACACGGTCTCACCACATGGGCCGACACCTCCGAGGAGTGTGAGCGGACTTCCCTGGAGATGATCCGACGCGCCGCCCAGTTCCTCGAGGCCGAAGGAAAGGATGAGCCACTCGGCCCGATCAGAGAAGGCTTCGGGCCTCTGCTTCCGGACGAGAGAAGGGCGGTTGCTGTCGAGCTGGCGCCCGTTATCCGCGGTCTTGCCAGCACCGACGGCCCCGTCGTCGGCCGCTGGTTCGACGATGACCTGGTGCTCGACTTCATCGGTCGCGAGGCGGCACCTCGAGTGGTGCCCCTCGGCACCTCATGTCCCGACCACTTCATCCGCACCAAGGTGCGCCCCCTCCTCCTCGATCTCCCCACTTCCGCCGCTGTGGCGGAGAAGAGAGAACGCCTCGAGGCCATGCACGAGGAGTACCGGGACGAATACCGGGCCTATTACGAGCGCTACGCCGATGACGACACCCCCGCCATGCGCGGTGCGGACCCGGCCATCTTTCTCATCCCGGGAGTCGGCATGTTCAGCTTCGGGCCTGACAGCCAAACCGCCAGGGTGGCGGGTGAGTTCTATATCAACGCCATCAATGTGATCAGGGGCGCCGAATCGGTCTCCACATACGACCCCGTCCCCGAGGCCGAGAAGTTTCGCGTCGAGTACTGGATCCTCGAGGAGCTCAAGCTCCGTCGCAGACCGGCTCCGAAACCGTTGACTGGCAAGGTCGCTCTCGTCACCGGTGCCGGTTCCGGCATCGGCAAGGCTATTGCCGTCCGACTCCGCGATCTCGGAGCGGTCGTGTCCGTGGTCGACATCGATGCCGCCTCGGCCGAAGCGGCCGCTCGTGAGATCGGATCAGAGGACGTCGCCGTCGCCATCGAGGCCGACGTGACGTCGGAGGAGGCCGTCGCCCGAGCCGTGGAGCAGACTGTCACCAGCTTCTGTGGAATCGACATACTCGTCAACAATGCCGGCCTCTCCCTGTCACGGAGCCTTCTTGAGACCACCGAGGATGACTGGGACGTGCAACACGACGTCATGGCCAAGGGCTCGTTCCTCATGGCCAAACACGCGGCGCGAGCGATGATCTCCCAGGGCACGGGCGGTCACATCGTCTACGTAGTGAGCAAGAACGCAGTCGTCGCCGGGCCGAACAACCTCGCCTACGGCTCGGCCAAGGCCAGTCAGGCGCATCAGGTGCGACTCCTCGCCGCCGAGCTCGGGGAGCACGGGATCAGGGTGAACGGGATCAATCCCGACGGCGTGGTCCAGGGCTCGGGCATCTTCGCCGGTGGTTGGGGCGCCGAGCGGGCCAAGGTCTACGGAGTTCCCGAGGAGAAGCTCGGCGAGTTCTACGCCGGCCGCACCCTCCTCAAACAGGAGGTGCTGCCCGAGCACGTCGCCAACGCCGTCGGTGCCCTAGTCGGTGGCGAGTTGAGCCAGACGACCGGGCTGATCATCCCGGTTGACAGCGGAGTCGTGCCCGCATTCCTGAGATAGGAGGAAACGAATGATCGATTCAGAACGCATCGCGACCTTCAACAAGAGCCAGGAAGCCGCTCTCGCCTCCGACCTCGAGAGCCTCGCTGGTCGTCTCGACCGTGAGTGGGCGACTCCGGCCGAGTCGATCATCGGGGACCTGGAGGATTTCTCGGTGGCCGCCCCCTCCTGGGCGGTGGGAACCGGCGGCACGCGATTCGCCCGTTTCCCGATCGGCGGCGAGCCTCGGACCACTGAGGAGAAGATCGACGATGTCGCCACGCTGAACACGCTGACCGCGAGCAATCAATCGATCTCGCTCCATGTCCCATGGGACCTTCCCGAGGACCCGACAGCGCTCAGGCGATACGCCGACGAACGGGGGATCTGGTTCGACGCAATGAACTCGAACACGTTCCAGGACAACCCGTCCACCACCGACGACGGCAGGCTCACCTACAAGTTCGGCAGCCTTGCCAACTCGGACAAGGGGGTGCGCGAACTCGCCATCGAGCACAACAAGGAAGTGATCGATCTCGGAGTCGACCTCGGTTCGAAGGCGCTGACCGTCTGGCTTGCCGACGGGATCAATCACCCCGGTCAGGCCGACCATCGCACCCAGTTCGAGCATGTGGCTGAAGGGCTGAGAGCCATCCACGATCACCTGCCCGACGACTGGAAGATGTACACCGAGCACAAGCCGTACGAGCCGGCGTTCTACGCCACGGTCAACTTCGACTGGGGAAGCTCGCTGCTGCTGGCGCAGGCCGCCGGGCCCAAAGCCTCTTGTCTCGTCGATCTGGGCCACCACCTTCCCAACGCCAACATCGAACAGATCGTGAGCCGTCTCGCCATGGTCGATCGTCTCGGTGGGTTCCACTTCAACGACTCCAAATACGGCGACGACGACCTGACGACGGGCTCGATCAAGCCATTCCAACTGTTCCTGATCTTCTGCGAGCTCATCCGCGCAGGAGACGGGTCTTTGCCCGATCTGGCGTACATGATCGATCAGTCCCACAACATCAAGGACCCGCTCGAGGACTTGATCCAGTCGACGGAGGCGGTGTGCATCGCGTATGCGCAAGCACTCCTCGTCGACTGGGCCGCGCTCGCCGACGCCCAGGAGGCCAACGACGCCGCCCGAGCACAGGAGCTTCTCCAGACCGCCTTCCGCACAGACGTCCGGTCTCTCGTGGCCGAGGCGCGGCGTCGCGGGGGAGGAGCTATCGCTCCTCTCGACGCCTATCGGGAGTCCGGCTACCGGGCAGCGATGATCGAGGAGAGGGGCGCCGAGTCGGTGGCCACCGGTCTGTGACCGCAGCCCGCGTCCTCGCCGTGGATCTCGGGGCAAGCTCGGTCAGGGTGGCGGCGGTCGATCTGGCTGCGCCCCAGCCCGAAGTCGAGGTTCTGCACCGCTGGCGTCACGCTCCGGTCACCGACTCCGGCGGGTCACTCCGTTGGGACTGGCCGGGGATAGTCGAGCACGTCGAACTCGGTCTGGAGATGGGGCTCGAGTCGGGCCCGGTGGCTTCGATCGGTGTCGACGGATGGGGAGTCGACTACGGCATGATCGACGAAGCAGGTGTTCTGATCGATTTGCCCTATGCCTATCGGGACACCCGGACGGAAGGATGGGAGGTGACAGCCCGACAGATAGGCCATGGTCGGCTCTATGCGATCACCGGAGTCCAGCTGATGGGGATCAACACGATCTTTCAACTCGCAGCCGACACGACCGAGCGGCTGGCAGCGGCCAGGCGCATGCTCCTCCTGCCCGATCTCCTGGTCAACCATCTCACAGGGTGGGTCGGCTGCGAGCTGTCCAACATGTCGACCACGGGGTTGATGGACGCCCGCGAGCAGGTGTGGGCAGAGGAACTGATCGAAGCCATCGGTGTGCCGGCGTCTCTGTTTCCCCAGCCGGCGTCTGCGGGCACGATCGTCGGATCGTGGCGGGACACCCCGGTGAATCTCGTCGGCAGCCACGACACGGCGTCCGCATTCCTCGGGGTGCCCTTCCAGCCCGGGGTGAACTCCGTCTTCGTGTCCACGGGTAGTTGGGTGATCGTGGGTGTGGAACGGCCCGAGCCAGACACGTCTGACCGAGCTCGCGAGCTCAACTTCTCCAACGAGGCCGGCGCCATGGGTGGCGTCCGGTTCCTCAAGAACGTCGTCGGATTCTGGATCCTGGAGCAGTGCAGGGAGAGCTGGGACAACCCCTCGATCGAAGACCTGATCGGCGAAGCGAGCAGCGTCGAGGGCCAAGTCCCCATCTTCGACGCGAGCGATCATCGCTTCGTCAGCACCACCGACATGCTGGCTGAGGTCACCGACGCCGCCGGACTTCCGGACGGCGCAGCTCGACCTCTGGTCGTCCGCACCATCATCGAATCCATCGTTGCCGGAGTCGTGCGGGTGATCAGAGAGCTCGGCGAGGTCACCGGTCAGACGCCAGAGCAAACTCTCCTCGTCGGGGGTGGATCGCGGATACCACTAGTCGGCCAGCTTCTCGCCCAACATTCCGGACTGGACGTGATCATTGGATCCCCCGAGGCGACTGCTCTGGGCAATGCGATCGTGCAGGGGATCGCCTCGGGCGCCTTCACGGACTTGGCCGAGGCGCGCCGATGGCTGGCGCCGAGCGGCGTCGCGGCTTGAGTGATGAGATGAGTCAGCCAGTCTTCAAGAGCCCGGAGGAGCGAATCGGCGAGATGAGAGATCTCATCGCTGGCCAGGGTGCTGTCCGTATCGACGAGCTCGCCCAGAACTTCGGTGTCAGCGAGATGACCATCCGACGTGATCTCGATGAGCTCGAGGCCCTGGGTTTCGCGCGGCGAGTGAGGGGCGGCGCCATCGCCCTTGGCCCCGAGCCGTGGGAATTGCGGCACCAACACAACGCCAGGGCCAAGACCAAGATCGCCGAGAAGCTCCTTCCTCTGGTTCCCGGGACGGGCACAGTGTCATTCGACGCGTCAACCACGATCTACCGCCTGGCTGCGTCAATTGCGACCGCCCGCGACCTGGTCGTCGTCACCAACGGCTGGGACACCTTCCACTCCATGAAGGGCACACCCGGCGTCACCGCTTCGCTCACGGGAGGGACCGAGGAGCCGCGCACCGGGAGCCTCGTCGGGCCGATGGCGGTCCGGGCGGCACAAAGCTTCCTCTATGACACCTTCTTCAGCTCCGCGGCCGCCCTGGACCTCGAGTTCGGGCCTTCGGAAGCCGCGCTGGCGGAGTCGGAGGTGAAGCGGGCCTTCAGTCAGACCAGCAACCGCATCGTGCTCGCGGTCGACCACAGCAAGCTCGGCACCAGGGCGCAGGCTCGGGTGCTCGACTTCGAGCAGATCGATCTCCTCGTCACCGATCTCGATCCGTCGGATCACCGACTGGACGGCTACCGCGAGCTGGTGGAAATCGCCTAGGAGGCGGCATGAAGAGAGTCGGCTTCGTCTTGAAGGTCAAGGAAGAGCTCATCGGCGAGTACAAACGGCGACACGAAGAGGTCTGGCCCGAGATGCTCGACGCGCTCCGCCGGACCGGCTGGCACAACTACACCCTCTTCCTGCGCGACGATGGCCTGCTATTCGGGTACTTCGAGACGCCAGAGAGCTTCCAGTCGGCTCTCGACGGGATGTCGGAGGAAGCTGTCAACGCGCGCTGGCAGGCCGAGATGGCCCCGTTCTTCGAGGGGGCCGGAGGTCACGCCGACGAGATGATGGATGAACTAGTCGAAGCGTTCCATCTCGACTAGACGCTCTCAGCGCTTGCCGACTGAGTCGAAGTGGGGGCCGGCGACTGGATGATTCGCCGGTGGTTGGCAAGGTGATCGACGACATAGCCGGCGTCTCTGCCTGCGGCAAGCAAGGTGTCCGACAACACCGAGTAGAGGAACTTGAGGCCTACGAAGTAGACCCCGGGCACGGCTTCCACGACGCCCCGCTCGTGAACGACGTGACCCTGGTCGTCGAACACCGGCAGGTCGATCCAGGAGAACCCCGGCTCGAATCCGGTGCACCACACGACGTTGGCGACGTCGAGAACGGAGCCGTCATCCAGGCTCGGGTAGCCGTCGACGACACCGGTGACCCGGCCGACCCGCTCCACGCCGGCGGCGACGAGATCCTTCGGCTTGACCCGGAGGAGCGGCGCACCTTTGTGGAGCATCTTCGAGCGGACCTTCCGGCCCAGGGGGTTGCTCGTGGTGAGCACCCGATTGAGGAGAACGGGCCCCACGAACGGCATGAGGATCCTTCCCGAGAGACGCTCGGGGCGAAACGGCTGAACGGCGCTCGGCTCTCCCGATAGCCGGACGTGATGACCCCGTGCCAGGTCCATCGAGATCTCGGCGCCGGAGTTCCCGAGACCTACTACCAGGACGTCCCCATCCTGAAGCTGTCCCGGGTTCTTGTAGTCGGCGACGTGGAGCTGGACGATCCCGGAGTCGAGCCCCGCGGCGAATTCGGGCAGTTTTGGCTTCTGATAGGAAGCCATGGCCACCACGACCCTGTTGGCGTGGAACTCCCGATCGCCGGCGATTGCCAGGAAAGCACCCTCCTCTCGTGTCAGGTGGTCCACCTTCACCCCGTGGCGGATCGGGAGCTCGAAATGCGAGGCGTATGACTCGAGGTAGTCGGCAAGCTCGTCTTTGGTGGGAAAACCCCAGTCCTCACCGGGGATCTGCAATCCCGGCAGGCTGTTGAACCGGTTGGGGGTGAACAACCTCAGCGAGTCCCAGCGGTGACGCCACGGATCACCTGTCCTCTCATTGGCATCGACGATCAGGAAGGGCACTTCCTCCCTCGACAGGTGGTAGCCGACGGCCAGCCCGGCCTGACCTCCACCGATGACCAGGGTGTCAGTTCGTTCTCGTGTTCTCATGCCAAAGCCTCCGATCGGGTCGTTCGAGTTGAGTTGTGGAGAAAGCTGTAGATCTGCACCGAGGCGGAGATGGCACAACCGGGGATGAAGCCGAACTGATCGGTCATCAGGGCATAGGCGATCCACGGAAGTTGCACCGATCCGCCGAGCAGCCACGCCCACCAATGGCGGCGCCCAGCCGCCCAGAGGGAGAGCACCTGCAGCCCGGTGAGTAGCCACGGCCACAAAGGTGGTGCGCCCAAAGCGGTGTCATCCCGGGCCGAGGAGACGATCACTGCGATCGACAAGCCGAGGGAAGCGACGACCCCACCCGTGAGGCTGCGCCGGATGCGCAGCCGATCCTGGATGGTGTGCCTTCTCATACTGCGAAGGTAAGGGCACAGTCCGACGCCGTGAATACGGAATACTCCCCACACATGGGGAAGAGCTATCTGGGGACCAGTCCGTTCTCCGTGGCGAACAAGGTGGCAGCAGCGCGCGAGGACACGCCGATCTTGCGGTAGCTGTTCTGGATGTGTCGATCGACGGTCTTGGCTGAGATGTCGAGCTCCCTGGCGATTTGCTTCGTCTGCAGGCCGCGCGCCAGCAGGCCGACCACCTCGACCTCCCGTTCCGTCAGCCCCGCCGGGCGATCGATGGCCGGACGAGCCTGGCCTGCCGCCTCGGCGACGGCCATGACCATCACCGGGTCAAATACACCTTCCCGCGCCTTCCCGACCAGCATCTCGGTCGCCTCCTTTGGCGACAGCGGCTCCCGATAGGGTCGGGGCTCGGTTTTTGATTGGAAGGCGTCTGCCACGGCAAGCAGCCTGGCCGCACGTGAGAGCGAGGAACTCTCGAGACCCCGGTGGTAGCCCGACCCGTCGAGACGCTCGTGATGTGCCATGGCGATGGGGGCCAGCTGGGAGAGGAAGGGCGAACGGGCCAACACCCGTTCGGTGTGATAAGGATGGAGCCTCACCTGTTCGCGCTCGTCGGCGGTCAACTGGCCCGGCTTGTTCCACACCCGGGTACCGACCGCCGTCCTCCCCACGTCGTGCACGAGGGCAGCCCGCCGTATCGTCTCGACCTCGGCGGGCCCGAGCCCTTGTAGATCTGCCGCGGCAGCGGCGAGTTGGGCGACTCCTGAACAGTGGCCGGTGAGGTGAGGCGAGACCAGGTCCGAGAAAGCTCCGATGGCGCCGAGTGCCTGGTCGATGGCCGGGCCTTCCAAGGTCAACCAGGGTCGGGGCTCCGACGCGAGCACGTCCTCCCACATCGTCTCAGAGAGCTCGCGTGGTCCGAGAACGTCTGCGGCGTTGTCGAGGAAGACAGCAGCCACCTCAGGGTCGAAGGCGTGTCCCGCCCGAGACGCGATCACATTCGTCACGTAATCGTCGTCGCCGATGAGACGCTGGTATGTAGCGTCCCGGCCCACGTGGATGATGCGGAGAGGCAGAGGGATCTCGTCGCCACTGGCACGTTTCAAGACACCTGCCCCGTCCCAGCGCTCGGTGAGAAACGGGAACATCTCGTAGATCGACCGGGGCACGCCGAGACGTTCGGCGAGCATTCCTGCAACCTCGCATAGTGCAGCGAAATGTCCGCCCCTGAACCGAGCGGCTCGGGGGAGCCCGGTGATCGCCTGAAAGGTTCGGCGCGGTAGCGAGGCCCCCGGTGACGGCAGGGCTCTGATCACCCCGGTGAGGCCCTCGAGGGCCGACCCGAATTGACGGTGTGTGACGTGCTCGGTCATGCCGCCCCCGAAGACCTGTGACCTCTCCACTCCGTCGACGGTGCATCCCGCATACATCAGGAGGCAGGCGTAATAGGTGCGGGCGACCGTGTCCTCGTCGACGTCGAGGATCTTGCACAGTCGCATCGTGGTCAGGGTGGCGTGGAAGCCGTGCTCGAAGGGAAAGCCCATTCCCAGATCCGTGGCCAGGCACATCGACGCGATGACCTCGGCGGCCCTCACCTCGCCGGTCGCAGTTGGCTCTAACTGGCCCACGCCACCAACCGTAGTTTGTCGCCCTCCTCGAGGTGCCGTCCGATCGCGTCCAGAGCCACCGGGCCCTGAGATCGCTGACCTCGACACCACGGCGAGACAGGCTCACTGTGTACCGATGGTGAGTATCGAGCGACCTCATCCTCAGGGAGGAGAGCGTGATCCTTCGGTTGGCCCGTGCCCCCGTCGTCGCCGGGCCATAGAGTTGGCGATATGGCTTTTGCCCCGAGGTTCCGGCTCCGGCCACGGCCATCCGATGCACTATTGGCGCTTGGTTTCTTCGCCGGCTTGAGCAGTCTTGGGCCTCTCGCTTTCCCTCACATCGCCAGGCCCACGTAATTCTCGGCCATGGCTCGTTGGGCGTTCTCCGAGCCGAACAGGTACTCCAACTCGGCCCGCTGCAGTCTTCGGTCGAAGTCATCGCTCATCCCGGGGAATCGATGCATCATGGTCGTCATCCACCAGGAGAAGCGAACTGCCTTCCACACACGGGCCAGCGCGGTTTTCGAATAGGAGTCGAGGCCTGTGGTCGAGCCCGTGGTGTAGAAGTCGGCCAATGCAGCGGACAGGTAGACCACGTCGGAGATGGCCAGATTCAAACCCTTGGCCCCGGTGGGTGGCACCACATGGGCCACATCCCCAGCCAGGAAGAGACGTCCGAAGCTCATCGGCTCCGACACCCAGCTGCGAAGGGGGGTCACTATCTTCTCTATGGACGGCCCGGTGACCAGCCGCCCGGCGGCCTCGGGGGGAAGTCGGGTGGTCAGGGCGCCCCAGAACCGGTCGTCGGGCCAGTCTTCCGGAGTGTCCTCCGCCCCACCCTGGACGTAGTACCGGCTGAGGTGCTCGTTGCGCATCGAGCAGAGGGCGAACCCGTCCTCGTGATTGGCGTAGATCAGCTCGTCGCTCACCGGTGAGGTCTCGGAGAGGAGCCCCACCCAGACGAAGGGATAGAGCCGCTCGAAGACAGATTGCAGATTCTGGGGGATGTAATCACGGGTTACGCCGTGGGCGCCGTCGCATCCGGCGACGAAGTCGCATTGGATCTCGTGTCTGGAGCCATGCTTCTCGAAGCTGACTCTTGGTGAGTTTCCCTCGATGTCCTCGACCAGGACGTCCCTCGCCTGGTCGATGAGTGTGATCTCCGCTCCCTCCACGGCGTCGTAGAGATCCTTCTGGACCTCCGTCTGACCGTAGATCACCACGTGCTTGCCGGTCAGACCTCGAAAGTCGATCCGAAGCATCCTGCCGGCAAAGGCGATATTGACCCCGTCGTGGACGAACCCCTCTGAGTCCAGACGCCGGCCCAACCCGGCTTGGCGAAGGACGTCGGCACTCCCATGTTCGATGACCCCGGCCCTGACCCGGGTCAAGACATGCTCCTTGGACCGGAGCTCGAGGATCACGCTCTCCACACCTTCTTGGTGGAGGAGATACGCCAACAGGGCGCCCGCAGGGCCACCACCGATGATCACCACCCGGGTCCTCTTCGGGATCTCGTTCATCGACCAGCTTCACCACCCTTCTGGTTTGATGGGCGTCCGGGCTGCCAACGCGGTCGTGACATGGCCCCGAGGCC
>DATHUP010000054.1:0-7571 GCA_035462175.1 Acidimicrobiia bacterium | reverse complement strand
TGATAGAAGTCTGTCTCCGCGCCGCCGATCTCGAGATCGTCACCCGTGATGACGGGAAGAGCGGTCTGTCGGCGGTCAGTTCGGAGTCTCCCGATCTTGTCGTCCTCGACATCGGGCTCCCCGGCATGGACGGCTGGGAGGTCCTTGATCGCATTCGGAGGGACGAGTCGACCAAGCACATACCGGTCGTCGTCCTCACCGCTCATGCCGAGGAGGAATCCCGGCGCAGGGCCAACGAAGGTGGCGCCGATGCCTTCGTCACCAAGCCTTTCCAGCCAAACGACTTCCGCTCGACAGTCCTCTCACTGCTCGAGTAGGGGCGTCCGGCGTCGTCACTCTCAGCTGCTACGGCTGACGCTCAGACCGGCTCGTTCGCCATCACCTCGGTGAGGCGCTGGGCGAGGTCGACCACCCGGTTGGAATAGCCCCACTCGTTGTCGTACCACGACATCACCTTGACCAGGTTGCCACCGAGCACCTGAGTCCCCCCGGCGTCGAAGATCGATGAATGAGGGTTGCCAATGATGTCGGTGGAGACGATGGGGTCCTCCACGTACTCCATGATCCCCGCCATCGGCCCTTCGGCCGCAGCCTTGACCGCGGCATTGACCTCTTCGACGGTGACGTCACGCTCCAGCTCGACCACCAGGTCGACGGTCGAGCCGTCGGGCACCGGCACCCGCATCGCCATCCCGTCGAGCTTGCCGGCCAGGCTGGGCACGACATCGCCGATGGCAGCGGCCGCTCCGGTGGTGGTGGGAATGATGTTCTCGGTGGCGGCCCGACTCCTACGCAGGTCCTTGTGCGGCACGTCGGCCAGCACCTGGTCGTTGGTGTAGGCATGGACCGTGGTCATGACCCCTTTGACGATGCCGAAGCTGTCGTCGAGAACCTTGGCCAGTGGCGCCAGCGAGTTGGTGGTGCACGAAGCGTTGGACACGATGATGTCCTCCGAGTCGAGCTGGTCGTCGTTGACCCCGAGCACCACGGTCTCGTCTACCTTGTCCTTGGAGGGCACGGTGAGGATCACCCGCTTCGCACCGGCGTCGATGTGCTTCTGGAGCGATGCCCGGTCACGGAACACGCCGGTCGACTCGATGACGATGTCGACGTCCAGATCTTTCCAGGGAAGTTGCGACGGGTCGCGCTCCATGAGCATCTTGATCCGGTGCGTCCCGACTGTCATCAGCTCGTCTTTCACCGTGACTTCCTCCTCGAATCGGCCCATCACCGAGTCGTACTCGAGCAGATAGGCGAGGATGTCGTCGTCGGACAGGTCGTTGATGGCAACCACGTTGAGCCCCGAGTCGGGACGGGTGGCGATGATGCGGAAGACCGCTCTCCCGATCCGCCCGAAACCGTTGATAGCGACGTTGGCCATGTTCATTCCCCTCCGTTGAGATAGGCGGCGACACTGGCGGTGACCTCGACCGCACGGTTGGAGTACCCCCAGCCGTTGTTGAACCAGGTGATCGTCTTGACCAGGCTGCCACCGGTCACCATGGTGGCCAGGCTGTCGTAGACACCGGAGTGTGTGACCGACCTCACATCGGAGGAGACAATCGGGTCGGCGACGTACTCGATGATTCCCTGGTAGCTGCTCTCACATGCGGATCGAACCATCGTGTTGACCGTCTCGACGTCGGTGGCGTTCTCCACATCGACGACCATGTCCACCGTCGACCCGTCGACTACCGGGACGTTCAGTGCGACAACGGACAGCTTGTCCTGGAGCTCGGGCAGCACCTGGGTGATGATCTCCGCCGAGTTGGTCTCGGCAGGGATGATGTTCTCGCCCGCGGCCCGGCTGGTTCGGTAGGAGTCGGTGGGGACGTCGGCGAGCCGCCCGGCGTTGGACATCGCCTTCACCACGGTCATGAACACACGCTTTATCCCGAGCTGGTCGTTGATCGTCTTCAGGATCGGAGCGGCGGCGTTGGATGTGTTCGACCCGAGGGCGACCTGGTCGACATCGGGTCCGAGGACCTCGTCGTTGATCCCCCGGAGAAGGAGGGGGATCTCGCCGGGGATCTCGGGGCTGGAGGTGAGGATGACCTTCTTCGCCCCGGCCTTGAGATGCTGGTCGAGAGACTCCTTGCTCCGATAACGGGAAGTCGTCTCGAGGACAACGTCGACTCCCAGCTCGCCCCAGTCGGCGTCTCCTGGCTCACGGGCGTCGAGGAAGGCCACGTCTTGGTCCCCGTAGGAGAGCACACCGTCGGAGTAGGAGACCGGAGTTGGGAACCGGCCGTATATCGAGTCGTACTTGAGGAGATAGGTCAGGGCTTCGGGATCGGCGATGTCGCTGATCGCCACCACATCGAGGTCGGACCGGTCGTGGAGGAGCCGCATCACGTTGCGGCCGATCCGTCCGAACCCCATGAGCCCGATTCGGGTTGTCGTCATCGATGACTTCCTTTCTGGTGAAAGCTACTTGGCAGACCCCTTGGCGACCCGAACGCCACACGATAGGTTCGATCGCGGAGAGTGAGATGCTGATTGGGCTCGTGCTGAGCGCGATTTGCCTGGTGGCTCCGGTAGACGGGCCGATTGTGGGGGATTATGCACCGGTCGGCTCCTACGGCGGTCATTGGGGGATCGACTATGCCGTTCCGATGGGAACCGCGGTGCGCGCGCCGGCATCGGGTCGGGTCACCTTCGCCGGCTCGGTGGCGGGGATGCGTTCGGTGACCATCGAACCGGTGGCGGGCTTCAAGGTCTCGCTGTCGTATCTGTCCGAGATCACGGTGTCTTCGGGGTCGGACATCGAGCGGGGCGAGGTGGTCGGCCGCTCCGGCTCGCCACACGGCGAGGCAGGGGTGCACCTGTCCACCCGGATCGACGGCGAGTATGTCGACCCCAAGTCTCAGCTCGGATGCCGCGACACAGACATCACCCGGGCCTTGCGTCTGGTGACGCCGCCGGGCCCCTATGCTCGCCAGCGTGCGCACAGGGATCTTTGGCGGGACCTTCGACCCGATACACATCGCCCATCTTCACGCCGGGGAGACCGCGCTTCACGGGGCCGCCCTCGACCGGGTGCTGTTCATGCCCGCCGGCGACCCGTGGCAGAAACAGGTGCGGGACCTGACTCCGGCCGCTCAGCGTCTGGAGATGACCCGGCTGGCCATCGAGGGCGTCGAAGGGTTCGAGGTCGACGAGCGTGAGATACGGCGGGACGGTCCCACTTACACCATCGACACCCTCAAATCGTTTCCCTCCGAGGAGGAGCTGTTCCTGATCTTGGGCGCCGACGCCGCAGTCGGATTGCCCACCTGGCATCGCTGGGAGGAGGTGGTCGATCGGGCCGGAATCCTGGTAGTGCCGAGACCGGGGACCGACCCGGCCGGCGTTTCGGAGTCGGTGCCGGCGGCAGAGTTCCTCGACATGGCTGCGCTGGATGTCAGCGCCACGATGATCCGGGCGATGGCCGCAGCCGGCCGGCCCTATCGGTTTCTGGTGGCGGCCAGGGTGCACGATTACATCGAGACGAACGGTCTCTACACGCAACCCGGATCAGGCGATAGGGTGGTGGGCGCAAACGAGCAGGAGGAATCCCCGTAGACAGCGGTAGAGAACAGGCCCGGGTGGCGGCGGACGCCATCTTCAGCAAAAAGGGCATGGACATCGTGTTGCTCGACGTAGAGGGGCTGTTCGTTCTCACCGACGTCTTCGTCATCGCCACGGGGACCTCGCGCCCCCACGTCCAGTCGTTGGCCGAGCACGTGGAGGAGAGGATGCACGAAGAGCTCGGTCTCAAGCCATTGCGCAACGAGGGAAAGGCCGAGGCGGAATGGATCCTCCTCGACTTCGGGGATGTGATCGTCCACCTGTTCCAGGCGGCGCCGCGAGAGTTCTACGGCCTCGAGCGGCTTTGGGCCGACGCCGAGAAGGTCGACTGGGTCGAGCCGGTTGTCGCCGACGGGTGACCGTTCGGCGTTGAAGGCCTTCGGAGCTATAAGAGATGGCTCAGCCGGCTAGGGCTGCTGTTTGAACCACCTGGGTCAGATGGAGAAGGAGGGTTGCCGTCAGGGCGAGACCGAGCGGGACGATGGCGGACACGGCAACTGACCAGCCCCATGCCGGCGAATATCTGGTTTCGGCCACAGGGCTGGCCAGCGCTCTCAGCCGGTCCTCGATGAGGGTCGAGGTGGCGGTCCCGAGCTTGTGAAGAGCAGACCGAACATGCTCTCGATCTGAGGCGGTGCCCGCCGATTCTTCGTCGGCCCACCGCTCCAGTGCCAGTCGGAGGGCGGTGATGGCCCTCGGTACCAACGGTATGAACCAGAGGCCGCAACGGACGCCGGTACCCACGAGGAGAAACCTCTGGTGGTGACGTCGGAGGTGGGCTATCTCATGACGGACGACTGCGGTCAGCTCTGCAAATCGGAGGTCTGCAACGAGCGAGTTGGAGACCAAGACGAACGGCGAGGAGCCCGGTATGGCCACCGCGATCTTATCGCGCATTGGGAGCAGGACTGCACTGTGACCGGCAACCGCGGTCCGGATCCCGTGGACGGCGCCTTCCCGAAGACTGGCATTGGCTTGCACGCTGGCGCTGACGCCGATCACGGTGCGGACAGCCACGGTCAACGCCAAGAAACCGGCAACCGCACCGAGTGCCGGGGGCGCCCCGAGCAAGTGGCCTCCAAGTCGGCGACAAGCCGCGGCAAGCTCATCAGCTCCCAGGAGTGAGAACGCGAGGGGCAAGGCGGCATGGATCAGACCCGCTTCGAGGACTACGAATCCGGCACCGATCGAGAAGACGGTGACAACGGCCCAGGCCCCGGGATGACGCGCCCGGCGAATCAGTGGCAGGGCGAGGCCGGGGAGGATGACGAGGGTGAGAGCGAGGATGAGCCTGACGCCGTTCATCAGCCCAGCAACCTGCGCAGCTTTGAGCGGTCGTCGGGTGGAAGCCTGTCGACGAACTCGAGGAGTGCGAGGCCTCGATCGTGAGACTTGTCCAGGATCTGCTCCATGTGGGATGCCACATACTCCTCACGCGTCTCGGACGCCCGGTACTCGAAGCTCTTGCCCCGCTCGCGGCGCTGCAACCTTCCCTTCTCACACAGTCGGGTGAGGACAGTTCCGACCGTGGTGGGGGCGACATCACGGTTCAGGAGCCTCCTCACTTCGACGGTGGTGAGCCAGGCTCCTTCGTCCCACAGGATGTCCATGACCGCCCCCTCCAGGACGGGTTTTCTCGCCATCGCAACTCCGTTCGAGTCTGCGACCTTACCGGTCGGAATGGGTGCAGGCCCGCACCCCACCCCGTCCGACAATTTGTAGTGAACGTTACCGACAATATGTAGTAAGTTCGGAGTTGAGGAGGACACACATGCTCAGATCCGCCTTGGGGCGAACCGCCCTTTTCGCATTGCTCGCAGGCTTGCTCGTCGGCGCCTGTGGCGACTCGACCACCGAGACCACCCAAGCCGAAGAGACGGAGATGGGGGAGATGACGTTCAGCTTCGGCGAACCCGCCGAAGCTGCCAGCGCCGACCGGGTAATCGAGATCGCCGCCAACGATGACTTCAGCTTCGATCCTGATGAGATCACCGTTTCGGCCGGAGAGGTCATCACCTTCCGGGTCGTCAACACCGGGGCACTCATCCACGACTTCACACTCGGCGACGAGGCCACCCAGGAGGAGCACGAGGCAGAGATGGCCGAGATGGCGGAGAGCGGGGAGATGATGATGCATGACGAGCCCAACGCCATTTCCATCGACCCCGGGGAGACCAACGAGCTGACCTGGCACTTCACCGAGAGCGGGTCGATCCTGATCGGGTGCCACCAGGTCGGTCACTACGCCTCGGGAATGAAGGGAACGATCACGATCGAGCCCTGACCGGGCGACACGTCTCTTTGCAGCCCTCACCAGAAGGCACGGGGTTCGGTTCGTATGCGCCCGGGGGGTTCGTGATGGCTCGCGTCAGCTACGCGAGCCCCGGCACCGTGGCAGGGGAGATGATCCCCTATGTAGCAACGTGAAGAGAACGACCCCGCCGCTGCGGAGCCGTTCACCTTCCAGGTCTTACAACCCGCACCTTCTTGGTCAGCCCTCGACAGTGAACTCCGCCACCATGCCCAGGGTGGAATGGGGTGGGGATTCACGCAGATCTTCTGATTCGAGTGCCTCGGTAGTGGTCGCGCCAACGGGTATGAAGCACACCACGGCGTAGTTGCCTGCCGAGAGCTCGACAAAACCGACATCACCCGATCCGGGTCCGGCGAATGCTGAACCGACGAACTGGATCTTCTGCTCCACCTCCCCGTCAGGCAGGTCCAGCAGCTCTCCGACCGATTCTGTCACTCCATCGTTGATCCGGAACACGATCATCTCGTGAACCTCGGCGCCTTCGTTGGTGAAGTCGAGGGCCACAGTTCCGGCTGTCATGGTCTCGGGCACGCCCTGGAACTCGTAGTCGATGCCCGTGACCGACATCTCACCCACCTCGCAGTTGGCAAGGACGTACTGGTCGACAAGAGCTTCGGCCTCGAAGAACACAGGCTGCTGGAACACCGGCTCACCCGTCTCCAGGCTTTCCCGGAGCAATGCGGTAATCGTGTCAACCGGCTCCTTCAAATCGCCCGGGGTGTGAGTCTCCAGGTCATCGAGCAGCGGCTCTAGTCGACCGGCGAAATCACCGATTGCCGCCCCAATCTCGTCTTCGGTAGCAGTCTCGAAGTCAACATCCGGTCCGGCGCTCGCCACGATCTCAGTTTGGATGGCCGCGTCGCAG
This sequence comes from Acidimicrobiia bacterium, assembly GCA_035462175.1. Taxonomy (GTDB): domain Bacteria; phylum Actinomycetota; class Acidimicrobiia; order Spongiisociales; family ZC4RG35; genus JARDZU01. The sequence goes on along the minus strand of DATHUP010000054.1, from coordinate 822 downwards.
AAGGGTTCGGTACTTGCTTGCTCTGCTGCGGTCGTATCCGGGGCCCCGGTGGTGGTTTCAGTCCCACCCTGGCCACACGCAGCCGCAACCATGCTCAAGGTCGCCACCAACAAGAACATGCGTTTCATATGACCATCACCTGAATAGACACCACATTTGACAGCTTCTCTCTTTTCACGATCCTTCTCCTTCTTCTCGCACCAACCCACACCGGGCCGATGATCGATCCTTGACTTCTGAAGCCGGCGCACGGTGGGGGCGGCATCATTGGTTGACGACGCTCACGGTCGTGTCCACCGAGCCGGTGCTCGCGGCGGCGCGGGCGACCGTCGTTCCGGCGGTGAGCAGGGCGAAGGCGGCAAGCACGGTCGGGGCAAGGGTCACCAGAGGCGACACCGCCCAGGTCGCGGTTGTGATGCTCAGCAACACCCCAGCCAGTCCCATCGACCAGCGTTGTGCGGTGCCGACGTTCGGCCAGTGTCGTGCAGCCCGGGCAAGTCCGATGAATGCGCCCAACAAGAGCAGCTCCCCCGGCAGAAATATGAGCCATCCGACCAATCCGCCCCAGAACTGGTCCGACTGCTCTCCCACAACCAGTGCACCCCAGAACGACACGATGTTGCCGACAGACATCAGCGCCGCACCGACGACCAGCGCCATGGCGGCGCGACGTCCGGGAAGGCCGGCCCCGCGGATCGTGCGGTACCCCACGATCGCGGTGGCCAGCAGCAACACCAGTGCCAGGGTGTGGACCCGGTTGGCGCGGTCGTAGGCCAGATCCCCGGCCGGGCTGATGTCCTTGAGGTTGGCAGAGACGAGTAG
>DATHUP010000053.1:0-14363 GCA_035462175.1 Acidimicrobiia bacterium | reverse complement strand
CTCCTCTCTTTCACCGGGGTTCCCCCCGAGTGACCTTTGGCCCGTTCTGCAAAGACTCGCTGGCCAGGTAGCGCAGCATCTGCTCATAGGACGCCGAGATGTGGGCGGTGAGCAGGGCTTCGATCCGCGTCGTCTGCCCGTTGCGGGCCGCGTCGAGGATCATCCGGTGCTCGGTGTCGGCCTGGGCGTGGTTGAGCTCGATGTAGACCGCGGTGTAGCGGTCCGTCTGGCGCCGGATCACCCTGATCATCTCCAGTGAGCGGCGTCGCCCTGCGGCCCGGTAGAGCGTCTCGTGAAACTTGTTGTTGAGCGTCAGCCAGGCGCCCGCATCCGTGGTCGCCTCCATCGTCTCCAGAACCGCTACCAGATCGCGGTAGTCGCCTTCCCGGAGATTGGGGACGGCGAGTCGACCGAGCCGGGGCTCGAGCGAGATCCGCAGCTCGTACAGCTCCTGGAGGTCCTCCATGGTCAACGGGGTCACCACGGCGGTTGCCCTCGCCCGAAGATCGACCAGACCCTCACCGGCCAGTGAGCGGAGCGCATCCCGCACCGGGATACGGCTCATCCCGAGGTCGGTGGCGAGCTCGTGCTGGTTCAGCTTCGTACCTGCCTCCAGCTCACCGGAGAGGATCCGCTCCCGTATCACCCTGGTCGCGGCCTGACCCGCGGTCTCCATGCTCCCCGAGCCCGGCTCGATGTTTCGCTGCGTTGTCCCGGCTGGTATACGAGCCACCGGCGAGACCTTATACGATATTGAATGTACGTGACGCGTCTATCGCCCAATTCTCGCCCGATTGGCAAACGTCTCGTCGGGGAGGCGGCGGTCCGGGCAAGGGAGGTATACCAAGGGGATCAATCCCCTTCCGATCAGGTGGTCCAGCCGGCCCGGCCGGGATGTGACTCTTCTTCCGGTGTCCAAGCCGGTCCCCCACTTCGGTCACATGGGGACGGTAGGCGGCGGGCACCTCGGGGTGTGGGTTGAGCGCTCGATGGTGGGTCCCGAACCTGAGGTTCCCAGTCACGTATGCGCTACTCAGAACCTCAGGTTTCGCCGCCGTCACTCCACCGCCACCGGGGCGAGGGCGTCGATGTCGGTGACCACGTCGAGGATCACGGGGCGGTCGGCGGAGAGGGCGCGGTCCATGGCGGGGGCGAAGGCGGCGGGTTTCTCAACCCTGATTCCCAGCGCACCGATGTGCTCGGCGAGACCGGCGAAGTCGACCTCGGTGAACACCCACATCTCCAATGCCTTCTCTGTCTGGCGACCGCCGTAGACCCGGTCGAAGCCACGCTTGGACTGGTTGCCCGAGTGGTTGTTGTTGACCACGGTGATCGAGTTGATCCCCCAACGGACCGCGGTCTCGATCTCGGCGACGTGATACCAGAACCCGGAGTCGCCGGTGAAGCAGATCACCGGGCGATCCGGTTGGGCGCATTTGGCGCCGAGCGATGCGGGGAAGGCCCAACCCAGGTGACCGGCGCTTCTCAGATACGACTGGGTCGTCGCCCTCAGGTCGTACATCCCACCCATCCACATCCCGGCATGACCGGTGTCCACCACCACGATCCCGTCGTCGGGAACCAGGTCGGTGAGCTCGGCACAGAGCCGCTCCGGTCGCATCGGCACCTGGTCGGATTCGAGCAGCGGGGCGTATTCGAGGCGCCAGTCGGCGACATGGTCCGCGGCGGTGTCGGCCCACTCCCGATGATGGGACGGCTCGCCGGCGAGCTCGAGCATCCGGGTCAGGGCGGTGAGCGCGTCGCCGTTGATCGCCACCTCCGGCGGATAGTTCCGCCCCAGCGCCTCGGGGTCGATGTCGAGCTGGATCACCCGGGTGCCCAGTGGCGGCACTTTCCAGAAGTGGGTGGTCATCCCCCCGGTCTCGGTGCCGACGAAGAAGACGAGGTCGGCCTCCAGCACGACGCGGTTGGCCGAGCCCCTGGAGTAGGTGCCCACCACCCCCACCGCAAGGGGATGGGTGCCGGGGATGACGTCCTTGCCGTTGAGCGAGGTGGCCACCGGGATGCCCAGCTGCTCGGCCAGCTCGACCAGGGCCGGTCCGGCACCGCTGGCCCGAACCCCACCTCCGGCGACGATCACCGGTCGCTCCGCGCTGTCGAGCGACTGGAGGGCGCGGATCAGGTCGTCGTCTGGCGAGGCCGGTCGAAAAGGTGGTACCGAGGCGAACTGATCCTCGCAGTAGGTGTCCATGTCGGCTTCGTCGGCGTCGATCTGCCCCTCGTTGCCCCGGAACTGGAGATGGACCGGGCCGGGCGAACCGGTAGTGGCGACCCGGAAAGCCTGGCGGAGCATGTCGGGGATGCGCTCGACGGCGTCGATGGTGGCGTTCATCTTGGTCACCGTCTCGAAAGCGGGAATGTCGTCGACCTCCTGGTATACCTTGCGGAACTTGGTGTTCGGGTCACGCCCGCCGGTGAAGGCGACAACGGGGGAGTGGGCGAGATAGGCGTCGCGCAGACCGGCGGCGAGGTTGTGGGCCCCGACGACCTGGGCGGCGCAGATCCCCGGGCGGCCCGAGGCGCGGGCGTACCCGTCGGCCATGTAGGCGGCCGGCTTCTCCCCATGCGGTCGGAGCCGTTTGATCGAGGTGTGGGCCTCGATCTCGACCATCGTCCGGCGGAGCACGGCCGGCACGTGGAAGAGATGAGTCACCCCGTAGCTGTCGAGCATCTCGGCGAGGACTCGGGCTCCGGTGGTCGTCATCTGGTCATCGTCTCTCGAACCTGGCCTTTCCTGTGGTGGTCACGGTGCCGTCGGGCTTGCGCGCCCACAGCTCGACCTCGACCTCGTCGTCGTCGATGGCGGTGACCGAACCCCCGCACTCGAGGGTGTCGCCCAGGTAGGCAGGGGCGAGGTGGCGGTAGCTGACCGAACGGAGACGGGCCGCTTCGCCGAGCCACGACTCCGCGGTTTGCACCAGGTAAACGCCCTGCAGCGGACCGTGGATGAGCAGACCGGGATGCCCGTCGTGCTCGGTGGTGAACGGGGTGTCGTAGTGGATCCGGTGGAGCAGCCAGGCGGAGGCGCTGAACATGAACAGGTCGAGGGCGCTCGGGGTCCGGGTCTGCACCGGGGCCTCGGCGCCGACCTCGGGGAGGGCGCTCATCGGTAGATCCTGGTGAAGTTCTCCCGGGCCACCAGTTGCCCGCGTTGGTTGGTGAAGGTGAACTCCATCTCGACGAACACGAGAGGTCCGCTCCGGCCCTCCTTCTCGAACATCTGGGCGAGACGCTTCTCGACGGAGATCACGTCCCCGGCCACGATCCGCTGGCCGAACTCGACCGAGGTCTCCCCGGCCATGGCACGGCGGGTGGGCAGAGGCGGGACATCGGCACTGGGGGAGCCGTCGACCTCGAGCTCATCGGGCGGCACCAGGGCCGAGGCGTGCATCCGGACCACGTAGGGGAAAAGGGTCGGAGCCACCACGTCGGGGTAGCCGGCTGCGACAGCAGCCTCCCTGTCGAAGTGGATCGGGTTGGTCTCCCCGGTGGCGTGGGCGAACTTGGCGATGTCGGTAGCGGTCACGATCATCTCGAAGCGGGGGTACTCGCGGTCGGCCCAACGGCGCGCCTCCTCGGTTATCACCGGCATCGGGTCACAGCCCCATCGTCTTGGCGATGATGTTGCGCTGGATGTCGGAGGTCCCGGCTCCGATCACACCAAGCCGCGACTCGCGGAAGTGACGCTGCAGGTCGTACTCCATGGTGTACCCGTAGCCGCCGAGGACCTGAAGCCCCATGTCGGCCACCTCCTTGTAGGCCTCGCAGGCATACAGCTTGAGGATGGCCGCGTCCCTGGTCGTGGCCAGGCCCCGGTCGAGACGGGAGGCGTAGCGGTACACCAGCATCTGGGAGATCTCGACCATGGTCTGCATGTCGGCGAGACGATGCGACACCGCCTGAAACTCCGAGATAGGGCGCCCGAACTGCTCCCGTTCCTTGGCGTAAGCCACCGAGTCGGCAAGAGCCGCCGCCGCCGCCCCGGTCCGGGCCGCGGAGAGACAGAGCCGCTCGTAGCGGAGATACACCCCGAGATCGGCCCAGCCTTCGTGGAGGGTGCCCAACATCCTGGACTTGGGGACACGCACGTCGCTGAAGTAGAGCATGGCGGTCCCCAGCGGCCAGTGGCCCAAGGTCTCGATCGGCTGCCACTCCAGACCGGGGCTGTCGGTGTCGACGATGAAGTTGGTGATCCCGTGGTGCTTCTTCCCGTCGGAAGAAGTGCGAGCAGCCACCACGTCGAGATCGCTGGCCTTGAACCCGGAGGTGAACACCTTTTGCCCGTTGAGCACGTAGTCGTCACCGTCCTCGACCGCGGAGAGGCTGATCGCGGCGGCATCCGACCCGGCGTCGGGCTCGGTCAGGGAGAAGCAGACGGTGAGCTCACCGGAGGCGACCCGGGGGAGGAGCTCGGTCTTTTGCTCCGGAGTCCCGTCCCGGCCGATGGCGAGCCCGCCCCAGGTGACGGCGCGGAAAACCCAGAAGGAGAGGTCGAGGAAGGCACGGCCCAGCTCCTCGAGCAGGATGGCCACCTCCACCGCCCCGGCACCGGCGCCGCCGTGCTCCTCGGGAATGTTGATCCCGAGCCAGCCCTGCTCGCCCAGCTTGTCGTAGAGGTCCCGCGGCGGTTTCCGCTCCCGATCGCACTCCCTGACGTATTCCCGGGTGATCTCCTTCTCACAGAACTCCCGGACGGTGGCTCGGAACAGCTCCTGTTCCGGGGTGAATTCGTGGTCCATCTGGGGTGGGTCAGCTCCTTTGGGTGAAGACGGGTCGGATCATATATCGTGCATCCTGCACAACTGACCAGGAACAGCGAGGGACTGTGAGCGCCAGCATCGATACCGTCCGTGAACTGAGCCAGCGGCACAGCAACTGGGGGCGTTGGGGCCCGGACGACGAGAGGGGCACCCTCAACCTGGTCACCCCGGAGATGGTGGTGGCAGCGGCAGCCTTGGTCCGGCAGGGCAAGACCATCTCCATGGCCCTTCCCTATGACGAAGACGGCCCCCAAACCGGGAGTCTGGGCCGGTTCAACCCGATCCACCTGATGATTCGCGACGGCGCCGATGCCATCGCCGGCACCTCGATCCGGGACTTCTACGGCGGCGTGGACAAACACTTCCGCGGAACCGACGACATCATCATCATGCCCCTCCAATCCGGCACTCAATGGGACGCCTTCGGTCACGTCGTCTTCGAAGACAAGATCTACAACGGATACGGCGCCGAGATGGTCTCCAGCAAGGGCGCCCTCAAGGGCGATGTGGCCAACGCCGCCGGGTCGATGGTGGGGCGGGGCGTCCTCCTCGACCTGCCCCGGGCACTCGGTGTCGACTGGCTCGAGCCAGGTCATGCCATCGGGACCGAAGAATTGGCTCGGGCCGAGGCACATGCCGGTGTCGAAGTCGGGCCGGGCGACTTCGTCTTCGTCCGCACCGGGGCCATGGCATCGGCACGGGCGGCCGGCGGGTGGGGGGACTACGCCGGTGGAGAGGCTCCCGGCCTCGGCTTGGACAGCGTGGAATGGGTGGCCGGCCGGGACATCGCCGCCCTCGCTGCCGACACCTGGGGCCTCGAGGTCCGGCCCAACGAGACACCCGACGTGGCCCAGCCACTCCACATCATCTTCATCGTGCACATGGGTCTCTGGCTGGGGGAGATCTTCGATCTCGACCCGCTGGCAGAGGACTGTGCTGCCGACGGGGTGTACGAGTTCATGTTCTGCGGCCCACCACTTCCCTTCACCCGGGCGGTCGGTTCACCCCTCAACCCGATGGCGATCAAGTGATGCAACCGGTCCGCTCCATGCTGTTCACCCCGGGCAACCGTCTCGACATGCTGGCCAAGGCAGTGAACTCGGGCACCGACGCCGTCATCGTCGACCTCGAGGACTCGGTCTCGGTCGACAACAAGCCGGAGGCACGGGACAACCTGCAACAGCTCCCCGAATCCCCGGTGCCCTACTACGTCCGCACCAACGCGGCGGAGACCGGCTTGCTCTGGGACGACGTGGTGGCGGCGGGGCAATCCCCGGCGGTGGGGGTGATCATCCCCAAGGCCGAGGACCCGAGGGTGATCAGCCATGTCGACGGAGCCCTCACCGCCCTGGAGATGACCACGGAGAGGGAAGTCGGCTCGATCACGGTGATTCCCCTCGTCGAGTCGGCCTTGGGGGTACGGCTCACCTACGAAATGGCGACGGCGTCGGACCGGGTGGAGTGTGTGATGTTCGGCGGAGGGGAGCAGGGAGACCTGGTGGCCGATCTCGGGGTGGAGTGGACCCCGGAGGGCACCGGTCTCATGCAGGCCCGTTCCCAGGTCCTGCTCAGTGCGCGCGCCGCCGGGGTGCCCTATCCCATGGAGGCTGTGTTCATGGACTTCCGCAACCCCGAGGCTCTGAGGGTCGAGTGCGAGCTGGCCCGCACCCTGGGCTACACCGGGAAGGTGGCGATCCACCCGGCTCAGGTCGAGGTGATCAACGACGTATTCACGCCCTCCCCCGAGGTGGTCGAGTATCAGAAGAAGGTGCTGGCCGCCTTCGAAGAGGCGGAGGCGGGGGGAAAGGCCTCGATCGCAGTGGACGGGAAGATGGTGGACTACGCGGTGGCAAGGGTGGCAAGGACGATCATCGCCCGAGCCGAGGCGGCGGGCCGCGCCGGCAAGGAGACAGGGTGAGCAGAAGTCGATACATCGCCGACGGGGTCGGCGTGGCAGTGGTGGGCAGTGGCTCCATAGGGAGTCTCCGAGCCGAGATCGCCCACCGGCACCCGTCGGTGGACTTCCTCGCCGTATGCGACATCGTCGAGGACAGGGCCACCCGTCTCGCCGCATCCTGCGAGGCGGACCTGTGGTCCACTGACGCCATCGAGATCGTGACCAGGGACGACGTGGATGCGGTGATCATCGCCTCCACCGAGGACTCCCACTTCGAGCCGGCGATGGCCGCGGTGCAGGCGGGAAAGACGGTGCTGGTGGAGAAGCCGTTCACCATCCTCGCCGACGAGGGTCACAAGCTCCTGGCAGCTGCCGAGGAGTACGGGGTGTCCATCTACACCGGCTTCACCCAGCGCTTCCGTCGTCGCTACCTGGCCATCAAGGAGCACGTGCTCGGGGGATACGTGGGTGACGTCACCTCGGCCAAAGCCACCATCTACCTCACCCAGGCCGTGGCCCGCTCGGTCATCTCTCGGGCAGGGACCACCACACCTTCGGTCAACACGATGACCTACCTCTTCGACCTGCTCACCTGGTACCTGGGTGGCGCCCTTCCGGCCACCGCGTACGCCGCCGGATCGAACAAGGGGCGGATCCACGACGAGTTCGGGGCGCTCGACTCCACGTGGTGTGTCCTCACCTACGACGACGGGATGGTGGCCAACCTCGGGGTGAGCTGGGAACTGCCCGAGTTCTGGCCGGCGTACGTTGCCAGCATGGACTTCGAGCTGTTCGGGCGGGACGGGGTCATCTCGGTGAAGGACGACCATCGCGACGTGCTCATGGCCTCGCACAAGCCGGTCCCTTCTCCCTACACCCCCGACACCTCGATGAACGTGGCCATGCTCGGCTCCTACATGCCCGGGGACTGGGCTCTCGGCGAGCACTTCGGGGCGATGCAGGAGGAGACCCACGCCTTCATCAACAGTGTCGGCACCGGGCGGCCCGATCCCATCCTGGCCACGGGTGCGGAGGGCATGGATGTGCTGGTGATCTCCCGTGCCGTCGACGAGTCCGCCCGCACCGGTTCGGTGGTGTCGATGCTGTGGCCGACTTGATTCTCGGGGTGCGTTGATGCCGGGGATGCTGACCGGGGTCACCATCCTCGAGCTGGGCCAGGTGATCGCGGGCAACTTCGGCGGCGTGATCCTGGCCGATCTCGGCGCCGAGGTGATCAAGATCGAGCCCCACTCCGGGGATACGGCCCGCAATGCCACCATCGCTCCCCTTCACGACGAGAGCGCCATCCATCTGTTCATGAACCGGGGGAAGAAGAGCGTGGTCCTCGACCTCAAGGATCCCCGGGGCAAGGAGATGTTCTTCGACCTGGTTGAGCAGGCCGACGTTGTGATCGACAACTTCCGTCCCGGGGTCATGGCGCGGCTCGGCATCGACCACGAGTCGTTGAAGAGGCGAAACCCGGAGATCATCACGTCCTCGGTGACCGGGTTCGGGGAATACGGGCCGGCCCGGGACAAGGCCGCCTTCGACCTGGTGGTCCAGGCCTACAGCGGCCACGTCGACATCACAGGGCCTGCCGACGGCGAACCGGCCCGGGTCGGGATCCCCATCGCCGACATCGCGGGCGGCATCTACTCCTGTATCTCCGTCCTGGCAGCCCTGGTCGGCAGAGAGTTGCACGGCAACGGCCAACACGCCGACGTGGCCATGCTCGACACCCTGGTCTCGCTCCTCTCCTACGACGCCCTCGACCACCTCAACTCGGGGCGGAAGCTGACCCGTCTCGGCACCGCCCACGCCCACATGGTCCCCTGGCAGGCATTCGGGACCAGAGACGGCTACGTGGTGGTGGCCGCCCGGGACGAGAAGTTCTGGAAGAACCTGTGTGACGCCATAGGCAGACCCGACCTGAAAGACGACCCCCGCAGCTCCGACAACTCGCAGCGGGTGGCCAACCGGGACTTCGTGGTGGAGACGCTCTCCGCCGAGTTCCGCACCAAGAGCAACGCCGAGTGGCTGGCTGTCTTGGACGAGTACGACATACCCAACGCCCCGGTCAACGACATGGAGCAGGTGTTCACCGACCCCCAGGTGCTGGCCCGGGGCATGGTCGGGACCTACAAGCACCCCACCCTCGGCGACATCCGATACCCGCCGAGCCCGATCAAGTGGAGCGACTGGGAGCCGCCCAACGAGTCGGCGCCGATGCTCGGGCAGCACACGATCGAGGTGCTCACGACGAGATTGGGGTTGGATGAGCCGGAGGTGAGACGTCTCGCCGGCGAGGGTGTGGTCAAGGTCTGGCCGGAGAGTGAGTAGGAACATGCGTTTCGGGACATTCGTGCCCCAGGGGTGGAAGGGCGACCAGAACGGGATCCCCGTCGCCGAGCAGTGGGATCGGATCCTGGCCTTCGCCAACCTGATCGAAGACTCGGGATACGACTCGATCTGGGTGTACGACCACTTCCACACCCATCCCGTGGTAGCCCAGGAGAGCACCTTCGAGGCGTGGACCCTGATGGCCGCCCTGGCCGCGGTGACCACCCGGGCACGGCTCGGCCAGATGTGCACGTGTGCCCTCTACCGCCCCCCGTCGTTGCTGGCCAAGATGGCGGCGAACATCGACGTCATCTCCGGCGGGCGTCTCGATGTCGGGATCGGCGCCGGGTGGTCCAAGGGCGAGTTCGAGGCCTACGGATATCGTTTCCCATCCGACCGGGAGCGTCTCGACATGCTGGAAGAGGCGGTCCGGGTGCTGGTGGCGATGTGGACCCAGGACGAGGCGGGCTTCCAGGGCGAGCACTACACCGTCGACGGCGCGATCAACCGGCCCCGGCCGATCCAGAAGCCTCACCCGCCGCTCTGGATCGCAGGGGGTGGGGAGAAGCGGACCCTCCGGATCGTGGCTCAGTACGGGGATTTCGCCAACTTCGGCGACAACATCGAGGAGTTTCGGCACAAGTCGCGGGTCCTGGCCGGTCATTGCGAGGCGGTCGGCAGGCCCTACGAGGAGATAGGCCGCACCATCCACCGTATGTCGGTGATCGGGCGGGACGACGCCGACTTGCGCGGGAAGCTGGACATAGCCGCCGGTCGCCGATCATGCACTCCCGAGGAGTTCGCCGACGAGCACTTCGCCGCCACCGTGCCCCAGGCGGTGGAGGAGATGGGCCGGTTCATCGAAGAGGGATGCGTCGAGATGATCCTCTACTTCTACGACATGGGCGAGGCGGACAGTCTCGAGCTGTTCGCCTCCGAGGTGATCCCTCAACTGAGATGAGCGGTCTGGATCGTCTCCTCGATCCGGCCACCATCGCCATTGCCGGTCTCTCCGCCGATCCGGCCAAGCACGGACGCCGGGTCCTCGGCCATCTGAGAGCTCTCGGGTACGACGGGGAGGTCTACGGGGTCAATCCGGGGAAGCCGGCAGTCGACGGCGTGGAGATGTTTCGACGGGTGACGGACCTGCCGCGCCCTCCCGACCTGGTGGTATGCGCCATCCCGGCCGCCGCGGTCCGGTATGTGACGATGGACTCTGCCGGGGTTGGTGCCCTGGTGGTCTTTGCCGGGGGCTTCGGTGAATCCGGGCGTGACGGCCGCGCCCTGGAAGCGGATCTGATCAAGAAGGCAGAGGCGGCAGGGGTGAGAGTCCTCGGCCCGAACAGTGGTGGGGTGATCCGCCCTTCGCATGGCCTGGCCGCCAGCTTTCTCACCTGCCTCGACCGTCCTGCCGCCCAGATCCGCTCGGGGCGGGTCGGGGTGGTCACTCAGAGCGGGGGTATGGGGAGCTATCTGCACAACCTGGCAGCGGCTCGGGGGAGCGGGCTGGCGGTCTCGGTGTCGACGGGCAACGAGATCGACATCAAACTCGGAGAGGTGGTCGCCGCGGTATCCGAGCTCGACGAGGTCGAGGTGGTGCTGGCACTAGTGGAGACGGTGCGGGACGGGCCGGTCTTCATCGAGTCGGTGAGGTCGTCGTTGGATCGCGGCAAGCCGGTGGTGGTGTGCCGGATCGGCACCGGGGCTCACGGGAAGTCCATGATGACCACCCACACCGGGGCCATGGCCGTTCCCGAAAAGGTGCTCGAAGGCGTGTTCGACTCGCTGGGTGTGATCGTGGCCGAGACCCCGGGCGAGGCCTACGAGATTGCCGAGATGATCGCGCTCACCGCACCGCCGGCCGGCGACCGCACCGCCATCGTCACCCATTCCGGTGGCATCGCCATCCATCTCGCCGATCTCGCCGAGCGTTACAGGGTGAGTCTGCCTCCTCCCGGTGCGGACCTCGCCGCCCGACTCGATCCCCTCCTCGATCACGGCGTGGCCAGCAACCCTCTCGACATGGGCGGGATCATCGGCGGTCCGGGCCGATTCGCCGAGGTGGTGGACCTCATGGCCGGGTCGGGTGACTACGACATGGTGCTGGCGGTCTCGACGGCCCATCCTCCCGCCCACACCGACGAGCGGGTGTCTGCGCTGCTCGGTGTCGACTCCCCCGTCCCCGTTCTCCATCTCTGGATGGCCGGCGACCAAGCCGATCACGGTCTACACCGGCTGCGGTCCGCAGCCTGCCCGGTCGCCGAGGAACCGAGGGCGGCGATACGGGCCCTCGCCGGTCTGGCCCGGCTGGTGCGGGTGCCGGCTGCGGTCCATGTGGAGCCCCTTGCTGCCGACTTCGAGGACTGGGGCTTGCATCTGGTCGAGGGTGAGATTGCTACCGATGCCGGTGAGGCGATCGAAGCGGCGGGCCGGCTCGGCTACCCGGTGGTGGTCAAGGTGAGCTCCCCGGATCTCGCCCACAAGACCGAGTTGGGAGGAGTCAGGCTGGGGCTGGAATCCGCGGAGTCGGTCGCCGATGCCTTCGCGGAGGTGTTGGCGGCGGCGATGGCGGCCGGCCTGACGGTCGACGGAGCGCGGGTGGAGCGATACCGGCCGGGTGTCGAGCTGATCGTCGGTGCCCTGGTCGACCCGGTGTTCGGGCCCGTGGTCTCGGTGGGGATGGGCGGTGTCCTCACCGAGTTGCTCGGCGACGTCGTGTTCGCCCCGGCCCCGGTCGACGAAGCCGGTGCCCGGGCGATGATCGATCGGATGGGTGGCCGGCCCCTCCTCGACGGCTACCGGGGGGCTCCTCCCGCCGATGTCGACGGGTTGGCGCGAATCGTGAGTCTGGTCAGCAGCGGGTTGGTCGGCACCGGGCTGAACGAGGCCGAGCTGAATCCGGTGGTGTGGGATGGAGTCGAGTGGGTGGTGCTGGACTGGCTGGCCCGCTGACCGAACGTGGGGCCGAGAGAGGGTCTCCTCTCTCATAGTGCGAAGAAATCGGCGAGGGCCCGTTACCTCGACCCTCGCCGACCTCCACCTTGTGTGCCAAACCCCTTTGGGGTTCACCGGTGTCATGTCCGGTCAATGCCTCGCCTAACCATGAGAAGAGGCGTTGGCTTGCTGGCGAGCCGGACATACCCATGATGAAATGGATTCTGCCGCCGCCGACAGGACCGACATGAGTCCCCAGCTGGGGCACGACGAACGGTTTCGCATGCTCTACGAGAGTCATCTCGATGATCTCAGGGTCTATTGCCTCAGGCGGCTGGACCGCGACGAGGCCGATGACGCTCTGGCGGAGATCTTCGCCGTGGCCTGGCGCAAACTGGAGAAGGTTCCCGCGGGGAACGAGGCGCGTCTCTGGCTCTACGGTGTCGCCCGGAACGTGGTCCGTAACTCGATGCGATCCGCCCGACGGCGAGCCCGTCTCGGCAACCGCGTGTCGGGCATCAGCGACCTGCCCCGTCCCGGGCCGGCGGAGACCACAATGACCAGGTCCGAACACGCGGACGTGCTGGTTGCCATGACCAAGCTGAGACCGGGAGACCAGGAGCTGTTGCGGCTCCACGCTTGGGAGGAGCTTTCACGCTCCGAGATAGCGAGCGTGTTCGACATATCCATTGCTGCAGTCGACATGCGGCTGCACCGCGCCATCGCCCGGATGAGCGTGGCGCTCGATTCGCTGCCCGGTGAGGCGAGCTCAGATTCCACCCGACGTGCCGAAGACGAGGGAGGACGGCTGTGACCAGGCGGATCGATCCAGCTCGGGCTGACGCCGTGGTGTCGAGGCTTCGGGCCTCGAACCCGCAGCGGAACGGAGCCCGCCAGAAGATGAGCCCGGATCAGGTCGAGGCTTTCCTACTCCAAGTGATGGAAAGGACCGAAATGGTTCAGGACATATCGACACGACGAGACATGGACGAGGCGCCGCATCGGGGCGCTCGCCACATGTCGCCATGGATGGGCTTTGCGGCCGGTTTCGCTCTCGCTGCTCTGATCGCCATTCCGGTGCTCATCTTCACCGGTGGCTCTACCAATCCGGTGGCAGATGACCCGGCGTTGCAGGGGCTCTCGGCCCACCAGGCAGCGTTGGTATCCGATGTGGTTGCTGCCATCAATGGCGAGGACTTCGACGACTTCCGGTCCATGTTCGCCGCCGACGGCCAGGTTGGCTTCGAGACCGGTCTGAGCCGTCCCTATCACGAGGGGGTGGAGGCCGGCCAACCGATCCCGGTGACCGACGCCGCCGGGTTCGAGGCCGACTTCGCCTGGGGAGCGGTCCTCGACCGGCGAATCGCGATTCGGGACTGTGAGAGCCAGGGTGAGCGTATCTTTGGTTGCGAGATCGAGTTTGCACTCGAAGCCCTGCGGCTGGGCGGGTTGGAAACGATGAGAATCGCCATCGACGAGTCGGGCGGAATCTCGCTGCTCTCCACCGAGCCCATGCCAGGGGACGGCCCGCAACCCCTGAACGTCTCCGATCTCTCCGGGTTCAGCACCTGGTTGGAGGAGACCCACCCCGACGAGTATCGGCGTCTGGTGCGGCCGGGAACACCGGGATCGATCAACGGCGTGGAGATCCAACTTTCGTATGCACCAATGAATCCGGATCTCGTGCCGGAGATGACTGCCCTGATCGACGAGTACCTGGCCGACGGATAGTCACACCTGGTGCGCTGCGTGCTGAGGACCACGTGTGCAGACGTGGTCCTCGGCTTTGAGCGCGTCCCGGTATGGGGCAAAACCGCCTCTTCAAGCCCCTCGTTCAGCCGCGGTATCGATAGAAGCCGATGTGGCGCTTCCAGGCGGCGAAGTAGATGATATACCAACCAATCGTTGACGAGTTTGTCTAGCCGGGTGGGGCGCGTTCGGGTTTGTTGAATCGGATGCGGCCGTGGTCGGGGTGTCGGTAGAGCTGGTAGCCGTGCTGGTGGATGACGATGTGGTGGTGGTACCAGCAGAGGGTGATGAGATTGTCCGGGTTGGTTGGCCCGTTTTGGCTCCAGGGGGTGATGTGGTGGACCTGGAGCCGATTCCGACTGTCACAGCCGTCGATTACACACCGGTTGCCGTCGCGGTGGATGATGGCGCGGCGTAGGGCTGGTGGGATGGTGCGGGTGTGTCTCCCGTAGCTCATCGGAATGCCGTCTTCGGTTTGGACGGTGATTTCGGTGATGCCATCACAGAGGATGGCTTGGAGGGTGTCTCTTCCGATTCGGGGTCCGGTTTCGAGGACCACTCCCGCCTCCCCGTCTGTTCCTACAGCATGTTGGGCGTCGATGAATACGGTGATCTGGGCTGGTGGCGGATTGTCTGTGATGCAGAGTGCGGTGAGGGCGGTG
>DATHUP010000052.1:0-53379 GCA_035462175.1 Acidimicrobiia bacterium | reverse complement strand
TCCACGAGCACGGTTGGAACATCACCGAAGACCCGGTTGGGAAACCAACATTCAGAAAACCCGACGGGAGTGCTTATCCGCCCCCCCGTCCCGGGCTCGACCCGAGACTTCGCCAACTGGTCGGACAACGAACCTAGGGGCACCCGCCCCGCCTCGGCCCCCGGTTCACCGCATACATGCCTTCAAACCCGAGACGATCTCGCCTAACCTCACCAAACATATGTTCGTCCTGGGTATCGATCCCGGTTTGTCGGCGACCGGGTATGGCGTCGTGGAGAGCGGTCATCCCCCAACCGCGGTCCTGGCCGGTGTGATCCGGACCGACCCGGAAATGGCTATGGCGCAGCGATTGGCCGAGCTCTTCATCGGGCTGACCCAAGTTATCGCCGACTCCAAGCCCGACGTCGTCGCCGTGGAGACCGTGTTCACCAACCAGAACCTGCAGACGGCGATCTCGGTGGGTCGGGCCTCGGGAGTGGCCTTGCTCGCAGCGGCCCAGGCGGGGCTGAAGGTCTCGGAGTACGTGCCCACCGCGGTCAAGTCGGCGATAACCGGCGACGGCTCGGCCTCGAAGGCCCAGATCCAGGACATGGTCGCCCGCCTGCTCAGACTGCCCGATCTGCCCAAGCCGGCCGACGCCGCCGACGCCCTGGCCATCGCCCTATGTCATCTCCGGGCGGCGCCGTTGGAGATGAGCAGGTGATCGGGCGGTTGCGGGGGATGCTCGTCTCCCGACGCGGTGAAGTGGCCTGCATCGAAGTGGTAGGGGTCGGCTACGAGGTCATGATGACCCCCCGCGCCCTGGCGGCGCTCCCCGGTTTGGGCGAGGAGGTGGTGGTCCACACCCATACCCACGTCAGGGAGGACGGGATGAGCCTCTACGGTTTTGGCTCCGAGCCGGATCGCGACCTGTTCCGGGTCCTCCTCGGGGCCGGTGGCGTGGGGCCGAAGCTGGCGATGGCCATCCTGGGATCGATGAGCCACAACGAGATCGTGCGCGCCATCGTCACCGAGGATGCCGACGCCCTGACCGTTGTCCCGGGCGTGGGCAAGCGCGGCGCTCAGAAGATCGTGCTCGAGCTCGCCCCCAAACTCGCCGGGATCGACGCCGAGGTGGTCACTTCACCCACCACCATCACGGTGAGGCAGGCCCTCGAAGGTCTGGGCTATTCGACCGAGGAGATCAACGGGGTGATGGGTGAGCTCGACCCCGACTCGGCGATCGAAGACCAGATAAAGACCGCATTGCGCGCCCTCGGCAGGAGATGACGATGCGCGAGGACAGTCTGCTCAACCCCACCATCGAGTCCGAAGAGGAGGTGACCCTCCGACCCCGGCGGCTCGAGGAGTTTGTGGGCCAGGATCGGGTTCGGGAGCGTCTCGAGATCTCACTGGAGGCAGCGCTAAAGGAGAGCAGGCCATTGGACCATGTCCTCTTCTCCGGCCCCCCCGGGCTGGGCAAGACCACCCTGGCCGGGGTCATCGCCCATGAGCTCGACGTCAAGATCCGGGTCACATCCGGGCCCGCCCTCGACCGGCCCGGGGACCTGGCCGCCATCCTGTCCAATCTCGACGACGGGGACGTCTTCTTCATCGACGAGATCCATCGCCTGCCCCGCGCCGTCGAGGAGGTGCTCTACCCGGCGATGGAGGATTTCCAGCTCGACATCGTCCTGGGCAAGGGCCCAACGGCTCAGTCGATCAGACTCGACCTGCCCCGGTTCACGCTGGTCGGCGCCACGACCCGGAAGGGGACGGTGACCGCTCCGCTGCGCGACCGCTTCGGGATCGAGGAGAAGCTCGACTACTACCAGCCCGACGAGCTCGCCATCATCATTCGCCGCTCGGCGGGGATCATCGGGATCGAGATATCCGACGAGGCGGCCGGAATCATCTCCCATCGCAGCCGGTCGACGCCACGAATCGCCAACCGCCTCCTCGCCCGGGTCCGGGATTATGCGGTGGCACGCGCCTCGGGAGTGATCGACCCTGAGGTGGCCGACGAGGCACTGCGGGTCTTCGAGGTCGACGAGCTCGGCCTGGACAAGGTGGACCGGTCGATACTGGAGTCGATCGTCCAGCGCTTCGGCGGGGGCCCGGTCGGCCTGTCCACGCTGGCCATCGCGGTGGGTGAGGAACCGGAGACGGTCGAGGATGCCTACGAGCCGTTCCTGCTCCAATCGGGTCTGATCAAACGCACCCCGCGCGGGCGGATGGCCACGGCGCGTGCTTATTCCCACCTTGGTCTGGAGCCGCCCGCCGACCCGCAGGGCACCTTGCTTTGACCTCTGGCTAGAGCACCCGGCGCACGATGGGACGGGTGACACTGTTCTTGTTGGCCCTTCGGCGCTCCACTACTTCGAACCCGGACCGTTCGAACATCGTCAACGTGCCCATGTAGGCATTGGCCGAGGGGATCCGGTTGCCTTCGGTTTCGACCGGGTAGCCCTCGAGCCGGCTCGCCCCTTGGTTGCGGGCATAGTCGATAGCCGCCTCCAGCAACGCCATGGCGACTCCCTCACCTCGGGCACGACGTGAGACGACGAAGCAGACGATCGACCACACCGGTTCGTCGTCGACGGGTGCCAGGAGCCTGGAGTGCCGAAGACGCTCGAAGTCGTCTCGGGGCCCCAGGCTCACCCAGCCGATCGGGTCTGTGTCTCGATAGGCGATCAGCCCGGGAGCGCGCCCCTCCTCGGCCGTGGTCGTCACCGCGACTTCCAGCACCCTGCGGTTGGAGTCCGGGTTCGCCTTCCTGAAATCGGCGCTGCGCAATCGGAACGAAGCGCACCAGCACCACTTCGGGTCGCCCCCCTCTCCGAACAGCAGCGTCAGATCGCGCAAGCGCTCCTGCGTGAGCGGGCGGATCTCCATTCGACTCATGTCGGGCACATTCTGCGCAGCGGCTGAGGACAGGATGTGTCCTCGAATCGAATCGGGCCGGGCGCCGATACCCTCCACGTCGTGCGAGTCGAGGAGTTCTCCTACATATTGCCGGAGTCTGCAATCGCCCAGGAGGCGATCGAGCCCCGCCACGACGCTCGGCTCCTCGACACCAGGGACATGTCGGATCACGTCTTCCTCGATCTCCCCTCGATGCTCCATCCCGGCGACGTGGTCGTCGTGAACGAGACCAGGGTAAGGGCAGCCCGGCTGGTCGGACGGCGGGCCGGGACCGGGGGAGAGGTAGAGCTTCTCGTCCTGACCTCGCGGCCCGACGGTTTGTGGGAGGCGATGGCGCGGCCGGCCAGACGGCTCCGGCCTGGAGTCGAGATCGAATTCGAAGGGCTCGCGGCGACCGTCGTCGAAGGTCCCGACGATGGCATGGTCGCGGTCGATCTGGGCGCCGTCGACGTGGAGGCGGCCATCGCCGCCGCCGGCCAAGTTCCCCTTCCCCCCTACTTCAAGGGGACCCTCTCCGACACCTCCCGCTATCAGACCATGTTCGCCCGTAGCACGGGTTCGGCGGCCGCCCCCACGGCCGGGCTTCACTTCACCCCTGACGTGGTGCGCCGGCTCCAGACCCGGGGAATCGCGGTTGCGTCTGTCGATCTCCATGTCGGGATCGACACGTTCCGGCCCATGTCGGTCGACCGGATCGAGGACCATCGCATGCACTCGGAGTGGTGCTCGGTCCCCGAGGCGACCGCCGTCGCAATCGTCCGCGCCCGCCGGACGGGGGGGCGGGTGGTCGCGATCGGAACCACGGTGGTGCGGGCGTTGGAGAGCTTCGCCGACGAGGGCGGCGCAGTCGAGTGGGGCGCCGGTGAGACCGCCCTTTTCCTCAAGCCGGGCGACGAGTTCCGGGTGGTAGACGCCCTCGTCACCAACTTTCACGTCCCGGGATCCACCCTGGTGGTCCTGATTGCCGCCTTCATGGGCGACAGATGGCGAAAGGCCTACCAGACTGCGTTGGAGCGGGGATACAGGTTCCTCTCCTTCGGCGACGCCATGTATGCCGAGCGGCAGGCCACATAATCAGGCCATGACCGCGGTGACCTGGGAACTCGAGGCGGTGGACGGCGCAGCCCGTGCCGGTTGGCTCGACACCGCCCATGGCCGGGTGGCCACACCCGCCTTCATGCCGGTGGGTACCAGGGCGGCGGTCAAAGCGGTGGACAGCAGCGATCTTGCCGGAATGGGCGCCGAGATCCTGCTCTCCAACACCTATCACCTCATGTTGCGGCCGGGCTCCGCTCTGGTAGCCCGGCTCGGCGGGCTCCATCGCTTCATGGCATGGGACGGACCCATCCTCACCGACTCGGGGGGCTTCCAGATCTTCTCCCTCGGGCCCGAGATCGACGAGCAAGGTGCGAGATTCCGCTCCGTCTACGACGGATTGGCGGTGGGGCTCACCCCCGAGGAGGCAGTGAGGATCCAGGAGGAGCTGGGGCCCGACATCGCCATGGCTCTCGACGTGTGTGTCGGCCTTCCCGCTCCTCGAGCGCTCGTCGAGTCTGAGATGGAGCGGACGCTGCGCTGGGCGGAGCGAAGCCGGGAGGCCCATAACCGTGCCGACCAGGCGCTGTTCGGCATCGTGCAGGGAGGTGTCGACCCCGACCTCAGGGCCAAGAGCGCCTCACACACGGCTGATCTCGGCTTCCCCGGGTTCGGGATAGGCGGCCTCTCGGTCGGCGAGGGCGTCGAAGAGCGGAATCGGGCCCTAGAGGCCAGTTTCGCCGAGTTGCCCGACGGCAAGCCCCGATATGTCATGGGACTCGGTGACACACGTGGTCTCCTCGATGCCATCGCCCGCGGTGCGGACATGTTCGACTGTGTCCTCCCCACCCGGCTGGCCCGGCACGGCAAGGTGCTCACCCGCTTCGGCGACTTCAACCTGCGCACGGCAGGATTCGAGGCCGACGATCGTCCCATCGACGCCGACTGCCCGTGTCACACCTGTGCGAGACACAGCCGGGCATACCTGAGACACCTGGTTCGGATGAAGGAGCTTTCCGCCCATCGGCTGCTCACCATCCACAACCTCAGATACACCCTCGACCTGGTCTCATCGGCTCGCGACGCCATCGTGAGCGGAGCGTTCGCCGCCTTCGTGGCGGGGGTCGTCGATGCCAGACGGGGCGGTTCGCCGAACTCCGACGCCATTGCCTAACCTCCGCCCGTCCGAGTTACAGCTGATCGGGAGGATTCAGTGACCTACGTCGTGCTAGCCCAGGAGACAGCGGCGAGCCCTCTGCCCTCGCTTCTGTTCCTTGGGTTGATGGTTGCGGTCTTCTGGTTGTTCATCATCAGACCGCAGCGTCAACGAGCCAAGAAGCAGCAGACTCTGTCCGAGAACCTGGCCCCGGGTCAGGAGGTTCGTACCATCGGGGGCATCCACGGGACGGTGGTGACCGTCGACGAGGAGAGCGTGGTGCTCAGGGTCGAGGAGGGAAGGTTGCGGGTGTCGCGGCGGGCGATCGGATCACGCGTCGGTGCCGACGAGACTGGAGCCGGATCCCCCTGACCGGCCTTAGACTTCCGGGGGTGGAACATCTTGCTTCGCTGGTTCGCGACATCCCCGACTACCCCGAGCCCGGTGTCGTCTTCAAGGACATAACACCTGTGCTCGCCGATGGTCCGGCTTTTGCGATGTTGGTTGACGCCCTCGCCGAGCCGTTTCGTGACTCCCGGGTGACCAAGGTCGCCGGCATCGAGGCGCGTGGTTTCACACTGGCCACGCCGGTGGCCGACCGTCTCGGGGCCGGTTTCATCCCGGTGCGCAAGCCGGGCAAGCTGCCCTACGAGACCATCCGCGAGGACTACGCCCTCGAGTACGGCTCCGATGCCCTCGAAATCCACACCGACGCGGCCCACGAGGGTGAGCGAATCCTGCTCGTCGACGACGTAATCGCCACCGGGGGGACGGCTGCCGCCGCCATCCGGCTCTTGAGGAAGATCGGCGCCGAGGTGGTCGGGATATCGGTGTTCATCGAGCTTGCCTTCCTCGACGGCGCCGACATGCTGGACGGGGTACCCCTTCATGCCCTCATCACCTACGACTGATCTTGGCCAGGCGACATTCGAAGATGTCGTCGCCGCCTTCATGCACCATCACCCCGATGGGGACACAGAACTGCTGACCCGGGCCTACCAGGTTGCGGCCGCGGCGCACGAAGGGCAGGTACGAAAGACAGGGGATCCCTACATCACCCACCCCGTGGCAGTTGCCCTGATGCTCGCCGAGTACGGCTTCGACGAGCCGACCCTTGCCGCCGGCCTTCTCCATGACACGGTTGAAGACACGACGCTCAACCTGACCGATCTCTCCATGCAATTCGGCGAGGAGATCGCCCGTCTCATCGACGGTGTGACCAAGCTCGACCGGGTCCGCTACTCGAATCGGGAACAGGCACAGGCGGCCACGATTCGAAAGATGGTGGTGGCCATGGCCCAGGACGTCCGGGTCCTCATCATCAAGTTGTTCGACCGTCTCCACAACCTCCGCACCGTTCATGCGCTTCGCGACGAAAAGCAGCGCCGGGTGGCCCAGGAGACTCTGGATGTCTACGCCCCGCTCGCCCATCGCCTCGGGGTCCAGGAGATCAAACACGAGTTCGAGGATCGTTGCTTCGCCATCCTCTACCCGGGGCCGAATGCCGAGATCCAGGCCATGCTGGCGGAGCGGGCACCGGAACGTGAGGCCTTCATCGAGAAGATGGTCGACGAGGTGTCCGGCATCCTGGCCGACTCCGGTATCGAGGCCGAGGTGACCGGGCGGCCGAAGCACCAGTACTCGATCTATCGCAAGATGCGGGAGCAGAACCGGCCCTTCGAGGACATTCACGACCTGATCGGGATCAGGATCATCACTCCGACCATGAGGGACTGCTATGCGGCGCTGGGCCTGATCCACAGCCACTGGGTGCCGGTGACCGGGCGGTTCAAGGACTACATAGCGATGCCCAAGATCAACCTCTACCAGTCGCTGCACACCACGGTCATCGGCCCCGACGGGAAGCCGATCGAAGTCCAGATCCGCACCGAGGAGATGCACCAGCGGGCTGAAGCCGGCATCGCCGCCCACTGGCGTTACAAGGAAGGAGAGGCGGGCGGCCCGATCCCCGCCGTGGACTTCATCTCCTGGGGGGCCGACGAAGATCCTGAGGAGTTCCTGGCCAACCTGAAACTCGATCTCTACCAGGACGAGGTCTTCGTCCTCACCCCGGGTGGCGACGTCAAGCCGCTCCCGGCCGGCTCCACGGCGATCGACTTCGCATATTCGGTGCATACCGAGGTCGGACACCGGTGCGTGGGGGCCAAGGTCAACGGAAGATTGGTACCCCTCTCCACCCGCCTCCAGTCGGGCGACATAATCGAAGTGCTCACCTCGAGGTCCCAGGAGGCGGGGCCCAGCCGCGACTGGCTCGCCTTTGTGCGAACCGGGCGGGCCAAGTCGAAGATCAGGCAATGGTTCACCAAGGAGAGGAGGGACCAAGCCCTGAGCGAGGGCAAGGAGGCGCTCCAGACCCTGCTGAAACGCGAGGCGCCTGGGATCGCCGCGGTGGAGAAGGACAAGCTGCTCGAGTCGATCTCTGCCGAGCTGGGCCAGCGGGACGTGGAGGCGCTCCAGGTGGCGATCGGAGAGGGCACGGTGTCGATCGACTCGGTGGCGACCCGTCTCTCCCGACTTCTCAGCCCCGAAGTCGAGGACGACTTCTTCCAGACCCGCCGACGCCGGTCTCTCGACACGGCGCAGGTGGTGGTCGAGGGCCAGGACGACATGCTGGTGCACCTCGCTCGTTGTTGCTCCCCGGTGCCCGGAGACGAGATCGTCGGATATGTGACGGTGGGACGGGGGGTCTCGGTTCATCGGGCCGACTGCACCAACGTGTCCTCGCTCTCCGAGCGCCGGGAGCGGTCCGTCGACGTGTCGTGGCCCCCGCAGAGCACGACGGCCTTCGTGGTGTGGATCCAGGTCGAGGCACTGGATCGGACCCGGCTGCTCAAGGACGTGACCAGTGTGGTGAGCGACACCGGCGGCAACATCACCGCTTCCTCGACCCACACCGGCGACGACCGGGTGGCGATCCTGCGATACGAGGTCGAACTCTCCGATCCCGGCCAGCTGCCCAAGCTGCTGTCCGACCTGCGCGGGGTGGACGGTGTCTTCTCCGCATTCCGGCTTGCCGCCGAACCCTCCTACTGATGCTGGTCATCCAGGTGCCGGCATGGGTGACGGAGACCAATGCCTTCGTGGTGGCCCGGGAGGCCGGCGGCCTGGCCGTCGTCGTGGACGCTCCACCCGACCCCGACCTGATCGGCTCCGTCCTCCTTCAGAACGATCTGTCCCTGGCTGCCGTGCTCCTCACCCACGGTCATGTGGACCACACCGGGGGGAGCGGACAACTGGCGCGGGCCACCGGCGCCACGGTCTATGTCCACCCCGACGACGACTTCCTCACTCTGCACCCGACCGAGCAGCTGCGGGCGATCTTTGGCATGGCTCCGCCCGGGGTCTACGACGTCCCGGAGAAGTTCGAGATGTTGTCGGACGGACAGGTGGTGCGGACCGCCGGTCTCGAGCTCCAGGTCAGGCATACGCCTGGCCATACTCCGGGGCACTGCTGCTTCTACTTCGAGGAGGAAGAGACCCTGTTCTCCGGCGACCAGCTCTTCGCCGGTTCAATCGGGCGGACCGATCTCCCCGGTGGGTCGCTGACCGCCCTCATGGAGTCGATGGAGGAGAAGGTGATGATCTTGCCCGACGAGACCAGGGTCCTGCCCGGCCACGGGCGGGAGACGACGATCGGCAGGGAACGAGCCAGCAACCCGTTCCTGACTTGAGTCAATCGGGTTTGCGGCCGCACACCCAAGGCCCGAAGCCTGAGACCTCTTGCCGTTAACCTGCCCTTCCCCATGAGCTTTCAGCCACCCAAGGGCACCGATGACATCGGCGCGCCCGAATCGCACCTGTGGCGAGCCGTTCTCCGAGAGTGGGAGCGCTGGGTCGATTTGTATGCGTATCCCCTGGTGATGACACCGATCTTCGAGGCGACGGAGCTATTCGAGCGGGGGGTGGGCGGCGACACCGAGGTCGTGTCCAAGCAGATGTACACCTTCACCGACAAGGGGGGCCGCTCGGTGACCTTGCGTCCCGAGGGCACAGCAGGGGTTGTCCGATCCTATCTCGACTCGGGGGCCAAGGGACCCTGGAAGGGCGCCTACAGCGGGCCGATGTTCCGTTACGAGCGACCACAGGCGGGGCGACGGCGGCAGTTCTGGCAGGTGGGCGTGGAATATCTGGATGTGGATGGGGCTTCGGCCGACGCTGAGGTGATCGAGCTCGGCTACCGATTCCTGACCGCCGTCGAGATCCCCGGCCTCGAGATAGTGCTCAACTCGTTGGGCGACGATGTGTGCCGCCCCGGGTACGTGGCACTGCTCCGGGACTATCTCGAATCGAAACGACCCGAGCTCTGCGAGGACTCGGTGTCGCTGATCGGAGTGAACCCGCTGCGGGTCCTCGACTGCAAGGTATGCGCTCCCGTGCTTGCCGACGCTCCGGCGATGCGGGACCATCTCTGCGAGGCATGCGCCGCCCATTATGCGGAGGTCAAGGTGGCGTTGCAGCGGCTCGAGGTGCCGTATCGGGAGGACGCCCGTCTGGTGCGTGGTCTGGATTACTACACCCGCACCGCATTCGAGTACATCGCCTCGGATCTCGAAGCCGCTCAGAACGCGGTCGGGGGCGGAGGGCGCTACGACGGTCTCGCCGAGGTTCTCGGGGGCCGACCGACTCCCGCAGTCGGGTTTGCCCTCGGCATCGATCGGATCGTCCTCTCCTCGCGCAGGGATCCGGGAACGGAGGTCGACGTCTATGTGGTCTCGGAGACCACCGCCGTCGACGGCCTTGTCGCGGCCTCGGTGTTGCGAGGTCAGGGACTGAGGGTCGACTTCGACACCGAGGGCAGGTCGGTGAAGTCTCAATTCAAGTCGATGTCCCGGCTCGGCGCCCGGGCGGTGGCAGTGGTCAAGGGGCCCGACGACGTGGAGGTCCGTGTCGGAGAGGTGCGTGAGGCGATGCCGTTGCCCGACGTAGGCCTCTGGTTGAAGGAGCGACTGCGATGAGGACCCATGGGGCAGGCACGTTGGGCGAGACCGACATCGGATCTGCGGTCAGTGTGGCGGGGTGGGTGCAGAGGCGGCGGGACCACGGCGGTATCGCCTTTCTCGACGTTCGTGACGCCAGCGGAGTCGTCCAGGTGGTCGCCGACCCGTCCCAGCACGAGCAGGTCGCCGAGTTGCGGATGGAGTACTGCATCGAGGTCACCGGCACCGTCCGGGCCCGCCCGCCCGGGACCGAGAACAACGAACTCCCCACCGGAATGGTCGAGATCGGCGTCGAGGAGCTCGAGGTGCTCTCCCCTGCGGAAACACTGCCTTTCATGATCGACGACAGGGTGGAGATCGACGAGCGGGCCAGGCTTCGTCACCGCTACCTGGACCTGAGACGACCCCGGATGGCGGCCAACCTCAGGGCCCGCTCACGGGCTACCGCTGCAATAAGGCGGACCCTCGACGAACAGGGGTTCCTGGAAGTGGAGACCCCCACCCTGATCAACAGCACGCCGGAGGGGGCGCGCGACATGCTGGTCCCGTCCCGTCTACGTCCCGGCGAGTTCTACGCCCTCCCGCAGTCGCCCCAACTGTTCAAGCAGCTTCTGATGATCTCCGGGGTGGAGCGCTACTTCCAGATCGCCCATTGCTACCGGGACGAGGATTTCCGCGCCGACCGTCAACTCGAGTTCACCCAACTCGACCTGGAGGGATCGTTTTGGGATCGCGACGACGTTCTCGATGCGATCGAGGGTGTCCTGGTGGCGGCGGTCCGTGAGCTGAGGGGTGTCGACATCCCCCGACCTTTCACCCGGCTGACCTGGCAGGAATGCATGGACCGCTTCGGGACCGACAAGCCCGACCTGAGGATCGGCCCAGAGATCGTCGACCTCTCCTCCCTCTTCGAGGATTCCGGTTTCGAGGTGTTCACAGGCGCGCTTTCTCGGGGCGGGACGGTGCGCGGGCTCAACGTTGGGGCGCAGGAATGGTCACGGGCCCGCGCCGACTCGCTGACGGAGCGTGCCAAGGAGCTGGGGGCGAAAGGCCTGGTCTGGATGGTGGTGGAGCAGGACGGATCGATTCGATCACCGGTAGCCAAGTTCCTCGACGAGCCCGAATTGGACGGCATCAGATCTGGTCTCGGCGCTGTGCCGGGCGATGTCCTCCTCATCGCCGCCGACCGTTGGCGCCTCGTCGTCGAGGTGCTGGGCACCCTGCGCAACGACCTCCTTCGACCGACCGGCCACGACGATCTGGCCTTCTTGTGGGTGATCGACTTCCCGCTCTTCGAGGAGGATGAGGACGGGTCGATCACCTTCTCCCACCATCCCTTCACCGCCCCCACCTCTCTCGACGACATGCGTGACAGCCCCGCGACCGCGTTGTCCAAGGCCTACGACGCGGTTGTCAACGGGGTCGAGCTGGGGTCGGGATCGGTGCGTATCCACGACCCGGCGGTGCAACGGCAGGTGTTCGAGATCCTCGGCATCGACGCCGACACCGCCGAGCGCCGTTTCGGCTGGTTCCTGGAGGCCCTCCGCTACGGCACTCCGCCGCATGCCGGATTCGCCTTCGGGATCGACCGGCTGGTCATGGTCCTTCAGGGAGAGAGCTCGATTCGGGAGGTGATTCCCTTCCCCAAGACCCAAACCGGCGTCGACCCGATGACAGGGGCGCCAACCTGGGTCGAGGATGCCCAGCTCGACGAGTTGGGCCTAGCCCTCACCGAGAGGGCGGCGGCGCGGCGTGAGGAGGGTGGCGATTGATCATCGCTTGGTCGGCAGTTTCCCGGTGAGCTGAGCCGTTCGGCCCTACATCGGTCGTCGATGAGGGCGGATGCTGGGAGCACGAAAGGAGACTTGCATGACGCTGACCGTGACCAGGGCCCCGGAAGTGCGTCGACCGTTGCCCGTCACCATCGTGATCGCCCTGCTCGCTGCTCTCGGGATCGGTGCCGTAGGAGGCGGTTTCGCCATGACGTTCGGCATCGGAGGCGAGTCGATGCTGCCAGACGAATACCTGGACGCACTACCGCTGGTGAACAGCTGGGTCGTACCCGGCCTGATCCTGATGATCGGGTTCGGCTTCGGCTCCCTGCTCGCCGCCTTCGGTGTCTGGCGGAGACCGGCATGGGCCTGGCTCGGGGGGTTGGAGCGACTCACCGGTCATCATTGGTCGTGGGTCGTCACCATCGTCATCGGCGTCGGTCAGGTGATATGGATCACACTCGAACTGGTGTCGATCCCGTTTTCGGCGCTGATGCCGACGTTCGGCGCGATCGGGTTGGCCCTGATCCTCCTTCCTCTCACTTCCTCGATCCGGGGATACCTCGAGAAGGGCTGACCTCGCTCTCCGGCCCCGGTACCGTCGGCGTCGATGAGCGACTTGTTCTCGGCTCGTGCCGACGACCTGACGGCCCGGGCAGCTCCGCTGGCGACCCGGATGAGACCCCGTTCCCTCGACGAGGTGGTCGGTCAGCCGGCGTTGATGGCATCGGGCGCCGCCTTCAGACGTCTGGTCGAGTCGGGACGTCCGGTGTCGATGTTGCTGTGGGGGCCACCGGGGACCGGCAAGACCACACTGGCCCGGCTGGTGGCGACCCGGGCCGAAGCTGCCTTCGAGACCCTCTCCGCCACCTCGGCCGGGGTGAAGGACATCCGTGAGGTGCTGGCCGCCGCCAGGAACCGTCTTGCCACCGAAGAGAGGCGGACCGTCCTGTTCCTCGACGAGATCCATCGCTTCGCCAAGAACCAACAGGATGCGTTGCTGCCCGGCGTCGAAGACGGGACTCTGATCCTGATCGGCGCCACGACGGAGAACCCTTTCTTCGAGGTCAACTCTCCACTGATGAGCCGGATGACTCTGTTCCGGCTCGAGCCGCTCGGGCCTGACCAGGTGTCGGAGCTGGCTCAGCGTGCCCTCGTTGACAGCGAGCGCGGTCTGGGGGATCTGCAGTTGAAGATCGACGCAGAGGGATTGGAGGAATTGGGCAATCGCACCGGAGGAGATGCTCGCCAGGCGCTCAACGCCCTCGAAGTGGCCGCGTTGCTCGCATCCGGCGACAAGCGAGACAAGATCTCGTTGAAGGATGTGGCCGAGGCGCTGCAACGACGGATCGTCCGCTACGACAAGGTGGGCGACCAGCACTACGACGTGATCTCCGCCTTCATCAAGAGTGTGCGAGGCTCCGACCCCGATGCGGCCCTCTACTGGCTGTTCCTCATGGTGGAGGGCGGTGAGGATCCCGAGTTCATCGCCCGGCGGCTGATCATCCTCGCCGCCGAGGACATCGGGCTCGCCGACCCCCATGCCTTGCCCTTGGCGATGGCGGCCGCTCAGGCCCTCGCCTACGTCGGGCTCCCCGAGGCCACCTACCACCTCGCCGAGGCAACGATCTATCTAGCCACCGCCCCCAAGTCGAACTCGGTTGCGCGGGCCATTGCCAAGGCGCGCCAGTTGGTCAATGAGGGGCCATCCCCGAGCGTTCCGCCTCATCTGCGGTCGGCCGCCTACCCCGGAGCCGAGAAGCTGGGCCACGGGTCGGGCTATCTCTATTCCCACGACTTCGAGGGCGGTGTCGTCGAGCAGCAGTACTTCCCCGACGGGGTCCCTCCCGACGTGCTCTACCGGCCTGGCGATGAGGGAGAGGAGACAGCGACGAAGGTACGTCTCCGCGACATCGACCGTGTCCTCGGGCGGGAGGGACGAGACTGAGCGGGTAGCCTCCGGGGATGATCGATCGGATCTGGTGGTTTGCGACCGGCGTGGTCGCCGGAGGGTGGATCACGGTGCGCGCCTTGCGTCGCCGGCCCACTCCGATGGAGTGGAGAGACGCGGCGGTGGCCACCGGCGCCGATCTGCTCGACTTCGCTGCTCGGACGGTCCGGCCCAACAGGGGCCGGTAGGCCGGCCCCTGTCGTTAACCTCGCCGATCTCCCCGAGGACCGGATTCTCTTGGACAGCAACCAGATCAGAACCGCTTTCACCTCCTTCTTCGAGGAGCAAGGCCACGTGGTGCGCCCGTCGGCTTCTTTGATCCCGAACGACCCCACCCTGCTCCTCACCAACGCCGGAATGGTCCCGTTCAAGCCCTACTTCCTCGGCGAGGAGGCACCGCCCAACAAGCGGGTGGTCACGGTGCAGAAGGTGGTGAGGACCATCGACATCGACATCATCGGCACCACCAAGCGGCATCTCTCCTTCTTCGAGATGCTGGGCAACTTCAGCTTCGGTGACTACTTCAAGGAAGACGCCATCGCCTGGGCGTACCAGTTCGTGACGGAACGCCTCGGGCTCGACACCGATCGGCTCTGGTACACGGTTTTCGAGACAGACGACGAGGCGGCCGAGATCTGGGCCGGTCATGTGCCCGCCGACCGGATCCAACGGCGCGACGAGAAGGAGAACTTCTGGCAGATGGGCATCCCCGGGCCATGCGGCCCCTCATCGGAGATCTTCTACGACAAAGGGCCGGAGTACGGCGAGGGCGGGGGGCCGGCAGTGGGTGACGAAGACCGGTTCGTCGAGATCTGGAACCTGGTCTTCATGCAGAACATCCAGGACGAGCCCTATCACGTCGTCGGCGAGCTGCCCGCGAAGAGCATCGACACCGGGATGGGCCTCGACCGTGTTGCCGCGGTGATGCAGGGTGTTCCGTCGGTATTCGACATCGACACCACCTCTCACGTGCGTGACGCCGCCGCTTACTACACCGGGCTCACCTACGGGGAAAGCCACCTGCATGACGTCTCGCTTCGGATACTCGCCGATCACGGCCGGGCAGTCACCTTCCTCATCGCCGACGGAGTCATCCCCTCCAACGATGGCCGCGGTTACGTGCTCCGCCGCATCCTGCGCCGGGCAGTCCGCCACGCCTGGCAGTACGGGGGCCAGGGCCTGGTCGTCCCTCGGCTGGTCGAGGCGACCATCGAGGCCATGGGCGACTGGTACCCCGACCTCATCGAACGGCGTGGGTTCATCGACCAGGTGGTGACCCGCGAGGAGGAGCGGTTCCGGAGAACCCTCGAGTCCGGCCACCAGCTTCTAGATGCCGAGCTGGAACGCGACGAGGAGCAGACCCTGTCGGGAGCCACCGTGTTCAAGCTGCACGACACCTACGGCTTTCCCGTCGAGCTGACCAGGGAGATCGCAGCCGAACGCGGGGTCGAGGTCGACACCGCGGGCTTCGAGACAGAGATGGCCGAGCAGCGGAGACGGGCACGCGCCGCCTGGAAGGGAGGGGACGAGGCCGTTGCCCAGGAGGTCTATCGCTCCGTGCTCGACGTGACCGGTCTCACCGATTTCGTCGGCTACGAGACCGACATCGCCGAAGGTCAGATCCTGGCCATGGTGGCCGAGGGCGAGACCGTCGACCGGGCCGATGAGGGAAGGCAGGTGGAGCTCTTCTTGAGCCGGACTCCTTTCTACGGGGAGTCGGGTGGTCAGGTGGGAGACACCGGGATCGTCGTGACCGAAACCGGCACCGGGGTGGTGGTAGACACACAGCATGCCCTCCAGGGCCTTCACGGGCACCGGGTCAGAGTCGACTCCGGCTACCTCGCAGTAGGACAGCAGGCCCGCGGCACGATCGACTCGCCCCGCCGGGACGCGATAAGAAAAAGCCACACCGGCACCCACGTGCTGCACTGGGCGTTGCGAGATGTGCTCGGGGACCATGCCAGTCAGGCAGGCTCACTGGTCGAGCCGGGGCGGCTCAGATTCGACTTCTCCCATTTCACCCAGGTCGCGCCGCAAGAGCTGGGTGAGATCGAGACCGAGGTCAACGAGAGGCTGATCGACAACTCTCGAGTCGAGACGATCGTGACCACCAAGGAGAGGGCGGAGGAGATGGGCGCCCTGGCCTTCTTCGGTGACAAGTACGGCGACACGGTGCGTGTGGTCCAGGTGGGGGATTATTCCACCGAGTTCTGCGGGGGCACGCACACCCATACCTCGGCTCAGGTGGGGCCTCTGTTGGTCACATCGGAGTCGTCAATCGGCTCGAACCTGCGCCGGGTGGAGGCGCTCACCGGCATGGCCGCCTACCAACATCTGGTCGAGATCCGCTCCGGTCTCGACAGGGCGGGGCGGTTGTTGAAAGTGGGCACACCCGAGGTGCCGGCCAGAGTCGAAGCTCTGCTCGAGCGGGTGGGAACGCTGGAGGAGGAGTTGGATGTCATCCGATCCCAACGCCGGGGTGAGCTCGCGGCCGAGCTGGCTGGCCAGGCGACCCGCCTCGGGGATCACTCCTTGGTCGTCGCCTCCGCTCCCGATCTCGATGCCAACTCGCTCCGTCAGCTGGCCCTCGGCGTGCGGGAGCGACTCGGCCCCGCTTCGGTTGTGTTGATCGGTTCGGCGCAACGGGGCAAGGGCTCTCTGGTCGGAGTCCTCAGCAAGGATCTGGTCGAGTCCGGCGTCTCCGCCGCGGAGATGATCCAGGCGGCGGCCGCAGAGCTGGGTGGTGGCGGCTCCCGGGACCCGGAATTGGCCCAGGCCGGCGGGCCTCACGGTGAGAAGCTCGAAGCCGCCCTCACCCTGGCCCGGGAAAGCGCCGAAGCCGTGCTCGGGAGTCTGTGAGCCGCTCGCTCGGCATCGACTACGGGACGAAGCGGGTCGGTCTGGCCCTCTCCGACCCCCTCGGCTTGACCGCGAGCCCCCTGGCCGTCGTGCCCAGGTCCTCGGTTGTCGACGAGGTGACGAGGCTCGTGAAAGAGCAGGATGTCGGTACCATCGTCGTCGGCCTCCCCACCGGGTTGGGTGGGGATGAAGGGATGTCCGCCTCCGAAGCCAGGGAACTAGCAGATGAGCTCGCCACGGCGACCGGCGTCGATGTGGTCCTGCGAGACGAGCGGTACACGACCCGGATCGCCGAGTCAGCCCTACTCGAATCAGGGATGAGGCGCCGAAAACGCCGGGAGAGCGTGGACAAGGTAGCCGCCGCAATCATCCTTCAGGACTATCTGGACAGCAATCGATGACCTACGAACCGGTGCCGGAACCGCCCCCCCCGTGGCTGCGCGCGGGCAAGATCGTCGCAGTGGTCGCCCTCGTGGCCCTGGGTGGGGTGGCCGTGGTCGGCGGAGGCTCCTATTTGGGCCGGTTGGTCGGGTCGACTTTCGGCTCCGACGACACCCCGTCGGGCCCGGTCTCGGTGGTGCCGGGCCAGGATGTCAGCGTCGAGATCCCCTCGGGGTCGACGGCCCAGGACATCGCCGCCATCCTCGCCGCCCAAGGTGTCGTTCGTTCGGCGCTCGAATTCGAGGTGGCCGTCCGCAACAACGAAGCCGCCGCCAGGCTCCAGGCGGGCACGTATGCGTTGCAGACCCTCATGGACCCCGCCGAGGTCGTGGCCGTGCTGGTGGTCGGCCCTGTTGCCGACGTCTACCGGGTCACCGTGATCGAAGGTCTACGTGTGACCGAGATCCTGACCAGACTGGCAGAGGCCTCGGGGCAGCCGTATTCGGCGTTCGAGGCTGCCCTGGTCAATGGCGAGGTGGACACTTCGCTCCGAGAGATCCCTGCTGACCCGGTCCTTTCCGACTGGGAGGGGCTTCTGTTCCCCGACACCTACGAGTTCACGGCTTCCGCCGAGCCCGCCGACATCCTCCAACGTCTCGCCTCGACCATGGAGCAGCGGGTGGGGAGCATCGATTGGTCCCGGTTGGAGGGGGCCGGCATGAGCGTGTACGACGGTCTGATCATTGCCTCACTGATCGAGACCGAGGTTCTCCTCGACGAGGAGCGGCCCACCGTCTCCAGCGTGATCCACAACCGTCTCGGCTTGGGGATGAAGCTGGACATCGACGCCACCGTGCTCTATGCCCTGGGCACCCGTGATGCGGCGCTGTTCAACAACGAGGTGGACTCGCCGTACAACACCTACCTGGTCAACGGCCTCCCCCCGACTCCGATCGCATCCCCGGGGCGGGCCTCGCTCGAGGCAGCCGCAGCTCCGGAGCAGACCGAGTTCCTGTTCTACGTCCTGTCGGACCTGGAGGGTCATCACGCCTTTGCCGCGACTCTCGACGAGCACAATGCCAATGTCGCCCAGGCCCGGGAAGACGGCGTCCTGCCTTAGACCATCATCGAGCAGAGTGGCACACTGCGTGGATGGGGAACATGCTCCACCTGGCCGTCCTCGGCGACCCGATAGACCATTCCCGCTCACCGGCGATTCACAACGGCGCCATGTTGCATCTGGGTATAGACGGGCACTACGAGGCGAGACGAGCCGGGCCGGAGGAGTTGAGCCGAGCGGTAGCGGAGATGAGGGCGGGGTCACTGCAGGGGATCAACGTGACCATGCCCTTGAAGGAGGAGGCAGCCCGCTTGTCCGACCTGCTCACCCCCGAGGCGGCGACAAGCAGATCCGTCAACACCATGCGCCCCGGCGTAGGGGCGATCGAAGGGCACAGCACCGATGTGGTCGCGGTGCGTACCGCCATCTCCGATAGCCGCTTCGAGTCTTCGGCCCCGATCCTCATCCTCGGCTCCGGCGGAGCGGCTTCGGCCGCGGTGGTCGGCTCCGCCGGCCGTGTCGTCTATCTGTCATCCCGCAATCTCGAGCGGGCCGCGTCCATGGCGGACCGGGTCGGTGCCGAAGCCGGGTTGGTCCGATTCGGCACCGGCGTGGCCGGGGCGCTGTTGGTGAACGCCACGCCGCTCGGCATGAGGGGAGAGTCCTTGCCCGCAGAGGTGCTGCGTCCAGCCTCCGGGCTGATCGATCTCGTCTATGGCGACGGGCCGACACCGGCCCGGATCGCGGCGGAGGAGTCGGCCATGCCGGTGATGGACGGGATCGAATTCCTGGTGTTGCAGGCGGCTGCGTCGTTCGAGTGGTGGACGGGGCGCACTGCCCCGATCGGGGTCATGATGCAGGCAGCCAGAAAGCACTCAAGCAGCACGGGGCAACCGCCGATCTGAGGTCGTGGAGTCGTAGGCAAGGAGTGTTCTGACGTGACTCTTTCCGGAAATCTGGGATTCGTCCCATTGGACGAGGTGTTGCGCCTGTTGATGCGGTCCGATCAGCGTGGGTCGGTCGAGGTTCGCGGCGAGGACATCCGTGGTCGCGTCTACGTGGGCAAGAAGGGCATCTCACTCGCCACCATCGCCGAGGACCGTGATCTCCACAAGCACCTGGTCAAATCGGGCTATGTGGACGATGGCTTTTTGCGCAAGGTCGCCGTCGGCGAGGCGAGCTTCACCGAGCTGCCTGATCGCGAAGCCGCGATCATCGACCTGCTCCGCGAGATAACGGTCGAAAGTCTCTACCACCTGACCGACAAGGGAGCCACCTTCGAAGTCGCCGAGGGAGCTGCTTCCCCCTATGGCAGTCCGCGTCCATTCGAATTGGAGGCTGCCCTGGACGACGCCCGTCGTCGTGCCATGGAGTGGGAGAGCGTCCATAAAGTGATCGCCGACCTCGACGCCACCATCAAGATGAACCGCGAGGCCGGCGACCAAGAGGAGATCAAGCTCAACCGTGAGGCGTGGCGACTCCTCTGCGAGTTGGGATCGGGAGCCTCCGTTTCGATGATCGCCGAGCGTCTGGGGACCACCGAGTTCTGGATCGCCAAGGTTGCCGCGGAGCTGACGGAGCGCCAGTTGCTGGTCCTCAGCGACCATTGGGTCGAGGACGAGGTGGCGCAGCCGGCCGCGGTTGTGCCGAATTTCAACGACGAGAGGGTCAGCCCCGACCAGTCGTGGTGGGTCGAGCCCGAGCCAGAGGAGCCGGCATCCCCGGCGGACACGGTCTCGTATCCTCGGGAGGAGCGGGGCGAGCAACCAGCGGCCGAGCAGTCGGCTGAGGCTGGCGCCGAAGAGGACGCAGGCAAAGAGAGCCGCTTCGGCCACTTTGTCAGGTCGGTCCGGTCGGAGAGCGTCTTCGCCCAGGGCGACGATGACACCGCCGAGGCGGCCGAGGACAGTGCCGCCGCAGAGGAGCGTCCCTACGCCGCAATCCGGGATGCCGCGCCCGAGACGCCGGACCAGTCTGTTGATCAGGAGCCGCCCTCCTTGCAGGACGACATCGAGTCGGGCGTCGTCGAGGAAGACACCGAAGCCTTCCTGGAGAAGGTGTTCTCCCAACTCGACGCCAACGGTCAAGCCGATGTCGAGGAAGAAGGGCATGGCCTTCTTCGCAGACGGCGCATGGGATCCGTCCTGAAAGAGATCGACGAAGACTGACGCTCGGTTGTCTCGACGATCACCGCGGAACGAGCCCACCGGTGGGCCGGTTTCATTCCGCTCGAATTCCCGGACCGGGAACTCACGAGCCGAGCACTAGCTTGCTGCGACGGTGATCCACATTCTCGCCGGAGCATTCGGCTTTCTCGGAGCCTTGCTGGCCCATGACCTGGCAGTGCAGGCTCTGGCCGACGCTCCCCTCCGCCCCTTCGCGGGTAGTTGCCCCCGATGTGCAACCAGCCGGGGATGGCAGCGGCTCCGCTGCCCCGACTGTGGAAGACGCGTCGGCAGAGAGCTCTTCCTGGTGCCGATCGGCGTGGCCCTCGGTCTGGGCTTCGCCAACACCGTAGGTACCCGATGGGCGTTGTTGCCCTTTCTCGGTTTCCTCTGCCTCTCCCTCGCCCTCGCCGTCACCGATGTCGATGCCTTCCGGATAGTCGACCGGCTCAACCTTCGGGGAACGTTCCTGTTGGTCGGTCTGCTCGCAGTTGCCGCTCTCGCCGACGGGACCGGTCAAGCGCTCCTCCGCGGGCTGCTCGGTGGCATCGCCTACTTTGCCGCCACCAACCTGATCTTTCTCGTGGTGAGGGGCCGCGGCTTCGGGTATGGCGATGTCAAGCTGTCGGCCCAGCTCGGGGTCTTCACCACGTACATCTCTTGGGGAGCGCTGGGCTGGAGCGTGTTCCTGACCGCTTTCTTCGGCGGAGTCATCTCCATCGGCGTTCTCGTGGCGGGGTTGATGACTCGTGCGAGGCAGAGACGACATGGGGGGCCCGACACGTCGATTCGCGACGCAATGAGGACAGAGTTGCCCTATGGCCCGGCCATGATCGCCGGCTCCTGGGTGGCCATCGTCCTGGCCGGGCTCGGAGCTTTCCCGATCCCGACGTAGCATCAAGCCATGCTCCGCTTCATGACCGCCGGTGAGTCGCACGGACCCGGACTGGTGACAATAGTGGAGGGGCTTCCCCGCGGTCTCCGGGTCTCGGCCGAGCAGATCAGCGACGAGCTCGCTCGGCGCAGGATGGGCTATGGCCGGGGCAAGCGCATGGCGATCGAGCGGGACGAAGTCGAGATCATGGGCGGGATAAGGCACGGCTTCACCCTGGGCTCGCCGGTCGCCGTTCTCATCCGTAACACCGAGTGGCCGAGATGGTCCGAGGAGATGAGCCCCGAGCCGGCCGTTTCGAGAAAGCAGGTCACACGTCCCCGCCCCGGCCATGCCGACCTGTCGGGAATGCTCAAGTACGGGACCGACGACGCCAGGGACATCCTGGAGCGTGCCTCGGCCCGGGAGACCGCGGCGCGCACCGTCGCCGGGATCCTGGCCAAGACCTTCCTCGCCACGGCCGGGGCACGGGTGCTGAGCCATGTGGTTGCGATCGGGTCTGCCACC
The DNA here is from genome assembly GCA_035462175.1 of Acidimicrobiia bacterium. GTDB lineage: Bacteria > Actinomycetota > Acidimicrobiia > Spongiisociales > ZC4RG35 > JARDZU01. Next base: position 31,739 of record DATHUP010000052.1, on the reverse strand, counting down.
AGCGAGGGGCCGACGCCGGGACCAGACGACCAGGACCGGATCGACGACAGCCCGGTCCGCTGCCTCGACTCTGCCGCCCAGACGGCAATGATTGCCGCGATCGAGGACGCGAAGACTCAGCGGGACACATTGGGCGGCGTGTTCGAGGTACTGGGATTCGGGGTCCCGCCCGGAATCGGCTCGCATGTGCATTACGACCGCAGACTCGACGCCATGCTCGCCGCTGCCATCATGTCGATACCTGCGATCAAAGGTGTCGAGATCGGCGATGGCTTCGCCACCGCCGTCTTGCCCGGATCGAAATCCCATGACGAGATCTTGCTCGAGGATGGCAGTCTGCAACGACCGACGAATCGCGCCGGCGGCACCGAAGGCGGGATGAGCAACGGGGAGACGATCCGGGTTCGGGGGGCGATGAAGCCGATTTCGACGCTGATGCGCCCGCTGCGCACGGTCGACATGTCCACCGGGCAGCCGGCAGAAGCGGTCAGGGAGCGCTCCGACGTGTGCGCGGTGCCCGCCGCCGGTGTGGTCGGCGAGCAGATGGTGGCTTGGGTCCTCGCCGCGGAGTTCCAGAGGAAGTTCGGAGGCGACACCGTCGACGAGTTCGTGGCCGCCGTCGATCGATACCGGTCGGGGCTCTCCTACCGGCCGGGCAGATGACGTTGTGGTTGGTCGGGATGATGGGCTCGGGAAAGAGCAGCGCCGGGGAATTGGCGGCGCAGCGCCTCGGCGTGCCCTTTGTCGACATCGATGAGGAGATCGTCGCCGATCAGGGGTCGTCCATCCCGAAGTTGTGGGCCGACTCGGGGGAGCGGGCTTTTCGTGAGTTGGAGACTGCCGCCATCGGACGCGTCGCCGGCACCCGGGCAATCGTTTCCACCGGGGGCGGGGCAGTGCTCGATCCTTCCAATCGGTACCGGATGAGGACCACTGGCACCGTGGTCTGGCTGAGAGCGCGGCCGGAAGTGCTCGCCGAGCGGCTGGCCGAGGCGGGCGAAGGCCGCCCGATGCTCGACGACCATCCCGACCGGGGCTCCCGGATCGCCCAGTTGCTCGAGGCGCGTACGGCGGCCTATGCCAACGCGGCAGACTACGAGCTCGACACGTCCGAGTTGTCGGTGGAAGAGGTGGCGATGAGGATCGAGGAGCTTTGGCCTCGCTGACCGTGGCCGGCGCCACGGAGCTGGTGGTGGGACGCGGGCTGCCCGAAGTGATTCTCCCGCCGCGCCCCGACCGGCAGCGGGTGGCGATCCTGACCCAGCCAGGTGCCACCCATATCGCCTTGGAAGTGGCAGGACGGATACGTGAGGAGGAGGTCCAGGTCGAGGTGATCGGGCTTCCCGACCGGGAGGAAGCGAAGACCCTCGTGGTGGCCGAATCGGTGTATGAGGCGCTGGCCAGGTTCGGCCTCGGCCGCCATGACACGGTCGTCGGGGTGGGTGGGGGGTCGGTGTCCGACTTGGCCGGGTTCGTCGCCGGCACCTGGCTGCGCGGGGTGGAGGTGGTGCACGTTCCCACCACGCTGCTGGCCGCAGTCGACGCCTCCATCGGCGGCAAGACGGGCGTGAACCTAGCGGGGAAGAACCTGGTTGGTGTGTTCTGGCACCCGACCAGGGTCATCGTCGACGTAGGGACCCTGGAGGGGCTCCCGACCTCCCTGCGCCGGGAGGGGCTCGCCGAAGCGCTGAAGACCGGCCTGGTCGGCGATACAGGCCTCTTCGACCTGCTCGCCCGGGAGGGCGAGGGAGCGGAACTGCAAGATGTCGTAACTCGAGCGGCGGAGGTGAAGGCCCGGGTGGTCGGCGAAGACGAACGCGAGTCCGGGCTTCGGGCGATCCTCAACTTCGGTCACACCATCGGCCACGCCATCGAGTACGCCTCGCCGCTGTCACACGGCGAGTCCGTAGCAGTCGGCATGGTCGCGGCCGGGAGGATCTCCGAGCACCGTCTCCGCTTTCCCGGGATGGATCGTCTGGTCGAGGCCATCGCCGGTCTCGGTCTGCCGACACGGGTCGAAGGGCTGGAGCGGGCACGGGTCGAGGATCTCCTCCGGCATGACAAGAAGCGGGACTCCTCGGGTATGCGGATGGTCCTCGTCCGCGCCATCGGCGATCCGGTGGTCGAGCACGTCGATGCCGAGGATCTCGAGATCGGGCTCGACGCCGCCGGGCTCTGACCGGTTTATCTTCCCTCCCTCCTCCGACCACACTGCGACCCAACATGATCAGCACCAATGACGTCAAGCCGGGTATGGCCCTGCAACTGAGCGACGGGCTCTTCGCCATCGTGGAGTACCAGCACGTGAAACCGGGTAAGGGCAAGGCGTTCGTGCGCATGAAGCTCAAGAACTTGGAGACCGGTCAGGTCCTGGATCGGACCTTCCGCGCCGACGAGAACGTCGATCAGGCAATCATCGAGCGCAGGGATCATCAGTTCCTATACCGCGACGACCTCGGGTTCCACTTCATGAACCTGGATGATTTCGGTCAGCTGGCGCTGAGCGACGACGACGTGGGTGATGCGGCCGGGTACCTGGTCGAAGGAACGACTGCGAGCCTGTCCATGTACAAAGGCACACCCATCTCCGTCGAGTTGCCCGCCGCAGTGGAGTTGGAGGTGACCTACGCCGAGCCGGCGGTCAAAGGCGACACCAGAACCGGCGCCACCAAGCCGGTCACCCTGCAGACCGGGATCCAAATCCAGGTGCCTCTCTTCGTAGAGCAGGGTGATCGGGTCAAGGTCGACACCCGGTCAGGGGATTACCTGACCCGGGTATGAGCAGTGACGAGCCGAGGGACCAGGTCCTGGAGACGCTCTATCAAGTGGAGGTCGGCGGTGACACCTCCGAGGTCGAGGGGCTGTCCGGGCGGGTGGGCTCGCTGGTTCGTGGCGTGCTCGAGAACAGGGAGGACCTGGACCACGAGATCGAGACCGCCTCCGAGCACTGGAGCGTGGCCCGGATGCCGGTGATCGATCGTTCCATACTCCGCCTCGGTCTCTACGAGCTGCGCCACAGTGAGACTCCGACCGCCGTGGTGCTGTCCGAGGCGGTCCGTCTCGCCAAGACCTACTCGACGGAACGGTCGGGCGCCTTCGTCAACGGCGTGCTCGCCTCTTTGGCTCGCTCGACCAGGCCTTGAAGCCGCTCTCGCCGCCCGTGGTTGGGTTCGTGTCATTGTCCGGCTAAGGTCGGCTCACCTTTAAACACGGTCCGGTGAGGCCGGGAAGGAGCGAGATGGGGTCCATCCCATCGGTGTCGGAGACCCTCCGATGCCCCAGGTGATGAACGGCGAGGACATACGCCGGGCCGTCCGCCGCATCGCCCATGAGATCCTCGAGCGGCATCGAGGAGCCGAATCCGTGGTCATAGTGGGAATCCACACCCGCGGAGTGCATCTCGCCCGTGTCCTCGGTGAGCTGATCGCCGACTTCGAGGATGTCGCCGTCCCCGTCGGCGAGCTCGACATCGGCCAATACCGGGACGACCGGGACCTGCGCCCGGTGAACGGCCCTGGGGTCACCTCCATCCCCACCGACATATCCGAGCGCAGTGTCATCGTGGTCGACGACGTCCTCTATACCGGGCGCACCGTCCGCGCCGCCCTCGACGCCCTCTCCGATCTGGGCCGGGCACGGCAAACCGAGTTGGCGGTGCTGGTCGACCGGGGGCATCGTGAGCTCCCGATCCGGGCCGACTACGTCGGCAAGAACCTCCCCACCAGTCACGAGGAGGTGGTTCGGGTTCGGATCCCGCCAGTCGACGCCGAGGAAGGTGTCTGGGTGGAGAGGAACGGGGCGGCATGAGCGGGCTCCTCACTCTCCGCGGGGCGAGCCGGGAGGAGCTCGAAGAACTCCTCGATCTCGCCCAGGGCTTCGTCGGGGGATCGGTCGATCATCGCGGTGGGGCGGGTGGCACCGTCACCACCGTCTTCTTCGAGGCATCGACCCGGACCAGGCTCTCTTTCGAGAAGGCGGCACACCATCTCGGTGCACACGTGATGAGCTTCGACGCGCCGAAGTCGTCCACTGCCAAGGGCGAGTCCTTCCGGGACACCATCCAGACGCTGACCGCAATGGGCACCGACGTATTCGTCATCAGGCATTGGCTGGCCGACGCCGCCGAGCTCACCGCCGTCTGGTCGGGTCGCCCGGTGGTCAACGCAGGGGTCGGGAAGAGAGAGCACCCGACCCAGACCCTCATCGATGCCCTCACCCTCCGGCAGCGTTTCGGGCACCTCGACGGGTTGCGTGTGGCCATCGTCGGCGATGTGGGCAACAGCCGCGTCGCCCGGGGGCATCTCGCCGCTCTGCCCACCCTCGGAGTCGAGTTGACCCTGGTCGGTCCCACGCCCTTCTTCCCGGGAGTCGACCCTTGGGGTGTGCGGAAGTCCACAGACCTCGACTCCGAGCTCGGAGACATCGATGTGATCTACCTGCTCCGAATCCAGAGAGAGCGGGGCTCATCGGCCGGGATTCCGTCCGAGAGTGGCTTTGCCCGCCGCTACGGGATGAACGAGGAGCGGCTCTCCATGCTCAAGCCGACGTCGGTGATCATGCACCCGGGCCCGATCAATCGCGATCTCGAGATCGACGGCGTCGTCGCAGACGGAGAGCGCTCCCTCATCCTGGAGCAGGTGGCCAACGGCGTCCCGGTGCGCATGGCCGTTCTCTCCCTGGCGCTGGGGGAAGGACGATGATCGTCGTTCGCAACGCCCGTGTTCTCCGTTCGGATGGGATAGAGCAAACCACGGTCGTGATCGAAGGTGACACGATCCAGACTGTCGGAGAAGAGCCCGCGGTCAACGGAGCCAGGGTCATCGACGCCGACGGCGCCTGGCTCGGGCCGGGTCTCGTCGATCTCCACGTCCACTTCCGCGACCCGGGCCAGACCTGGAAGGAGGACATCGAGACGGGATCGCGGGCCGCGGCGGCGGGTGGGTATACCGCGGTCGTGGCCATGCCCAACACCCAGCCCCCGATCGACGGCGGGGATCGTGCCCAGGCGGTCATGGAGAGGGCGACGGCGATCGGCACCCTGGACGTCCGCGCCGCCGGATGCCTGACCCGGGAACGTGCCGGCACGGAGATGGCCGACTTCGACTCCATGTATGCGGCGGGAGTCAGGATCTTCAGCGACGACGGCGACGCCGTGCCCGATGCCGGGTTGCTGCGAAGGATCATGATGTATCTGCGCGATTTGCCGGGCGCCGTCGTCGCAGACCACGCAGAGGATCGCTCACTGGCCGGCAACGGCCATCTCCACGACGGCGTCACCGCGGCCCGGCACGGGATCGAGGGCCTGCCTGCCGTTGCCGAGGACGTGATCGTGGCCCGGGACCTGGAATTGGCCAATGACACCCGGTCCCGAATCCATGTCCAGCACGTGTCGACCGCCAATGTGGTCGGGTTGATCCGCCAGGCCCGGGAGCGGGGAGTGAACGTGACCGCCGAGGTGACACCACATCATCTGGCACTGGAGGAGTCGGCATTGGAGAGTCTCGACCCCAATCTCAAGATGTACCCCCCGTTGCGCAATGCCGAGGATCGGGAGGCGTTGGCCGAGGCGCTCGCGAGCGGGCTCATCGACGCCGTGGCGACCGACCACGCCCCCCATGCCAGGGCGGAGAAAGAGGTTCCCTTCGAGGAGGCTCCCCGTGGTGTGATCGGACTGGAGACAGCCGCCGCCGTCGTTTCCTCGGCCTTGGGCGGCGACCAGGCCCTCTTCTTCGATCGGATGAGCGTGGCCCCCGCTCGGATCGCCGGGCTCGACCGTCAGGGGATTGCGGTTGAACCTGGCTCACCTGCCAATCTCGTGCTGTTCGCCCCACAGCGCCGCTGGACGCCGGGAGCGTATGTATCGAAGTCGGAGAACGGCCCGTTCACGGGAGTGGAGTTGACTGGCAAGGTTTTGGCGACCATCTACGAGGGTCGGATCAGCCACGAGGAAGGTTCGGGATGAGCATCCGTCAGCAGGCGATCCTGTGCACCGCCGACGGGGAGACGTTCCGGGGGCGCTCGGTCGGCGCCGGAGGTGTCACCACGGGCGAGGCCGTCTTCAACACCTCGATGACCGGGTACCAGGAGATCCTCACCGATCCCTCCTACGCCGGCCAGGTGGTGGTCATGACCACGGCCCATATCGGCAACTACGGCGTGTTCGAAGGCGACGAGCAATCCACGCGCCCTGCGGTCTCCGGTTTCGTCGTCCGCAGCATGACGAGAAGAGACTCCAACTGGAGATCCCAGGGGACGATCGGCGACTACCTGCGCGAGCACGGAGTGGTGGCCATCGCAGACGTCGACACCCGACGACTCACCCGGCACCTGAGGGACCGGGGGGCGATGCCTGTCGCGGTAGGGGTGGATGTCGAGGAGTCCGAGCTCAAGGAGTTGGCGGCCTCGGCCCCCTCGATGATCGGCCTCGACCTGGCCTCGGGGGTGAGCACCCCCCATCGCTACACGCTCGAGGCGAGCGGAGACCGGAAGGGGCGTGTGGTGGCGATAGACCTCGGCATGAAACGGGACATCCTGTCGCAGCTCACCGGTCGTGGCTTCGACGTGGAGGTCGTACCGTGCGGGATCGATGCCGGAGAGGTTCTCGAGCTGGGCCCCGACGGGGTGTTCGTCTCCAACGGTCCTGGCGATCCCGAGCCGCTGACCACGACCACCGACACCCTGCGTGGTCTCCTGGGCAAGGTCCCGCTGTTCGGGATCTGTCTCGGGCATCAGGTGCTCGGCCTGGCGGTGGGCGCCACCACGTACAAGCTCCCGTTCGGTCATCACGGTGGCAACCACCCGGTGCGCCGGCTTGCCGATGGCAGGATCGAGATCACCGCCCAGAATCATGGGTTTGCGGTCGACCTGTGGTCGTTGACCGGTGACGAGGCTCCGGAGCGGTCGGGCCTGGTCGGCCCCGAGTTGCTCCCCGGGACCGTCGACACCCGGTTCGGGCCGCTGGTCCCCACCCATCAGAATCTCAACGACGGGACTCTGGAGGGGATGGAACTGGCCGAAGTCGACGCGTTCTCGGTGCAGTACCACCCGGAATCGGCCCCGGGGCCACGTGACGCTCGGGGCCTCTTCGACCGGTTCACAGAGATGATCGGCGGGGCTGCCTGATGCCGGGTAGACGCGACATCAGGTCGATCCTCCTCATCGGCTCGGGACCGATCGTCATCGGTCAGGGCTGTGAGTTCGATTACTCGGGGACGCAGGCGGCGAAAGTGCTGAAAGCCGAGGGCTATCGGGTGATCCTGGTCAACTCGAACCCGGCGACGATCATGACCGATCCCGAGTTCGCCGACGCCACCTATATCGAGCCGATCACCCCGGAGGTCGTGACCGAGATCATCGCCCGGGAGCAGCCTGACGCCCTGCTTCCCACCCTCGGAGGCCAGACCGCGCTCAACGTGGCCGCAGAGCTGGCCCGGCACGGAGTGTTGGAGCGTCACGGTGTCGAGATGATCGGTGCCGGCCTCGAGGTGATCGAGCGGGCCGAGGATCGGGGCAAGTTCAAAGAGACCATGGAGAGCGTCGGGCTCGAGGTGCCCCGGGCGGGCTACGCCCGATCCATGACCGAGGCGGTGAAGATCGCCCACGAGATCGGCTTCCCCGTCATGGTTCGGCCGTCGTTCATCCTCGGAGGGGGCGGGACCGGCATCGCCTCCGACGAGGAGGAGCTGATCGAGGTAGCCCGCAATGGTCTGACCGCCTCCCCGGTGTCGGAGATCCTGGTCGAGGAGTCGGTGCGGGGCTGGAAGGAATTCGAGCTGGAGGTGATGCGGGACCACCACGACAACGCAGTGATCGTCTGCTCCATCGAGAACCTGGACCCGATGGGGGTTCACACCGGCGACTCGATCACCGTGGCCCCGATCCAAACCCTCTCCGATCGCGAGTACCAGGAGATGCGTGACGAGGGGATCGCGGTGCTGAGGGCGATCGGGGTGGAGACAGGGGGCTCCAATGTCCAGTTCGCGGTCGACCCCAAGACCGGTCGGCGACTTGTCATCGAGATGAACCCGAGAGTGAGCCGCTCCTCGGCCCTGGCCTCCAAGGCCACCGGGTTCCCCATCGCCAAGATCGCCGCCCTGCTCGCCGTCGGCTACACGCTGGATGAGATCGCCAATGACATCACCGGAGCCACCCCGGCCTCGTTCGAGCCGGCTCTCGACTATGTCGTGGTCAAGGTGCCCCGGTTCGATTTCGCCAAGTTCCCCTCCGCCTCGCCCCGCCTCACCACATCGATGCGCAGCGTGGGCGAGGCGATGTCCATCGGGCGAACATTCCCAGAGGCCCTGCAAAAGGCTCTGCGCAGCATGGAGAACGGGCGCTCCGGCCTCAACGCCGACCCCGGGGAGCAGAGCCTGGTCGCGATGGGAGACGAGGAGTTGCGGCAGGCCATCGCCGTTCCTACCCCGAACCGCATCTTCGCAGTCGGGGAGGGCTTGCGTCGCGGCTGGGGGGTCGAGGAGATCTCTGTTCTCTGTGACATCGACCCCTGGTTCGTCGACCAGATGGCGGAGATCGTGGAGATGCGCTCCCGGTGCGAGCGCGCCGGGCCGGGCAACCCGGACCTGCTCGTCGAGGCGAAACGGCTCGGCTTCTCCGACCGCCAGCTTGCTCACCTCTGGCACCAAGCCGAATCCGAGGTTCGAGAGGAGCGGCGCCGGCTCGGTGTGAGACGGGTCTACAAGACCGTCGACACCTGCGCCGCCGAGTTCGAGGCATTCACCCCGTACATGTACGGGACGTTCGAAGAGGAATCCGAAGTGCCGCCGGCGGTCCGCCCCAGGGTGGTCGTCCTCGGGTCGGGCCCGAATCGCATCGGCCAGGGGATCGAGTTCGACTACTGCTGTGTCCACGCCTCCTTCGCGCTGCGCGATGCCGGCTACGAGACGGTGATGGTCAACTGCAACCCCGAGACCGTCTCCACCGACTACGACACCTCCGATCGCCTCTACTTCGAGCCACTGACCATCGAGGACGTCCTCGACGTGATCGAAGCCGAGCAACCGGAGGGTGTCGTGGTGCAGCTCGGCGGGCAGACCCCGCTCAACCTGGCACAGGCGCTCCACGACACCGGTGTGCCGATCGCCGGCACCTCCCCGGCCTCGATCGCCCTGGCCGAGGATCGGGAGCAATTCGCCGAGCTCTGCCGCAGCCTGGGCCTTCGACAGCCACCGGCGGGCACGGCTACCTCGGCCCGCGAGGCCGAGGATGTCGTGGACCAGGTCGGCCTCCCGGTGATGGTTCGGCCATCGTTCGTCCTCGGCGGGCGGAAGATGCGGGTGGTGTACAGCGTCGAGGAGCTGGCCGACTACGTGCGCGAGATGTACGGGGAGGGGGACCCGGAGCTGACCGGCTCTCCCATCCTCATCGACCGCTTCCTCGAGGGCGCCGTGGAGATCGACGTCGACGCCGTGTACGACGGATCCGAGCTGCTCCTCGGTGGTGTCATGGAGCACGTGGAAGAGGCCGGTGTCCACTCCGGTGACTCCGACTGTGTGACTCCACCCCCCACCACCTCAGACGAGGCGCACAAGGAGATACTGCGCGCCACGCTCGAGTTGGCCCACGCCCTCGAAGTGAGAGGGCTCATCAACCTCCAGTTCGCGGTGAAGGGCGACGATGTCTACGTGTTGGAGGCGAACCCACGTGGCTCGAGAACGGTCCCGTTCATCTCCAAGGCGACCGCCGTCCCCCTTGCCCGCATCGCGGCCCGTGTGATGATGGGCACCTCCATCGAGGAGCTGCGCCGGGAGGGGGTGGTGCCGCTGTCGAGTCAACGCCCCAGCTTCGTTGCGGTCAAGAACGCCGTCCTCCCCTGGGACCGTTTCCCCGAGGAAGACTCGGTGCTGGGGCCGGAGATGCGGGCCACCGGTGAGGTGATGGGGATAGGCGAGGACGTCGGAGTCGCCTTTGCCAAGGCGCTTCTCGCCGCAGGGCACATCCTTCCCACCCGGGGAAGGGTCTTTCTCTCCTTTGCCGACCGGGACAAACCGATGGGTCTCGCCGTGGCGCAAGCCTTCACCATGCTTGGCTTCGCATTGGTGGCCACACATGGCACGGCCCGATATCTGAGGCACCATGCCATCGACGCCGAGCCGGTGCACAAGGTGGGCGAGGGCCCGAGGGACATCGGGCAGCGTCTGCAGGACGGAGAGGTGCAGCTCGTGATCAACACCCCGCGCGGCGGGAAGGCGCGTTCGGACGGCAGGACGATCCGGATCGCGGCCCGCTCCCACTCCATCCCCTGCGTCACCACCATCCAGGGCGGTCTCGCCGTGGCCCGCAGCCTCCGGGCCGGGCCGGGGGCGATCAACCGCCCGAGGAGCCTCCAGGAATGGCATCGGACAGTCTGAGGGCGAAACTCGGCCAGATCGAGCTCCGCACCCCGCTGATCGCCGCCTCGGGCACGGTCGGCTCGGTCTGGGAGTGGGCCGACGTCGCCGACGTGTCACCGTACGGGGCGGCAGTGGCCAAGTCGGTGGCCCCGGTGGAGTGGGTGGGCCGACCCGCCCCTCGCCTCGCCCCGGCCGGTGCCGGGATGCTCAACGGTATCGGGATCCAAAACCCGGGAATCGAGGCCTGGGTCGACATGATGGCGGACCGGATACCCACTCTCGACGTCCCGGTATGGGGGTCCGCGGTGGGCGAGACGCCCGATGAGTTCGCAATGGTGGCCAAGGGCCTCGTTTCGGCGGGTGTCCCGGTGGTCGAAGTCAACCTGTCATGCCCCAACCTGGAAGACGGGCGCATGTTCTCCCTCGACCCCTCCAGGGCCTCGCGGGTGATCGAGACCGTCGTCTCCGCCTGTGACGTCCCGGTAGGGGCGAAGCTGTCTCCCAACGCCGAGGAGATCGTCTCCGTCGCAGCCGCCTGCATCGAGGCCGGTGCGGCATTCGTGACTCTGACGAACACCGCCCTGGGCTTCGGGGTGGACACGGTCACCCGCCGCCCGCTTCTGAGCGGTGGGGTTGGCGGTTACAGCGGGCCAGGGCTCAAGGCCATATCGCTTCGGTGCGTCTACGAAGTGGCTCGGGCCATGCCCGGCGTCCCCATCATCGGTTGCGGCGGCGTGATGACCGGGCTCGACGTGATCGAGTATCTCCTGGCCGGCGCATCGGCGGTGGCATTGGGCACCGTTCATTTGGCCGAGCCGCGGGCGGGCAAGCGAATCGCCCGAGAACTGGCGCGCGAGCTCGAGCGCCGAGGGGAGACGGTGCCGGCTATGGTCGCAGGGGTGGTGCCGTGGTGACGCCTTTGATCGTCGCCCTGGATGTCCGCACCGAGGTCGAGGCCGTGGAGCTGGCCACCCGGCTCCGGCCTCATGTGGGCGGATTCAAGGTGGGGCTCGAGCTGCTCATGGGCGAGGGACCGTCCGTCGTCGCCCGGCTGGTCGAGCTCGGCTCACCGGTCTTCGTCGACGCCAAACTCCACGACATTCCCAACACCGTGGCCCGAGCGGCGCGGAGGTTGGGTGCTCTCGGGGCTCGTTGGGTGACGGTCCACGCCTCAGGAGGAGAGGAGATGGTGCGGGTCGCTGCGGAGGCTTTGACCGAGAGCTCGCAGGGCAGGGCCGGCGCCCTGGCCGTGACGGTTCTCACCTCTCTCGACGACAATGGCCTCAACGCCGTCGGGGTGGACCGCCCCCTGGGCGACCATGTCGCCGCGATGGCGCAGATCGGGGCCAGGTCCGGCGCAGAGGGAGTGGTCTGTGCCGTTAGCGAGGCCCGGAGGGTGAGAGAGCTGGGCCTGGATCTGACCGTGGTCACCCCCGGGATCCGCCCTGCCGGAGCGGAGAGCTCGGATCAGAGGAGGGTGGCGACTCCCGGCGCTGCGATCACGGCAGGGGCAGACCTCATCGTCGTCGGCCGCCCGATCACAACGGCACCGGATCCGGTGGCGTCGGCGATCTCGATCGTCGAGGAGATCGCGTCGGCGCTTTCGACCGCTTAGGTCGCCTTTTTGTGGCTATGGTCGGGTTGTCGACCGAGATGAGGACATGGCGCAACCACCCCAATTGACCGATGAACAGAGAGCAGCGGCATTGGCCAAGGCAGCCGAGGCGAGAAGAGTGCGTGCCGAGGTCAAGGAGCTGCTCAAGACAGGGTCGCTTCGTCTCTCCGAATTGATCGAGCGTGCCGGCAACGACGACATCCTGGCCGGGATAAAGGTGGAGCGCGTGATCGCGTCGATGCCGGGCACGGGGAAGATCAAGGCGAAGCGTTTGATGGAGTCGCTCGGCATCGCGGAAAACCGCCGGATCAGGGGTTTGGGCGACAAGCAGAAAGAGGCGCTCCTAGCCGAGTTCTCCTGAAGTGGCGGGACGTCTTCTGGTGGTCTCGGGGCCGTCGGGCTCGGGAAAGTCGACCATCGTCAACGAGCTGCTCGATCGGCTCGATGTCGAGTTCTCGGTGTCGGTGACCACGCGCCTGCCCCGACCGGGAGAGAGGCACGGGGAGCATTACAACTTCATCTCGCGTCGTGACTTCGAGAAGATGATCGACAACGACGAGCTCCTCGAATGGGCGATCTACAACAACCGCTTCTACGGCACGCCGGCGGCCCCGATCGACGAGGCGCTCGCCGCCGGCCGGGACATCCTGCTCGAGATCGAGATCCAGGGAGCACGCCAAGTCAGGGAGCACAAACCGGATGCGGTGATGTTCTTCATCGCCCCCCCGTCTCTCGATGAGCTCGAGGTCAGGCTGAGACGGCGGGGCGACACATCGGAGGAGGACATCGAAGACAGGCTCCAGATAGCCGAGTCCGAGATCGCCGAGGCCCCGGAGCTGTTCGATCATGTGGTGGTCAACGAGAACCTGGATCAGGCCATCTCCGACATGGTGGGGCTGATTACAGCCGGCTGATCGGGTACGCTGTCCCTGTCCCACCACCCCTTCCATGAGGATCACATGAAGATCGAACAGGTCATCGACCAGATCGGCAACCGATTTGCGACCGTTGTCGTCGCAGCCCGCCGGGCCCGCCAGATCAACGGTTACTTCCACCAACTCGGGGTCGGGTTCGGCGAGTTCGTGCCTCCCCAGGTCCATTCGTTGTCGCGAAAGCCACTGACGATCGCCATGGAAGAGATCGCCGAAGGCAAGGTCTCGGTCGACACCAGCGAGGAGTGATGCTGCAGGGCCGGCGCGTCCTCCTCTGCGTCACGGGCGGCGTGGCCGCCTACAAGTCGGCGCATCTGGCCCGTCGCCTGGTCGAGTCCGGCGCGACAGTCAGGGTCGAGATGACCGAGTCGGCGCTCGAGTTCATCGGGGCGCAGACATTCGCCGCCATCACCGGTGAGCACCCCTTCACCTCGCTCTTCGCCGGGAATCTCGTCTCACCCCACACGGAGTTGGCCCGCTGGGCCGATCTCGTCATCGTCGCCCCAGCCACTGCAGCCACGCTGGGTCGCATCGCCAACGGCATCTCCGAGGACCTGGTCAGCTCCACGGTGATCGCAACCATCGCACCGGTGCTGCTCGCCCCGGCGATGCACACCGAGATGTGGGAGCACCCGGCTACGGCGCGCAACCTGGAGACGCTGAGTGGCTTCGGCTATCACACAGTGGGGCCGGAGAGCGGCGCCTTGGCCGGCGGGGACAGCGGCATGGGTCGCGTCGCCGAGCCAGAGGACATCGTGGCGGCAGCCAATGACATCCTGGGCGGGGAAGGCCGCGGGAAAGCCCTTCTCGTCACCGCGGGAGGGACCCGGGAACCGGTCGACCCGGTGCGCTTCCTGGGCAATCGATCTTCGGGGAGGATGGGCCATGCCATCGCCGATGCCGCCGTCAGGCGAGGCTACGACGTGACCTTGGTCACCACCGCCGACCTCGATATCCACCCCGCGGCGAAAGTGGTCCGGGTCGAGACTGCGGAGGAGATGCTCGGCGCCGTGTCCGGTGCCGACGCCGACATAGCGATCATGGCGGCTGCAGTAGCCGATTTCAGGCCGGTGACCGCGGCGAGCTCGAAGATCCCCCGCGCCGACGGGCTCTCCTCGATCGAGCTGGCTGAGACGCCGGATGTCCTCGCCTCCGTCGTGGCCCGGTCCGACCGGCCCTTCACAGTTGGCTTTGCCGCCGAGACCGGGGGCATCGAGCGGGCGGTGGACAAGGCAAGGCGAAAGAAGGTCGATCTCCTCGTCTACAACGATGTGACCGAGCCCGGCTCGGGTTTCGGGACCGAGACCAACCGGGTCGTCTTCATCGATCCGGACGGGTCCACCGAGGAGCTTCCCCTCCTCGCCAAGAGCGAGGTGGCCGAACGACTGTTGGATCGGATCGGCGCCGCCGTCGCCGCACGGGGTTAACCTCGCCCGCCATGAGGAGCTGGTACTTCACTTCGGAGTCGGTGACCGAGGGTCATCCCGACAAGGTGGCCGATGCGATCTCGGACTCGGTCCTCGACGCTGCCCTGGCCAAGGACGAGATGGCACGTGTCGCCTGCGAGGTGTTCGTCACCACTCGCTTGGCACTGGTCGGCGGTGAGATCTCCGAGGGAGCCAAGCCGGACGTGGAGTCCATCGTGAACGACGCGTTGACGCGGATCGGATACGACGGGTTCGATCCCGGGTTCGCCGCCGGGGACCTCGAGATCCAGGACCGGGTCCAGTTGCAGAGCCCCGACATCGCCCAAGGCGTCGACCGCGAGCTCGGGGCCGGAGACCAGGGCCTCATGTTCGGCTTTGCCGTCGACGAGACCAGCGAGCTCATGCCCCTGCCCATCCAGCTGGCCCACCGGATGGCGGAGCGGCTGTCCGAGGTGCGCAAGACCGGAAAGCTCGACTATCTCAGACCAGATGGCAAGACCCAGGTGATGGTTCGCTACGAGGGTGACCGGCCGGTGGCCGTGGCGAAGGTCCTCATCTCGGCTCATCATGCCCGTGACAAGGACCAGGCCGAGATGCGACAAGAGGTCTTCGACGCGGTGGTGGCAGCCGTGATCCCAGAGGACATGCTCGACCCGGGGGTCGAGTTCATTTTCAACCCCTCAGGGCGGTTCGAGGTCGGGGGGCCGGTTGCGGACACCGGGTTGACCGGCCGCAAGATCATCGTCGACACCTACGGCGGATATGCCAGGCATGGTGGTGGGGCGTTCTCCGGGAAGGACCCGACCAAGGTCGACCGGTCCGCCGCCTACGCGGCCCGATGGGCGGCGAAGAACCTGGTGGCCGCCGGCCTGGCCCGGAAGCTGGAGATACAGCTGGCCTACGCCATAGGTCATGCCGAGCCCTTTTCGATTCATGTCGAGACCTTCGGCACCGAGCAAATCGCTCCCGAGAACATCGAGAACGTGGTTCGAGAAGTCTTCGACTTCCGACCGGCATCGATCATCACCCGGTTGGCCTTGAGGTCTCCGGTGTTCGCCGGCACCGCCGCCTACGGGCACTTCGGTCGTCCTGGGTTCGCCTGGGAGCATCTCGACATGGTCGACGCGATCAAAGGGGCGGCCGCTCTCTGAGTCGACCCACGGCTCGCGTCGTCCCCGACGTCCCGACATTCGCGGTCGACAACGGGTTTTGGTACACCATCCCCGAGCAGCTTCAGGGCTCGGTGCGGGTCGGCTCGATCGTGCGGGTTCCTCTCTCCGGCCGGAAAACCCGTGGTTTCGTGGTCGAACTCGACGAGGAGCATGAGGGGACGCTGAAGGACATTGCAGCCCTGTCGAGTCAAGTGCCTGTGTTCGACACCGCTCTGCTCAAGACGATCACTTGGGCCGCGGGCCACTATGTCGCCCCGCTCTCGGTTCTCCTCGACCGCTCGGCGCCGCCAAACCTTCCTTCTCCTCCTGGTGACACTCCGCCCAGCCCGCAGGCTCGCCACAACGGGGGTCGGCACCCCCTGCTCGGGATCACCCGGGAGATAGCGAGCGGCCTTCGCCGGCCCACCACAGCCATGGTCGGGCGATGGCAGGCCATGGACTGGCTCGACGCGGTGCTACCCGTCCTCGACGGCGGCTCATCGGTGCTGGTGGTGACCGCCACCGAGACCGAGGCCAACACGGTGGGAGGGGAGGCACGGAAGAGAGGCATAGACACCGTGATCGTCGCCGGCGAGGTGGCCCGGGAGCTCACCGGGGCGTGGGTCGAGGCACAACTTCCGGGTCGTCTCGTCGTGGGCACCCCGAGGGCGGCGATGTGGCAGATCGCCGACCTGGGCCTGGTCATAGTGCTCGAGGAGGGGCGCCGGGCGATGAAAGATCGGCAGACGCCAACCGTCCACGTACGCGAGATCGTGACGACGCGTTCGAGAATCGAAGGATTCTCCCTCGTGTTCATCGGGCCGACCCCGACCGTCGAGGTGCTCGCTTCGGGTCCGGAGATCGTCCGTGCCGGAGCCCGGGCCTGGCCGTTGGTCGAGGTGGTCGATCGACGCGAGGACCCGCCCGGCTCGGGCCTCCTTGCCGAGCGGACGGTGGCCGCAATCAGGGCGACGATCGCCGACCATCGGGGATGTTTCGTCTTCACCCATCGTCGCGCCTCGGACGCGTCAATGCGCTGTGTCTCCTGTCGCCGGGTGAGGGCCTGCCCCGAATGCGGGTCGCGCCTGGGTAGGCAGCCGGCCTGCCCACGCTGCGGTCGTGATGCCGGGGCATGTGCCGGTTGTGGTGGGACCGGCTTCGAGGAGATGGGGTCGGAGCCCGAGCGCATCGCCACCGAGATCAACCGGAAGCTGGGAGGGGACATGGCGGGGGTCCACCCCACCGAGCGGGCGGTCGCGGTGGGGACCGAGCGGGACCTCCCTTCGGCCCGCGCCGTGCCCCTCGCCGTCGCGGTAGACGTGGATGGTCTCATGCTCGGCCACAACTACCGGACCTCTGAGGAGGCGCTGCGGATCCTCGCCCGCCTGGCCAACCTGGTCGAGTCGGGTCATGGGAGACGGATGATGGCCCAGACATCGCTTCCTGACAGCTCTCTTCTCACCGCTCTGCGGAGGGGGGACCCGGTTCCCTACCTCGAGGGTCTCCTCGGTGAGCGGGCACGACTCGGGCTCCCCCCGGCCACCGACATGCTCGCCGTCGAGATCAGGGGTGTGGACGATCCCGGCCGGTTCAACCAAGACCTCAGGGGGCTGGAGCACGCGACGGTTCTCGGGCCGGCGTCTGTGGCGGCCGGCTGGAGGTGGCTCCTTCAAGGCAAGCTGGGGCCGTACAAACCGCGGCTCCGCTCAATGGTCCAGGCATGGCGGGAGTCCGGCGCCACGGTCCGCATCGACGCCGACCCGATAGATCTGTAGAGCGGCGCTTTAAGCTCCTGCTGCCATGGCCACGCATCCGATCCGCACATTCGGCGACCCCGTGCTTCGTCTCGAGACCAAGCCGGTGGTCGAGATCGACGCCGTGGTGAGGTCTCTGGTCCGGGACATGATCGAGACGATGTACGAGGCGCCCGGGGTGGGGCTGGCCGCGAATCAGATCGGGATCCCGAGGAAGATCGCAGTGTTCGATGCCCAGGACGAGCTGGGGGCGAGGGTGATGATCAATCCCGCGATCGTCGAGGTGAGCGGGGAGTGGGAGTACGAGGAGGGATGCCTTTCCGTCCCCGGCCACTGGTGGCTGATCAAGCGTCCCGGGTTTGCCCGCGTGCGCGCCCTCGACCTCGAGGGTAACGAGGTGGAGTATGCCGGAGATGGTCTGCTCGGCCGTGTCCTCCAGCACGAGATCGACCATCTCGACCAGCGCCTGCTCATCGACCGTCTCGACAAGGCGGAGCGAAAGCGGGCACTGAGGGACCTGCGCGACGAGGCTCTGGGGCTGGCCACGTTCGAATGACCCGTGTCGCATTCCTGGGCACTCCGGGAGCCGCGTTGCCCTCGCTCAGGGCCCTTTTCGAGCATCACGACATCCCACTGGTGATCACCAGGCCCGACCGGGCCTCCGGCCGGGGCCGGTCCCTCTCGGCGCCACCGGTCAAGGTCGAGGCCGAACGCCTCGCGATCGAGGTGGCACAGCCGGAGTCTTCAAGTGAGATCGTGGAAGCACTCGGGTCGGTCGGCAGGCTCGACCTGGCCGTCGTGGTTGCCTTCGGCCGCATCATCACGCCCGAGGCGTTGGCGGTCCCGGCGCGGGGAATGCTCAATGTGCACTTCTCGCTCCTTCCCCGATGGCGTGGGGCGGCCCCGGTGGCCCGCGCCCTGATGGCCGGAGACCCGATGAGCGGGGTGACCATCATCCGACTGGACGAAGGGCTCGATACCGGCCCGGTGCTCACCGCCCAGGCGGTCGACATCGGTGATGAGGAGGTGGCAGGCGAGCTCACCGAGAGGCTGGCCGGCCTCGGGGCGCGTCTCGTCGTGGACGTCATCCCCGAATACCTGAGTGGGAACCTCGAACCGGTTTCCCAGAGCGAGGAGGGGATGGTCTACGCCGCCAAGATCGAGCCAGGGGAGCGGTCGATCCGGGTGGCAGGAGCCAGGAAGGCCGAGATCGACCGGGTACGCGCCCTCTCCCCGGAGCCGGGTGCAGTCCTTTCCATCGACGACGTGCCGCATCAGATCCTGCGGGCCCGGCCCCATTCGGCCGCGCCGGCGCCAGGCACCTGGCTGGCGGTGGCCGGTGTCCCGGTGGTGGGGCTTGCCGACGGAGGGATGGAGCTGGTCGACCTGCTACCACCGGGTAAGCGCCCGATGGGCGGGGAGGCCTGGGTCCGGGGACGGCGTCAAGACGGTGGCACTGTGGCCTGAGCGCAGCGGCGTCCGGACTTAGACTCGACCTCATGGCCAAGTCGAAGATCGCCCCTTCGCTGCTAGCTGCCGACTTCCGTTGTCTGGAGAGGCAGATCGAGGTGATCGAGACCGAGGCCGACTGGCTTCACATCGACGTGATGGACGGTCACTTCGTGCCCAACATCTCCTTCGGCATCCCGGTGGTGCGCAGCATCCGGCCCATGACCCGGCTCTATTTCGACTGTCACCTGATGACCACCAACCCGGACGCTTTCCTAACCGAGTTGGCCGAAGCGGGGGCCGATCTGGTCACGATGCACATCGAAGCGGTGCCCGACCCCACCGATCCCGCCAAGAAATCACGGGAGAACGGGCTCGACTTCGGGCTGGTGTGCAACCCGGGAACCCCTTTTGCCGCGGTGGAGCCGTTCATGGAGCTGGCAGACGTGCTCTTGATCATGTCGGTCGAGCCCGGGTTCGGCGGCCAGGTCTTCATGCCCGAGGTCCTGGGCAAGGTCGAAGAGGCCAGAGAATGGGTTGAGGAGCACGGGTTGGCTACCGATATTCAAGTCGATGGTGGAATCACGCTCGAGACCGCACCCCTGGCCGCATCGGCCGGGGCGAATGTGTTCGTCGCCGGGACGACCATCTTCGGGGCGAAGGACCTGTCGACGGCAGCTGCCGAACTGAGAAGGGCAATACAAGGCAATGAGTGAACGAGTCCTCATCGCGGACGACGATCCGGACATACTCACCGTGGTCCAGGTCAACTTCGAGCTGGAAGGCTTCGAGGTGGAGACCGCCGTCGACGGCGAGGACGCCCTGCAGAAGGCGACGGCCAACCCCCCGCATGTGATCGTCCTCGACATCATGATGCCACGCATGGACGGTCTGACCGCATTGCATCGGCTGCGCAGCCAGGCGTCCACCGGCAACATCCCGATCATCCTTCTCACCGCCCGCGGTCTTCCCGAGGACCGGGTGCGTGGTCTCGAGCTCGGTGCCGATGATTACATCACCAAGCCATTCGACATCAACGAGTTGGTGGCCAGAGTTCGGGCGGTGGTGCGACGGACCCAGGCGGCCCGGGACCTCTCACCTCTCACCGGTCTGCCCGGCAACTTCAAGATCACCGGCGAGGTCGAGGAGCGGATCACATCGGGTCGCGACTTCGCCCTCGTTCACGGGGACCTGGACAACTTCAAGGCATTCAACGACCACTACGGTTTCATGCGCGGCGACGAGGTGATTCGCTTCTGCGCCAAGTGCTTCAACGATGCCGCAGACAGTCTGGGAATCCCCGAGGCTTTCGTCGGCCACATAGGGGGAGACGACTTCGTCGCCATCATTCCACCCGAGGTGTCCGAGCCGTTCTGCAAGGAGGTCATCGAGCGTTTCGACGATGGCATCCTCGACCTCTACGACACCGCTGACGCCCTGCGCGGGTACATCGAGGTCATCGACCGGCGCGGCGAGAGGTTTGCCTTCCCGGTGGTGTCCCTGTCGCTGGGTGTAGCGTCCACCGACGTGCGCGAGATATCCACACAGTGGGAAGCGTCGGCGATAGCGGTTGAGATGAAGGAATTCGCAAAGAAGCAGCAGGGCTCCACCTACCGCATCGATCGACGCTCGACGTAGTGGCGGATCGCCAATCGAGAGACACCCGTCACATGCGGCGAGCCATCGAGCTGGCCGCATGGCACCGGACTCATCCCAACCCACGTGTGGGAGCCGTGGTCGTCGACCCTTCGGGCGAGGTGATCGGTGAAGGCGCACACGAGGGTTTCGGTCTCACCCACGCCGAGGTCAACGCCCTCGCCCAGGCCGGGGAGACGGCCTCGGGCTCGACACTCTATGTGACACTCGAGCCCTGTAGCCACCAGGGGAAAACCCCTCCCTGCACCAAGGCGGTGGTCGAATCCGGTGTGTCCCGCGTCGTGATCGGGGCGATCGACCCGGACCCACGGGTCTCGGGATCGGGTGTAACCCAGCTCACGAGGGCCGGGATCGCTGTGGAGACGGGGGTCCTGGCCGACGAGGCTGAGGCTGTGGACGCGGCGTACTTCCGTCACCGACGCACCGGTCTCCCTCTGGTCACCCTGAAAATGGCCATGACCGTCGACGGCGCGGTGGCGGCGCTCGACGACTCTTCGCAGTGGATCACCTCCGCCGAGGCGAGAAGGGACACCCACCAACTCCGCTCGGCGATGGACGCGGTCGTGATCGGGGCGGGGACACTGCGCAAAGACGATCCCCTCCTCACCGCCCGTCACGACGAGGGTGCGCATCAGCCGGTCCCGGTGATCGTGACCGGCCGTCAGACACTTCCGGTCGAGAGCCGGATCTGGCAGAGGTCCCCTTTGGTGATCAGCACCCGACCGCTGGGCGTGCCCTCGGGTGAGGTCGTCGTGGTCGAAGGGCGCGACGATTGGCCCGACCCGGAAGCCACTGCCCGCGGTCTCGCCGAGCGAGGGCTGCTCGACGTCCTGCTCGAGGGAGGCCCGGCACTGGCCGGCGCCTGGTGGCGCTCCGGGATCGTTACCCGGGGTGTGATCTATGTCGGGGCCCGCGTCGGGGGAGGACAAGGCGTCTCCCCTTTGGGAGGGGACTTCGCCACCATGGCAGAATCGAGACCCGTGACTATCCGGGATGTGCGCATGATCGGGTCTGACGTCAGAATCGAGTTCGAATAGATGTTCACCGGAATCGTCGAGCACCGGGGAACCGTGACGCAAGCGGAGAGGCGCGACGACGGGATGACATTGGTCCTCGACACCGGGCCGCTTCCCGATATCGGGCTCGGAGGCTCGATCTCGGTCAACGGCGTGTGTCTCACCGCGGTCGAGGCCGCCCCGGGGCGAGCAACTGTCGAGGTGGTCAAGGAGACCCTGGACCGGTCGACGCTCGACTCCCTGGATGCCGGTCATGCGGTCAATCTCGAGTTGCCGATGCGGGCAGACGGCCGATTCGGGGGTCACATCGTCCAGGGCCATGTCGACGGTGTCGGCGAGATTCTGGGCATCGAGTCCGAGGGGGACGGGAAGCGAATGCGGCTCCGGGTCCCGGAGCGGTTGACCCGCTATATGGTGGAGAAGGGCTCCATCACCGTCGACGGTGTGAGTCTGACCATCGCCGCGTTGGACGGCGTCGAGGTGGAGATCGCATTGATACCGCATTCCCTGGAAATGACGACGCTGGGCTTGCGATCGGTGGGGGAGAAGGTCAACCTTGAGGTAGACGTGTTGGCCAAATACGTCGAGAGCCTGCTGAAGGCAGACCGATGAGCTTCGCAGCCATTGAAGAGATCATCGCCGCGGTCGGCCGCGGAGAGATGGTGATCATGGTCGACGACGAGGATCGCGAGAACGAGGGCGATCTGATCGTCGCCGCCGATGCGGCGTCTCCGCAACAGGTCGGATTCATGCTTCGCCACACCAGCGGCATCATCTGCCTCCCCGTGATCGGGGAGCGTCTGGACGAGTTGGACCTCCCGATGATGGTTGCCCGGAACACCGACGTCAGACGCACTGCCTTCACCGTATCCATAGACGTGCGCGATGGGACCACCACCGGCATCTCGGCCTCGGACCGGTGGAAGACGATCCGCGCGGTCCTCGATCCCGCCACCAAACCCCATGACCTGGCCCGGCCCGGACACATGTACCCCCTCCGCTACGAACCGGGGGGAGTGCTGAAACGCGCCGGGCACACCGAGGCCGCGGTGGATCTGGCCCGCATCGCCGGGCGCTTCCCAGCGGGGGTCCTCGCCGAGGTGATGAACGACGACGGATCGGTGGCCAGAGTGCCCGAGCTCATCGAGTTCGCCAGGGAGCACGACCTGCTCATCGGGACGATCGCCGACCTGATCGCCTATCGCCGTCGCGAGGAGAAGCTGGTCGAACGGGTGGTCGAGGCCAGAATCCCCACCGAGCACGGAACGTTCACCGCAGTGGGTTACCGCTCCCTGGTCGACGACCGCCAGCACATCGCCCTGGTCATCGGGGAGATGGGCGACGGGGAGTCGGTGTTGACCAGGGTCCATTCCGAGTGTCTCACCGGCGATGTGTTCGGCAGCCTGCGTTGTGACTGCGGCGACCAGCTCGACCAGGCGATGGCCCGGGTGGCCGAGGAGGGCCGGGGCGTGGTCCTCTACATCCGGGGGCACGAAGGCAGGGGGATCGGGCTGCTCCACAAGCTGGCGGCATACAAGCTGCAGGACGAGGGCTTCGACACCGTCGACGCCAATGTCAATCTCGGTTTGCCCGTCGACGCCCGTGACTACGGCGTCGGGGCGCAGATCCTCTACGACCTCGGCGTGCGCTCGATGCGGATAATGACCAACAACCCGACCAAGCGAGCCGGCATCGAAGGCTACGGGTTGTCCATACTCGAGCAGGTGCCGCTGTTCATCGACGCCAACGAAGAGAACCGGGGCTATCTCCTGGCAAAGGCAACCCGTCTCGGGCACCAGATGGATCTGGGCCAAGGGGCATGATCCGGACTTTCGAAGGCGAGCTCGAAGGCTCCGGGCTCCAGATCGGCGTTGCAGTCGCCACCTGGAACCGGTCGATCACCGATCGCCTCCTCGACGCCGCCGTGGCCCGGCTCGAGGAGTTGGGAGCAGCGGTGACCGTGCTCCGTGTCCCCGGAGCACTGGAATTGCCCCTCGCCAGCCGGGCCCTCATCGATGCCGGGTGCGATGCGATCGTGGCGATCGGCACCATCGTCCGCGGAGACACCGACCACTATGAGATCGTGGTCCGGGAATCGACCGCCGGCATCGCCAGGGTCGCTTTGGACAGTGGCATACCCGTTGCCAACGCGATCCTGGCCGTCAACGAGTTCGCTCACGCAGTGGAGCGTGCCGGGGCCGGACCCGCCAACAAGGGCTTCGAGGCTGCTGAGGCCGCAGTTTCCACCGCTGTCGCCCTGAGGGGGCTACGTGCCGGCTGAGAGACGACTACCGCTTGCCGGGGCCTCGCTGGTATCCTGCAGGGCACAAACGACGGCAAGAGCGGAGGCGCTGCTTCCCCACCCGGCCGCCACACGAGGCGAGCCGCGGTCCGATCACCGGTCAGGTCCCACGGGGGCCGGGTCGGCGTTTATGGCAGCAGGCGCTCCGCCTGTTGCCTTTTTCTTTTCCGGAAATGGTCGACCAAGCAGGAGGTAAGAGCATCAACGAGCTCCGTGTGAACGGCGCGATCCGAGCCAAGGAAGTCCTGGTCATCGCACCAGATGGCGCACAGATCGGGGTGAAGAAGTTGAACGAGGCGATGTGGCTCGCCGAGCAACTCGATCTGGATCTCGTCGAGGTGGCACCCAACGCCAAGCCGCCGGTGTGCCGACTGATGGATTACGGCAAATACAAGTACGAGCAGTCGGTGAAAGCACGTGAGGCTCGAAAGAAGCAGACCCGCACCACCATCAAAGAGCTCCGCATGAAGGTGCGGATCGGAGATCACGACTTCGACATCACCCGTCGCAAGGCCCAGGAGTTCCTCGAGGAAGGGGACAAGGTCAAGGTGACCATCCGCTTCCGGGGGCGTGAGCAGGAGCGTCCCGCGTTCGGGAAGGAGCTGCTCGACAAGCTCGCCGAGGAGTTGTCGGATGTTGCCGTCTCCGAGCAGAGCCCGAAGCTCGAAGGAAGAAGCATGACCATGGTCCTGGCGCCGTCACGCCGGGCGAGGACGGCCGTCGAGCCCACCGAGGACGAGCAGTAGCACCAACAGGAGGTAGCCGTGCCCAAGATGAAGACCCACAGCGGGGCCAAGAAGCGGATCAAGGTCACCGGATCGGGCAAATACATGAGACGTCAGTCCGGTCGCGGGCACTATCGCCTGGCCAAGGGGAAGAACACCTACCGGCGCAGGACCGGTGAGGTCGAGCTGGCTCCCGGCGACGCCAAGGTCGCAAAGAAGCTGCTCGGTCGTTGAGGACGCAGGAGGTTTGAAATGGCACGTGTGAAAAGGGCTGTCCACGCCAAGAAATCGCACAAGAAGGTCCTCGATCGCGCCAAGGGCTACAAGGGTGCCCGCAGCCGCCGCTACAAGACGGCCAACGAGCAGGTCATGCATGCGATGCAGGATGCCTATCGGGACCGGCGCGCACGCAAGGGCGAGTTCCGGCGTCTCTGGATCGCCCGGATCAATGCCGCCGCTCGTCAAAACGGGACCACCTATTCCCAGCTGATCGCCGGGCTCAAAGCCGCCGAGATCGAGGTCGACCGCAAGATGCTGGCCGAGATGGCGGTAAACGACCCCGGAGCGTTCGCCCAGCTGGTCGAGGCCTCGCGCAAGACCTGACCAGGCTCCTCAGCCAAATGGACCCGGTCCGGCCGCGGGGCCCCCGCAACCAGCGCGTGGTGTCCGCTGCCCGGCTCCATCACTCCCGAGAGCGCCGTGACGCGGGGACGACCCTCATCGAGGGCCCGAAACTCCTCCACGAGGCTCTCACCGCAGGGCTGACACCCGACACGGTCTTCGCCCTTCCCGACGATCACGTCTCGGTCGCAATGGCCGAGGAGCATGGAGTCGAGCTGATCGTGGTCGACGAGACCGCCCTGAGACGGCTGGCCGGCACCGAGACCCCGCGCGGCCCCGTTGCCGTCATCGAGATCCCGGCGCCCTCTCGTGACGAGGGCCGCAATCTGACAGTGGCCTGGGGTCTGGGTGATCCGGGCAACGTGGGGACTCTGATCCGCATCGCCGCCGCCTTCGGCTGGGACTTCGGGCACACTGACGGCACCGCCGACCCTTGGTCGCCAAAGGTGCTGCGCGCCGGTGCCGGGGGCCACTTTAGGGTCGGCATCAGTCCGGTCGCCTCGGTGGAGGAGCTGGGCGAAGCCGGTCTCGTCACCGTCGCCACCGTGGTCGCCGGCGGGGAGGCTCCCGATCGGCTCGGTTCGGGACGGTATGCGGTGCTGGTGGGCGAAGAGTCGCCGGGGCTCCCCCCCGATGTCGTCGAGCAGGCGGCCCGGAAGGTGAGCATCCCCATGCCGGGCGGTACCGAGAGTCTCAACGCAGCTGTGGCCGCGGCGATCGTGATATACGAGCTCTACAAGTACCAGGCAACAAGTACAGGCAGCGGCAGCGACCCCTCTAACCTGCCGCCGACATGAACCCCGGAACGGTGCTCGACGATGTGCTGGCTGCGGCGCCGCAGGCGATCGATGGTGCCGACTCGCTCGAGGTTCTCGACCGCGTCGAGAGCAGCCTCTTGGGGAAGTCCTCGAGGATCGGTGAAGTGCGCAGGTCTATGGGGAGCCTGGACAGTTCGGAGCGGCCACGGGTCGGAGCCAGGCTGAGCGAGGTGACCGAGGAGATCCAGACCATGCTCGCCGCCCGACGTTCCACTCTCGAGATCGAGGATGAGGCACGCCGGCTCGGCGAAGAGAGGATCGACGTCACTCTGGAGTCGTACGTCTTCCCCAGAGGCTCCCTGCATCTCATCCAACAGACCATCGACGAGATAGTGGACATCTTCGTCGGCCTCGGATACCTGGTTGCCGACGGCCCCGAAGCCGAGCTCGGCTGGTACAACTTCGACGCCCTCAACACTCCGCCCACTCATCCCAGCAGGCTGGAGTCGGACACGATGTACCTCAACTACGGCGATCCCGGTGATGAGCTGCTACTGCGCACCCAGACCTCACCGGTGCAGGTCCGCTGGATGGAGCAGCACCAGCCACCGGTCTACGTGGTGGTGCCGGGCAAGGTATATCGACAGGAGACCACCGACGCCACCCATCTACCCGTGTTTCACCAGATCGAAGGGCTGGCCGTGGACGAGGCGATCAGGTTCTCCGACCTCAAAGGGACGCTGGCCCACTTCTCCCGTGCCTTCTTCGGGCCCCGCACCGAGGTGCGGTTGCGACCGCATTTCTTCCCCTTCACCGAGCCGAGCGCCGAGTTGGACGTCTCCTGTTTCAACTGTGACGGTGGTGTGGCCGGCTGCCGGGTGTGTGGCGGCGCCGGTTGGCTGGAGATGCTCGGGTGCGGGATGGTGGACCCGAACGTGCTCGAGGCCGTGGGATACGATCCGGAGGCGCTATCCGGATTCGCCTTCGGCATGGGCGTGGAGCGCATGGCGATGGTGCGTCACGGGATCAACGACATCCGGCACCTCGTCGACAACGACCTCCGGTTCCTGAGGCAGCTCTGATGAAGCTCCCTCTGCGCTGGCTGCAGGAATACATCGACCTGCCGGTCACCGACCCGGCCGAGTTGGCTCTGGTGATCGACATGCTCGGCCATGAGGTCGAGGGATATGAGGTTCTCGAGCCGGGCTGGTCCGAGGTGGTTGTGGGACGGGTCGAGCAAATAGAAGCGCATCCGGATGCCGACAAGGTCCGCGTCTGCCAGGTGGATGTCGGATCGGGGCCCGAGCAGATCATCTGCGGCGCCTGGAATTTCGGCGAAGGGGCCCTCGTGGCTGTCGCCCGCCCCGGTGCCGTCCTCCCCGGTGGCTTCGAGATCGGGCGCAGGACGATCAGGGGCGTCGATTCGAACGGGATGATCTGCTCTGAGAAGGAGCTGGGCCTCGGTGACGATCACACCGGGATTCTGGTGCTCGATGGGGAGCCCGAGGTTGGCACCAACTTCACCGAGCTGCTCGAGCTGCCCGACGTGGTCTTCGATCTGGCCATCACCCCCAACCGCCCCGACGCGATGTCCCTGGTCGGCCTGGCCCGCGACCTGGCGGCCCGCTACGGAATCGAGTACCGCGTCCCGCCCCGCTCATTGCGCACCGTGCCCGGCGCGGAGTCGATCAAGGTGGAGATTGGCGACCCGGTCGGCTGTCGTCGCTTCACCGCCCGGGAGATCCGGGGAGTGAAGGTGGGAAGATCACCCCTTTGGGTGCGACATCGGCTCCAGAAGGCTGGGATCCGGGCCATCTCCAACATTGTCGACGTGACCAACTACGTCATGCTCGAGCTGGGCCATCCCCTCCATGCCTTCGACGCCGACTCGATCGTCGATGCTCGTCTCATTGTGAGACGAGCCGAGCCCGGCGAGTCATTGGTCACCCTGGACGGGGAGGAGCGCGAGCTGAGCGAGGAGGATCTGATCATCTACGACGGCGCCGGCCCTACCTCGATGTCCGGGACGATGGGTGGGGAGCGCTCCGAAGTCTCGGCGGACACGGTCAACGTCCTGATGGAGGCTGCTTCGTGGGATCCGCCGACGATCATGTACATGTCACGGCGTCACGGGCTTCGCTCCGAGGCGTCGACACGATTCGAGCGCGGGGTCGACCCCAACCTCACCGACGTTGCCAACGCCAGGGCGGCGGCCATGGTCGTCGAGCTGGCCGGGGGAGACGTGCCCGAAGGGGTGATCGACGAGATCGGCACCCCGGTCGTGCCGGTGACGGTGAGTCTGGCGCCGGTCGACGTGGAGCGTCTGCTCGGGCCGGGATTCGCCACCGAGGAGGTGAGCGGGATCCTCACCAGATTGGGGATGACGGTGGTGGGCGAGGAGACGTTGTCGGTGACCGTGCCCACCTTCCGCCCCGACGTGACCCGTCCGGCCGATCTCGTCGAAGAGGTGGCCCGGATCCATGGATACGAGCGCTTCGATGCCACGGTCCCCACCGGGCCAGCAGGAGGGCTCACCCGGTCGCAGACCCGTCTGCGCATTCTCCACCAGGCCCTGGCCGGTGCCGGACTGAGTCAGGCGGTGACGCTTCCCTTTGTCAATGTCGACGATCTCGCTGTCTTGAGGCCCGGCGGGGGCGAATCGCTGCTCCGTGTGGTCAACCCACTGCGCGAGGAGGAGGCAACCCTGCGCCCGTCCCTTCTCCCCGGGCTGCTGGCTGCGTTGAGATTCAACATCTCACACGGCGCCCAATCGGTGGCATTGTTCGAGACGGCCCGGGTCTTCGCCGCCCGTCCGGGGCGGGAGGACCGCCTTCCCGAGCAGGTCGATCGTCTTGCCTGGGTCATGATCGGGTCGGTCGGCCCCGCGATCCTGGGCGCCGAGCCGCATCCGGCCGATGCCGGCGTCTCGCTCGCCCTTGCCCGTCATGTCCTCGGGGTTCTCGGCCACAGCGAGCACGCGATCACTCCTGCCGACGTGCCCGGCTACCACTCGGGCCGCGCCGCGGCGGTGGCGCTAGGGGGAGTGCCGATCGGGCACGTCGGGGAGCTCAGCCCTCGCGCCGCCCGGGTCCTTGGTCTCCAGGCGCGGGTGGCTGTCGCCGAGATGGATCTGGCCCCTCTCCTCACTCCGGTCGAGCCGGTTCAGGCCATCTCACCGTCGATGTTCCCTCACGTCGACTTCGATCTGTCCTTCCTCGTCCCCTCTGATCTCGTGGCCGGCGATCTGATTCAGGCGACGGTGGGGGCCGGGGAGGGCCTGGTCGAGTCGGCTCGAGTCTTCGACGTGTTCCGTGGCCCAGGTGTCGCCGAAGGGAGCCAGGCCATAGCGATCACCTACCGGCTTCGATCCGACGACCACACTCTGAGCAACGAGGAGGTCCAACCGGTTCGGCAGGCGATGATCGCTGCAGCGGAGACGCTGGGGGCCAGATTGCGAGGGATGTGAGGTGGACCTGATCTCGTCGCTCTCCGGCAGCCCGGAGCAGGTCGCGCCCTTGCTCCTCGGGTCGAGTCTGGTCTCGGAGTTGGGGGGCACCACCGTCAAGGTGAGGATCACCGAGGTCGAGGCTTACAAGGGCTCCGATGACCCGGCCTCGCACGCATATCGGGGCCGGACCCGCCGCAACGGCTCGATGTTCGAGCGACCCGGGACCCTGTACGTGTACCGCTCCTACGGGATCCACTGGTGCGCCAACGTCGCTGCCGGGCCTGAGGGCGTCGGCTGGGGGATCTTGTTCCGCGGTGGTGAGGTCGTCGAAGGTCTCGACACGGCGCGGCTGAGACGCGGGCGTGAGGACCATTTGGCCAACGGGCCCGGAAAGCTGGCCCAAGCGCTCGGCATCGACCAATCGCACAACGGGAGCTACCTGCTCGACGACTCTTCGCCACTCCACCTCCAGCCCGGACCGGCACCGGATCTGGTGATGGCCACGCCGCGGGTCGGGATAAGCCATGCGAAGGAGCGGCCGTGGCGGTTCGTGGCGATGGCCTCGGGAGTAGACCGTTTACCCTCCCCTCGGCGATGAGCACGGACGAACAACTCCGTCTCTTGCTCCGTCATGCCGACCGGGTGGTGCCACACGACGACCTCGAGGCCAAGCTGGAGGAGGGTCGCCCGCTGAGGGTCAAGCTCGGTCTCGACCCCACCGCACCCTCGGTCACGCTGGGTTGGGCGGTGGTACTCCGCAAGCTGCGGCACTTCCAGGAGCTAGGTCACATCGCGGTGCTGATCGTGGGGGATTTCACCGCCCGGGTCGGTGATCCGTCGGAACGGGCCGAGACCCGAAAACGTCTGACCGCCGATGAGGTGAATGGGTACGCCGAAAACGTGCTGGGGCAGTTTCGCAAGGTCCTCCTCCCCGAGAACCTGGAGATAAGACGGAATTCGGAGTGGTTGGCGTCACTCGACATGGCCGGGATCCTCGAGCTGACCTCGGCGGCCACCGTGGCTCAGATGTTGGAACGCTCGGACTTCGCCAATCGGTACCGAGAGGGGACGCCGATCTCGATCATGGAGTTTCTCTACCCGCTTCTCCAGGGCTACGACTCGGTGGCGGTGAGCGCCGACATCGAGCTCGGGGGGAGCGACCAATTGTGGAACCTCATGATGGGCCGTGTCGTCCAGGAGCGCTACGGCATGCAGCCTCAGGTTGCCCTGACGATGCCGATCCTGGTCGGTGTCGATGGCACCCGCAGGATGGGCCAATCACTGGGCAATTACATCGGCGTCGACGAGGCCCCGGACGAGATGTTCGGCAAGACGATGAGCATCCCCGACGATGCCATGCCGCAATGGTTGCGTCTTGCGGCAGACCTCGAGCCCGAAGAGGTGGCCCGCATCGAGGCAGGCCTCGCCTCCGGCGATCTCCACCCGGGTGAGACCAAACGCCGCCTTGCTCGTGCCGTGACCGCCCTGTACTGGGGCGACGCGGAGGCGAATGCAGCCGAGCAGGCATTCGACCAGGTGTTCAAGCTGAGAGGAATACCCGACGACATCGAGGCGTTTCCATTACCGGAGGAAGACCCAGTCACGGTCCCCGGTCTCATCCGAGACGCTTTCGGCCTCTCCGGCTCGGAGGCGAGGAGGTTGTTGACCCAGGGGGCGGTGAAGGTCGACGGGGAGGCCCTGGGGGCCCAGGAGGTTCCCAGAGTCGATCTGGTGGGCCGGGTCCTGCAGGTGGGAAAACGGCGGTTCGTGAGACTCGTCGGTTGACTTGACTAACTGCGGGGTGTCGTTACTATTCGAGACCCGGCTGGGGAACACATCCCCGGCCACCCACTAGAGAACCGGGACGGCGCCTCTTTCGCGTCGCCTCGGATTCACTTTGTATCGGGGCCACGGTGACATCTCGATGTCACGGTCGGTCCGCCTGACATCAGGAGTGGGAGCTTTGGGCTCCTTGACAACTGAACAATGTGCCAAAAGCCAGCATGCACACCCATTTCCCGGCCCTGTCCGCAAGGACATCGCCAATGGGGTGAGTGAGCATTCTGTATACAGCAATCAAGCTCTAGGGCCCCTCACGGGCCCTGGACCCAATTGCAAACTCAAACTGACATGATCGGCCGGGACCCCTCGGGGGACCGTGCCTTGAAATGTACGTTGGAGAGTTTGATCCTGGCTCAGGACGAACGCTGGCGGCGTGCCTAATGCATGCAAGTCGAGCGACGCACATCGGAGGGGTAACCCACCGATATGACGGAGCGGCGAACGGGTGAGTAACACGTGAGCAACCTGCCCCACAGACCGGGATAGCCCAGGGAAACCTGGATTAATACCGGATACCCTCGAAGAACCACATGGCTCTCCGAGGAAATGCCTTTGTGCTGTGGGATGGGCTCGCGGCTTATCAGCTAGTTGGTGGGGTAACGGCCTACCAAGGCATCGACGAGTAGCTGGTCTGAGAGGACGATCAGCCACACTGGGACTGAGACACGGCCCAGACTCCTACGGGAGGCAGCAG
>DATHUP010000051.1:0-69956 GCA_035462175.1 Acidimicrobiia bacterium | reverse complement strand
TGGATCTGTGACATTCGGCACTGGCCCCAGCGGCAAGCCACCACGCAGGATCGATAGGACAGAAGGAGGCGATATGGAATTTGGCCCGTGGCAGATCCTTTGGCTGGTCTGCGGGGCGGCGACGATCGTCGGCGCAGTATTGGCGAGCCGGAGTCGGCGGTGGCTCTATATCGGGCGTGCCGCGGTGGGCGGGCTCTTCCTCATCGGGGGTGCGCTCTACAACTTCATCAGCCTGGTCTCAGACGTGGACTACGCAGACTTCGCGGATACCGCTCACTTTGCATGGGTGATGGACACATGGCGTGCCGTCGTCGGCCCGAACCAGGCCTTGTTCATCGGAATGCTGGTGTTGTTCGAGGCGATGGTCGGGGTGCTGATTCTCAGTGGAGGGCGAAGAACCCAAATCGGCTATCTCGGGGTGATCGGGTTCTATCTCGCCCTGTGGCTGTTCGGGGGATTCCAGCTGATATGGAGTGTCAGCATGCTCCCGTTCATGGTGCTGCTGCTGCTGGCCGAGCGTCGGGTCACGACCACTGCCTCGCCAGGCGCCCATAATGCGCGCAAGGCCCGGGAGCTGGTGGCCCGGTAGGAAGCGTTCGTCCTCCGGGTGGGGCGGCCACCCGGAGGACGGTCGACAAGGTCCGTCTAGCCCTGCATCGTCGCGTGCAGTTCGCCCTTCTCCTGGCTCCTCCGCTCCCAGCGGCGGGCTCCGCCGATTCCACCGGCCACGGCGGCGGCGAAAGGAAGGGCCAATGCCAGACCGTTGAGCCCCTGTTCGTCGGACACGCCGAGGGCGGCGAGGAGACCGAGACCGACACAGGCGGCGATCACGGCCGCCACCGGCTGCCACGTCGGCGGGGCGGGCCGGTGGTCGCGCTTGGGCCGCTCGAAACGACCGAACGTCATGAGGAACGGGATCGTCGTCGCCGCCAGTGCCGCAATCCACAGCGGGCGGGTCAGCCACCACTCCCGGGTGTCGATCGCCACTCCCAGCCCGACCCCGTCGAGCATCAATGAGCCACCGATGATGGCCACCATGGCGGTCATGTGCCACAGATAGAGGGTCATGATGCGGCCGTTGACCATGACCACGCCCGCCCAGGCCCGTTCCCGGGTCAGCCAGCGTCGGGCCGGGCCCTCCAGGGCGAGGATCAGACCAGCCTGGAAGACGGCGAGGGTGAGCAGGGTCACCTTGGGGGGCTGGCTGTTGTTCACCCCTTGGGTGTTGAGCCCGACCATCGCCACCGGATATGGACCCCAGAAGACAAGGGCAGCAGTGGCCGCCAGCCCGGCGGCGGATGCCACCAGCCTCTGGGTGACATCACCGATCCTCGAATCCGCCCAGGCGTAGCCGAGGCTGTGAACCGTGCCCCACATGAACAGATAGTTGAGGTAACCGGCGAAGGTCGGACCCGCACCACCCAACGAGAGGAAGTCCATGAGCCCGGCCACGGCACCGGTCACTAGCAGGGCGTTCCAGCCGAAGCGGTCCCAGAGCCGGAGCGTGATCGGGGTCAGGGAGACGACCGCCACGTACGTGGCGAGGAACCACACCGGGACCAGTGCCCCCTGCGACCCGAATTGAAGCAAGGAGCGGTCGTACCCGGTCTGCAGCAGTATGTACGCGCCGACGGTCCACACCGCGAGCAGGGGCAGCACCGGGAGCAGGAGACGTCGCAGCCGGGCCCTCAGCCAGATCCCGTAGGACTCGTCCCTGCGCATGGCAGAACGCCAGCTCACCGCGTTGGCGTAGCCACCCACCAGGAAGAAGATCGGCATCACCTGGAGGATCCAGGTCAGGTAGCGGGTCCAGCTCGCCTCCGAGAGCAGGACGTTGTACTCGAGCCCTCCCGGCACCACGTGAGGTGCGGCCATCAGCCAGTGACCGAGCACCACCACGATGATCGAGGCGGCCCGGAGGAAGTCGACATAACGGTTGCGACTGGTGGGGGTCTTCCCGGCCAGGTCGAGGGCGTGTCTGTAGGTGCTCATGCACCCAAGTCTTCGTCCCGACTCGAAATGCGGCCATCGGGGGAACCCCGGATCGTCGGCTCAGGGTCCCGGATCAGGGTTCGCCTAGGTCAGCTGGTAGGCGAGGAAACCTCGGAGAGCGACGCCATGGCCGCCTCAGTGACCGGGGCCGACCCGCCGAAGAGGCCCTTGGCCGCGGTCATGGTGATGTTCATGTGGTCGCTGGCGCAAGTGGTCGCCGTCTCCATGTCGCCTTCCCTAGCGGCGTTGGCCATGATCCGGTGGTCACGGTTGCCGTAGTCCATCATCTCGGGGCGAAAGCGCATGGCGGTGGTGAGGAAGGTCATGGCGCTGTCGTGGAGGACCCCCACGAAGGCGGCCAACCGGGGGCTCTGACATATGTCCATGAACACGCCGTGGAACTCCCTGTTCAGCGGCACCCACTCCACGGGATTCGTCGTTGCCTCCATCCGGTCGCAGAGATGGTCGAGACGATCGGCGATGTCAGGTGTCATCTTCGGCACCGCCAGTCTCATCACCATCGGCTCGAGCACCCGGCGCAGCTCGAAGGTCTCCCACAACTCCTCGATGTTGGGCTGGCTGACCACCGCCCCGCGGTGGGAGTCGAACCGGACCAGACCCTCCGAGGCCAGGTCGAGCAGGGCCTCGCGCACCGGAGTGGTGCTCACCTTGAAGTCGCTGGCCACCTGGGTCTGGACGAGACGAGCGCCACCCGGGACCTCACCCGACAGAATCTGCTGGCGAAGCTGGTCGCGCACGAACTCTCTGGCTGTCGTTGGTCGCAGCATCTATTCCTGACCCTTCACGTTGATGGGGCAAATCCTACCCTGGCCCCTTGTCTGCATCCTATGGGCCATTTTGTCAGATGGCGGTGGGGATGATGGGGAGAAGAAGACGTGAGGCGGTGGAACCGCCCAGATGCAGGGTCACCCGGGTGTCGAAGATCTCGGAGGGGCGGTCGTCGGGGTCGGTGTGAGTGAACGGCCCGATACCACGGTTGGCGTAGTGGAAGGTCTTGGCGAACTCGGTCAGCTCACCGTCGTAGCGGTAGTCGCTGCCTCGGACCGTCAGCCCGATGTGGTAGCCGGCCGGAACCACGATCGACGTCGGCCAGATCTCGACATCGAGCTCGTAGACCTCGCCGGGAACCAGCGGCTCGGAGCGGGTGTGGGTGTGATAGGGCCGGTAGGGGAGGGTCAGGTCCGGGTCGAGCTCACGATGGGAGGCACGAAGCCAGCCCTGGGCCACCGGGGTGTTGGGGTCGAGCGCCCCCATGAAGGTGATCTCCTCGCCGTCGGGGTCGAACAGGCCGACCACCAGGAACAGGTCGGCGTCGCTGGTCTCCGAGGAGATCAAGAGCTTGGCGGCCATCGGCCCGGTGATCTCCGTCGTCGACTGGAACGGCGCCGTCCGGAAGGTGATCCCGTCGCCGCTGGTGTCGTAGGCCACCTTGGCCTCCGCCGGCATGTCGACCTCCAGTCCGCCCTCACCGGTCAGGTGGTATTCGGTCCATTCGGTCCTGGCCAGAGGCCACTCATTCTCCATCCGGTCGACCAGCGAGCCGTCGGCGTGACGAACCCGGAGCTGCACCGGGGGACGCCGGTCCCATCCGTTGTCCTCGCCCTTGAGGAAATGATCGAAGAACTCCTTCTGCAGGGCGACACCACGGTCGGTGTAGAAGTCGACCCAGTGGGCGTCGCCGTGGACCTCCA
The DNA here is from genome assembly GCA_035462175.1 of Acidimicrobiia bacterium. GTDB lineage: Bacteria > Actinomycetota > Acidimicrobiia > Spongiisociales > ZC4RG35 > JARDZU01. The sequence goes on along the minus strand of DATHUP010000051.1, from coordinate 66,252 downwards.
GCCACTTCTGCTCCGAGGCTGCCCGGACGAACGCCTCGATGTTCCCCCGGGCGTGGAGCCCGTGACCACCCCAGTTCGCCGCCGACAGCATCGGCACCGTCACCGAGGCCCAATCCGGGTTCCGCTCCCGATACCAGTCGTCGATCAGGGGGCGGCTCTTGACGTCGGCGGCGAGATCGGCGCGGCGCGGGGCCAGCTCGTCGGAGTCGAGGGTGTCGGGGCCGGCTACCAGCTCGCCGGTGACCGCCGAGGTGTAGCCCCGTTCGCCCACCCCGTGCTGGACGTTCTCGACCTGTCTCGGATACCAGTCGGCGGCGAACTCACAGAGGATACCCCCGTGCCGGGCGAACTCCCGATACCAGTCCGACGCCCCCTCCCAGGGGCATATCGCGGCGAGATGAGGCGGGTTCAATGCCGCCACCTGATACTGGTTCATGGCGTAGTAGGAGATCCCGGCCAGACCGATCCGCCCGTTGCTCCACGGCTGTTCCGCTGCCCATTCGATGCACTGGTAGAGGTCGAGTGCTTCCCGCCTCGACCAGACGTCGACCTCGCCCGGGGAGCGGCCGGTGCCCCTCGAGTCGACCCGGACGCAGACATAGCCGTCGGGGACCCACTTCTCGGGGTCGACCACCTCCCAGTTCTGGTACTGGTTGGAGGTGCCCTCGCCCACCTCGGGGTAGTGCTCGATCATGTAGTCCCATTGCGGCTTGTAGGCCTCCTGGAAGGCGAGACCTTTGCCGTACGGGCCGTAGCTCAACAAGACCGGGTAGACGCCGGGCTCGACGGGCAGATAGACGTCGGCCCGGAGCACGAGGCCGTCGTCGGTGGGGACGGGAAGGTCCCATTCGATGCGCATCTCGACGCCGGCCGCCGGATCCTCGCCGGCGCTCATGAGCCGACCAGGTTGGGTAGCCAGAGGATGATCGCCGGGAAGAGGAAGAGGACGACGCCGAGGGCGACATCGAGGCTGGCGAAGGGCCAGACGCCCCGGAAGACCCGCTCCGGCGGTATCCCGCTCACCCCGGAGACGACATAAGCGTTGATCCCGACCGGTGGGGAGATCTGGCCCAGTTCGATGCCCTTCACCACCAGGATGCCGAACCAGATCCCGTCGAAGCCGAGGGCGCTGACCACCGGATAGGTGAGAGGGACGAATATGACCAGGATCGACAACGAGTCGAGCGCCATCCCCATCGGGATGAGGACGAGGAGGAGCAGGGCGACCACCAGCACCGGTTCGGCCTGGAGACCGGTCACCCAGCGGAGGAAAGCGGTCGGGATCCCCGCCGAGACCAGGTAGAAGGTGAAGATCGACGATCCGATGAAGATGAAGAACGACATGCTGGTCACCGCGGCCACCTCGAGGAAGGCGGCCTTGAGCACGGCGAACACCCTCCTGATCCCCTCGGTCCTCAGCTCGACCAGCATGATGATCAGGGCGAAGAAGGCGCCGAGGGCGCCCGACTCAGTGACGGTGAACCACCCGCCGTAGACCCCGCCCATGACGAGGAGGAAGATGATCGCCACCCGGACCACGCCACGCCAGGGCAGACTCCTCACCGATCGTTTCATGACGTCGAGGTCGGTGGTTCGCTTTCCCTTCCCGGTTCCCTTGAGCACGATGTAGACGATGTAGAAAACGGCGGAGACGATTCCGGGGATGACCCCGGCCAGCAGCAGTGAGGCGATCGACTCCCGGGTGAGGATCCCGTAGATGGCCAGGATGATCGAGGGAGGGATCATGATCCCCAGGGTGCCGGCGGCGGCGACGAGACCGGCGGCCAGAGTGTCGGAGTAGCCCCGTTTGCGCATCTCCTCTATGGCGAGACGGCCGATGGTGGCCGCGGTGGCCACACTCGAGCCGGTGACGGCGGCAAACCCGGCACAGGCGCTGATGGTGGCCACACCCAGCCCGCCGCGGACCCGGAAGAGGAGGCGGTCGGCGACGGTGTACACATGCTCGGCGATGCGGGCGAACACGGCGAAGACCCCGACCAGGACATACATCGGGACGATGCTCAGGCTGTAGTTGGCCACCGCGGTGTAGGGCACGTTGCCCACTGCGGCCGTGGTCACCTCGAGACCGCGGGTCAGGAGGATGCCGATCGCCCCGGCCAGGGCGAGGACGAAGGCGATGGGCACCTCTGAGACGAGGAGCACGACGAAGATCAGGGCGACGATGACGAGGATGGTCCCGGCCTCCACTATCGCTCCTCGTCCTCTCGGTTGAGACGGTCGAGGGTTTCGACGATCCGGTCGACGCGCTCCTCGTCTGTGGCCAGGGCCGACTTCTCGATGTCGACCGGTGTGGTCGGGGCCAGAGCGGCCTCGGTCGGCTCGGCGTGCCACTCCTCCCAGGCTCGCGCCACGTACTCGAAGATGAGGATGAAGAAACCGAAGGCGATGGCCCATCTCGCCGGATACACCGGGAACCTGAGCAGCCCCGGTTTGACCTCACCTACTGCGGTGGCGTCGATCGCCCTGACGATCGAGCCCCAGGCGAACCAGGCCGAGCCGAGCAGGCAGGTAACCATCCCGAAGGTCTTGACGGCGCGGCGCACCGGGAACGGCATCAGGTTGGTGGCCAGGCTCATCCGGACATGGACGCCCTGAGCCTCGGCGTGGGCAAGCCCGAGGAAGACCTCGAGGGCCATGAAGGTCTCGACCAGCTCGATCATGCCCGGGATGGAGCGACCGGTGAGCGATCGCCGCACCACGTCGCCGACGATGCCGAGCATGATCATCCCGGTCACCACGGAACGGAGCAGGGCGGTGTTCCGCCCCAGACTGCGAACCGCGGTTATCCAACCGGGTTGGGCGGGTCGGGGAGCCAGCTCAGCGACCATGAGCCGAGCCCCTCACTTCGCACATAATACATAGTGCAAGATAAATGACAGGATAACTGGATCGATGCCGGCTAGGGAAGCACATCGACGGTCTCCTTGCGCACACTCTGGGCGATCCAGATGCCGACGACGATGGCGGCGGCCCCGCCGAGGAGTGACGGTGGGATCGGCTCGTCGAGGATGGCCCAGCCGGCGATGATCCCGATCACCGGGGTGATGTAGGTGATCATGGTGGCATTGGTGGCCCCGACCCGCTCGATGAGCAGGTAATAGAGGACGAAGGCGACACCGGTGCCCACCGCTCCCAGCGTGAGGGAGGCGCCGAGCACGGCCGGGGTGAGGAGATCCCATTGCGGCGGCCCGTCGGCGAAGAAGGCGAGAGGAGTCGAGATCAGCCCCGCCACCCCGATCTGGGCCGCGGCCATGGGCAAGGCGGCGACGTGTGGGGTCACGAACCTCTTGGCATAGACCGCGCCCGCCGCCAGGAAGGCGCAGGCCACCAACACCGCCGCCACGGCGCTGGCCGTCCCCGGAGCGTCGAGGTCGTAGCCCACCGCCAGACCGGTCCCGATCGAGGCCAACACCAGCCCGGCCAGCTTCCTCAGGGTGAACACCTCGAGGGAGATGGCCACCGCGATGACCAAGGTCATCAACGGGATCAGCGAGTAGAGCACCGCGGTCATAGCCGAGGTGACCCCCTGCTGCGCCCAGGCGACCATGGCCCATGGGATCACGTTGGCGGGCAGGGCGAGGAAGGCGAGATGCCACCAGGTCGATCGGCCCCGTGGCAGCGGCACCCGCCGGGCCCAGACCACGACGGCGAGGACGACGAAACCGGAGAGGGTGCGAACCGACACCAGCCACAGCGGGGTCAACCCCTCCACCGAAACCTTGATGAAGAGGAAGGTGAAGCCCCAGATCAGCCCGAGCGCGGCGATCTGGACGACGTTGGTCGCCGAGAATTGGGAGCGGCGAGCGCTCATCTCCACGACCACGTCTCCACCACCGCGACAAGACCTGTCAGGTCAGGTGTACCGCTGGTCGTACTGGGCCGGCGGCTGCAGGACCTCGATGACGTGTCCGTCCGGGTCGAGCACACCGAGGAAGTAGCCGCCGTAGTGGATGCTCTCCTCGGGCAGGGGGACCGGCTCGGGGGGATCGGACACGATCCGGTAGCCCCCGTTCTTCACTGCCTCGAACACCTCGAAGATGTCGCTCACCTCGACGCAGAGATGCCAGGCGCCGGGTTGGCCCCACTCCACCTCGTGCTTTTCCAGGACCGGGTGGACGAACTCCTCGAGTTGGATCCGAGAGCCGTCCTTGCACTGGACCATGGCGATGCGGAGGTGGGTGCCCTCGTAGCCGATGAGATGGCTGAGGAACTCGCCGGACCACTCGCCCGACCTGGCCTCTTCGACGGTGAGCCCGAGGGCGTCTCGATAGAACCTGAGCGATTGCTCCACCGATGACACCGTGAGGCCGGTATGGTTGACCGTGTTGAACATGGTTTTCCTTCCTGGTCGTCGAACTGGCTAGGGGCGGAACAGGACCTTGACCGGCCCGCCTGCCGATGGCCCCATCAGCTCGTAGAACACCTCGGGGGCCTCTTCGAGCTCACGGACCGTGGCCCATTCCAGGACCCGGTCGTCGATCAGCTGCGCCGCCGCCGCGAAGTCCTCCGGTGAGTAGGCGGCGGACCCGATGATGCGCTGTTCGATCCGGACCAGCAACTGGGCGTCGAAGGTGGGCTCGGCGCTCTCGTTTCCCACCCATACCGTGGTCCCGCCCGGTCTCAGGTGCTCCAGGGAGAGGCGGTGGGTTGCCTCGTTGCCGACACAGTCGAAGATGATGTCGAACTCGCCCTCCAGCCGATCGCCGGTGGCGGGGACCCCGAGGTCGGAGGCGAGCTGGCGCCGGGAGGCATGGGGATCGGCGACGGAGAGATCATCGGTGATCGAGGTGCAGAGAAAGGCGACGAGGAGGCCGATCGTGCCCGCGCCGAGGATGCCGACCCGGTCGGAGGCCGACGGCGGGCACAATTCGACGGCATGACGGGCCACGGCCAGCGGCTCGACCATGGCCCCGGCATCCATGGAGACCTTGTCGGGGAGATCGACCAGACACGATTCAGGGACCGCCACCCTGGCCGCCAGGGCTCCGGGACGTTGGATCCCGATGATGCTCCTCTGCCGGCATAGATGGGGCTGACCCCGTTGGCAGCCGTCGCAGATACCGCAGCTGATGATGGGGTTGACCACCACTCGCCGCCCGTCGACGGTGCCGGAGAACTCGTGGCCCATCACTATGGGGGGAGTGCGGAGCAATCCGCCGTCACGGGCGGCGTGGATGTCGCTGCCGCAGATCCCGGCGGCGGACACCTCCACCACTACTTCCCCGGGCCCGGGCTCCGGCTCCTCGAGATCGACCATCTCGACGACCCCGATCTCCCGGAGCAGGACCCCTCTCACAGCTCGTGACCGACACCTTCGATCACGTTCTTGCAGCTGAGCATGACACAGTCGGTGATCGCGGTGACACCGTGGGGGACCCACGAGGGGGCATGGAACCCGCCGCCGGGGCCGACCTCCTTCAGCTCACCGTCGAAGTTGATCTCGACCCGGCCCTCGATGACGAGCACGATCTGCTCCTGGACATGGGTGTGCGGCTCGGCTCGTTGCCCGGCTTTGAAGTGGAGCCGCCCGATCTCGATGGTCGATCCGGTGAGAAGCTCCCCGAAGGCGTCGGAGTGCTTCTCGGTGATCGCCATCTTGGGCATGGTTTCGAAGTCGATGATGGGCATCGCCTGATCCTCCTCGGCCGGGTTCGAAGGCCGGTTGACATCCCACAGGGTATTATATACTCTACACGATCGATGCGGTGCCGCGTCATCTCAATGAGGAGGAATCGATGAGAACCAGAAGACCGCTTTGGCGCGTCTTGACCTCTCGCCTTGTCCCACTCCTGGTGGTGGCGCTGATCGCCGCTACCTGTGGGGGTGAGGCCGAGCCGGGCACTACCACCGTGCCCTCGGAGCCGGGGAGCACCGAAGCCCCGGCCACCACCGCCGCCCCCGAACCGGAGGAGACCACCACCACCGCCGAGGCTGCCGGCGACCCGGTCCGGCTGGTGTACGCGTCGTTCGCCGTCGAGGACAGCCCTCATTCGCAGGCCTTCGCCTGGTTGGCCGAGGAGATGGACACCCGGACCAACGGGCGGGTCACCATCGAGCAGTTCCACGCCGGCTCGTTGTGCGCCTTCGCCGACATCTTCGACTGCATCAAGGACGGTCGGGCCGACTTCGGCCTCTTCCTCCCGGTGCAGCAGCCATCGTTCCTTCCCTACTCCAGCATCGGGTCAGTGCTGTTCATCAGTCGTGACACCCAGGCGCACAGCGATGCGTTCAACGAGCTGGCCGCCAACCACGAGCAGTTCAGCGCCGAATGGGACGCACAGGGCATGCGCCCGCTCTGGTTCTCCTCGATCGGTCCCGCCGTGCTCGGCGCCAACGAGCCGGTCGAGAACATCGAGTGGATGGAGAACAAGTCGATCCGGGCCACCGGCTACTTCACCCAGGCCCTCGACGCGGTGGGCGCCAACGCCGTGGCAATCTCCAATGCCGAGGTGTACGAGGCGATGCAGAGAGGCACCATCGACGCCTTCTACGCCTCGACCCTGGACGGAGCCGCCCTCGACAACAGCCATTTCGAAGTGAGCAGCCACTGGCACGACCTCGGCGCCGGCGAGTACGTCACCATCGCCACCGCCGTCAGCCAGCGTGCCCTCGACCAGCTGACCGAAGAGGAGCAGGCCATCCTCGCCGAGCTCTCCGCCCAGGTGAGCGCCGAGTTCTTCGACACCTACTACTTCCCGCAGATGGAAGTCGCCTGTGACAACGCCATCAACGGCGGGCTCGAGTCCCTGGTCATCTGGCCCGAAGAGGAGGCGCAGCGCTTCGCCGACGCCGCCGCCGAGGTGGTCAAGCAGCAGTGGATCGCCGACACCGAGGCCGGCGGCACCACCGGAGCCGAAGAGTTCTACGACCAGTTCGTGGCGACGGTGGGTGAGAAAGAAGCAACGTCCACCTTCGGCGAGACGGCCACCGAGAGGTGCGCGGCCCGGTTCGGCTGAGCAGACAGTGACGACGGGGGGCGACGGCGGTGACTGTCGCCCCCCGTTTCCGATAGCGAGCCCTTACAGTCGGCGAGGAGCGTCATGAGTCAGCTACGGGTCGGTGTCGTCGGCGGTGGCAGCATCGCCAAAGCCCATGTCATCGCGGTCAGGGCCCTCCGCTCCTACTTCGGTGGAGACGGCCGTGCCCCCGAAGTGGTGGCGATCGCCGACGTGGTCCCCGAGGCCGCAGAGCAGGCCGCCCGGGCCTACGGGGTCGATCGCTGGACCAGCGACTGGATGTCCCTGGTCGAGGACGACGGGATCGACCTGATCACCATCGCGGTGCCCAACGACCAGCACGAGACGGTGGCCGTGGCCGCGGCGCAGGCGGGCAAACACGTCTTGTCCGAGAAGCCGCTGGCCAACGACGTCGAAGCAGGGCGCCGGATGCTGGCGGCAGTGGAGGAGGCGGGAGTGGTTCACAGCGTGAATCTCAACTACCGCTCGATCCCGGCGATCCGGTACGCCCGTGAGCTGATCGACCAGGGAGCCATCGGCGAGATCGTGGGCGTCCGCGGCACCTTTCTCCAGGACTGGGGTCTCGACCCGTCCATACCCAGGTCGTGGAAGTTCGAGAAGGCCCGGTCCGGAGGCGGGCCCATGCTCAGTCTCGGCTGTCATCTCGTCGACCTTGCCCACTTTCTGGTCGGGAACATCGCCGAGGTGGTGGCCACCACCAGCACCCTGATCGAGGAACGTCCGCTACCCACGGGCCGGGACACCTATGCGGCCCAGACGGGACCGGTGGAGATGGCGCCGGTGGACATCGACGACTCGGGTGCGTTTCTGCTCAGGACCGGCTCCGGGGTCACCGGTGTCCTCGAGCTGAGCCGGGTCCATTCGGGGAGGCAGAACTTCTGCACCATCGAGGTCAGCGGGACGGAGGGCGCCATCGTCTTCGACTACGAGCGGCTCAACGAGCTCCAACTGTCTACGCGGAACGCCCCGGGCGGTGGTTTCACCAGGATCATCGTCGGCCCCGCCCAGGACGGTGGCCTGGTCTGGACCCTCGGTGGGCTCGGGGTCGGATTCGCCGAGACGATCATCGTCCATTTCCGGGAGCTGATGGAGGCGATCGACACCGGCAAGCAGGCATCACCGAGTTTCGCCGACGGGCTCCGCGCCCAGGAAGTGATCCATGCCGCCCTGGTCTCCGCCGAAACGGGGGCGTGGGAGAGGGTCACCCCGGTCGTCTAGCGGCCCGGGGGAGCAGCTCGGGGAGCCGAGTCGCCGCAGCTCGGAGTCGGACAGAGACCAGGGGAATCCCCTATGGCGTGCCCAGCGTCTCGACGCATATGATGCGCCATGAGCAATGCCATCCTCGGTCCCTGTCTCGATCATGTGGCAGTCCGCGCCAGTCAGGCAGGCCTTCCCGTCGTCAAGTTCGACGGCTGGCGCGCCCGAACCAGCCGGGCGTCGAAGAAAGCGAACGGCGGCAGGTACGAGCCGATCGGAGTCATCGACCACCACACCGCGCCGCCGGTGCCTTTCCCCCTCGACCGGCTGACGAGCAAGTGCAACATCTCGATCCGCAATCCGGATGGGGCAGTGTGCCTGCTCAATGCCGGATGGGCTCATGACTCGGGGTGGGGCGACAGGCTCGTCTTGGAGGCGGTGCGAAGCGACGCCCCACGGCCCGAACCGACCGACACCTACAAGACCCTCAAGCCTGATCCGGTCCCGGGCGGAGCCAACCCTGGCGTCCTGGGCAACCCTTTCTTCATCGACATCGAGGTGCAACACCCCGGGGACGCTTCGCCGTTGCTGGAAGTCATGCATCGGGCGCTGATCGTCACCAACGCCGCGATCTGTGAGTTCATGCGTTGGGACCCCGACACCAGGGTGATCGGTCACCGCGAGTGGACCAGACGAAAGCCCGATCCCAAATGGGACGGCAAGTCGAATCCCATGTCAGGGCTGCGCACCGAGACCATTGGGGAGCTCGGCCCGACAATCGGCACGATGCGCCGGGTTATTCCAAGTGACCGACAGGCTGGAGAGGAGGACGGGATGTGGCATTACCTGACCGTTGGTCGAGATCTGGTGCAACACGCCTGGGATCAGGGATGGCTCCAGCCCAAGACCCAGGCCACCCTCGACTTCTTCCTCGCCGCCGTGACGAGCGGGGAGATCAACGATCCGACCTGGGGCGACTTCCGCAACTTCCGCGTAGCCGTCACCAACGGGATCGCTCTGAGCGCCGGGAACACTCAGTAGGGGCGAAACCTCGATCAGCCGTACGGCAGGCCCGGTTTGATGCCTTCCGGCCACTCAAGGAGAATGTCCCGAAGCGAGGGCGATCTGGAGGTGCGAGATCTTTAGGGGCATCAAAGGGCGCTATATATCCGATACGGCTGACTTCGATCGTGATCTCGCTGCCTGGCATGAGGAAAAGAGCCATGTCGATGAGCTGCTCTTCATGGCGAGAAACCTCGACAAGCTGTCGCCCCGGGTGGAGCCGGGGGAGCTCGGCGTCGAGCTCAAGGGGACGGAGCAGGTGCTCATGGTTCTCCCCGGCTCCGGCATCGTCGAGCTCAAGGCAACAGGGGATTCGGGAGGTCCCCGGGGTGTGGGTTACCGGGTAACCATGGGTGTCTCCTACCGGGCCGGCGCGCACGATGACACCTATGTCTCCAGGTCCGAAGTGCAGCGAATCACCAACTCAGGCGGGACGGCGATCATCACCACCCATCGGGTCGTCTACAAGTTCCCCAACCGCAACCGAACCTGGGAGTACGCCAAAGCTGTTGACGTCTTCCACTCGGACACGGTCGCCCAAGGGTGGAGTTCCTCATATATCGAGGTGTCCAACCGGAAGAACACCTCCGGCTTCATCTATCGGGCTGGCTTCGCCCGGACGGTCAGAGACCGGCTCGTGATCGCCCTCGCCGTTGCCGACGGCACTCTCGAGGACATGATCGCGGCCCTCGAGACGGAGAGGGCAGAGCTCGAGCGGATCTAACTGCCCGAAGCGTCTTCCTCCACCGGGGCGGGTCGATTGTCCTGTATCCCTTGTAGCGTTGAACCGATGCGATTTCTGACTGCGTTCGCTCTGGTGGCCCTCGCCGAGGTGGCGACCTTCTTCTGGGTCGGGTCGAAGATCGGGTTGATCTGGGCGTTGGCGCTTGCCGTCGCCACCGCCCTGATCGGCGCTTCCCTGGTTCGACGGGCCGGGCTCTCGGCGTGGAGCCGGATACGCCTCAAGGTGAACCAAGGTCAGCTTCCCGGGCGGGAGCTCAGCGAAGGCGCCGCCATCCTCGTCGCCGGAGCATTCCTGATCTCACCCGGTTTCATCACCGATTCACTCGGGTTTCTCCTCCTCCTGCCCGCGGTGCAGGGTTCGGTCCACGTCTTCCTCACCCGACGGTTCTCGGCCCGGATGACGGTGTTCTCCGCCAACCGTCCGACACGGGGCGGGTGGGGAGAGGACGTCGACGTCATAGACGTCGACAGCGTGGAGTAGCCGCCAGGCTCTCTATTCGGCGCTCAGATCGGCGACCACCGCGAAGTGGTCCGATGCCTGCGACTCGACTACCTCCACTTCGACCGTGGCCAGGTCGGGGGTGTGGAACACGTAGTCGATCCGAAAGCGGGGGTCGGCGGCGTTGGCGGTGAACCCGTCGCCTGACCCGGCTTCGGACCAGGCGTCGACCCAGCCGGCGGAGAGCAGCTCCTCCACCTGACGCCACCCCGGTCGGGCGTTGAGGTCACCGACGAGCACCGCCGGCTGCCGGCCGTCCCACTCCTCGAGGATCACGCCCAGCTGCTCGGTATGCACCGGATAGAGGTCGGCCTCGGGGTCCTCGTCGTGGGTGTCGGGATCGTTGATGTGCTGGAGATGGGTGGAGATGAACAGCACCTCCCCGTCTGGGGTGGCCACCGGGGCGGCGAGATAGCCACGCCGGTAGGGGGTGCCCACGGTGGGGAGCTCACGACGCTCTGTCTCACCGAGCGGGTATCGGCTGAGGATGGCGTTGCCCCAGACCGGGTCGGTGGTGCCGAAGAAGACGACATGCTCCCAGCCGAGCCTGTCACCGAGCAGGTGGACCAGGTCGGTGTTCGCATTGAGCAGACCACCACGAGCCACCTCCTGGAGACCAACCACTGTGGCGCCGCTGTCGACGATGACCTGAGCGATCGCCTCGACGTCCATTTCGCCGCTGGTCCCGAAGGCCTGATGGAGGTTGTACGCCATGTACCGGACCGGACCTTCCTCGGGCGGAGCGGGGAGCTGCCCCTCGCCAACCAACCCGACCAGGGGGAGGAGCAGCGCCATCGAGGCAAGTAGTGGCATCCCCGCCGTGACCGTCTCCGCAGGCGGGGGACGACGGGAGGCTGCCGCGGCGAGGCCGAACAACAGCAACAGCACCGCCCCGGCGATGCGGGCCTGGGCCTGGCTGAAACCGAGATCGAGGTCGAGGGGCAGGTAGTAGCCGAAGCCGACCATCAGGAACAGGACCGCACCCGTGGTCGACATCACCGCGGCGGGGGTCACCGCGGTGCCCGACGCGTCGGGAACCAGCCCCGCCCACAGGACCCCTGCGGCGGGAATGCCCAGCACGACGAGCACCACGAAGACGACAGAAGGCCCTTCGGCGAACACCACCGCCGCCGCCACCAACAGCGCGGCCAAAGCCACCATCGGGCGAAGCCCCCCGAAGCGTTCCGCCAGCCAGATGCCCGCCACATTCAGCCCGGTGATCCCGACCATCACCAGACCGGCGGCCACGCCGCTCAGTTCTGAGATCCACCCAGGCGATTGGAGGACGAGGTACTGGGCGAACAGAAAAGGCCCGAGCCCGATCAGGGTGAGCGCCGAGGCCCAGCGGGGACCGGCTCGGGCCGGGATCGGGACCGTCACGGTGAGGTAGAGAACGGCGGCGGCCATGGCGACGGTGGCGGCCAGAGCCGCGACGCCGGGCCGGTAGACGAGATCGAGGCTCGATCCCAGGCCCTTTATGGCCGAGTCCACAGTGATCCCCATGAGCACCCCGCCCACCATCACCTCCCGGCCCAGACTGAGAAGGAGGGGGAGTAGCCCGACGAATGCAGCCACCGCTATCGCCGAGGTCCAGTGGTCGGCGCCCGAGTCGTCCACCACTTGGTTGGCGATGCGAGCGGCGACCAATGCGACAGCGCCGAGCCCGAGGCTGTAGCGAAGGGTGAGCAGTCGGGAGATGACGGGGAGGGTCAACCCGGCCAAGAACGGTGCCATGGCCAAAGGGATCAGGTCGAGCGCCCCGACCCCCAGTGTGTCACGCTGGTACCAGCCCAGGGACCCGAGGTGGAAGCGGACCATCTCCATCCCGAGCACGAAAACCAGCGCCGTCAGCAGCGCTCCGAGCCTGGCACCTCGCATGACCGTCCCAGCCTACGACAGCACCACCTGCCCCTGTGCCGCGAGGCTGCCGGTTCGGGCCCCGGTGGTGGCGATGGCCGCAGCGGCGCTTGGGCTGGTCGGCGTGATCGAGAACCTCCGCCCAGCGCGCGCCGAGGGAGCCGTCGTTGAGAGACCGTCATCCAGGTGACCCGAGACCGGGCGTGGGGTCACCCTCCTTGACAGGGGTTCGGCCGCGGCGCGACACTCGTCGAGTCGGTGGGCGAGGGACGCAGCGTGTGCCTGGTCATCATCGAGATCGACCCTGAGTGACACGTCTGCCGACCTCATCCGGGTCTAGCGCCCGGCTCGAAGCAGCCTGCCCGGAAGCGCCTCGGGCTCGACTCGCGGTGAGCACCGACGGAGAGGACGCGCATGGCCAAAGGCAAGAAGTTGTGGAATCCCACCGCCCCCGAGGGAGCCAGCAACCCCTTCGACGAGATACGCACGCTGAAAAAGGACCGCTACCTCACGGTCGACGAGATCGACGGGAACACGGTCCGGATCGTGATCTCGCCTTGGCCGTCGGTGGACTCCGGGAACCGGCTCGTCTTCCCGGCCCGGGCATCGGGGGATGGGGAGAGGCTCGATGATCCCTCCGACTCCGAGTTGATCCTGGACGGGGCCGCCTTCCATGCCACCGTTACCCGGGAGAGAACGAGCAGGCAACAGCCCGCGGCCGATCGGCCGCTTCGAGTCGGGGATGTGTTCTGGTTCCGGCCTGACCCCGACTGGCTCCCGCTGGACGGGTCGAAGCTCATGGGACAGATCGTCGACATCACCTACGCCGCCCGCGGAGAGGCAAAGGCGGCCATGGCCTGGGCCGTCACCGGATCATCGCAAGCCCCGGGCGATCTGATCACGGCGGGTGCCGAGCTGGACGACGAAGTTGCGGAAGAGGCAATAGACACCGGCTCCGCTCCTGAGGCGACCGACGAGCCGCCCCGGCCCTCGGTGCCAGGCTCTGTGGCCAGCCCGAGCGTGTGACCGATGACGAACATCCCTGCGAACCTGCTGGTGGCCGAGGATTTCCTGGGCTCGCTCGACGCAGACTCCTGGGTCTACTTCTTGTGCAATGTCGGCGACGGGGACTCCCAATTGGTGTTGTTGCCGGAACTGGATGGCCGGCGCAAGGCGATCGTCGTCGACGCCTATACGGACAAGGTGGTGCGTCTCATCACCGAGTTGACCAGCCGGGGCATTCTCGACGGTCAGGACGACATCGCCCTGGTGGTCGCCACGCATCCGCATCAGGACCACATCAGCAACATGCCCAACCTGTTCCGCACCCATGGGCACCGGATCGCCGAGTTCTGGGATCCGGGGTACTACCACCCCATCTCTGCGTACATGACGCTGATGAAGGAGTTGCAGGACCGGCACGCCACCATCGTCTACGCACAGCCCACGGCCGGGCTGCGACGATGGATAGGCGGCACCCTGGTCACCGTGCTCTCGCCTGCGGTCGGCCTTCGCAACCGTTTCGACTCCTACGGGACCGAGATCAACGACTCGTCGATCTCGTTGCGGATCGACCACCCGGCGGCCCGATCGACGACACGCGACGAGCAGGGCCGCCTGCGGGAGGTGGGCGGGCCAACATCGACCCTGATACTCGGCGGTGACGCCCAGACCCTGTCCTGGTCATACGTGATGGTCGACTTCCCCTACCTGCCCTCCTCGAACAGCGAGGCGGCGAGAGCCATTGCCGCCGCCACCGGGACCAAGGACCTCCTCAACACCGATGTGGTCAAGGTTTCACATCACGGCTCGAAACGAGGAGTCAGCCTGGAGCTGATGGAGCGGTTCTCCGCGGCCATCGTCCTGATATCGAGCCGGGCCCGAGGGACGAGCAGCCACGGCTTTCCCCATTTGCTGACTCAAGAGGTGATCAGGGAGGTCAAAGAACCGATCGCCACTCATCACACCCCGACCCAGCGTCAGGACGACTGGGAGCATCAGGTCTACTACACCCACGATCTCGACGATCAGAACACCCCGTTGGGCAGCATCGCCATCGTCTTCCGGGGTGAGAGACGTCAGCTCTGGCGTTTCCAAGACGAGCGTCTCCGGCCCATCGACCTGACCGATGCACGGCGAAAGACTTGACCCGGCCACCCGGCTCAGCCGTGGTAGGGCCAGACGAAGAACCCTCTGACCGGCTCACCGGTCGATTGGGCGCAACCTGTCATGCTCCTCTTCGAGTCGAAGCGGAGGCGAAGCGACACCTTGGATCGAGGGTGGTTCGGGTCGTAGAGACCGATGATGACGTTGCCTTCGGCCCCCATCCGGTAGCCGGTGGCCACCACCTGATGGTTGTCCGAGGGGTCGGCCACCCCGGCCACCCTGATCAGCGTGAGCGAGGCCGGCACCTCACGATCCAGTGACCTCTTCAGGGCGGGCCACTCCTGCTTGCCCGTCCTCTGCTGTATGCCCTTGGCCCAGGGGATCCACCACGGTGTCTTGGCCGGGAGGAGCTGCCAGGTGAGACAACGAGCGATCATCTGCTGGCCTCGCATCGAGTCGACCTGGCGCTTCACCAGCTCCGAGAAGAGAGCGCTGCCCGGCGGGGGCGAGACCGGCTCGTCGGGTGCTTGCCGACCGGCGAAGAACCGGTCGAGGGCCGCCCAGCTCATTCCCCCGCACAGGCCGAAAGTGCCCCAGAACCGGGCTTGCTGGGCCATGTCGGCCAGATGACGCACCGCATTGGGGACTCCGATCCCGGTCAACTCGGTGAGACGCTCTTGCCGGTTGAGCTCGGCGATCACTGCCCCGCCGGGGAAACGGTTGGGGAAGCGGAAGCCGTGGATCGCCGGATCGAAAGCAGTGTCGGGCATGTAGACCTCAGACGAGCAGCGCTCCCCACGGCTCGTGAATCGGCTCGGCAAGCGGTGCCACTGAGACTATCAACCGGTCTCGACGGGCAGTCACCCCTACACGGGTGGGCGATAAGGTCGGTCGGTAGAGCCACGTGAGCGGCGGTGGCGCGCAACGTCGACAAAGGGCATCAAATGACCGAACCGCATCCTTGCAGCGGAGACGGCGTGACCGAGCGTCTCCGCTACTTCTCCGGCCAACTCCTCCAAGCCGAGGACTTCCGCGCCGAGCAGAAGTACATCCTCGACCGGATTCGCTTCCACAACCGTCTCCACGGTCACGGCGTGGTGTGCGGGCTGGCCGTGGTGCCAACCGACCCACCCTCGGGTGCGGTCGTGGTGCAGCCCGGGGTGGCGCTGGACTGCTGTGGGCGGGAGATCGTGGTGAAGACGCCGACCGAGGTCGACCTCACCGGCAGACGGGGTCTATCCGTCCTGGTGACCTTGGCCTACGGCGAGGAGGAGGTGGCGGCCATTGCGACCGAGGATCCGGATCAGGCCCAGGCCAGTCGGATACGCGAAGTCCCCGTCATCGTCGCTACCGAGGAATCGCCCGTCGCAGACCTGGTGACGGCTCCATGCCACCCCTGCCCCGACCCGGAGCTGATCATCGCCTCGGTCGAGGTACCGAAACGCAAGCCGATCGTCCGGACCCGGATCGACAACTCGGCTCGGCGCACGGTCGCCGTGTCCGATCACGGCCCGGCATCCCGACCTCGGGCGCGCTGGCTGAGGCGAGGGGTGGTCGTGGGATTGGTGGCAGGATCGGTCGCCGCGGTCCGCCGACTGTTTCAGGGCTCGGGTAAGCGGGCATAGGTGTGGGAGCGGGCCGATGCCACATCCGGAACGGATGAGGAGGAGCGGCCGGCCGCCGCTCCTTCTCGCCGTTACCGTGGTCCGTCAGTCGTCAGTCCGTCCGGAGGGGTTGCATCCCCTCGTCGACCATGGTGATGACGTCGGCGGGTAGCGGTCCCAACTCCGCGGACTTCACGCACTCCGCCAGCTCGGCCCGGTTCTTCACTCCGAGGACGACTGTGTCCACCCCACTCATGGAGAGGGCATAGCGATGGGCGAGGGAGGCGGCCGACTCGCCCAACTCGGCGGCCAGAGCACGGAAGGGAGCCGCGCGCTCGAAGTCGACCCGGGCGGGGTGGCCCGGCTCGAGGTCACGGTCGAGGGTGTCGGTGAGCGCACCGGCCTGGACGGCCCGAATCCCCATGACCCCGATCCCGTTTTGGGCGGCCATAGCGACGAGCTGGCGGGGACGGACCGGGCCTTCGGACCACTTCATGTCACCGGGGGCGTCCATCACGTTGGCCACCATCTGGGCGACAGCCGGAGCAGGATCGGCCGAGAACACTGTCTCCAGGACCTGGGGAAACTGGGTGGCGGTGATTCCCCAAGCGCCAATCCGGCCCTGCTCCACCAGTTTCTCCATTGCGGGCCGGGTCTTCTCCTGAAACGAGTCGAGGTCTGTCGTCCACGACTGTCGCTCCGTGTCCGGTTGGGGGAGGATCTGGCTGTGGAGGATGAAGATGTCTACGTAGGAGAGCTTCATCCGGTCGAGGCTTTGATCGAGAGCCATGACCAGCGGCTCGTAGACCTCATCCGGCTCCTGGGGGACGTGGCTTTTCGTGGAGATCCTCACGCCGTCGGGCAGGCTTCCTCCAAAGGCCTCTCCCACCACGTTCTCCGCCTCTCCTTTCCCATAGGTCGGGGCAACGTCGATGAGGGTGATGCCGGACTCGACCGCCTCGCGCAGGGTGGCCACCGCCTCGTCTCTGCTGGTCGGTCCCCACACCTGGCCGATCCCGCCCCCGCCAATGGTCAGCGAGCTCACCGGCCAAAGCGATCCGAGCATTCGCGTTTCCATTGGCCAAAACCTAGGCGGGTCGACCGCTGGGACAACAAACGCGCAAGAAATCCCGGACAAGGGTATGGAATCTGTCAGGGCCATCTTGTAGCGTAGCGAACAGATGTTCGATTCGTGGGGAGACCGAGTGGAGGGGCCGTCGGCGGGGACGGCAACCATGAGCAGATCCGATGGTCCGGTTTTGCTGCCAACGGGTTTGGCTGGGATGAGGCCCGGGTGCCGATCTCGGATTGGCTCTGGCAACGGTGGACTGGACTCGGCTGGCGGAGCCGGATCAGGTGATCGTCATGCGGGCGTGGGCCCGGCAGCTGGCCCATGCTCAGGCCGAGTTGTACTCCTCGATGATCGGTGTGGCTGATGCGGCCGCGGCTAGGGCGGGTGGTGATGTTGAGTTGGCCGAGGATCTGGCCGCTTCTGAGATCCGGGCTGCCCTGAGTCTGACTCGTCGTGCCGCCGACGCTCAGCTGGATCTGGCCCGGAGTCTGCTGGAACGTCATCCCTCGGTCTGGGAGGCGTTGCATCAGGGGGAGATCGACCTGCCCAGAGTCCGGGTGATCGTCGACCAGACCTCACATCTCGATGAGACAACGGCCCGGAAGATCGCCGACACCGCTCTGGAGAAGGCCGGTGGGGAGACCACCGGTCAGCTACGAGCCCGAATCCGGCGGCTGGTGATCGCCGTCGACCCGGATTCGGCCCGGGAACGTTACGAGGCGAAACTGGCAGACCGGCGGGTGGTGGTCGAGGCCACCGAGACCGGCACCGCCAACCTGTTCGGCCTCGACCTTCCCGCCGCCGACACCAACGCCGCCATGAGTCGAATCAACCGACTCGCCCGATCCGCCAAGACAGCCGACGATCCCCGCACTCTCGATCAGATCCGAGCCGACATTCTGCTCGACCTGCTCAACGGACGGCATCCCGAACAGTCCCAGGGTGATGGAGCCGTGGTCGACATCAGGGTCGACCTGACCACCCTGACCGGACTCGACGACAACCCGGCCGAGATACCCGGCTGGGGGCCGGTCATCGCCGACATCGCCCGACAGGTAGTGAACGAACAGGAGAAGTCGGAGTGGCGGATCACCGTCACCGATCAGAGTGGAGACGTGGTCCATGTCGGCACCACCCGGAGACGGCCCACCATCACACAGAGACGCAAAGTCGAGGCCACCGCCCACACCTGTGTCTTTCCCGGCTGCCGGATGCCCGCCCGGGAGTCGGACCTCGACCACCGACAGGCCTGGACCGACGGAGGGCCCACCGAAGAAGACAACCTCGAGCCACTATGCCGACACGACCACCAGCTCAAACACGCCGGCTGGAACCTCGAAAAGCTGCAAACCGGCGTATACCAGTGGACCAGCCCCCTCGGCCTCAAATACACCGTCGACCCCCGAGGCCCCTGAGCCGGTGAGCGGAGCAGGGAAACTGGCTCTACCGGGCGTCTTGCTTTTCTAAAGCAAAACTGAGCCTGTGCCAAGCCTCCAATCCTTGGCAACGCCGACGATCTCGTATCGACTTCCGACAGGATCCTTGGCAACACGACGCAGGTCAGCGGGCACTCTCAACAGACCCTTGGCTTACGTGGTCCCACCGGTCGAGTGCTGGCATTCAGGTGAGGGTACGGCACCATCATGGTGATGCCTCCCCCGATCGGCGAGTCACCTTCTGGCTCGGGTACCGGGAGCGGTATTCTTTTCTCGCGGCCCTTTTCTGTGCGTTTTCTCGAGAGATCTCGCGCACCCCGGGTCTCTAGCTCAATTGGTAGAGCAGCGGGCTTTTAACCCGTTGGTTGTGGGTTCGAGTCCCACGGGACCCACTTCAGAAAGGTCGAGAGTCGCACCTTGGCTACCGGGGCTCGCACCAACTCGATCCGCCGAAAAGCGGGAGGAGGAGGAGGATCACCTACGTTCCCACTGAACCGGATGGGGTCCCGGGACCCGGTTCAGGGCGGTTGGGACGTCACCGACACCAAGGAGCTGTGACCCGACTCGTGGTCTGATCGCTGACGGGGCGTTCACCCTATGCCGGCTTTTCGAGCCTCTCGATCGCCTGCCGGACGTCGTTCACTTCTCGAACCCGGATGAGGCGCAGACCAGCCTTGAGGATCACGCCGGGAGGGTCGCGGACCAACCGGGCAAGTGACAGGGCATTCCTGTCTAGGACATCGACGTGCCCGGGCCATCGTTCCTCCGGAAGGCCAGCGAGGAGCTCGGCTACGGTCCAGGCCTGCTCTCGTGCTCGCTCGATACTGAAATTGACTATGGCTCGCCCGGCGGTTGGATCGACCCGATCGAGGAGCCCAATCCAGGGAGAGAGTTCTCCGATCGTTTCCCGGATTCCGTCTACCTGGCGAGACAACACACGGTTGATCTCCACGAAGTCGTTTCGAAGGTCTGGAAGATCATCGCCAGGCGAGGTCTGGGCGGCTGCAATACCGAGGTCGAGGTTGATGTGCGCGTTTATTCCCAACAGGAGGTGCTGGAGGATGAGGGGCCGCCACATTTCCGCCGACCGGAAAGCGAAGTCCCAACACCTACTTGGCTGATTCCCACCGCGGAACTGATTCAGGGCGTCGAGGTACCGGGCGGCGAACGTGGTGGCCAACCTCTCCATCCGAGGGCCGTCCTCGAATAGATCGGACTCCACACCCGCTCGGACCTGCACCGTCACGCCGCTGTACATGGCTGCAAAGAACCCGACACGACTCCCCGAGTCCTTCGCCTCCCGCACCACGTCGGCGATGGCTTCGACTACTCCGTCCAGACTCTGCGGATGTTCACCGGAACCGATCACGACCGTCCCTGGCCAGCACTACGCGGGACTCCATGTCCCCAATGGTGGCACGGGTCCGACGAGGATGCCGCGATCACCAGAACCGCAATCCCACCGAGTGCGCGCCGGATCAGGGCGAGACAGGTCAATTAGCCGGCTTGCAAGTCACGGTCCAGACGGCATTCCCGAACGTAAACCACGCACGGCAGCGCTGAGGGGTTCAGGAGAGACCGCGTCAGCCAGTCGTGCAAACCGATCTGCAAACGCCCGCAAGGACACGTGAGGACGCAGAAGGACACAAACCAGCTTCGGCAGCGAGGATTTCCTCTCGTATGCCTCACAGAAGGACACCAGAGGACACCAACCGCAACGAGCCCCGGCGATCTTTTAACCCGTTGGTTGTGGGTTCGAGTCCCACGGGACCCACCCACTAGAGAGTCGTCTACGGAGGTGTCGACGACTCCCATGAGCCCGCAGGGGTGGAGATGCGACGGGCACCGGAGAGCTCTTGGCCATCTGCGTCGCCACAGCCAACTACCGCCACCGAAACGATCCTTCGAACAGGCCACCGGTCCGTATTGAGCCGAGGGCAACCATCCTGCCACGATCACCGCATGGCGAAACAACCGCGCTGGCTGAGGTGGATCGCCTGGAGCGCAACGGCCCTCGCCGGCCTTCTTCTCATCGTGCCCTTTCTGCTGCCCCTCCCTGACCTCGAAACAGTCCCGCCTCGAGAGCTCGCCGACCCCGAAGACCGATTCGTCAAGCTGAATGGAATCGAGGTTCGCTACCGGGAGGCCGGATCCGGTGAGTCGGTCTACCTCCTCCTGCACGGGTTCGGAGCCAGCGCCCGCAGCTGGGACCCGGTGTTGGAAGGCCTGGCCAGCCAAGGAAGGGTTGTGGCATTCGACCGGGTGGGTTTTGGCCTCACAGAGCGGCCCATGGAATGGGACGGTGACAGCCCTTACGGGAGTCCCGCTCAGGTCGGGCTCGCCATCTCGCTGCTCGATAAGCTCAACATCAGAGAGGCGATAGTGATAGGTCACTCGGCTGGTGCCGAGATCGGGGCGGCCCTTGCCCTGGACCATTCCGATCGTGTCACCGCTCTGGTGCTGGAGTCACCGGCCCTCGACTCCGGTCCGGGTGGATTGGCGCGGCTGCTTCTGGCTACACCTCAGGGTGAAAGAGTCGTTCGTTTCGTCGGCCGGCGGGCGGCCGATCGAGTCGATCAACTTCTGCAGTCCGCCTATCACGACCCGACGCGCATCACCGAGGACATCTTGGGTGGGTACCGGCAGCCGTTCGGAGCCCACGCCTGGGACATCGGTCTCGCCCATTTAGCTGCCGCCCCACACTTGGACTCCATTCGCGACCGCCTGGCCGAATTGTCCCAGCCTTTGCTCGTCATCACCGGTGGGGAAGACACTTGGGTGCCAACTGATGTAACTGTGGAACTCGCCGGCGGTCTGCCCGAGTCTGAGCTGGTCGTCATCCCCGATTGCGGGCACGTGTCACACGAGGAGTGTCCCGGCTCTTATCTCGAAGCGGTGTCGAGATGGGTCGTCACCCGATCCGTCTCGGGCTAATCCGTTTCGGGCAGTGCAAACAAACCTACAAACGCAAAGGAGGACACGAGGGGACAAAGAAGGAGACGAACGGCACCCCGACCGCGCCGCTCTCCCTTCTTCTGCCTCACGGGAGGACGTCAGTGATCTGGTCTGTGACGAGCCTCATCCTGGGGCAGCGCTGGCTCCCCTTCGATAGGTCGCGTTGCCGCGGCCGTGCGTGAGGCGTCGGCTCGGCCCATGTCGCTCTCGACCGAACTCAACCACCGCTCGACCCGGCTCCTCATCGGGACGATGCCGCCTCCGCCGATGGCCACGATGGCAGACCCGGCGACGATGGCCAGGAGGGCATAGAACAGGCCGGTGGTGATACTGGGGGCGATGTTCAACTGGTCGAGGGCGGCGAACACGCCGATGACCAGCACCGCAGCGTAAGCGCCGGTTGCGAGGAGATTGCCGTACTGGGTCCCGCCAATGGCCCCCCGCACGATGTCCCGTACCGCAGTCGCCAGATAAGCGGCCACCACCATGATGAGGATGGCCACGAAGATGTTGGGCAGGTAGGCAACTATTCCATCGATCAGGTCCGACACCGCATTCTCCCCGAACACACCGAACGCCAATTGCAGGACGATCAGGAACAGGGCATAGAAGACGATCTTGGACAACAGGTCACTGGCGTCATACGTGGTATGACCCAAGGCCCTGCGCACACCGCCCCGCTCGACCCATCGGTCGAAGCCGACCTTCTCCAAGACGGTGTCGAGAAGTCGCGCAATGAGCTTGGCCACGAACCAGCCTGCGATCAGAATGATCAGGAAGAGGGCGATCTGAGGGGTCAGTTCGACCACCCGGGCCCAGGCGTTTCCGAGGGTCTCTCCTAAATCGACTTGGGCAAATACGTACATGATGCGGGTCCCTCCTGGGCTGCTTGCTTCTAGTCATTCCCCAGTTATTGCCGCGCCAAACCGCCAATGGCTAGTCGGGGTGCCGAGTTCAGCCGACGGTTGAGGCCGTCACCAGATCGGCGGGGCGGATGGGTAGTCCCTCCTCGGCGTTGAGGATGTCGGTGAGCGGGACAACGTCGGCCTCGTAGCCGGGTTTGGGGGTAACCGAGATCCGATCACCGAAGGCCTCGATCAGGAAGCCCGGCCGCGAGGCCGGCTCGGCGGCGAAACGCCCGGCGTCGAGGAACAGCCGGGGCTTGACCAGCCAGGGCTCGCCGATCTCGGGGCAGAAGGTGGTGCAGTTGCCGCACTCGTTGCACAGCTCGGCGAGACAGAAGTACTGCTGCCGACCCTCCACCTCCATCCCCTCCGGGGTGGGTAGGCGGACGAAAGCGTCGTTGGGGCAGACGGTGACGCAGAAGTTGCAGGCAACACAGCCCCACCGCTCGAGCACGCTGTCGACAGACCTGGGCATCTTGCTGGTCCCGGCCCGGCTGTAGTGCTCGACCTGCTCGGGACGACGCAGCCCCTCGACATAGCCGGCGACCGCCTCGGGCCCGGCCTGTCGGCGCCAGGCGGCGAGATCGGGGCAACCTGCCTTCTCCATCGTCCTCTGCAACCCTTCCAGCATCGGCTTGATCCGCCCGTAGCCACCGGGTTTGAGCAAATCCGAGCACACCGTCATCGGGGTCAACCCGAGAGCGGCGACCGAGGCCAGGTTGTCCTTGGTCAGCCCCGCCGAGAAGCTGACCTGGACCGGGCCCTCCCTGCCGCTCACCCCGAGCAGCCCGGGGAGGGCTTGGTCGAGCTTGCCGAGCAGGGTAGTGGTGACCACATGCAGGGGCTGACCGGAGAGATACATCGGGGTGTCGGGGAGACGATCGCGATGGTTGTCGACCACCAGGGTGTTGGACAGCTTGACCCCGAACCGGCGCCCCTCGGCGGCGGCGAAACGAGCCAGCCCGTCGATCAGCTCCACTCCCCGATCGAACTGGAGATCGGCGTCGAAGTCCTCCTTGCGCAGGCCGACCTCTTCGTAGCCGAGAAGCTCGTGGACGATCTGCCCCACGCCTTCGAACCCGAGCAGGGTCGGGTTCAGCTTGACCACCACGTCGAGCCCATGCCGGGTCATCAGGTGCTTGGTGATCGATTCGATCTCGCCTGGAGGGCAGCCGTGGAAGGTGGACAGGGTGACCGTGTCTGCGACACGGGTCGGGAAAGTGTGGCCCCGCCAGGCCGTGAAGGGCTCGGGGATTTCGACTCGGAGACGATCGATGACCTCGGTGGCGTCCTCGAGCCCTTCGATGAACCCTGCGATCTCCGGGGAGGAGATCCCGGCAAGGTCGTAACCGACCGAGATGTCGAAGATGTGGGGGCCAGGGTCGGCGCCGAGGTGCGGCTCCAACTCCGGCCACCCGCGCAGGATCTCGATCATCATCCAGGCCTTCACGTACTCCTCGAGGGACTGGCGGATCTTGAGCTCCTGGCTCCATTCCACGTTGTAGCCCACGGTCTCCATGTCGATGCAGGGTCGGGAGATCTCCAGCTCGTCGAGGACCTGCACCGTCTTCAGCTCCATGATTCGGGCGCCGCCCAGCCAGGCGAGCACGATGTTCTGCGCCATCTGGGTGTGAGGGCCTGCCGCCGGCCCGATTGGTGTCGCCGCAGGGCGCCCCATGAACTCGGCGCCGAGATCGGGGCCCTCCGAGACGTCGAAGATCCGGGCGATGGGGAGGTCGAAGATGCGGTGCCTCGTCTCCCACTCATGAGCGACGCGACCGAGGAGCACTCGCAATGGATAAGGGGTGAGTGGTGGGGTGCGGTCGGTCATAGTCGCCTCACAATCTCGAGTGCAGCCGTGCGGCTTGTTCTGCGGCTTTGGCCCGGACCTCTACCGGATCGACCCGGGTCGCGAGCCCGTCTTTGAGCACAACCTCCCCACCGATCTCCACCTGCAGCGGGCGAATGGCGGGGGTGAAAGCGACATGCCAGGTTTCCATCGGGTCGTAGGACCAGGTCACGATGTCGTCGGCGGTCTCTGGGATCAGCGCCCGGCCGTTCTCCAGCCAACTCCAGGCGGTGTCCGGGGAAGCGGTCACATCTGCATCCCGGTGGCACAGATAGGCGATTTGGAACTCCTCGAGCATGGCCGCCCCGATCCCATCCGAGCCCAGGACCACCGGGTTGCCGAACCTGGTGGGCCGGGCGTAACCCACGGCGTTGTTCAGATTGGACCGAGGGTTGTGGGCGATGGTGCCGGGCAGGCCCGGGTCCTCGGGAAGGTGGACACAGTGGGCGAGCAGCCAGTCGGACCGGGCCAAGTCACGGAGCCGTTCCGGAGCACCGGCATCCTCCGGGCCTTCGCAGACATGGACATGGACCCCCACCCCCAGGTCGGCAGCTACCGCTGCGGCCGTGTGGAGGGTGTCGTCGCTGCAGGTGAAGGCGGCGTGGATCCCGACCAGCCCCCTCCCGCCCTCGGTCAGGAAACGCCGATTCTCCTCCAACCCCCTGCGCGCTCCTTCGGGGCCGTGACGATCGGTCACCCCATATGCGCACACCACCCGGACCCCGACCTCGGCGCAGGCCTCGGCTATGACGTCGAGGCTCCCCTCGATGGCATTCGGGCTCTCATGGTGATCGACGATGCCGGTGGTCCCGTGCTCCAAAGCCTCCAGAGCTCCCAACATGGCAGACCATCGGATCATCTCCAGGTCGAGGGCGAGGTCGAGACGCCACCAGACCAACTCGAGGATCTCCCCGAAGCTGGTCGGGGTTGCCGGGGGTGAGGGCATGCCCCGGGCCAGCGCCGAATAGAGATGATGGTGCCCGCAGACCAGGCCCGGTGTGATCGATGACAAGAGACAGTCCCTTGCTGGTTGTCACCATCGTCACAAGCGTCCTCTCCACCGGCCAGAGACGAAAGACCCTTGTCGGAGTGACATAGCCCGCCCCTCACCCTGCGGATAGGTCCCTAGATCCAGTGGCAATAGGCCCTATGTGGCCATCCGCCGCCCCGGGTACTTTGGACACAAGCCCCGAAAGGACCTCATGCGCAGCTTCTCAGGTCGCGACATCCTGTCGCTGAACGGGTTCGAGAGAGCGGAGTTCGACCATGTGTTCTCCGTGGCCGACGAGCTCGGACCGATCGCCCGGGAGAGACGGAACACCGACCTCCTCACCGGAAAGACCCTGGTCACAGCCTTCTATCAGCCCTCGACCCGGACCCGACTCGCCCACGAGGCGGCCATGATCCGTCTCGGGGGCCAGGTCACCGGGTTCACCGACGCCAAGATGACCCGCGCCGGCGACTTCTACCAGGAGTCGATCAAGGACACCGTCCACATGCTGGAGTACTACGGCGACGTCATAGTGATGCGCCACTTCCAACAGGGAGCCCCCCATGAGGCGGCAAAGTGGTCATCGGTCCCGGTGATCAACGCCGGCGACGGCTGGGGGGAGCACCCCACCCAGGTGCTCACCGACCTGTACACGGTGCAGCGGGAGCTGGGCACCGTCGACGGGCTCACCTTCCTCTGCATCGGCGATATGCGGATGCGGACGATGCATTCGATCGGCTACGCCCTCACCCAGTTCGATGCGGAGATGATCGCCATCGCTCCCCCCGAGATGTCGCTCACCGACGACTTCAAGAAGGAGTTGGCCGAGCAGAACCTGACGATCCGGGAGGCCGAGCACGTGCGGGACGTGATCTCAGAGGCCGACGTGATCTACATGGAGCCGGTGGTCCAGGCCGACTACACCAAGGGAGTCGACCAGCGTGGCGATGAGCTGCCCACCACGCCGGACAACTATCGGGTCACCCGGGAGTTGCTTTCCGAGTCGGCCAAGCCGGGCGCGATCATCCTCCACTCGTTGCCCCGCATGGACGAGCTGCCCCCGGACGTCGACGGCACCCGGCACGCCCGCTACTGGCAAGAGGCCTACTACGGCGTGGTGATGCGGATGGCCCTCCTCTCCCTGGTCCTCGGAGGGGTGGAGTAGGCATGCAAACGCATCTACGCGGCCGGGACATGATCACCACCCAGGAGTGGACCAAGGACGAGATCGACACCGTCCTCGAGATCGCCCTCGACCTTAAGCGACGCCGCGCCCTCGGGGAGGAGCACGCCCTGCTCCGGGACAAGGTCCTGGCCATGCTCTTCTTCTTCTCCTCGACCCGGACCCGGGCCAGCTTCGAGGCGGGCATGGCCCAGCTCGGAGGGCACGCCCAGTTCATCGAGTCGAAGACGACCCAGATCGCCCACGGCGACACGGCGACGGAGATCGGCGAGATCCTGGGCCGCTACAACGACGGCCTCGCCATCAGACAAGTGGATTGGGACCTGGGCAATCGCTACATCCGGGATGTGGCCGAGGCCTCGCGGGTGCCGGTGCTCAACATGCAGTGCGACTGGTACCACCCGTTCCAGGCCCTCGCCGACCTTCTCACCATCGTGGAGAAGAAAGGCGACCCGCGCGGTCTCACCGTCAACATCTCCTGGGCCTATGCCTCCTCGTATCAGAAGCCGCTTTCGGTGCCGCAGAGCCTGATCCTCCTCCTTCCCCGCTTCGGGATGGACGTCCGGCTCACCCATCCTCCTGAGTTCCTTCTCCAGGACGAGATCATTGCCCAGGCAGAGGAGAACGCCAGGGTAGGGAACGGGTCGCTGGAGATCCTCGACGACTTCGACGCCGGCTTCGACGGAGCCGACGTGGTCTACCCAAAGTCGTGGGGATGCATGCTCACCACCTCCGACCAGGAGGAGTCGGCCGACATCGCCGCCAAGTACCAGGACTGGATCGCCGACGAGACCCGGCTGGCCCGAGCCTCGGACTCGGTGGGGTACATGCACTGTCTACCCGCCGATCGTGGCATCGAGGTCACCGACCAGGTCATCGACGGCCCGAACAGTTGGGTGTTCGACGAGGCGGAGAACCGGCTCCACGTCCAGAAGGCCGTCATGGCCTTGACCATGTGATGCCGGGATGAGCAAGCGAGTTGTGGTGGCGATCGGCGGCAACAGCCTGATCACCGACCCCCAGCATCAAACCGTCGAGGACCAATACCTGGCCGCCGCCGAGACCGATCATCACATCGCCGGGCTGGTGGCCGATGGCTGGGACGTGGTCATCACCCACGGCAACGGCCCGCAGATCGGCTTCATCCTGCGCCGCTCCGACCTGGCCTCCCACGAGCTCCACGAAGTGCCCCTCGACGTGTGTGGCGCCGACACCCAGGGGGCCATCGGCTACATCCTGCAGCAGAACCTGACCAACGACTTCATGCGGATGTCGATCCACAAGGGAGTGGTCACGGTGGTGACCCAGGTCGAGGTCGATGCCGCCGATCCCGCCTTCGACGCCCCGTCGAAGCCGATCGGGTCGTTCTTCAGCGAAGCCGACGCCATCAAACGACGGGACGGGGAAGGGTGGGACATCGCAGAGGACTCCAACCGTGGCTGGCGCCGGGTGGTGGCTTCGCCGATTCCGAAGCGGATCGTCGAAATCGATGCCATCAAGACCCTGATCGACGCCGGGTTGGTGGTGATCGCCGCCGGTGGCGGGGGGATCCCGGTGGTTGCGGACGGCACCGGAGCCCTCCACGGGGTGGCCGCCGTCATCGACAAGGACCGTGCCTCGGCGATGCTGGCCAACGAGGTTGACGCCGATCTGCTGCTGATCAGCACTTCGGTGGAGCAGGTGGCCCTGAACTTCGGAAAGCCGGAGCAGCGGTGGGTCTCCGAGCTCAGCCTGGAGGAAGCCAAATCTCGCCTCGCCGAGGGCACCCACTTCCTCAAGGGCTCGATGGCACCAAAGATCGAAGCCGTCATCGACTTCCTCGAGGCCGGGGGCAGGGAAGCCATCATCACCAACCCGCAGAATCTGGAGCGGGCAATGCGCGAGGAGACCGGCACGAGGATCCACCGATGAACGTTCTCCACCTCTCCTGTCTGGTCTGTGCCAAGACCTACCGGCCCGACCAGGTGGACTACGTGTGCCCAAACCACGGGGACGACGGCATCCTCGACGTGGTCTACGACTACGAGCGGATCGGCGCCACTCTCGACCGGGAGGCGATCGCCGGAGACGACATGTGGGCGCTTCGACCGCTACTGCCCGTCGGCGAGGGGGCCACCCTGCCCCCGCTTCGCATCGGCGGCACCCCCCTTTATCAGTCGCCGCGACTGGCGCAGCGGGCCGGGGTGGCCGAGGTCTGGATCAAGGACGAAGGGGTGCAACCCACCGGATCGCTCAAGGACCGAGCCTCGGCGATGGCGATCGTCAAGGCGGACGAGCGAAAAGCAGGGGTGATCACCACCGCCTCCACCGGCAACGCCGCTGCCGCGCTTGCCGGGGTCGCCGCCTCGGTGGGCCGAGCCACCGTCATCTTCGTCCCCACAGCCGCCCCGGAGGCAAAGGTGGCGCAGCTCCTCGCCTATGGGGCGAAGGTGCTGCTCGTAGATGGCAGCTACGACGAGGCGGTCGAGCTCTGTCTCCGCTCCGCCGAGAAGTTCGACTGGTACAACCGGACCACAGGGTTCAACCCCTACATGTCCGAGGGAAAGAAAACGGTCGCCCACGAGATCGCCCGGCAGCTCGACTGGCACATGCCGGATGCGGTCTTCGTCTCGGTGGGCGACGGCTGCATCGTGGGAAGCCTGTGGAAGGGCTTCACCGACCTACTCGAGCTGGGATGGATCGGAGGGATCCCTCGGATCATCGGGGTGCAGGCCGCCGGTTCCGCCTTCCTTGCCGAGGCATGGGAGAGCGGAGAAGACGTACTCACCAAGCCGCCGATCCACCCCGAGACCGTTGCCGACTCCATCTCCGCCGGTCTCCCCCGGGACCGAATCAAGGCGATGCGGGCGATCGTCAACAGCGACGGGGCCTTCGTCACCGTCACAGACGACGAAATCCTCGCCGCCATCCCCACCGTCGCCTCCCAGGCCGGGGTCTTCCCCGAGCCTGCTGCCGCCGCCTCCTGGGCCGGTGTCGAGGTGGCCAGGGAAACCGGGGTGATCTCGGCAGGCGACCTGGTCGTCGCCATATCCACCGGCACCGGGCTCAAAGACATCCCCGCGGCAATGCGGGCCGTCTCCACCGCCGGGATCCGGGCCCACCACGTCGCCCCCGACCTGGACTCGGTGGCCACCGCATTGGAGGAGTGGACAGGATGATCGATCTCACCATCGACCAGGCCGGCCTCGAGCACGCGATCTCGCGGGCACGGGAACGGGACATCGTCATCCCCACCTTTGCCCAGATGCGCGACCCGGGCACCATCCCCGCTGAGGTGGGGGGTCGCCTCGAATCGGTGGGGCTTTGGGACCTCGACCCGCTCAACCTGTTCCGGATCACCTGGCACAACCAGCCCGTGGAGAAGGGTGGCCGCTTCGGTGAGGTGAACAGGATCGAGTTCCCCTCGGAGTTGACCGGGGTCGCCGCCAGGATCGTGGCCCTGGTCGGCAAATGGTTCCCCACCGGGGCCCACAAGGTGGGCGCCGCCTTCGGCTGCCTTGTTCCCCGTCTCGTCACCGGCCAGTTCGACCCCACCACCCAGAAGTCGGCCTGGCCCTCAACCGGCAACTACTGCCGGGGTGGGGCATACGACGCCAACCTCCTCGCCTGCGAGTCGATCGCCATCCTCCCCGAGGGGATGAGCGCCGAGCGCTTCGCCTGGCTGGAGAGCGTCGCCGGAGAGGTGATCAAGACCCCGGGCTCGGAGAGCAACGTCAAGGAGATCTTCGACAAGTGCGCCGAGCTGCGCGCCTCGGGAGAGGACATCGTGGTCTTCAACCAATTCGACGAATTCGGCAACTACCTGTGGCACTACACCGTGACCGGGCCCGCCATGCACGAGGTGTTCGAGACGGTGGCCGGCGACGGCGACCGACTGGCGGCAGTTACCTACTCCACGGGATCGGCGGGCACCATCGCCTCGGCCGACTTCCTCAGACGGCACTACCCGACGGTGAAGGTCGCCGCCTCCGAGGCCCTGCAGTGCCCCACGCTGATGTGGAACGGCTATGGCAGCCACCGCATCGAGGGCATCGGCGACAAGCACGTCCCCTGGATCCACAACGTGCGCAACACCGATGTGGTCACCGGCATCGACGATGCCGGGCCCATGGCCCTGATCCGTCTCTTCAACGAGCCGGCGGGCATCGACTACCTCGTCTCCCGGGGTTTGCCTGAGACGCTGGTGACCCGGCTCCCCGAGCTGGGCATCTCCTCGATCGCCAACCTGCTCTCGGCGATCAAGCTGGCCAAGTGGTTCGAGATGGGGAGCAACGACGTGGTGCTCACCATCGCCACCGACTCCATGGACATGTATCAGAGCCGGCTTGTGGAGGAACGGGACCGGCTGGGTGACTTCACCTCCACCGACGCCGCGGTCGCCCATCAGCGCTGGCTGCTCGGCGAGTCGACCGCGCACGTGGAGGAGCTGGGCCACTGGGACCGGCGCCGGATCCACAACCTCAAGTACTTCACCTGGGTGGAACAGCAGGGCAAGGAGGTCGCCGAGCTGGATCGCCAGTGGCACGACCCCACCTACTGGGCCGAGATCCAGGGCATGATCGGGCCGATCGACCGTCTCATCGAAGACTTCAACGACAGGGCGGCCGCATCGTGAGCCGGCCCGGGATCACCGAGTATCTGCGTCCCGAGTCCCTCGAGGAGGCGTGGCGATCCATCGCCGACGGCGCCCCCACCGTCCGGCTCCTCTCCGGTGGCAGCGACCTCACCATAAGCGCCCCACCCGAGGTGACCACACTGGTCGACCTGAGGAAAGCCCTCGACTCCGCCGTCTCCGCCAAGGACGACGGATCGATCCAGATCGGCGCGGGTGCAACCCTGACCGCGATCCTGGAGCATCAGCAGCTCGTCGCCCACGGCGGCGGAGTCATCGCCGAGATGATGGTGCAGGTGGGCAGCCCGCTTCTTCGCAACTCGGCCACGATCGGCGGCCATCTCGCCAGAGGCCGGCTCTCCGATGTGGTGCCGGTGCTCATCGCCCTCGACGCCGAGGTTCGCATCCACCGGGATGGGGGCCAGACCTCGATGTCCCTGTCCCGCTACCTCTCCGAGGGACACAACACCCGGCCCCACATCCTCACCGAGGTCCTGCTCCCCGCCCTCCCCGCGAGCTCGGCCGCGGCCTTCCAGCGACAGGCCCGGACCGCCTTCGACTTCCCCATCCTCAACGCATGCTGCCGGGTGGATCTCGGCCCCGGAGGAGTCGACCAGGTTCGGATCGTCTGTGGGGCGACCCCACACCTCGCCCAACGGGCGGCACGGGCGGAGGCATCGGTCAAGTCCGATGGGCTGTCCCCGTCGGCCATCGAGACCGCCTCCCGACTCGCCGGCGAAGAGATTCCGACCGGGACGGGGTGGGTGGCTTCGGCCGAATATCGCAGCCATCTGGTCGAGGTGCTGGTCGCCCGGTGCCTTACCACCGTCGCGGAGAGGCTGAGCCGATGAGAGTCGACCTCACCGTCAACGGGAAGAGTGAGCCCCTCGAGCTCGCGCCGGGTGACACTTTGCTCGAGGCACTCCGTGCCAACGGTCACACCAGCGTCAAGAACGGTTGTGCCAACGGCGACTGCGGCGCCTGCGCCGTGCTCCTCAACGGGAGGGCCGTCGCCTCTTGCCTGGTGTTCGCCGCACAAGCCGAGGGCAGCGAGATCACCACGATCGACGGCCTGGACGGAAAGGATGCGGCATATCACCCGCTGCAGCAGACGATGCTCGACGCCGGTGGCGTTCAATGCGGGTTCTGCATCCCCGCCATGATCCTCACCGCCGTCGACCTCCTCGCCCGCAACCCCGAGCCCACCCGTGACGAGATCGGTTCCTATCTCGCCGGCAACCTCTGTCGCTGCACCGGCTATGTCAAGCAGATCGATGCGATCGAGATGGCGGCCGCCATCATGAGGGAGGGCGAGGCCGATGGCTGACAAGTACGACGTCGTAGGGATCTCCTTGCATCGTGTGGACGGGCGCGGCCTGGTCACCGGGAGGCCGGTCTTCGCCGACGACTTCGCCAAACCCGTCGACCTGCTCCACATCGCCCTGCTCACCAGCCCTCACGCTCACGCCCGGATCAGGGCGATGGACACCACACGGGCCGAAGCGATGCCTGGGGTGGCACTGGTCCTGGACCACCGGAACACCCCCGAGAAGCGATACACCACCGCCGGCCAGGGATACCCAGAACCCTCGCCGTACGACGCGCGGATGTTCGACACAAAGGTGCGTTGGGTGGGCGACCGCGTCGCCGCCGTCGCCGCCGACTCCCTGCTCGAAGCGCAACGGGCACTGGAGACGATCGAGGTCGAGTACGAGGTGCTGGAGCCGGTGCTGACCATCGACCAGGCCATCGCCGAGGGGGCGCCGGTGATCCACGACGAGGACGACGCCCTCGACGTCTGGGACGCACCTAGGAACCTCGCCGCCCACGTGGTGGCCGTCGCAGGTGACGTCGAGCAAGGCTTCGCCGAATCGGACGCGGTGGTCGAGGTCACCACCGAGACCCAATACGGCCAGCACGCCCCGCTCGAGCCTCACATCGCCACCACCCATCTCGACGAGAACGGGCGTCTCGTCATCGTGACCTCCACCCAGGTCCCGTTCCACGTGCGCCGCATCATCGGGATGCTGCTCGACGTCCCCATCCACCGGATCAGGGTGATCAAGCCCAGGATCGGTGGCGGCTTCGGGGTGAAACAGGAGGTGCTCATCGAGGACCTGCCCGCCTGGGTGACCTTGCAGACCGGGCGCCCGGCCCAGATGCTGTACAGCCGGGAGCAGGAATTCGTCTCCTCGCGGACCAGGCACCCGATGCGGGTCCGGGTCAAGCTCGGGGCCAAGGCAGACGGCCGGCTCCATGCCCTCCAGATGGAGGTCCTCTCCAACACAGGCGCCTACGGGGCCCACAGCCTCACCGTCCTCTCCAATGCGGGATCGAAGACCCTGCCCCTGTACAACAAGGCGCCCCACGTCAGGTTCTCCGGGGACGTCGTCTACACCAACCTCCCGGTGGCAGGCGCCTATCGGGGGTATGGCGCCACCCAGGGCTATTTCGCCCTGGAGACGGCGGTCGACCGGCTCGCCGCCGACCTCGGCATCGATGCCTTGGAGTGGCGGATGCGCAATCACATCCGCGAAGGGGAGACCTCGCCCATCTTCGCCGCCCTGGGCGAGGGCCGGGAAGGAGTGGAGCAGACCATCACCTCATGCGCCCTCGACGAGTGCATCCGGCAGGGCGCGGAGAGAATCGGCTGGACCGAGAGGCGAGGCAAGCGGGAACGCCACGGATCCTGGGTCCACGGGGTGGGTATGTCGACTCACATGCAGGGCTCAGGAATCCCCCTGATCGACATGGGGTCTGCCTCCATCAAGATGAACGACGACGGCTCGTTCAACCTGGCGGTAGGCGCCACCGACCTCGGAACAGGGTCGGACACCATCCTCGGCCAGATCGCAGCCGAAGTCCTCGCCGTGCCCTTGGACAAGATCGTCGTCATCTCATCGGACACCGACCTCACCCCCTTCGACGTCGGGGCCTACGCCAGCTCGACCACCTACGTGTCGGGAACCGCGGTGGCGAGGGCGGCCGAGGACGTGCGTGCCCAGATCCTGGAGGTGGCCGGCGACATGTTGGATGTCGAGCCCGCGTCACTCACCCTGGAGGACGAGCGGGTGACCGCAGCGGACGGGACGTCGGCCTCACTCGCAGAAATCGGGATACGGACCCTCTACGGCACCGAGCAGCGGCAGATCGCAGCCATCCACTCGTTCACCCCCGAGCTCTCGCCGCCCCCGTTCCTAGCTGCTTTCTGCGAGGTGGCCGTCGACGAGGACACCGGCCGCGTGGAGGTGCTCCGCTTCGTCGCCGCCGTCGACTGCGGCACTCCGATCAACCCGAAATTGGTGGAAGGCCAGGTCGAGGGGGCGGTGGCCAACGGCATCGGCTACGCCCTGTTCGAGGAGATGGTCTTCGACGCTTGGGGCAGGCTCAAGACCACGGACTACGCCCGTTACAAGATCCCCGGCCCCGAGGACCTGCCCCGGATCGAGACCATCCTGGTCGATTCGTTCGAGCCAACCGGGCCGATGGGGGCCAAGTCGGTGGCCGAGATCGGGATCAACGCCCCCATCCCCGCCATCGCCAACGCCATCCACGACGCCACCGGCATCTGGCTGACCGAGACCCCGTTCACCGCCGAGCGGGTGTGGCGGGCTCTGCGGAGTCGCTGATAGGGCTGGTAGTAAACGTCGAGCCGGGTAGGTTCACAGCCGGGTCCTGCAGGTCATTGGTTGTAGTCCTGCTTTGGCCCTGAGAGGTCGCCAGCGTCTCTCTGCAGCTGGATCAGCTCGAGGAGGTTCTCCTTGGCCGCCTCCACTCCGGCGCCCTCGATGGTGTCGGTCTGACCGGCGGCCTCGAGGTGGGCCTCCACGATGTTGGCCGGGTCGCCGTGATCCTCATAAGGCAGTTTGCATCCGCACGTGTAGCACATCGGTGCCTCCTCTGTCTCTCACTCTCCGAACGGCATCACCGCTCGGACGCCTTGTCTGCGACTCCTGACCACACCTACCCACTAGGGCCCGATTCGATGCAGCGAAGAGAACTCATGCGACATCAGGTGATCCCCGGAGATCCCGGTTTTGCGGCCCGGTCTCGGCGGGCACCGACCCCACCATCGTCTCCGAGTACTACCTGGGGGCAACCGTGTCGACAGACTGGCAAGTGGGGAGCCCGATCACATGGTCAGGTGAGTGGAAGGGCACCGCCTACACCGACAAAGGCGAGATCCTGGCGGTCGAGCCCGGAGAGTTGTTGAGCTATTCACACTGGAGCCCGACGACCGGGACCGAAGACTCGCCGGAGCACTACCACGTCGTGACCATCACCCTCTCTGATGCCGAGGATGGGACCGAGGTGGAACTGAAGCAGTCGAACCTGCAAGGCGGAACGAGTGAGGCAGACCGGCGACATCGCGAGGACTACGAGTCCAACTGGTCGACCATGCTCGATGGGCTCAAGGAATCCGTGGAGTCGAGAACCCGTTCTTCTCATTGAGCGTCGAGAGAGAGCCCGCTGGGCCCGGATCGCGTCAGACGCCGGCCCTCTCGCTCGCCGCTCGCGCCGCCTCGGCAGTCTTCGACATGTCCTCGGTGATCCGAAGCGCGACCAGGCTGAACACCACGATGGCCGATCCCAGGTAGAGACCGATCATCATCGGGCTCGAGGTGTCGGTTCCCGCCCAAATCCCGTGGATCAGGGACGAGACGAACACGCCGAGGGAGGCGAAATGAATGGCGCGCCACCGCTTCTGCCCTATCCAACGCTTCACGTAGAAGCTGCCGGCCACGACCACCATCCCGTAGAAGGCGGCAATGCCCATCCCCACCGCGAGAGGGCGCCAGTCGGAGACACCCGGGACCAGGATTTCGGCCCAGCTGAAGTCGAGGAAGTCGTGGACGGAGAGGACCACGACGTGGACCATCGTGGCGATCAACGCCCCCACACCCAACGACTCGTGGAACCAGGTGAGAGGCTTGGCCTTGACCAGGCGTCCCAGCAGCTTCGAGCTCACCAGGAGACCCCAGATCGTGGCCGCGGTGAGAAGGGCAAAAGCGGCCACTCCTGATCCCCGGATGACGAGCCATTCGACACTCACGCCGCCACCTCGATCCCGGGAGTTGCATAGACGGATCCGTCGTGCCAGACGACGACCGCCGCCTCGATCCAGTCGAGCTCCGCCGCCCAGGCCAGACCGTCCTCGCCATGGAGAAGCACGGCTTTCGACCCCGCCTCGGCATCCGCCGCCGATGCTGCGACCACAGTCGCGCTCAGGATCGGCGTGGTGACCGGCTCCATCGACCTGGGATCGATCACATGAGAGACTTCGCGAGTCCCCGCCTTCCATCGGCGTCTCGCGGTCGAGCTGGTGGCCAGGCCCCCTTCTCCGAGCCGGATCCGAACCGCGGTCGCTCCCCAGGGATCGATAACCGAAACCGTGGTTTCCGGGTCGTTGCTTCTGATATCGCCGCCGGCGGAGACGACGCTGGCCAGCCCGAGCTCGACGGCACGATCACAGGACCAGCCCTTGGCGATGCCTCCCAGGTCGAAGCGGGTGTGCGGAGGGCGGAGCAGATTCCGGGAACGGAGCTCCCACTGCGGTGCCGGGATGGTCGAGGGGGCCTGGTCCAGCCCCCGCACCATCTCGAAGCTGCGGTCGTACCCCCAACCGGCCACTGCCGCCCCCACCCCGGCATCGACGAGCCCCTCGGTCAGCCTTCGCGCCCTGTCGGCAGCGCGCATCACGTCGGCGAACCGCTGCGAGATGACCACTTCGGCGCCTGGTGCCCGGTTGACCCGGCTCAATTCGCTATCAGGGCGAAACCGGCTGCACGTCGCCTCGACGTCCTCGAACCACGCTCGCAGCCCGGCGGCCGCTGCCTCGTCGGGGCACCATGCCTCCACCCCCGTACCCATCGCATTGAAGGTGACCTGGATCATGAGCCACTGCTCGAAGGTTCGGGTGCAGGCGGTGGGGTGACCACCGGTGCCGGCGCGGGTGACTGCGGAGATGTGGCCCTCCCCACCTCGACCGTGATCACTCGAGGCTCGGGGGTCTCCGTGGGGGTGAATCGCAGTATCACCAAGCCCTGGGCAGGTGCCACCGGCAGGGCCGATTGGTGGAAGACCGAGGCGATCTGGCCTTCCGACGGTTGGGTCGGCTCTGGCTGTGCCTTCTCGTCTATCCGGGCTGCGATCAGGGCGGTTCCCCAGGCCAGGGCTGCGCCGGTCCAGATCAGGATCCGATTCCACCGGCCCTCGTCGAATCGGCTCATGGCTCGGCTCCGGCCTCGATGGGGACGGTGATGGTTGTCCCGTAGAACACGAGGACACGGGCGACCTCAGCCGGGAGCTGGGTCAGCTCATCGGCGGTGAACGCCTCGGCCCTACCGGTCGCGAACAGAACGCGTTGCACCACCGGGTCCACTCCTTCCAGGGTGGGTGGGGGCATTTCGACCACCTGGGTCGGTGACGAGGAGGACACCACTCGCTGCACGACGGGGCCTTGCTCGTGCTCCGGGGCGACGACGGTGGTGTAGACCACTGCCAGCCCGGCGATCAGCACGAGGAGCCCTGCCGCGACCTGAAAGGGAAAACGGCTCAATCGTCGTCCTCGTCGTCCCGATCGTCGTCATCCCGATCGTCGTCATCCCGGTCGTCGTCGTCCCAGTCGTCGTCGTCCCAGTCGTCGTCGTCCCAGTCGTCGTCGTATTCGACCTCCCACTCGACCTCGCTCCCCACCCTCGGGGCAGGCCCGTTGTCGGCGAGAACCACGGTCTGGGTGATGGGTGGAGACACCGCCTTTCCGGGAAGGGGCATCCCTTCTTGGGCACAGATCTCCCGCAGCGCGTCCAGGGCCGCCTGCTCGATGCCGCCGATGGAGCCGCTTGTCTCGGCAGACACCATGCCGAGCCCGGCATCGCCACAGGCGGCTTCGAGGTCGGCTGCGCTCGCGGTCTGGGTGGCGAAGTCGGTGACAATCGCCGATGTGGCCACGGGCGCCGGTATGGACGCCTCCGATTCGGCCGGGGTGCGGTCGCCGACCAGGATCGTGGCGGCATAGGCGCTCAGGGGCACCAAGACCAGGCCGACGAGCACGGAGATCGAAACGCTTCGCTTCGCTCCGGCTGGAGAGCGTTCAGGCCGGCCCATCTAGAGCTCCACGAAGATGCACTCGCCCGGGCACTCTTCGGCGGCCTCGGCCACGAGGTCCACCAGGCTCTCCGGGATACGGGCCTTTCCGTCGAAACCGTCCGGGCCGTGCCCAGCTCCGGCCAGCCCGTCGAACACGAAGGTCTCTCCGAAGTGAGCCGACTCCTCCTTGACCGCCCAGGTGCCATCGTGCCGTGCCTGAAAGACATCGGACACGATCTGGGCGCAGGTGCCGGCGCCCATGCAGGCGTCGGCGTCGATCCAAACCTTGGTCATGGCGACAACTCCTTTTCTCGACCAGTGTCAAGGTGCCACCCGGGGACTCAAGACCGCCCTAAGACCGGCTCAAGAAAGTCCCATTTCCGAGTTCGGTCCCATCCCAAAGCGCACCACTACTCTCGGACACAATGTCGAGACCCATCTGGCTCGTCGGCCTCGTGCTCGTGTCGGCTGTGGCCTGCGACGGCGGGAACGAGATCTCCTCACCTTGCGATCTGGCCGACGCCGAGATGGTCGGGAGCTTCTTCGAAGGGACCGTGGCTGAAGGCGTCGAAGGGGACTTCCTCAACTGCGACTTCGCGATCGAGGGCGGGACGGTGCTCGCCGTCACCATGTTCGACTACGGCGAGGCCGACGACTGGAACTCGACTCGTCGAGGTTTCGTGGACAACCGGGGTGGTGTGACCGACGTGGACGATCTGGGTGACGAAGCCTTCTACCCCAACGACACCGGCGCCCGAGAGCTGGTGGTCAGGGCGGGCGGGCGGGTGTACTCGGTCACCGTCTTCTCCGGTCTCGAGGAGCCCTCATCGGACGTGATCGCCGGGATCGCCGAGCTCGCCGAGGCGATCGCCGGGCGACTTGCTGCCTGACCCCCACCATTGCCACCTGTGGAAAACCGGATAGCCTCGGGGTCAGCGAGGCAATTCCATGAACCGACAGCTCTTCCCCCAGACGGTCATCGCCATTATCTGGGACTTCGACAAGACACTCATCCCGGGCAACATGCAAGGCCCTCTGTTCCGCCATTTCGGCATCGAAGAAGCCGCTTTCTGGGACGAGGTGGACGGTCTCGAAGAGTGGTACACGGCTAGAGGTGCGGACCTGATCGCCAGGGACCGCCTCTACCTGGACCACATCCTCACCTATGTGCGTGAAGGGCGGATGCCAGGGCTGAGCAATGACCTCTTGCGCAGTCTCGGGGCCGAGATCACCTTCCATCGGGGTATCCCCGATTTCCTGGAGCAGGTGCGCAAGTCGATCGAGTCTGAGCCGCGCTTCGCCGAGCATCAGATCAAGGTCGAGCACTACATCGTGTCCACCGGTCTTCGTCAGATGATCCTCGGTTCAGCGATCGCCCCGTTCGTGGACGACGTGTGGGCCTGTGAGTTCACAGAGATGGTCGCCCCACCCGGCTATCGGGATCAGCAGGGTCAGCTGTTCTCGCCCGACGGCGAGGTCCGTCAGCTGATCTACACCATCGACAACACCAGCAAGACCCGGGCCCTCTTCGAGATCAACAAGGGAACCAACAGGAATCCGGCGATCGACGTCAACGCCAAGATGGCCCCAGAGGACCGGAGGGTCCCGTTCCAGAACATGATCTACATCGCCGACGGACCATCGGACGTCCCGGTCTTCTCGGTCGTGGAGGCCAACGGCGGGCGCACCTACGCCGTGTACCGGCCGGGCTCGCAGGGCGAGTTCGAGCAGGCGGCGCGCCTCCTGGAACAGGATCGGGTCGACGCGTTCGGCGAGGCGGACTACTCCGAGTCGTCACACACGGCGATGTGGCTCAGCCATGCCGCCCATGGCATCGCCCGGCGAATCGTCAACGACAGGGCCGAGGCATTGAACGAGCGGGTCGGCCTCCCTCCCCGTCACGTCGCCGAAGACTGATCCCATTCTCAATGCAGTGCGTCACACATGCGTGACGCCATGCATTAGGAAGGCAGTTGGCGGGGGCGGCCCCGAAGGGCCGCCCACCGCTGGCTCCATTGGGTAGGAGCACCTGCTACTCCCGACCGCTATTCGCGGGCGGAAGAAGACTGGAGCGGTCGGGCTCGGTGGAGGTGGCGCGGTTGGGAGACGATCCGGGTGAGCCCCCGAAAGACAAGCGGCCCGTTACTCATACCTCTCCCTCACTCGCGCCTCCCAAGCGCGTCCGTCGCTGATTATTGCCGGGAGTGCCCCCGAGATGAATGGGTTGATAGACCTATGCGATCAGACTCGCGCTAGTGCCCGGTCGAGGTCGGCGATGAGGTCATCGGCAGTCTCGATCCCGATGGAAAGGCGGATCATGGCCTCGGTGACCCCGATCTCCCGCTTGGTCTCGGCGTCGACATTGGAGTGGGTCGTGCTCCAGGGATGGCAGGCGATCGACTCGGTCCCGCCCAGGGAGGTGGTGTTGACGATCAGGCTCATGGAGTCGAGCAACCGGAACGCCTCGTCACGACCACCCGCCACGTCGAACGAGATCATCGCCCCTCCCGAAGTCCACTGCCGTCTGGCCAGGTCCGACTGCGGGTCGTCGTCGTCTATCCGGCCGAGGTAGCGCACAACCGCCACCTTGGGGTGCCCTTCGAGAAACGCGGCGACACGGGCTGCGTTCGCCGTTTGTCGCTCCACCCTTATGGCGTAGGTCTCCATGCTCCGTCCCAATAGCCAGGCGGTGTGGGCGTCGGCCGTGGTCCCGATCCGGTAGCGCATGGTCTTGAGCGGCTCGATCAGCCGGGTCGACCCGGTGACCACCCCGGCGACGAGATCACTGTGGCCGCCGAAGTACTTGGTCGCCGAGTAGACGACCAGGTCGGCCCCGTTGTGCAGTGGTCGTTGCGCATAGGGCCCGAGAAACGTGTTGTCCACGATGGTGGGAACCGCGTGGCCGGAGGTCGAGGCGTCGGCGGCGACACTGGAGGCGAGCTCGATGTCGAACACGGCGTTGCTCGGGTTGGCCGGGGTCTCCACATACACGGCGCCGAGGCTCCGGTCGCCCACCAGGGACTCGATCTCGGAGCGGCTCGCCCCCGGGCCGAACGACGCCAACTCGTAGCCGAGCGGCGCCAACACCTCGTAGAGCATGGTGTTGGTGCCCCCGTACAACGGCGTGCTGTGAAGGATCAGGGTGCCGGGACGGACGTGGGTCAGGAACGTGGTGAAGATGGCCGAGACTCCGCTGGAGAAGAGGAGGGCGGCTTCGGCTCCATCCCAGACGGCGAGACGGCCCTCCACGATGACCAGATTGGGATGATCCATCCTCGTGTAGATGAACCCCACGTCCTCGCCCGGCTCCGGTTTCTCGCCCCCGTAAACGATGTCGAAGAGGCGCTCGGCTGATCGCGAAGAGTCGAA
This sequence comes from Acidimicrobiia bacterium, assembly GCA_035462175.1. GTDB lineage: Bacteria > Actinomycetota > Acidimicrobiia > Spongiisociales > ZC4RG35 > JARDZU01. The sequence goes on along the minus strand of DATHUP010000051.1, from coordinate 24,724 downwards.
GACGAAGGTGGAGGTGTGGAAGAGGGGTGGCTTGAGAGAATCGAGCCCGTCCTTCGGATCCCAGCCCAGACGCATCATCTCCGACTCGGGATCGGTCATCCCGGCTCATCCTCCTTCGGTTCGGGCATCCAGTACTCGGTGAACTCGGCGCAACGGCCGTTGGCTCCGAACCTGAGCAGGAAACAGTTGTGGAAGACGTCATCGGGCACCTCGTCGGTGCCGAAGTAGCGGGTGGTCCCCACCGCCACCGCACGGTCTCCCTCGACGGTGAAGACCTGATAGGACGCCTCCCAGTCGTCGGGACCGTCGGAGTGGGCAAGCCAGGCCTGGATGATGTCGGCGTTCCCGTAGAGGGTCCTACCCCCCGGATAGGGCCGGTAGCGGTAGAGCGCGTCCTCGGTGAACAAGGCACCGATCTGCTCGGGGTCCCTGCTCCTCCACGCCTCGACATAGCCGTCGAGCCAGGTGCGGACGTCTGCTCGGTTCACCGGGTCATCGTAAGCCCCGAGCAGTGAGCCTTTGGTTGGAAACCGCGGTCTCGTTGAGATAGTCCCTTCCCAACCGGATAATCCAGTTGTGAGCAGAAACGACGACATCGGGTTGGCGATCGAGATCCTCAGACCGGCATCGAGGATCTTGGTCTTCACCGGTGCCGGGATCTCGACCGAGTCGGGCATCCCCGACTTCCGCGGCCCCGACGGGCTGTGGACCAAGGTCGACCCCGAGGACTTCCACATCGATCGGTTCAGGGCCAGCGCCGAGCTGAGGATGAAGGGCTGGAAGATGCATCTCGACGGCGAGTTGTGGGGGGCGCGGTCGACGGTCCGGCCGAACTCCGGTCACCAGGCGATCAAACGTCTGGCCGACGGGGGGAGGCTGGCCGGGGTAGTGACCCAGAACGTCGACGGTCTCCACCACGAGTCGGGTCTCGACGACGACATGGTGGCCGAGCTGCACGGGAACGTGCGGGGGAGTCATTGTGTGGATTGCGGCTCGACCTGGGCCACCGAGGACGTTCTCACCAGGGTGGAGGCGGGAGAGCTGGACCCGGACTGCCCCGACTGCGGCGGGATGGTGAAGACGGCCACGGTCATGTTCGGCGAGCTCCTCCCCGAGCGGGAGATGGGCAAGGCGATGCAGTTCCTGGCCATGTCCGACGCCCTTCTCGTCCTGGGATCCACCGTCGCGGTGTGGCCGGCGTCGGACGTGGTGATGCGCGGCGCCCTTCGCTCGCTCCCCATCGTCGTCGTCAACAGGGGAGCCACCGAGGCGGACATGCTTGCCTCGGTCAAGTTGGACGCCGCCATCGGCGATGTGTTACCCGACATCGTCGACGGCCTGCTCGCCCCTAAACGCCGGTGAGCCTCTCCACCACGGGGGCCATGGTGACCAGGTCCGGCTCGTAGAAGGTGTAGTAGGAGATCCCGAACAGCTCCCGGCGTCGCTCCATCGTCTCGCAGATCTCCTCGACCGAGCCCACCAGCACCTGAGGCGACTGCCCGACCACCTCCGGATCGGTCCCGGTCTCGTTGCCGATCCGGTCGAGGACGGCCCTGGGAGAGTCGGTCACATGAGCCTCGAACACGAGGACGTTGAGCTCGAGGTCGTCATATCTGTCTCCGGCTCCGTCCCGGATCCACTTCAGCTTCTGCTCGACCAGATCACCCGTCGCCGAGACCACGCCCTTGTCGAGTTGGGCGCGGTGACCCTCGTCGAGACGAACGCTGATCCCGACGATGTCGGCTTCCCGGCCCGCCAGCTTCAGGATCCTCTCGCTGCCGCCGGCGATGAGGAGCGGTGGATGGGGCCTCTGCACCGGCTTGGGTTCGCCGTCGAGATCGACCGAGTAGTGCCGGCCCTGGTAGCTGAAGCGGCTCTCTCCCCACAGACCCTTGACGATGGCTATCGCCTCCTCCAGCCGATCGATCCGAACCCCAGGGGCCTCCATCGGGATCCCCGAGGCCAGATAGTCCTCGGCCAGCCAACCGGCGCCGATTCCGAGCTCGCAGCGCCCCCCCGACAACCGGTCCAGGCTGGCGATCTCTTTGGCCAGCACCGCCGGGTGACGGAAGTCGTTGGCGAGGACAAGAGTGCCTAGACGGAGCTCGGTCCGACCGACGGCAGCGGCCAGGGCGGTGAGCGGTGCCAACCGTCCCCCGAAGTGATCGGCGAGGGTGACGATCGAATACCCGAGGTCCGCTGCCGAACCGAGCTGGTGTAGCCACTCGTCGCCTGTGGTCGCCCCGAGCTGGGCGCCGAAACGGAAAGCTCTCATCGATCCGATGGTATGAGGCTGGAGACCAGGGTTGGTCGTCGACAAATTGGACGGCACCAGTCGTGCCGGGGCAATACCTTGACGCCATGGAAATCCGGGCACTCACCCTCGACGACATCCCCGAGCTCACCAGGCTGATCAACCGGTTCGAGCGGCATTGGCAATTGCCCCTCGTCTCCTCGGAGTCGGTCGTCGAAGACGAGATGACCGAGCCGTTCACCGATCTCTCCGTCGACACCCGGGGCTATTGGCTCGACGGGAAAATGGTGGCCTACGGGTTCGTATGGCATCGCCCCAGTGGGGAGCGCCAGGAACGGGCCTACCTCATGGGTCTGGTCGATCCCGACTTCCGAGGCCAGGGGATCGGGAGACACCTCCTGGCCTGGGAGATCGACCGGGCCCGGGAGAGTCTGGCCGGGTGCGAACCGTCGCTTCCCTGGTACATAAGGGCCAACGAGTGGGACTGGATCGAAGACGCCCACCGTCTTCATCGACGTTTCGGGCTGAAGCCGGTCCGCTACATGAGAGAGATGCTCCGGCCGCTCGACGTTGCGGTGGAAATCGCCGCCGTCCCCGGGATCGAAATCGTCCCCTGGGACCGTGAGCTCGACGAGCGTGCCCGTATCGCCACCAACGAGGCATTCCGCGACCACTGGGGCTCGACGCCGGTCGACGCCGACACGTTCCGTCACCGTCTCGAAGGCGAAGGCAGCCGTCTCGACCTCTCTTTTCTGGCCCTGGCCGGAGACGAGGTGGTCGGGGTGTGCCTCAATGCCGTGTACCCCGAAGACGAGGCAGTCACCGGACGCCGCGAGGGATGGGTGATGACCCTGGCAGTGCTGCGGCCCTGGCGGGGCAAGGGAGTGGCCAAGGCTCTGCTCGCCACTTCTTTCGTCGCGTTTCGAGACGCAGGTCTGACCCACACCATGATCGGAGTCGACGCCGAGAACCCGACCGGCGCATTCAGTCTCTACGAGAACCTCGGGTACGAGGCGATACACGGCACGACGACCTTCGAGTTGCAGGTCAATCCCCCGCCTCCAGCCTGATCGGCCTCAGCCCGCACCTGGTCCCAAAACGGCGCGATCGGTACCCTTGGGGCATGGCCGAGTACCAGCCGAGACTCGACGACATCGTCTTCACCCTGACCCATGTCGCCGGTCTCGAAGAGGTGGCAAAGCTCGACGGCTACCAGCACGCCGACCCCGACACGGTGGGAACCATCCTCGAAGAGGCGGGTCGGTTCTTTGCCGAGGTGATAGCCCCGCTCAACCGGGTCGGCGACGAGCAGGGGTCGGTCCTGACCGAAGACGGCACGGTGAAGACACCGGACGGGTTCAAGGATGCCTACGACAAGTACGTCGAGTCGGGATGGGCCTCGGCGCACCTGCCCCAGCGCTGGGGCGGTGGCGGGCTCCCCTACATGGTGGGTGTGGTCATCCAAGAGATGTTCAAGACGGCCAACATGGCCTTCTCGCTGGCCCCGACGCTGACACACGGGGCAGTCGAGGCCCTGGAGCGTCACGGATCCGACGAGATGAAGGGGCTCTACATCGAGAAGCTGGTCAGCGGCGAGTGGGCCGGCACCATGAACCTCACCGAGCCCGAAGCCGGCTCCGATGTCGGGGCGCTTCGCACCCGTGCGGTCCGTCAGGACGACGGCACCTACCTTCTCTTCGGGACCAAGATCTTCATCACCTGGGGCGACCAAGACCTGACGGAGAACATCCTCCACCTGGTCCTGGCCCGAACCCCGGAGGCACCTCCGGGGACCAAGGGGATATCGATGTTCCTCGTCCCCAAGTTCCTCCTCGACGAGAACGGTCGGCCCGGTGAGCGAAACGATTTCCAGATCGTCTCCCTCGAGCACAAGCTGGGCATCCACGCCTCACCTACCTGTGTCATCTCATTCGGTGACCGCGGCCAAGGAGCGGTCGGCTACCTGATCGGTGAGGAGCAGCAGGGCATGCGCAACATGTTCACCATGATGAACGCGGCCCGGGTGGCGGTGGGAATGGAAGGCGTCGCCATCGGTGAGCGCGCCTACCAGCTGGCCCTCGGCCACGCCAGGGACCGGATCCAGGGTCGTCCCGTGGGCGCCGACGCCAAGGAGAGCGTGCCCATCATCGAACATCCCGATGTGCGACGGATGCTGCTGACGATGAAGGCGCAGGTCGAGGCGATGCGGTCCCTGCTCTACTTCACCGCAGGCGAGGCGGACCACCAGGCACGCGCCGAAAGCGAGGAACGTCGCCGGCTCGCCTCCAACCGGCTCGCCCTGCTCACCCCCATCGTGAAGGCGTGGTGCACCGACCTGGGCGTGGAGATCGCCTCCCTCGGTCTCCAGGTACACGGCGGGATGGGTTACATCGAGGAAACCGGGGCGGCTCAGCTCTTGCGTGACTCCCGGATCGCACCCATCTACGAGGGGACAAACGGGATACAGGCGATCGATCTCGTCCTGCGCAAGCTCCCCCTCGAAGACGGGGCGGTAGCGGCCGCCTTGATCGGGGAGATGACGGCCGAGCTGGCCGCCATGGAGGGCCACTCCGAGCTCGACCTCTTCCGGGAGGAGCTGGCCATCGCCATCCAAGGTCTCACCGAAAGCTCGACCTGGATCGCTCAGAAGCTCAGAGACGGAGACGTCGCGTCTGCCCTGGCCGGGGCGTCCCCATACCTCCGCCAGTTCGGAACCGTGCTCGGAGGATGGCTCATGGCCCGGGCGGCAGCTACGGCCCTGGGCAACCCACCCGAATTCGACCCGTCGTTTCTCTCCGAGAAGGTGACCACGGCCCGCTTCTACGGGGAGCAGCTCCTTCCCGAGGCCAACGGTCAGGTCCCCGCAGTGAAGGGTGGCATCGAACTGCTCGACCAGGCCCGCTTCTGACCCCTACCTCTAGGCTCGCGTCGCTTTGAGGCTCAATGACCGAGTCGTCGTGATCACCGGCGCCGGAAGCGGCATCGGTGCCGCGATGGCACGGCGTTTCGCCGCCGAGGGCCCACGGGCGCTGGTACTCGCCGACCTCGATCTCGACTCCGCCCGGGAAGTTGCGGCCGGGATCGGTGCCGTCGCCCTCCAGGCCGACGTGGCGGACCCACTCTCCAACGACCGAATGCTCGACGAGACCGAGGACCGATTCGGCCCGATCGACCTGTTCTGTGCCAATGCCGGGATCGGGTTCGCCGGTGACGAGCAGACCCCGCCGGATCGGTGGGAGCACATGTGGCAGGTCAACGTGATGTCCCATGTTCACGCCGCCCGCCGCCTCGTCCCGGCGTGGCTGGCCCGGGGCGAGGGGTACTTCCTGGCCACGGTCTCTGCCGCGGGGTTGCTCACCAACCTCAAGGCGGCCCAGTACTCGGTGACCAAACACGCCGCCCTGGCCTTTGCCGAGTGGCTTTCGATAACCTATGGCGACCAGGGGGTGACCGTGAGTTGTCTCTGCCCGATGGGGGTCAAGACGCCGCTGCTGGACGCGGCCGACGAGTTCCACGCCTTGTTGGACGCCGACGCCCTGGAGCCGGATGAGGTGGCCGAGACGGTGGTGGCCGGCCTCGCCGCGGAGAGCTTCCTCATCCTCCCCCATCCGGAGGTCTCCCGGTTCTTCCGGAACAAGGCCGACGATTACGAACGCTGGATCGGGGGAATGAGAAAGCTGCAGCGGACTGTTTTTCCAGCATGAGGTGGCTGAAAGAGTTGGGGCAATGAGCAAGCGGAAAGTCGTCGTGACCGGGGCAGGGGTCGTCGCCGCACCCGGGGTGGGGATGGACGACTTGTGGAAGGGCCTGCAGGAGCCTCCGGCCATTCCCGGCCCTCGTCTCGTCACCGACTGGGATCCCGAGCCGTGGCTGCCCAAGCGCGAGCATCGTCGTCTCGATCGCTTCACCCAGTTCGCCCTCGTCGCCGCTCACGAGGCCATGGAGCAAGCCGGCTCGCTCGAGGTCGACCCGACCCGGGTCACCGTGTCGGTGGCTACCGGCATCGGCGGCCTGGAATCACTGGAGGAGTTGGTTCATGTCTCCGACGGCGACGACCCACGCGCCTCGCCGTTCCTGATCCCGATGATGATGGCCAACGCGGCTGCCGCCGGCATCTCGATCAAATACGGTTTCGGCGGCCAGGTCTCGACCCCGGCAGTCGCCTGCGCCGCCGGGACCCAGGCCATCCTCGACGGTCTGCGCCAGATCCAGTGGGGCTACGCCGACGCCGCGGTTGTCGGCGGAACCGAGGCCGCAGCCCGCCGCACCGCCCACGAGGGATTCAAAGCGGCCCGTGCCCTCTCCCCCACGGGCACCGCCCGTCCCTTCGACATCGACCGCGACGGCTTCGTCATGGGAGAGGGAGCCGGAATCCTGATCCTCGAAGCCGAGGAGGATGCCAGGGCGAGGGGTGCCATCATCCTGGCCGAGCTCAGGGGAGGGGCTTCCACCGGTGACGCACACCACATCACAGCCCCGCACCCCACCGGTGAGGGGGCGGCCCGGGCGGTGCGACTGGCCCTCGAAGACGCCGGGATCGGCCTCGACGAGGTGAGGTATGTCAATGCCCACGGAACGGGAACCGATCTCAACGATCGCACCGAGGGGGTGGTCATCGACCGCCTCTTCGAGACCCAACCAGCCGTGTCCTCGATCAAAGGCACCACCGGTCATGCACTCGGCGCCTCCGGGTCCATCGAGGCCGCCGTCGTCGTCGAGGCGATGCGCCGACATGAGCTGCCCCCCAACATCGGCCTCACCAGCCAGGACCCCGAGATCCCCCTGACCGACATCGTCGAGGCGCCGAGGGATTGGGGGCCTGGCCCCGCCATCACCAACTCCTTCGGCTTCGGCGGGCACAACACTGTTCTTGTCTTCACGCCTCCGGCGTGAACACAAGAACTCGTTGTACGTCCTACGTTGTACGTAATACGTAGGACGTATAACGTAGAACGCATTACGGGAGCTCGGTGAGACCGGGCTGAGAGGGGGTCTGTGGAGACCCCGACCGATGAACCTGACCCGGGTAATGCCGGCGTAGGGACCCGCCTCATCGCTCCCGGTGAACCGAGGAGATGATGAGAATGCGAAAGACGCTCTGTGTGATCGCCATGGTGGTCATCGTCGCTGCCTGTGGGAACGACGAGGCGGAGCGACCGGACAGACTGCGGCTGATAGCGCACGACTCGTTCGCCGGATCGGTCAACGAAGAGACCTTTGCCGCGTTCACGGAGGAGACCGGGATCGAGGTCGAGATGATCGCCGCCGGCGACGCCGGGTCGATGGTCAACCAGGCTGCCCTCTCCACCGGGAACCCGCTGGCCGACGTCCTGTTCGGCGTGGACGACACCTTCCTGTCACGGGCCATCGAGGAGGAGATCTTCGTCGAGCACCGCAGCCCGCTGCTGGAGAGCATCGACCCCGGCCTCGTCCCCGCCAGCGAGTTGGTCACCCCGATCAGCTTCGGCGACGTCTGCCTCAACTACGACAAAGGTTGGTTCGAGGAGACCGGGACCGAGGTGCCCGCCGACCTCGATCAGCTGCGTGACCCGGCCTATGCCGGCGTCCTCACCGTCGAACATCCGGCAACGTCGTCGCCCGGGCTGGCCTTCCTCCTGGCCACCATCGTCCAGTACGGGGAAGAGGGCTGGAGTGGCTTCTGGTCCGATCTGAAGTCAGGCGGGGTCAACATCGCACCCGATTGGGACACCGCCTATTACGGAGATTTCGTTCCCTATGGGGGCGAGAGCTCGCTGGTGGTCTCTTATGCCTCCTCGCCACCGGCCGAGGTGATCTTCGCCAGCGAGCCGGTCGACGAGGCGCCCACCGGTGTGATCGAGGCCGGCTGCTATCGGCAGGTGGAGTACGCCGGCGTCCTCGCCGGGACCGAATACCCGGAGGCAGCCGGTGAGCTGATCGACTTCATGCTCTCGGTCGAGTTCCAGGAGACCATTCCCCTCACCTGGTTCGTCTTCCCTGCGAACCAGGAGGCGGAGCTTCCTCCCGAGTTCGTCGAGCACACCGTCGTCCCCGCCGACCCGGCCCGGCTCGACTCGGCCATAATCGCGGAGAATCGTGACCGTTGGATCGATGAGTGGGTTGCCCTGATGGAGGGTTGATGCGGCCGATCCGCTGGGGTCGGGTGCTGGTCGCCGCGGTCCCTGCGGTATTCATCGGCTACTTCTTCCTCTATCCGGTGGGGCGAATCCTGGCTCTCGGCCTGTCGGAGCTGGGAGTCGGATCGGACGGGGTGGAAGCACGTCTCTTTCGCATCGGCTGGTTCACCCTGTGGCAGGCGGCACTGTCCACCATCCTCACTCTTCTCGCCGCCGCCCCTATGACCTGGGCGGTCTCCCAATATGAGTTCCGGGGACGGAAGTTGGCAACCGCCCTGGTGACGGTCCCATTCGTGTTGCCCACGGTCGTGGTGGGCTCGGCTTTCGTCGCGCTCGGCTGGCGAGATTCGATCGGCGCCATCCTCGCCGCCCATGTCTTCTTCAACGTCGCGGTGGTGGTCCGCACCGTGGGCGCTCTCTGGTCACGTCTCGACCCCAATCTCCACGATGCGGGCCGCGTCCTCGGAGCCGGCGAATGGAAGGTGTTCAGGACCGTCACCCTCCCCCTGCTCCGGCCGGCAATCGCCGCCGCCGCCGCCATCGTCTTCCTCTTCACCTTCACCTCGTTCGGGGTCGTCCTCATCCTCGGCGGGTTCCGGTACGCCACTCTCGAGGTGGAGATCTACCGCCAGGCGGTGACCCTGTTCGACCTCCCCCTCGCCGCCGCCCTTGCGGTCGTGCAACTGGTCGGGGTGACGTCCGCCCTCTACGCCTATTCCCGATACCAGGAGCGTCATACGACCACCTGGACCCTCCGTTCCGAGGGGGAACGTGTCCGGCCTACGGGTCAGAGTGGGATCCTGGTCGGTGCGAGCGTGTTGGGGACGCTGCTCGCCCTGGCCATCCCCGTCGCCATGCTGGTGGCGCGCTCCCTCCAGCCGGGCTCCTACCGCGCCCTGTTCCGGGACGATCCGGTGGTCGGTGTGCCCATGGCCTCGACCGGCAACAGCCTGTTGTATGCCACGATCGCGGCGCTGATCGCGGTGTCGATCGGGGTGATGGCGTCGGCGGTCATCACTGGGAGAAGAGGGCGGTTGTCGCGATGGTTCGACCTGACCCTGATGCTGCCCCTCGGCACCTCGGCAGTCACCATCGGCTTCGGCTTCATCGTCGCTCTCGACCGGCCCGTGGACCTGAGGGCATCGTTCTGGCTGGTCCCGATCGCCCACGCCCTGGTCGCCGTGCCCTTCGTGGTGAGGACCATGGTTCCGACGCTGCGATCCATCCCGGCCGAGACGAGGGAGGCGGCGCGTGTGCTCGGCGCCTCCCCGCTTCGGGTGTGGAGGGAGATCGACCTGCCCATCGTGAGCCGGGCGGCGCTGGTCGGGTCGGGATTCGCCTTTGTCGTCTCCCTCGGCGAGTTCGGGGCCACGTCCTTCGTCGCCCGACCCAATACGGCGACACTGCCGGTGATGATCTTCCGGCTGCTCACCCGACCCGGTGCCGGGTCCTTCGCCATGGCCATGGCCCTGGCCGTGCTTCTGGCGGCATTGACAGCCGTCATAGTCCTGTGGATCGACCGAGCCCAGTTCGGGGAGATCGGCGCCTTCTGATGCTTGGTGTCGACGGCCTCGATGTCCATCTCGGTGGCAACCACATCCTGAGAGACGTCAGCCTGACCGTTGCCGACGGCGACACGGTCGCCGTCCTCGGGCCTTCGGGCTCGGGCAAGTCGACCCTCCTGCGCGCCATCGCCGGCCTCGTCCCTGTCGCATCGGGGTCGATCACGTGGGACGGGAAGAATGTCACCTCGGTGCCGACCCACCTGCGGGGGTTCGGCCTCATGTTCCAGGGATATGCCCTTTTCCCTCACATGGACGTGGCGGGGAATGTCGGATTCGGGTTGCGCATGGGCGGCGCCCCTCCTCGAGAGGTCGCCACGGTGGTCGAATCCGCTCTGGAGTGGGTCGGGCTCTCCGGGTTCGGGGACCGCTCGATCGCCGATCTCTCCGGAGGCGAGAAACAGCGGGTTGCCCTGGCCCGGACTCTGGCGCCGGAGCCGAAGTTCGTCATGCTCGACGAGCCGCTCGGAGCGCTCGACCGGTCGCTGCGCGAGCGACTGCTGGTTGAGACGCGAGCGATACTCAGAGATCGCGGGGTGACGGCGCTGGTGGTGACCCACGACCGAGACGAGGCCTCGGCGCTGTCCGACCGCCTCGCCCTGATGCGGAATGGCGCAATCGTCCAGTCCGGAACCCTCGAGGAGATCCTGTCCCGGCCGGCCGACGACTGGGTGGAGACGTTCCTCGGTTGAGTGGGCTCAGCCGGACAGCGTCGCGCCGGAGCCGACGAGGGGAGTCCCGCTCTGGTCCGGCACCGGGATGGTGAACTCGAAACACGCACCGCCGAGAAGCTCGGAGGTCCGGTACTCGATCGTCCCGCCATGGGCGATGACCAGGTCCTTCGCCACCGACAAGCCGATCCCGGATCCCGACACCGAGCTGTTGCCCTTGTGAAGGCCACGCTCGAAGCGGCCCCACATGTCATTCTGGAACTTGGCGGGCACTCCGTCGCCGTTGTCGTGAACGGCCAGTGCAACCATTTGGCCTTGGTCGACGGCGGTGACCAGGATCTCGGTCCCTCCATACCGCATGGCATTGGTGATCAGGTTGGATAGGACCTGGCGCGCCCGGTCCGGATCGGCCCAGATTCGGGCGTGAGAATCGGCCTCGACCCGGACCTTGCCTTCCCCGCCGGTCGCGGCGACCGCCTCCCGGACCAGTTCGTCGGCGGGATAATCGACTCGGGTCAGGCTCACGTTCTGGAGACGATCGCGCGCGACGTCGATGAGGTCGCTGACGATGTGACCGAGATGATTGGCCTGGCTGTTGATGGTCTCGAGCATTTCGTCTCGATCCTCGTCGCCCAGGTCCTGCCACGACTCACCCAGGATCTGGGCGTAACCCTGGATCCCGGTGAGTGGCGTCCGCAGCTCGTGGGACACCGAAGCAACCAGATCGTCCCGTTGCTTCTCGAGCAGTTCCCGTTTCTCTCTCACCGCCAGGTTCTGACGCAACACCACCAGGACCGCCACAGCGGTCGTGGCCACGTTGAGGAGAAAGTCGTTACCGGTGCTCGTGACGAGGCGGGCCAGGAATAGCGCTGCCACCGCCGAGTAGGGGGCGATCAGCTGCCAGGCTCTCACCGTGCGATAGGTGGTCTCCTGGGTACGGGCCGGTCTGGTTACCCGCCAGGCGGTCAAGGCGAAGAGCCCGTAACTGAACAACCATGTGGCGTCCAGCCGTCCCCACTCGACATAGGTGTCGGAGGCGGTCTGCATCGAGAAGACGACATCACCGAAAGCGCTCACTGCGATGGCGCCGGCGAGGAGGGCTATCCGCAGGTCGAGACGTTGCTCGGACCTGCGCATGGCCAACACCATCAGTGCCGCAAACAGAAGGATGTCGGCGGTGGGGTAGGCGACGTTGAGGAAGCTCTCCACCGGATCGGAGCCCAGACTCACCACGTCGGACAGATAGACCACCCACATGATCACGGCGAGAGACAATGTTCCCGCAGTCGCGTCGATGGCCAGGCGGATACGCTCGAAACGCCCCGGGCGAAGGTAGGGCAGGGCGATCACCCCGGCAAAGATCAGTGGATAGCCGGCAACGTAGAAGAAGTCGGCGACACCCGGGAACGGAATCTCTCCGAGCGAAGCCTGCATGACCCAGATGACCTCGCCAACGCCCCAGGCGAGGACACCGGCCCCGACCATGGTCCAGGCGATCCGGGCCCGTCCATGGGCGACGAACGCGGCCACAACCAGGACCACTCCCGACCCCACTGCGACGAACGAGTAGAGGACACCAGCGAGGGTGAGGTTCTCGAACGGAGGACCGAAGAGGAGGATGAACCCGAAGGGAATGGCGACGACTGCCACGAGCAAGGAGCCGATGCGTACTGCTGTTCCCAAGCGAGAGCGGGATTCTTGTTGAGTCGGGATTAGGGGACTGCTCCTCTTTGAACCAATGATCGGCGGATTCGTCCCCTCAGTTGAGGGTCTTAGGCCTCTAACGGCAAAAGTCTGCGATGCAATGGATCCGCGCAGTGTTGGGTCAGCTCTCGGCGCTTCTGAGGCGGGGCCTGACGATGCGCCGCCAGATGAACCAGGCGAGGGCGACTCCGATTGCGATGAGGACCGCAGCCTGGAACAACTCGAGCGGCTCTTCGACCTGGTGCCATCTCTCCCCGAGCAGGTAGCCGGCGCCGATCAGCAGAACGTTCCAGACGACACTCCCGAGCAGGGTGTAGAGGGAGAACGGGACCAGGGCCATCCGCCGGAAGCCGGCCGGGATCGAGATCAGGGACCGCATCAGCGGGATGCAGCGACAGACCAGGACCGCGACATTGGCGCGACGGTCGAACCAGGTCTCGGTCCGATCGAGGTCGGCTTCGTCCAAACCGAACCAACGGCCGTAGCGCACGACGAGAGCGCGCAGACGGATGGGACCGATCGCGGCAGAGATCCCGTAGAGGACGAAGGCCCCCACCACCGACCCAATGGTGGCGGCGACGACCATGCCGACGTACGACGCCTGGCCCCCGGCGGCGACGAACCCGGCCAAGGGAAGAACGACTTCGGACGGGATGGGGGGGAACAGATTCTCCAGAGCGACGAGAAAGGCGACACCCCCATAGCCGAGGGTCTCCACGACCGAAGTCACCCACTCAACCAACCCATCCAACACCGTGCAGACCTTTCTCGTGGGGAGCACGACCACGGTAGACATGGTCTACCCCGAACCTGAGGTTCCCCGTGGCATATGTGCAACGAACGCTCTCGAGTTCGTCTGACGAAAAAGGGCCGTGCTGAACTCGAGGCTGTACGTAGCGAATACGTGACGGGGAACCTCAGGTTCGCGGCGGCGGACCTAGCCGAGGAGGCCCCGGATGTGACCGGCGAACTCTCCGGGGATGCGGCGGGGTTTGCCGGCCAGGTCGGTGAAGGCGGCCGACACGGTGAGACGGGCGACCTCCTCGTCGCCTCGGAGCATCACCTGCTGCCAGGTGGACTTGACCCGCCCGACGTCCTCGATCCAGGTGTGGATGGTGAGCTCTTCCCCGAATCGGGCGGCAGCGGAGAACCTGGCATTGAGCTCGACGACCACCAGTTGCCAGCCCTGTTCCTTGAGCCGGTCCAGCCCCCACCCCATATGGGTCAGATAGTCGATTCGAGCCGTCTCGAAGTAGGAGAAATAGTTGGTGTGATTGACGTGGTCGTATGGATCCAGCTCGTAGAAACGCACCTTGACCGACGAGGTGTGGACCTCGCGATCGGTTGGTAACTGGACGGCCACTCCCCCTCCACTGCTCGGAACCCCCGAGGCTACCCTCGCCACAATGAAGGCCTGGCAGCTCACCGACACCAAAGGGCTCGAGTCGTTCGCGCTCAACGATGTCGACGGGCCAGAGCCCGGGCCCGGCGAGGTGCGGGTGCGGATCAGCCACTCGGCGCTGAATCACCTCGACCTCTGGGTCTCCCGAGGCCTTCCCGCACCCAAGCAGCTCCCCCACACCACCGGTGCCGACGGGGCGGGGTACGTGGATGCGATCGGCGATGGAGTTGCCGGATTCGAGATCGGCGACGAGGTCATAATCGACCCGTCTTTCTCCTGCGGTCACTGCGCCTACTGCCGCAACGACGACATCGTCTATTGCGACTCCTTTCAGATCCTGGGGGAACATCGACCCGGAACCTTCGCCGAGAAGATCGTGATCCCGACGATCAACGCAGTGCGCAAGCCCGAGGCGATGCCCTGGGAGGTGGCGGGATCGTTCGGCCTGGCCACAGCCACCGCCCTCCGCATGATCGAGAGGACAGAGCTCAAACCGGGTCAGACCCTCCTCGTGGTCGGTGTCGGCGGAGGGGTGTCGGCGGCGGCACTGCATCTGGGCCTCGCGATGCGGGCCAAGGTCTATGTCACCTCCAGGTCCAAGGACAAGATCGACTGGGCCGTCGCCGAGGGGGCCGTCGCCGGATTCGACTCCGAAGCGGACTTTGGCGCCGAGATGACCGCCGCTGGTGGAGCCGATGTCGTCATCGACAACGTCGGTCCCGCCACCATGCGCCAGTCGATGCGGGCGGCCAAGAAAGGCGGTCGCATCGCCATCTGCGGCGCCACCAGCGGCGCCAAGTTGGAGCTGACCCTGCCCACGCTCTTCTTCCGCCAGCTTCATCTCGTCGGGTCTTCGATGGCCAACCACGCTCAGTTCGCCCGAGCTGCCACTTGGGTGACCACAGGCGGAGCGAAGGCTCAGGTGAGCGAGGTCTTCGACTTCGCCGACCTGCCCAAGGCCCTGGAGCTCCTCGATGCCGGCGAGCAGACAGGCAAGGTCGTCATCCGTCACCCGGAATGAGCACACGAACCTCCGGGCTGCTGATCGTGGTCGGGGCCCTGATCGTCTTGATCGGGGTGATCCTTCGCTACTTCCCCTGGCTCTTCTCCTGGTTCGGGCACCTTCCGGGCGACATCCGACGGGAGACGGAGAGCACGACGGTGTTCATACCGATCACCTCGATGCTGGTGGTGAGCGTGGTGGGAACCCTCATCCTCAACCTCGCCTCCCGGTTCTTCCGGGGAGAATGACCTCAGTCGTCGGGGGGCGCGGGGAGCCGCCCGGTCAGGACCACCAGGTCTGACGCCTCGGGGCCTCCCTTCTCGTCCTCCAGGGTCACCCAGATCGAGGGATAATCGGCCAGGGGGACCCCGGACCAGAGAACGACCGGTGCGTCTCCTCCCCTGAGGTGGAAGGTGCCGATGCTCACGCCATCGTCGTCATCGCTCCACACCCAGCCTTCGTAGTACTTCCCCTCCGGCGCAGGGGAAAGACCGGTGACGTCGAGGCGAATCCACCAGCCGGCGTCGGTAGACCTGACGGCCGCCTGGCCGGAGGCAGAGGCCTCGAGATCGGTGCCGCTCATGGCGACGACGGTGTCCCTCTCCTGGTCGAGGACGGTGATCGTGCTCAACACCAGGGCGACGACGGCGACTATGCCCCCGGCCACGGCAGCGGCCAGGGGCCAGCGGGACCCACGTTCGGGTGTGGCAGACAACCCCGGAGCGCCCTCGACCGCCAATGCCGCCAGAAGGCTGTCGGCCACGAGCGGAGGTGGCTCGGCCCAGGTCGCCTCTTCGCCCAGCACGTGACGGATCAGATCCAGCCGCTCGTGGTCGGACGGGGCGTCCGAACCCGATGCCAGGTAGTGCGCGCGCGCTTCGTCGGGTGTCATCACTCTCTTCCAGTACGTCGCCCGCTCGGCGCCGGTTCGCTTGGTGTCACGTCTCCTCCACATGTCTGAGCATCTCGACCAGACGTTTGTGAGCCCGATGGGACCGGGACTTGACCGTGCCCACCGGGATGTCGAGCCGTGCTGCGATCTCGACGTGGGTGAGGCCGTCGAAGTGGCTCAGCTTGACCACCTGACGCTCTTCGTCGGGGAGCCGGTCGAGAGCCGAACGCACCTCGAAGACCTCCCAGACGGTCTCCAGGCCCGGTGGAAAGGAGACGAGGTCGACCTCGTCGCTCACCACCAAACGGGAGCGCTTCCGATAGAGGTCGATGGCAGTCCGGCGAGCAATGGCGTAGATCCAGGGACTGAAACTCCGCTCGGCGTCATAGGTCGAGGCAGCGCGCCACGCCTTGATGAACGTCTGCTGGGTGGCGTCCGCGGCCAGACCGTGCTCGCCCAGGATGCTCATCGACAGGGCGAACACCGGTCCCCCGAATCGGTCATAGACAGCCTTTACAGCAGCTTCGTCACCGAGCCGGAACCGTTCCAGAACCTCACGATCCACGACAGGATTGTGCCAGGTCGTGAACCATGGGCGGCCTTCGCTGCGTATTGGAGCGACAGACAGAGGAGAAGACATGAAGCGACACACCGTGATCCTGTCCGCCGCCATCCTGATGATCGTCGCCGCCTGCGGTGGCGATGCCGAGGAGGGAACCAGTGAGACGACAGTCGCCGACACCCTGGCTGCCACCACAACCGCCGCCGTCGAGGAAGAGACCACCACAACGGCCGCAGCAGCCGAAGCGACCACCACAACCGCCGCAGAGGAAATGGTGGAGAGCGTCCACGGATCCGAGACAGACCTAGGCACCATCCTGGTCGATCCCGAAGGCTTCACCTTGTACGTGTTCACCAACGACTCCGGCGGGACGAGCGTATGCAACGAAGGCTGCATCGAGAACTGGCCGGCGGTCCCTGGCGATACTGCGATCGGGTCCGATCTCGATGCCTCCATCTTCGGGACCACCACCCGTGACGACGGCAGCGAGCAGCTCACCGTGAACGACCAGCCTCTCTACCTGTACACCCCCGACGCTGCCCCCGGCGACACCAATGGGCAGGGTGTTGGCGGGGTCTGGTTCGTGGTCGGCACCGACGGGAACCTGATCGAAGGCCCCGAGGCTTCGATCCAGGAAGCGCCCACCGGCGACGACTTGGACTACTAGGGGATAGAGGTCTCCGCTCTTCAGGGGCGTCTCCCAGGTGCGACAACTGGGAGACGCCCCTGACGCGTAGACCCTTTGGCTCCGTAACACTCCGATGGTCGCGCTGCCCAAACGCTGAGAGCTCTGGCGCCGGCGGGGCCGGATTGCGTGGAGACCCGGCCTGGCCGTAGCCTCGCGTGCTGATGCAGATCGCGATCCCCGCCGAGGCGCCCGGAGAGCGCCGGGTTGCAATGACGCCGCAGGTGGCCCTGAGGCTGATCGAGCAGCGCCACCGGGTGGTCGTCCAGGAGGGGGCAGGTGTGGGCGCCGGGTTCGACGACGAGGCTTATCGTGCCGAGGGAGTGGACCTGAGCGCCGACCCCTACCCGGGGGCGGAGGTGGTCCTGGTGGTGGGACCGGCCACGACCGCACAGGCGACGAGGATGGCTGAGGGATCGGTCCTCATCGGCTTTCTCGACCCGTTCAGCTCCCCGGACCTGGTCAACGAGATGCTGAGACGCCGCATAACGTCCTTCGCCATGGAGGCGGTCCCCCGGACCACGTTGGCCCAGAGCATGGACGCGATGTCCTCACAGGCCACTGCAGCCGGGTATCAGGCGGTGCTCACCGCAGCCGCAGCCACGCCCAGGTTCTTCCCGATGCTGACCACTGCGGCCGGGACCATCCCACCGGTCAAGCTCCTCGTCCTCGGCGCCGGGGTGGCCGGCCTGCAAGCGATCGCCACCGCCAGGAGACTCGGTGCAGTGGTCTCCGCCTACGACATTCGGCCCGAGGTGCGCGAGCAGATCGAGAGTCTTGGCGCCCGTTTCGTGTCGGCGCCGGTCGACGAGTCGGCCGCCTCGGCCAGTGGCTATGCCAAGGGCGTAGCCGACGAGACACAGCGACGTCAGATGGATGCGCTCGCCCCTCACGTCGCCGGGGCGGACGTGGTCATCACCACCGCCCAGGTGCCGGGCATGCCCGCTCCCCTCCTCATCTCCAGCGAGATGGTGGAACAGATGAGGCCCGGGTCGGTGATCGTCGATGTCGCCGCCCCAGCCGGAGGGAATGTCGAGGTGACCAGAGCGGGGCAGACCATCGTGCACAACGGTGTCACCGTGATCGGGCCGATCGACCTTCCGGGACGGGTGGCGGTCGACGCAAGTCAGATGTACGCCCGAAACCTGACCGCCTTTCTCGCCCTCCTCACCGACGAAGAGGGCGGCCTTTCCCTCGATTTCGCCGACAAGATCATCTCGGAAGCTTGTATCACCCACGACGGGAAAGTGCTCCATCCCGTGGTCCGTCGCTCCCTGGGTCTGGAGACGGAGACTTGAACGAGTTGGTCGTCGGCATCGTCGTGTTCGTCCTGGCAGCATTCGTCGGCTTCGAGGTCATCTCCAAGGTACCCCCGACGTTGCACACACCGCTCATGTCGGGCGCCAACGCGATATCCGGCGTAACGATCCTCGGTGCGGTCACCGCGGCCGGTCTGGGCATGGGCACCGCGGCCGAGGTTCTCGGATTCCTGGCCGTGGTCTCGGCGACGGTCAACGTGATCGGGGGCTTCCTGGTCACCGATCGGATGCTGGCCATGTTCCGACGACCCCGTCAGCGAGAGCGAGACGAGGCGTGATCGAGCTCATCTACCTGGCGTG
Organism: Acidimicrobiia bacterium; assembly: GCA_035462175.1. Classification (GTDB taxonomy): domain Bacteria; phylum Actinomycetota; class Acidimicrobiia; order Spongiisociales; family ZC4RG35; genus JARDZU01. Next base: position 6,254 of record DATHUP010000051.1, on the reverse strand, counting down.
TGCGGTGGCGTTCATCATCGGGCTGAAGCGCATGAGCGGCCCGCGCACGGCCCGGTCGGGAAATCTCATCGCCGGGATCGGGATGCTCGTCGCCGTTGTCGTGGCCCTCATCGACGAGCAGATCCTCAACTGGGACACCATCGTGGCCGGCCTCGTCGTCGGTGCCGCCATCGGGGCCTGGGCCGCGCTGAGGGTGCGCATGACCGCCATGCCCCAACTGGTTGCCGCCTTCAACGGCTCCGGGGGCATCGCCTCGTCGTTGGTCGCAGCCGTGGCAGTCGTCGAGGCGGGCTCCGACGCCATCCCCGTGGAGACGGCGGTCACCATCATGCTCTCCATCGTCATCGGCACGGTCACCTTCACCGGCAGCTTCGTGGCCTACGGGAAGCTGCAGGGGATCATCACGGGTCGCCCCCTCCTGTTCAGGGGCCAGCAGTTCGTCAACGGCGTTCTGACCGTGGCGGCCATAGGGGTGGCGATCTGGACCCTCACCTCGGGCGATCCGATCGGCTACTGGATCATCGCCGCCATCTCGCTCGTCATCGGGGTCCTCGCCGTGATCCCGATCGGCGGAGCCGACATGCCGGTTGTGATCTCACTGCTCAACTCGTTCTCCGGCCTCGCCGCGGCCGCCGCCGGCTTCGTGATAACCAACAACGCGCTCATCATCGGCGGCGCCCTGGTCGGCGCCGCCGGGCTGATCCTCACCATCCAGATGACGGAGGCGATGAACCGGTCGCTGACCAATGTGCTCTTCGCAGGGTTCGGCACGGGCGAAGGTGGCGCAGGGGGAACCATGAGCGATCGTCCGGTGAACCGGGCGGGCGCAGAGGACGCGGCCATCGCCCTGGGATATGCGCAATCGGTGATGATCGTGCCCGGGTACGGCCTCGCCGTTGCCCAGGCGCAGCATGCGGCCCGGGATCTGGCCGAGGCGCTCGAGGAGAAGGGGATCAAGGTTCACTACGCCATCCACCCGGTAGCGGGCCGGATGCCGGGGCACATGAACGTGCTCCTGGCCGAGGCCGATGTGTCCTACGAGCAGCTTCTCGATCTGGAACAGGCCGATCCAATGCTTCCTCAGACCGACGCGGTGCTGATTCTCGGCGCCAACGACGTGGTCAACTCCTCGGCGCGAGACGATCCGGACTCACCGATCTATGGGATGCCGATCCTCAACGTCGACCGGGCCGGCACCGTGATCGTCGTCAAGCGAAGCCTCTCCCCGGGCTTCGCCGGGATCGACAACCCGCTGTTCTACAACGACAACACGCTCATGTACTTCGCCGACGCCAAGGATGCGCTGGAGCAAACCCTCGTCGCCCTCCGCGAGGTCTGAGGTGACGGGCTAGGTTTGGGCGACGATGAAACGTCATCACGCTGTCTTCCTGGTCATCCTCACGGTGGTCCTCGCCGCTTGCGCGCCGGGGGAAAACCCGGCGGTGGGCACAGGCGACTCCGCCGGGTTCCTCTTCGGGCTCTGGCACGGCTTCATCGCCCCTGTCACCTTCATCATCTCGTTGTTCACCGACAACGTGAACTTCTACGAGGTCAACAACAACGGGAACTGGTACGACTTCGGCTTCGTGCTCGGTGCCGGCATCCTTTTTGGTGGCGGCGCAGGCGGGGCCCGTCGCCGCCGCTGAGCCGAGCCGTACTCCTCACCGAACTCTCCGCTTTCGGGGCGGGCTCAGTCGAGGCCGAAGTCGCCGGAGACCGGGAGCCAGCCTGACCCGGCGGCGTTCCAGGTGAACTGGGAATCCGCGATCCCCTGTGTGAGGGTGTGCCGGAAGTAGAAAGTCGAGTTCGAGGGCCGGAACACGGTGGGAGTGTCAATGTTGTCGACGATGCCCCAATCACCGGAGGCGAACCGGTCGGCGGGGTCGCCGAAGAAGATCTCTCCCGAAGCGATGCCGGTGTCCAGGGTGTTGCGCCAGTAGAAGAACCCGGTCGACTCACGGTGCAGACCGGTCTCGTCGATCCCGTCCCCGTCCCAATCCCCTGCGACCGGCTTGTCCCCCGGGTTTCCGAACAGCAACTCGATCTGGGCCGCACCCATCGGGAAGCCGGTGCAGGTGATGGTGAACAGGTAGAACTTCTGCTCCGAGGGCCGGTAGATGCCCAGGTTGTCGTCCCCGTCGCCGTCCCAGTCACCGACCACTGGGATGTCTTCGGGGTTCCCGGCGAAACACTCGGCATCGGCGATGCCGGTGCTGTTCGAATTCCTCGAGTAGAAGAACCCGTCGGACTGGCGGTACAACCCGGGAGTGGCGACGCCGTCGCCGTCCCAATCCCCGGCAATGGGGAGGTCACCGGGGTTCCCGTACCAGAACGAGGTGACCGTTCCCGTCGAGTCCCGCAGATGCCACATGCCCTGGGACACGTCGACCAAACCGACCGTGTCGTCGCCGACGGGCATCCCTCCGGCGTCACCCAGCAACTGCCCAAAGATCTCGTACTCGTTGTTCACGAGGGGCGCCCTGTTGTCATCCCCGTACCAGACCACCAGGTGTGATCCGCCGCCGGCGACCGCCGCGGCCCCGGCACCGAAGTCAGTGTCCCCGTCGGGGCCCATGTCGGAGATGCGGAAGTCGTTCTCCCCGAATGCCGCACCGGTCGAACCGAGTCGCTGCCCGTAGACCTCTCTCTCATGGGCGCCCGGCCCCGACTGCTCGTCGCCGGGCCATACGACGACATACCCCCCACTCCCGGGGTCGTAGGCCACTGCGGGTGGGGCGGCGGAGTAGTTCACGTCCCCGTCGGGGCCCATGTCGGAGATGCGGAAATCCCCTCCTAGCTGATCCCCTGTCGTCGCCAACCGCTGGCCGAAGACCTCGAACTCCTCGTCGACGGTCTCGACGTTGTCGTCACCCTCCCATACGACGAGGTACTCGTTGCTGCCCGGGTTGTGGGCAACGGCCGGATGGAACGCTCCAAGGTCGGCATCGCCGTCGGGGCCCATGTCTGAGATGCGGAAGTCGTCGGCCCCGACCGCGGCGCCGGCCGCGGACAGACGCTGGCCGAAGATCTCGTACTCGTCGTCGACCAGAGGGGGCGTGTTGTCGTCAGCGGACCACACCACCAGATACTCGTTGGCGATCGAGTTGTACGCCACCGCCGTATCCCACACCCGGTAGGAGCCGTTGCCGTCGGGTCCCATCTGCGAGATGCGAAAGTCGTTGGAACCGACCTCGCCACCGGTCGAGGAGAGCCGCTGGCCGTAGACCTCGTACTCGTTGTTGTCCAGCCCACCCAAGCCCTCGTTGGCCGACCAGACGACCAGGTACTGCTTTTCGGCCGTGTTGAAGACAACCTCAGGGTCGGAGGCCCCGTTCACCGGGCTCCCCGGCGGGCCGACGTCGGAGATGCGGAAGTCGTTGGCCCCGGTGTGGAGACCGGTGTCGGCGTGGAGACGCTGGCCGAAGATCTCCGGTTCGCTGTCGAAGCCGAGGCCGTCGTCGATCCCGCGCCAAACGACGAGGAATTCATTGTCGACCGGGTTGTAGGCCACGGCCGGGTTGAACGCTCCGTAGTCGGTGTCGCCGATGGGACCCATGTCCGAGATCCGGAACTGGGCTGCGACGGGCGCTCCGTCGGACCCGATCAGCCTCCCGTAGATGTCGTTCTCCCCGTTGACTGCGTGATCCCCGTACCAGACCACCAGGTAGAGGTCGTTCTGTGAGTTGTAGGCGACCGCAGGGCTGATGCCTGAGAAGCTCGTGATGCCGTCTGGTCCCATCTGGGAGATGCGGAAGTCGTTGGGACCGACCTCGACCGCCAGGGCCGTAGCGACCGCCAAGGAGAGAACCATCGAGGTCGCCACGATCACGACGGCGCGACGGGACGTGAGCACGGCGGGAGAGCCTAGTTCCCGAGGCTCCGCCGTCCACCAGTTGATGCACAACCTGACTTTCTGAGATCGTGTCGGTGGCTAGTCCAGACGCTCGTTCCTCGGATGATCATCGACCAAGCCCGCCCCCTCATCGATTACGAATGTGAATGCGTGACACCGGTCACGCTTTCAGGGAGACGGGGGAGGCACAGATACCGGGCCGCAGAAGCGGTCACCCCTTTGGTCCGGTGGAGCCAATGGTGAGACCGACCCCCCTTTGAGACAAACAAGGGGAGGAGCTCATGTTGACGAGTCGGTCGCGGCTCACGCTGGCCGGTATCACGATCACGCTGACCGCATTCACCATCGTCCTGGTCGCGTGGGGACAGCCGGCGCAGGGAACACATATACCGGACACCGGACAGGTGCCATCGAACTGCGTCGAGTTCCAGGTCAACACGCTTGGCACCAAGAGTCCGTCGGCTTTCCCCGCTGTCGGCATCACGGTGGACAGCTGGGACAACGGGTCCGAGTCCCATACCGTGGTGTTCACGATCGCCGGCCTCATCTCCGGCCAGTACGTCGACATCTCGGCCAAGTCCGGAACCACGGTCCAGGAATCAGGTCCATACGGGAACGGCACTCACTCGTTCACCAACGCGTTGCAGAATGCGATCTCGCACATCCGGCTCTGTGTATTCGTTCAGTCAACGACCACCACATTGGACGAGACGACCACCACCGGGGCGGGAGAGACAACCACCACGAGGGCAGGTGAGACGACGACTACCGCCTCCGGGGGGACGACCACCACCGGGGCGACTCCGACCACGGTCGAGGACGATGTGCTTGGGGTGGTGGTGACCACATCCAGTGTCGTGACCCAATCCACGGTCGCCGGCAACCAGGTGGTCGCAGGTGAACTTCCCTTCACCGGCCTGAACGCCGGCAATATTGGTCAGCTTGCACTAGCGCTCTTGCTCTTGGGAACGTTGATTCTCACCGCCGTCAGGTCGACGAGTCGTACACGATCACAGGATCAAGACTGATCGAAGCAGGGTGACAGCCAGGTCTGACAGACCAAGTTGACTGTTGAGGGATCGGGAGCAACGCTCCAGGAATACTCGTCCGGATTGACTTCCCCTGAAGGCGACACGAGGTTGAGGGGATATAGGGGACGCCCCAACCCGGACACGATCCGAGTGCCGAGCCGGTAGTCCCTATGTCAACGGTCCATGCCGCTCGCGCCTTCCGGGTATCGGGATAGGGAACGCTCGAACCCGGACACCGCTCCGGATGTTGGACCGTGTTAGCTTCCGCCGATGCCGCCGAGCTTCGATCCGGATCGAGCCTGGGTCTCCCCTTATTGGATAACGCATTTCGGGGTCCCTCATTCGGACATTGAGGATTGGACGGTCCTTACTTTTCTTAATCTGAGAGCGCACGACGTTCGGGTCGCAGTCGATTTTTTCGATATGTATGGAAACTTGGATGAGCGCTTTGCTCTCGACGAGGCGATTGGGCCGAAGTGGGTCCGTAGGTATTACGTCGGGGGCGACAACCAGGTTGGAGAGGGCTGGCTCAAGATCTGGGCGAGCCACGACCTGTACGTCGGGGGCTGGATCGGGGGTCATAGTGCCGAACGTGGCCGCCAGCACCACATGCGATTCTTTGAGGTCGGCGTCCCGCTGACCCCCATGGGGGCGTTCCGCAGATTGTTCCGCCGTCGGGGTAGGAGAGACCTTGAACCGCCGGGCACTCACGATATCCGCGGCCTTACGATCCCGGACTGGCCCCCTGAATAGCAGTCCGCTCCGGTTCGTCCTGCGCTGAAGCCATCCAAAGGTTGGGGTGTGGATATTGGTCTGACTTATCGCCACCCCGTCGGCTTGGCTGATCTAGCGCCACAGGATGCGCTCGGGTCAACGCCCGGCAAGAGCCAGATCTAGCTCGTAGCAGGCCAGAGCCGTGACGAAAGCCGCTCGCCTCATTTCGTCCCAAGTTCGTAGTGGTAGACCCTTGTCGGTTTCGTCTCGGATGTGATTCAACCGATGATCAAGGCTAAGGACATCCGCGGCAAGCTGAACCAGACTGCCAAGCACCTTCATCTCTCGCGAACCCAGATTCTTCTCCTTTGACTGAGCGATAGCCTCCAACCGATCGATGGGGCGCTCAACGCCCCCACTGTTATCGCTCGGCAGATCGGCCGTGATGTCCATGAGGGACTTGCGCAGATGGTCGCCGATCTCCGAAATCGTTTGATCGTCAGTGCGATCAGACCACAGCAAAGCGAACGCTTCCCGCAAATGATGGGAGGCTCCCGGGTGCCGTGCGGCGAAGTCAGAGGCATTGAGGAGGGACACGACAGCAGCCTCGGTTTGTTCTATAGGCAACCCCATCTCTTCCTTAAGCCATCTGTAGA
>DATHUP010000050.1:0-185420 GCA_035462175.1 Acidimicrobiia bacterium | reverse complement strand
AGGAGCAGTAGCCAGCGGAGAGACCTGTGGCTCGAACCAACTTGTTGATCGACGCCTTCTGGATGCCTGGAAGGATCTCCGTTAGAAACACGGACTCAGGTTGGCGGTCGTTGCGCTCGTTCCAGTCTCTGGCGGCACGCTGGTGAACACGGTTAGTAGCACCACGTCGCGCACCGGCGGTACCACCATGTGCTGGGTCGTCCCCCTCCCGACGACGGGCCTGGAGTTGTTGATGTGCGCTTGTCACATACCGGTCAACCGTCTCCAATCGGATGTGCTCAAGGCACTCGTCACATTGTGTTCGTCTTGCTTCGACGCCTCGCCCGCATGAGTGACAGTAAGAACTCGCCGACGTCGCGGCCTTGAGCCTTCTAGGTCTCTGGGGTCGGCTGGTCGAGCGGTTGGTCCCGGTGAGGGGCGTGGGTATCCGATCGAGTTTGAGCCCTGGTGTCGCTACGAGCATTTGGGCGATGGTCTCGGCGTGAGGGGCGACGGCCGTTGCCCACAGCAATGTCGTTTCGGCAAGCCAGTGCACGGTGGGAGGGGTGAGTCGGCAGATGCCTCGCCTGGTCTCTGCAAAGTCCGATGCTCGGAACCGGTGGCTACCCAGCTGGCGTAAGACCCACTGGTCTACTTGTGGGCGGACCGGCTCCATCAGGTCGAGTGCGAACGAGTCACGGGATCGCTGGTCGGCATGAAGTATCCCGATGCCAGGGTCGAGCCCGACCGTTTGACAGGCGATAACGGCTTCGGCCTCGAGCAAGGCATAGAGGTAATTGAGGATGGCGTTGATCGGGTTAGCAGCGCCCCGAGGTCCGGAAGAGTTGAAGCCTGATCCTCGGGTACCGAACCGGAGCCAGTGGTCAGGGATGAGCTTTTCGTCCTTTCTGATGAAGCGGCACTCGACATCTGTCCATGCATGCCAGTAGTGATTCGCCCCGGCAGCTTCGAGCCACATCAGCTCGTTGAGAGAGCCTGCTTCTTCGAGCTGATACCGGGCAGCGTCGATTTCGGTTCTGTCGCCCTTGAGGTTCGCAGTCAGGTGGGCTTGACCTTCGAGCTTTCGGTCGAGCAGATAGCGGACAATCCGCAGGCCTTGATCATTGGTGAGTGCCCAGGCTTGGGCTCGCCTGAGGGCCGCTCGGTCGGAACCCATCGGTTGAGAGGTGGTTAGTACCCGGCCTTCGCGATCGATTTGGACAGCGGGTACTCCGGCGTCTGAACATCCGCGTCAGTTCCTCGAGGGCCCTCCTCCTAAGTTCCAATGCCTCATCCCAGGTTCCTGACGTGTGCGCCATTGTTGCAAGTGCACTTCGCACCCTGTTGAAGACAACCGCTGGGCTCGGGTCCATTTCGACAAGCCTCGCACCGGTCTTCTCGTAGATCAGGTTCGTCAACCCAACGACCTCGGAAGGGTCTCCATCCGTGACCTGTGACAACTCGTCTATGGATCGCAGGAGTTCGGCCAAGGCAGTTTCGCGATCTGATTCGAGCAGGCCGAGTGTGGCTTCATATCTCCTGCGAGCAGCCAAGACGCCGCGGGACAGATCCTTGAATCGCCCCCGGTCAGCTTCGCCAGCCTGAGTAATAGTGCCCAAGGACTCTCGAAGGCAGTGGGCATAAGCCTGTGGCAACCTCGGAATCAGTGCCCGGTTCGGAAGTGCTGCCAAGAACTCCGCCGCCAGCCAGAACTGCCGAAACCGCAATCCGTGACGTTCTCCTAGGAAGTGTGTTTGCACATAGTCGAACACCTCGGGGCTCGGAAGTTCTCCGCGCCCAACCATCATTCGGCTCCACCGTCTCATTTGGGGTGTCAGTATCGCGAGAAGACGGCGGATACGGGCTGGTGTCAGGGTTCTGGTCTCAGTCGAACCGCTGACAGCACCAGATTGAACGTCAAGAGCATCTGGACTCAGGTGGAACGCGGCCGTAAACGCAGGAACGGCTGATATCGAATCGTGTCCGGGTTGGGGCGTCCCCTATATCCCGACACGAGGTTGAGCACCCAACGTCGACCTCTATACTTCCTTAGTCGCCCCGGAATCACTCCGAGAATCGGCGACGTCCCCGGGGGCGTAGAACAGCCTGGAGTGTTCGCCGGCCTGTCAAGCCGGAGGTCGCGGGTTCAAATCCCGTCGCTCCCGCCAGCCGAACCCTGAACCTTGGGTTCGGTGGGAGGTCAGGTAGCTCAGTCGGTAGAGCGCCGGTCTGAAAAACCGGAGGTCGACGGATCGACGCCGTCCCTGACCACCACTTTTCCACCCCCTGACCAGGGCGGATACAAATCGTGTGGGCGCGCGGCTCGGCGTCGCGGGGCCATGCTCGAGATGCACTGACGTCCACCCCGTTCCACAGTATTTCAATAGCCAACAGCGCCGTCTCGGGTTTGAGCGTCGGTCTACCTAACCGGAGGTCGACGGATCGACACCATCCCAGCCCACCAATCTCCTACTGAATGAACGTCCCTAAAGGACCATCTGACCAGGGACCTTTGGCCTCTGCGACCAGTTGTGGTCTTATTGGCGACACAGAGGAGGATGCACAGGTGCGACCGGTCCTGTCGGCGATAGGTCGACTCAAGACGGTGGGACGGTCCGAACAAGAGACGTCCCTCCCTGTGATCCAGTCGACGAGTACTGGGGCGACTCTCCCGGTGAGCAACTCGTAGGACTGAAGGCGGGACCTCGCTTCGTTGGAGAGCGCCGGTGGGAGGGGGAGGCCGCTCAGTCCTTGCTGGATTATGACGGCCGCCCATTCGGTCCCGCGTTGGTCCCATGGGACATCCCGGTCGGTCCAATGCTCGAGGCCGCGCAGGTTCATGAACGCGGATCGCTTTGTGTCGGTGACATTAGCGGTTACCCAGGCGTGGGCGAGCTCGTGCTCGTAGACGAACTCGATGTCGGAGGAGCAGATCCGGATCTGCCACGACTCCGAGGTTGCTCTGAAGACACCGTGGTGGTCGTCGCAAGAGCCGAGGTCGGTGTGAAACCAGATGTCGACTGTGGGGAGCTCGAGGTCGGCGTTGGCAAAAGCGATTACGGCTTGTCCCAGCCTGCCGAGGTCTTCGGCCGTGGCATTGTGCACGGTCAAGCGGGCCGGCTGTTGCGTGTCACGAGCCCACACATCAGGTACGGCTTCTGCGAGCACTGGTTCGGCGATTATGACTGGGAGATTCGATGGGCCCAGAACGGAGAGCCACAGCATCAGTGCGAGGGCCACTAAAAGCGCCGCTATCAGCCACACGATTGTCTTGCGAGTGATCATGTGGCGAAGGTCCGATCTGGGGGCTAAGCCGACCCAAATGTCTGTGAAGGACTGGCAAAGGCTCGATTAATCGCCGATTAACCGCGTCCGCGTAGCCTGCGGGTGAGGAGGAAGGGACAATGGCTCAAGGGACGCTCGCCGAGCACCCGTCCGGGCGACCGGGTTCGGATCAGAGCATCCAGATCGCCCTTCTCGGCCCTCTCGTCATCTCCAGAAATGGGCAGTCCATTGACGTGACCGGTCCCAAGAGACGCGCTCTGCTGACCTTCCTCGCCCTCCATCTGGACACGCCGGTAGGGAGAGACGAGATCATCGAGGCCATTTGGCCGAGACGACAGACCGGGCGAGAGGAATCAACTCTGAGAGTCCATATCTCCCATCTCCGGGACAAGCTCGAGCCAGACCGCTCGGACGAGCCCAAGATCCTCCTCACCCGAGGCCAGGCGTATCTGCTGTCGGGGCACACCGTCCAGCTCGACACGAGAAGGTTCGATGACCTGGTCACCGAGGCGCGGTCTCATCTGGAGACCCGCCCGGATGTCGCGCTCGAGCACCTCGACGAGGCTCTGGCCCTGTGGCGGGGCCGTCCCCTCCAGGACGTCGAGTATGAGGAATTCGCCCAGGAGTCGATCAGGAGCCTGGAGCGAACACGTGTCGACGCTATCGAGGATCGGGCCGAGGCCCTGATCGCGGTAGGGGAGGACATCGCTGCCGTGCAGGACCTCGAACCGCTGGTCCGTAGCAATGCAAACCGCGAGCGGCCGACTTCACTGCTGATGCTCGCTCTCTACCGACTGGGACGTCAAGCCGACGCCCTGCGCACCGCCAGCCGCCACGCCCGTCATCTGTCACAGCAGGGTCTCGAGCCCTCCCCGAGGATCGGCGTTCTCGAGGAGCGAATCCTCAACCATGATCCGACCCTTCTTCCAGAGGAGGTCATCGCCCTGGAGAACATCCGGCCTGGTCGCTCGATTCGCGGCTATGAGCTGAGAGGGGAGGCGGGCCGGGGCTCGATCGGCGTCGTCTACCGGGCCTACCAGCCGTCGGTTGGGCGCGAAGTCGCGATGAAGGTGATTCACCCCGCGGTGGCGGGAACCCCGGACTTCGTGCGACGGTTCGCCGAGGAGGCTCGGGTCATTGCGTCGTTGGAGCACCCGCACATCGTTCCTCTTCATGACTTCTGGCGGGAGCCCAGCGGCGCCTTCCTGGTTATGCGTTGGATGGACGGGGGCAGCCTGGCCGACCGTCTCGGGAAGTCATGGGAACCAGAGACGTTGGCGCGAACCTTCGATCAGATCGGCAGTGCGCTAGGTCATGCCCACAGCCGAGGCGTGGTCCATCGTGACGTAAAGCCGGCCAACGTGCTATTCGATGCAAGTGGGAATGCCTACCTCTGTGACTTCGGCCTGGCGGTAGCCGGCATCGAAACCGGTGTGGCCGGCGCCGGCCTGACCAGAACCGTCGAGCCGCCCTATGCGTCCCCCGAGCTGACCAGGGGCGAAGGACCCACGGTGGCCTCTGACGTCTTCGGTCTTGGCGTCTTGCTCGCCGAGGCAGCATCCGGAAGAGGGTTCCCCGAAGCGATGGCTGGCCTTTCCGACTCGCTGTGGGAGGTGGTCAGCATCGCCACCGCCGCAAACCCGGCCGATCGGTTCCCGGACATGGCAGCATTTCGACTCTCGTTGGCTGGGGCCTTAGGAGGGTTGCCGTCACCGGCGCCGAGGACAGTCCGTCGGAATCCCTACAAGGGCCTGAAGCCCTTCGACGAAGTCGACGCCGCCGACTTCTACGGGCGAGACGACGTCGTCGACTCTCTACTTGGGGCTGTCGCGTCCCATGGCCTGGTGGCCGTGGTTGGAGCGTCAGGATCTGGTAAGTCGTCAGTGGTCAAGGCGGGATTGGTACCCGCACTCCGTGACGGCACAATACGCGGGTCGGAGGAGTGGTTCATCGTCACGATGGTTCCGGGAACCGATCCGTTCGACGAGTTCCACATCGGGTTGCGCGACGCCGCCGTCGGGTCGACCAAAGCCTCGACACGCGAAGGCTCCCGCGAGTTGCGTGAGGCATTCGCTACTGCCCTCGACGGCCCCAACAGCAGGGCTCTGTTGATCATCGACCAATTCGAGGAGCTGTTCTCGGTCGAAATCTCCAATGAGACCCGCGAACGATTCTTCGAAAACGTGGTCGACCTGGTCATGGATCCCTCGCAAAGGGTCAGGGTGGTGGTCACGATGAGGGCCGACTTCTCGGACCGCCCATTGGCCCACCCCGGTTTCGGGGAGCTGTTCGCCAGATCTTCCTACCTGTTGGCCCCTATGCGCCCCGAGCAGGTGGAAGAGGTGATCCGGGGTCCTGCAGGTCGGGTCGGCGTTCAGGTCGAACCCGGGCTCATCTCCGAGATCGTAAGGGACATCTCCGATGCCCCGGCATATCTGCCCTTGCTGCAGTACATCCTCTCCGAGCTCTTCGAACGAAGAACAGAAGACCGGCTCACCGTGCAGACATACCGCTCTCTTGGCGGTGTCGACGGGGTGCTGGAACGACGGGCGGAGGCCACTTTCTCGACATTGAGTGAGGGGGCCAAGGGAGCGTGTCGCCAGCTGTTCCTGCGCATGGTGCATCTCGGCGACCACGGCGAGCAGACCCGGCGCCGGCTACCTCTTACGGAGGTTGCCGGGTTGGGGGATCGAGGTGAAGTAGAAGAAGCGTTGGGGGCGTTCGCCACGGCACGGCTACTGACCTACGACCGCGACCCGGTGAGCCGGACTCCCACCGTCGAGGTCGCTCATGAGACGGTCATCGAACGATGGACCCGATACCGGGTGTGGATTGACGAGACCCGCTCTGACATCCTCTCTCACCGCCGCCTGTCATCGGCGGCTGAGACCTGGGTCGAGTCCGGCGAGGACCCGGTGTACTTGCTCACCGGGGGCCCGCTGACGGCGGCGCTGGATCTTGCCCGATCAGAAACAGTTCTTCTTAACGCAGTCGAATACCGCTATGTCGAGGAGAGTCGACGGTCAGACGAAGAGACCCGAAGCGCCGAGGCCGAGCGCAGACAACGGGAGGCGGCACTCGAGCAACGATCGCGTCGTCGTCTCGCCATTGGCATCGGGTCAGGGGTCATCGCAATTGTGATCGCAGTGCTGGCCGTTTTCGCTTTCATTCAGCGACAACGTGCGGACGACCTGGCTGAAGCACAGGAGAGGCAGAGTCTCGCTCGCGAATTGGCGGCGGCATCGATAGCGAATCTCGATTCGTCTGATCCCGATCTGAGCCTTCTCCTCGGCATCGAAGCTGCTGAGCTGAGTCTCAACTCCGAAGAAGAGGTGCTACCCGAAGTAGTCGACGCTCTGCACCGGGCGTTGATCAATCCGCGGCCCGAACTGATAATCGAGGGCGCCGGCAACTCCCTCGGAGGGCAGATGATCGATTACTCATCGGACGGAGCCTCGCTTGCGGCGCTCGCCGCCGATCGTGGAGTATTCGTAATCAACCCGAATACCGGAGACGAGCTGGGCCGGGTCTCGACGGTCGAACCCCGCGCCGTTGGCGTCGCATTCCATCCACGCGGTGACACCGTCCTCACCACTCATCCCGACGGGGTTCGGGAATGGGATTGGCGGTCGGGGCTAGAAAGACGTCGGCTGACTCTCCCTGACGGTGTCTCGGTCACAACCGCCATCTACTCCAATGATGGCTCGAAGATTGCAGTCGGTGGGGACGACGGTGCCGTGCGTGTTTATGCCACCGTCTCATCACGCCTGATCGCCGAACTGAGAGGACATGAAGGCGCTGTCGCCGCCATCGATTTCGACCCTTCCGGAGCCAGGCTCGTGTCCGGGGGAGGCGTCGGCGACGCACTGGAAATCCTGGTGTGGGATATCGCAACAGAGCAGGTTGCTGTACGCGCCTCCCCAGAGACCACCATCACCATCATCACCTCGATCAACCATATCGCCTGGCATCCCTTCGCTCCGTTCGCAGTCGTGGCTACATCACAAGGCGAGATCATCCAGTTCAACACCGACACCGGCAACCGACATGTCTCCTTCGGCAACGGGAACAGTCACAGTCAAAGCGTCGCCTACGACCCCACCGGGTCTTTCGTGGTGGCGGCCGGCACAGACGGATTCGCCCACATGTTTGGCGCCTGGGTCGGCGGTGAGGCAGTGACCGAGCTTCCTACGGGTGGCCTTCCCCTTCGCGATGCGGCATTCAATCCTGTCGCCGGACGCGGGATCGCCACAGTCGGGGTAGACGGCAACATCAGGATCTTCCAACTGGACAACCTCGGTTCGGAGCTTTCAGTCCGGGCGCGAACCGACTTGTCTCGGGGCATTGCCGCAACCCCCGATGGAAGCCGATACGTGTCAAGCTCCAATGTGTTGTGGCCCAGTGCGAAGCTGCTTGGGGGCCAGGCACCGATGATGGAGGTCGTCGACTCGGAATCCGGTGAAGTGCTACTGGAACGTGAGGCGGTGCAAGCCCTCGGTCGGAGACGACCGGCGATCACCGACGACGGCTCGCTGGTGGCCTATCCCGCACCCTCCGGGAACATCGCCCTGGTCAACGTCGACAATGGAGCCGTCACCGAGCTACCCGACTCGGCCACGTGGAACATCCACCTCGACTTCAGCGACAACGGGACACTGTTGGCAGGCACCGGACTCGACGGATCAATCGCTGTGTGGGACGTAGCGACGTCGCAACCCATCATCACACTCACCGGTCATGGCGACCGGACGCCCCCATACGAGAGCGACCCACGCACCAGAAGCCGGGTCGACGAGGTCATGTTCCGTCCAGGCACCCATGAGCTGTACTCCGCCGGCTACGACGGCACAATCCGTGCCTGGAATATCGAAACCGGAGAGGGTCGCATCCTCCGCACTTTCGACTATGAGATCATTTCGCTGGCATTCACGGCAGACGGCCCACGGCTGGCATCGGCCGATCGATCCGGCTCTGTTGTGATGATGGACGCCAACTCGGGTGAGATTGAGCTTGTCCTGGAGGCCGTTTCCGGTCCCGCCGAGCTTACGTTCTCTACGGACGGCAGCCTTCTCGCGGGAGCAGGGCCAGGGACCGTCGTCCACTTATGGAATACCCAGACAGGTCTGCTTCAACGCCGGCTCCAAGGTGCGATCTACCCGGTCATGGGTACCGTGTTCGTCAACGATGGGACAGAGTTGAGAGTGTCCTCTGATGAGGGGCTAATACGCGGATACCTCCTCGATCCGGTCGACTTGGTCGAACTCGCGCGGCAAGAGGTCTCCCGAGGCCTCACCGAGGATGAGTGCCAGCGATACCTGTCGCGGTCATGCGATGGCTGACAGCTTCCCACCTAACGCATCCATACGCCCTTCCGGATCATGAGGACTTATAGCACTGAGGGACCCTGCATCGCGATTATCCAGGACACAAAACTAGGCCTTAAGCCGGTGACCACGACGATGACGGAAGGCTCAAGCGATCCCCAAATACTCACAGGCCGACCGCGAAATCGGCCGAATCACCCGCTAGATGTACCCGGCAATACCGAGCGGTTCAGAACCCAAGGACCATGACTGTGTTGATGTCCTACCTGGGTCGCAAGTAGGGCTGAGTCAGAACCCGCCTCAGGATCCCTCATCCGGCTTGGGAAGCGACTCGTAGTAGGTCAGCGTGCTGTCGGAGATGGGATCCTCCATTGTGATCCCAAGGGTGGCCAGAGCATCGAGGATGTCGTAGCCGGTGAGCTCGTCGTAATCGAGCATGTTCTCGGTGAGGTAGTGAGCAAGGTCTTCGGCATGGCTCGCAGGGGTTCAGCCATACTGGTCTTCCGGTGGGACATCGTAGGTCACCGATAGGTCCGACACACGATCTCAGCCCATGCGGATGTCCAGGTCAGATAAGGTACTAAGAGGATGGCGCATCTCTGATAGGGATCGGTCCGGGCCTCAAACCCTGTGCCACAGGATTCATCGTGCGCGGCGTGAAACTCGTGTTCTGCACATGTTCAACAACCGCAGTCCAGGTGCGGTACTTGCCGCGTAGACCCTGGGCACAGCCTTCCGACAGAAATTGAGTGCTGGTCTGAAGAATCGGAGGTCGGCAGTTCGATCCTGCCCCTGACCACAAGAATGTGCCTCTGATTAGGGCAGATAGGTCAAGTAGACATCCTTGGGGACCTGCCTCGTGATGGGCGGACGCACCAGCACTGCACAACCTGGACCCACCACATACCGAAAAGAACAACCCGTGAAGAACCCCGCACTGGAACTCAGCCAAGGCTTCAGCGACCCCGACGCCACGCCTACGAACTGGGCCCTTCGACCCCACGAAAGACATCCGAGCCTCACAACATGATCCTGAAGTCGACACCTGAAGCTGGCGTCTCGTAGGTGCTCCGCTTTCTGGGGTTGTGGTCGATCTGGCGTGAGACGCTGGCCGTGTTCTCCCTCCGGGCGACGAGATCAGCGGACTGTATCTGCGCCCGGTGCTAAGGGCTATGAAGTGGGCGAGTGGTCGGATCCCGCTGATCCAGGGCTCCTCGATTGGCCATGCGTAGCTGGGCGTACCGTTAGTGACCATTCCCGTGAGTCGTGGCTCGCCAAGCGAAGCCGCCGCGAAGTCGTACAGCTCGGTCAACCTGGGGGCGATCACCGCGACAACAGTGGCGCCAACTCAGGAGTCGAACATCTCGGTGTCCGTTCCTGGAAGAGCATCCCACCGATGTCCTCAACGACGACTTCACCGTCCCGACCTGCCGGAATCTTTGGGTGACTACCTCGATGATGAACTCGGAGTCCGATGGGATTGATACCAGAGAGTGTCTGGCGTCCGATTGCTGGGAAGCCGCCTCGAGATGCCTACCGTGAACCGGGTGGGCTCGACCAACCGACCCGTCGAGTCCACGTTCTGAGCCTCACGGAGGGCGGCGAGCGCCGTCGGCCTTGGTGGCAAAACCCGAATGTACCCGCCCGCCTTCGCGAACGAACCCGGCATGGCATCATCGAGAACGTACACCCATACCACCTCCCCTCCGCATTCGCGCCCCGACCCGTCGAGGTGATCGCATCGTTTGATCTGGCTCGTGACTGTTCCTAACCGCCCCGCCCCGGTAGACGATCGGTGAGCTGACGTACCAGACCCCTCAGCCGGTCGACGATTTTCGCCCAGGGCCCGTAAGGACCCCAGATCTCCCAGGGGAACAGTCGACGCCAGAACCCGCGGATCAGGTCAAGGATCGACTTGAACCAGCACAGGATCCTCTGCCACCACCCCGGCCGAGCATAGGAGCAAAGGGCGAGGAGCCCGGCGTCGATGTCGGCGATGAGATCGACCATCTCTGCCCAGGTGGGGAAAAAGTCGTGGTTGCGGTTGAACTCGATCACGAATGCGTTGAGTTGCCCCCGCCTCGGGTTGATGAACTCTCGGGTGAACGCCCAGTCCTCGCTGGTTCCCGAGGTGGGATAGGTGGAGGACCAGAGCCAGAAGCCCTGCTTGATCAGATATGGCTCACCCCGGACCGCCTGGATGCCGTCTCTCATCACCGTCGCCGCCGCCAGATGTTGGGCCAGTCGGGTGGCCGGCATGTACTCGCCATAGCTGTCGCCGGCCAGCCCTCGGGCCCCGTCCCAGGCGGCGTTGGCGAAGTTCTTCCCGGGGTCGCTCGACTGGTTCTCGTCGTCTCCCCACGGGTGAAGGATGTCGCCCCAGTAGGAGTGCACGTCGACGAAGTAGCGGGCGTTGCGGAATCGGTCCACCAGCCACAACACGTTGCGCGCTTCGGCTTCGGAGAAGGGACCGGTGCCATGGAACAGGGGCGACGACGGGTTGTCGGAGGCCAACGTCCCGGCGTTGACCGCGTCCGGGTGGAACTTGACCGGGAAGTCCCAGAGGAAGTCGTAGTTGCGGTTGACGTCGACTCCGGCGTTGGCCCCGCCGCCGCCGGCCGGGTTGCGGTTCTTGCGGAACATCGCCTGGATCGAGCCAGCCGCTCCCCCCATGCTCCACGCCCTCCCATCGGGGTTGATGTCGGGAAACACCACGACAGTGGTCAGCTCGACGATCCCCCGGATCTCCTCGACGGTGAAAGTCTTCCGTCCGTAGGCCAGGCCCGAGTTGGTGGTGTACTTCTCGAGGAGGTCAGCGGCCAGGTTGATCAGGATGTCAGGCCCGCCCCACTCCCGGGCATGGACCCCGCTGACAAAGACCAGCGCCGGGCGGCACTTGTAACCCGGCTTCCCGATGGCCAGGGCATGGCTTCGTCTCCCCTCATAGGTCACATTCGGCAGCGGTAGCAACTCGGTGAGGGTCGGATAGGAGTTGTTAAGCCCGATGAGCGCCGACTCGATCTCGTCGACGTTGAGGAAGGTCATGGCGCCTCCTCACTCCCACGGCGGGGGCCATGCTTGGAGATCTTGCGTCCGAGCCCGCGTGGGGGGATCCTGCCGCCCTCGAAACGGTCGCCCTCGCCCACTTCGGAGCGACGCTGACGAGCCCGAGCCGATTGGTTCGACGCCACCTCGACTTCCAGCCCGCGAGAGCGGAGCTCTTCGATCTGGCGAACGTCGACGAAGAGATCGAGCAGGCCGGTCCCGTCGGGGTTCTCGGTGACGTGAGGCCTGTCCCCGTAGTCGTACTCCTCGCGGATCAGCTCCGCAGCCTGCTCTGCCGTGACCCGGACACGGACCGCGAAGACGTCGTCTTCTCTCTCGGCAGGCTCGGCGGTGTTGTCCTCAGCCATGACTCACCTCGGAATTGGTCCCGTCCCCTGCCCCAGGGCACACGTCCGAGAATAGCAATTCCTCAGATCGAGAGGTCGCCGTTCGGGGGCAGCGGGGTGGGCCGGGCCCGGCCAGCCAGCTCAGTTGTGGGGGGCGCGGTCCTGAGGCTGACCTGGGCCACTCCGCCTGCCCCACACACCGACGTGGAGGGCAGCGGGAGAGCAGCACGGAGGATGCCTTGTGTCACGCTGACCCGGACAGCCCAATTGTCGATTTCTTGGCCGACCCAGAACAGATCACTACTCGGCGTGACCACCTATGTGCGCTGCAGCCTAGCGTCGCGGCAGCGGCCGACCTCAAGGCTGAACCCGCCAACCATCCCGCCGCCCGATTCCTCCATCACGTGGTAGAGCGAAGTGCCGTTCGAGTCCTGCACGATGCCAAACAGCCGCAGCGTTTGCCGCTGTTCGGCCGGCAGTGTCAATGTGACGCTCGCCCGGGGTTCGGTCAGCTCGAGCAGCGGAAGCCCGTTGAGAATTACCGGCCTCAGCCCGCGGAGTCGGTGCTCCGTGAGCCGCGAGCGACCGCCCGGCACGATCAGCCGCAGCAGTGCACCGAGGCATCCGGATCGCCGGGCCCGTCCTGCGTCTTCGCTGGGGGTGGTGGCGGAACGGGGGTCGATGGCGACCACCTCCCCCTCAGCCGGGATGCCGCTCGTGCTCAGCGGAACATCCCATGTGAGAAGCACCGCCTCGCCCGGGATTCCATCCACCAGACCGTCAGGGTCCAGGAACACGCGACTGCTCGCGCCCCCCGGCTCCATGTCCAGTCGGAGCACCGTCGGCTGGCGGGGCCGCAGCTCGTGGCCGATCTTGAACGCGAACGCGAACATGAAGGCGCCCGGGTCGCCGGCCGGTATCTCCTTCTCGGGTAGACACCAAAATTACGTGCGATACGGGCGGTGCGCTTCTCGAATCCTGCTCGATGGCTCGACCGACGAACGGGTGGGCCGGCTCTCACTCAGCTTGAGCCCAACCGCCTTGCCACCCGGATCGAGGAGGGATCCAGGATCGCTGTTGAAGACGATCTCCGTCCGACGGGGCACGGCGATGGACCAGGTTGATGATGGATTCGAAGGTCCCGGTGAGCCGTCGCTTGGAGTGATCTGTCCAATCCAGGGCTGACGGGCGTCTGGAATGGTCAGCGGTCGTCGCTCAGACGTTCCGGTCGCGCTGTCGTGTTGATCAGCCTGCCGCGCCGAACCAGGCTAATTTCGGTGTCGTTGTCGATGCGGTCGCCAGTCATCAGCCGTTGCAGGTCCCTTGCTTCATCCAGGGGATGACCATTGCAGGTGAGCAGGATGTCCCCGGCTCGGATCCCGGCGTTTGCCGCCGGGCTCCCGGGGATCACTTCGACGACCTCCAGCCCGCGCTGTCTGCCAGTCGTCGCCGCCGTGCTGGGAGGCAAGGGACGCGAGCCACCTGAGACACCGAGATAGGCGCGGGAGACGTGTCCTTTTTGGATCAGCTCCCCGATGATCGCCCTGGTCGCGCTGTCGATGGGCACGGCCAGCCCGAGACCCTGGCCGATCATCGGTCCCACGACCGCGGTGTTCACACCAACTACCCGACCGCTGGCGTCCGCCAATGCACCACCGGAGTTGCCGGGGTGGAGCGCGGCGTCAGTCTGTATGACGTTTTCGACGAGGCGGGTGTGACTGCGGGTGTGGGTGGCGAAGGACCGCCCCAGGGCGCTGACTACCCCGGCGGTCACCGATCCTGCGAACCCGAGTGGGTTTCCGACGGCGACGACGAGTTGGCCGACCTCGAGCCGGGCGGCATCCCCGAGCTCGACCGCCGGCAGGTCACGGTCAGCCAGTTGAAGTACTGAGAGATCGGACAGGCGATCGCTCCCAACGACATCGAAACCTGTCTCCCACCCGTCAATGAACGAGGCCGCTCCCCTGGACAGGCCCTCGACCACATGGGCCGAGGTGACCGCGAGCCCGTCCGGGCTGACGACAACCGCCGACCCCGAGCCTGTGGCCTCCCCGCCCCTCCGTCCCGTCCTCCTCGTGGTCACCGCCACCACTGAGGGAAGAAGTCGGCGTGCCACCGACGTGACGACACGGGAGTAGGCGTCGAGGGCCTCGACGCCGGCGTCGACATCGAGCGGTGGCTGTGAACTCATCCGAGATCGACGGTCAGGCTCGACGTTTCATTGAGTCGGACAAGCCCCAACTCGATGGAACTCCCGGCGGACGACAAAGCTCGGAGCAGATGATCGACGTCGGAAATCTCGTTGCCATCTGCAGTCCGGATCACGTCTCCCTCGCGAATGCCGGCTCGGGCGGCCGGTGATTCTTCTTCTACGAAACGAACCAGCAGACCGTCCACGTGGGTGAGACCCATCGAACGACGCAGACCCTTCGTAACCTGAGACGGCGCCAGCCCAACCCCGAGTCGCTTCGGCTCCTCGGGCCCACCAACTTCGAGCGTGTCGATCGTCGTCTTCATCCTCTGATCGGCGACCTGCGCAAGGTAGAAGCCGCGTCCGAGACGCCGTGTGTTCACACCCACCAGATTCCCCGACATGTCGAACACCGGACCTCCGGACGACCCGGGAGCAGCCAGTGCGGTGTGCTCGAAGCCGCCCTCCACCATCCGGCCGCGCGGTCCCCTGAAACCACGTTGCAGACCGGCCACGAATCCCAGGGTCGCCCGCAGCCCGCGACCGCCCGGGTTGGCCAGGGCCAGGACCGGCATCCCGAGGCTCATACTCACGTCCTGCGCATCCCACGTCACGGGTGACACTTCGGTCTCGACCCCGAGCAAGGCAAGGTCGGTGTCATAGTCCACGCCCAGCACCGTCGCCGTGTCGGCTCGATCGCCGAAACTGACACGTAGCTCCTGATCCGAGAGGTTGTGTGCGTTGGTGAGGACGCGACCTGGGGCGACGACGAAACCGGAGCCACGACCCCAGCGACCACTGAAACCGACGACCGCTCGACCGGCAGCCTCGGAGACCTTCCCGATCTCATCGCCGATGTCGATGAGTGTTGTAGTCATCTGAATTCCTTACTTGTTACTTGCAACTTGCAAGTTACTCGCAACATACAAGCCCCGGCCAGATGGTGCAATACCATTCAATCGATGGACGAAACGAGAGAGCCTCTGCAGCATGCTCTGAAGAAGATCGGCGACCGCTGGTCGTTGATGATCATCGACGCCCTGCTCGACGGGCCACGGCGGTTCTCCGACCTCGAAGGCGCCGTCGCCGGAATCGCCCCCAACACTCTCTCCAGTCGTCTTGGCAAGCTCGAGGGAGAAGGCGTCGTCACCGTCTTCCCATACTCCGAGCGCCCGACCAGAAACGCCTACGAGCTCACCGCGGCAGGCCACGATCTAGCCGGGGCGCTCCGCCTACTCGCCCATTGGGGTGACCGCCTCTCCGACGAAGGACCCGCCATCCGACACGACCTCTGCGGCACTCCGCTCGATGCTCGCTGGTATTGCCCGAGTTGCGATCTCATGACCGACCAGGACGCCGGCCCAGCGACACACAGGGCCTAACTCACAACTGATAAGCCAGATCACCTCGTCCCCGATGTCGGTCCGGGCCTCAGACCTGTGCCGCAGGATCCACGAAGCGCGATGTGAAACTCGTGTTCCGCAGAGGTTCAACAAACTGGGCGTATGAGGTGATGCAGGCCGCGTAGACCCTGGTCACAGCCATCCAACAAAGATTGAGCGCTGGTCTGAAACACCGGAGGTCGACGGATCGACGCCGTCCCTGACCACCATCCAACTAGCTGGCCGCACAGTATCGCGAGTAATCGAGGCTCGACTGCACCCAATTGGGTGAGCAGGGCGAGAGTGTCGGTGACTCCCGAGTGCTCGGTCGCTCCTCCGTCGCGTCTTACTACCTCGGGCCAGTCGCCGACCTCAGATCGCTACTGAAGCTCGAACAGGACTAGTTCGGCCAGGTCGCGATCGACGGCGGGCCGTCGAGGTCGAGCGCCGTCGGTCAGTCTGACCGGGGGTCCCCTGCCACATCAGGCGAACGACCGGACAAGTCAGAGGATTTCGCCTCTGGCCCGCTCCGGCGGTTCTCATCGACGATCGAATCGACAAATCCCACCCCGCAGAGGAGAGATCACATGACGACAACACCAACACAAACGAGCGCGCCCCCAGAGCTCGAGAATGCACGATCCGCCCCAACCCACCCTGCGGCTCCTTCATCGCTCTCGGCTCTCTTGGCGCTGTTGTTTGGCGTCGCCGGACTGGTCGTGGGCATCGGCATCGGACTGCGCTGGCTTCGGGCCGGCGCCGTCGGCTGGGCGACGGTGCTCGGGTTGCTGGCCCTGGTGGCCGGGATCCTGCTCGTTGGTTTGGGTCTGGCACGGATCAGACCCAATCTCCGGTCGTGGGCGGTGGTCGCTCTCAGAACCTTCCTGGTCCTCTTGGTGGCACTGGTGGTGTGGACCCTCACGCCCGCGGTGATCGCCACGAATGTGCCCCCGATCATGCATGGAAGCGGGCCGGCGGAATTCGATATCGGCGCCCGAGACGTCCGATTCATGGCCGAGGACGGCACCGAGCTGTTCGGATGGTACGTGCCCCCGACGGAGGGCAAGATGGCGGTGTTGCGCCACGGAGCCGGATCGACGGCCTCGGCTGTCCTTCCTCAGGCGCGGGTGCTGCTCGACAACGGCTACGGCGTGCTGCTGACCGATGCACGGGGTCATGGCTCGAGTGCGGGCACCGGGATGGACTTCGGATGGTATGGCGATGCAGACATTGCCGCAGCGATCGACTTTCTGACGACGCAGCCGGAGGTCGACCCTGACCGCATCGCGGTGGTCGGGCTCTCGATGGGCGGGGAGGAAGCCATCGGAGCGGTGGCCGGGGACGAGAGGATCGCGGCCGTCGTAGCCGAAGGGGCATCCGCTCGCACCGAAGCGGACAAGGCGTGGTTGGCCGATGTCTACGGGTGGCGTGGCTGGGTCCAAATCAGGCTCGAGTGGGTCCAGTACACACTGACCGATCTACTCACCCCTGCCTCCAAGCCCGGCTCGTTGGCCGAGTCGGCCGCAGCAGCCTCGCCCCGGCCCATCCTGATGATCGTTGCCGGCAACGTGACCGAAGAGTCCAATGCAGCACAACACGTGCAGGCGGCTGCCGGTGGCAATGTCTCGGTGTGGGCGGTCCCTGGGGCCGATCACACCGGCGGTTTGGCGGTGGCCCCAGAGGATTGGGAAGCGACCGTCATCACATTCCTCGACTCGGCGATCGACGGGTAGGAGAAACCCCTTCGCCGGAGCACCTTGCCCTAAGTGGCGTCGGCAGGGGGTCGGATTCCCACGGCGAGGAGGTATCCGATCATCCAGAACTCGCCGATCGTCGCCGGGACGGTGAGACTTGTGACGACCCAGGCGGCCGGGTCGCTGAAGCCATGTGACACGAAGGAGCTCAGTACATAGCCGACGCCCCCGATGATGAGGATTCGGCCAAGCCACGCGGGCATCCGGCCCGAACCAGCCGCGATGTGCCCCATTGGGATCAGCCACAACCCGAAGAACACGGCCCCGACTCCCCAAGAGTTCGTGCTGAGCTGATACATCAGCTGGACGGTGGCCGCCGCGTCGCCACCCGGCGCCAGGCTGGGGTCGCCGGAGACGGTGAGCGCTGTCGCTATGAACCCGGCGCTGGCCAAGACGGCAACGGCGTTCACCATGCCGAATACCGCCAGAGCCCAGGCAGCGGGTTCGTTGATCGAACGGAACAGCTTGTAGAACCAGACCGCGGCGATCGCCTGGGTCACGACCAGCGCCAACTCGAGAACCACGCCGGTACGAGCCAGGGCCGCACGGTCGACCAGGTTGGCGAGGGTTGTCGCCGGATCGCCGGCCACGTAGATCTGGGGCCGGATGAGCAAAAACCCGAGTATCCCGGCGATGGCCAGCGCCAAGTACCACATGCCTGCGATGCGCGCAGTCTTCCTGAGGACCACGAGGGACGCTCCCCTCGTGCTACCCATCCTCTCCAAACCCGGTCCCTCGTCTGTGATGGCGGCGCCACCGCCCGATACAGATATATCTCTCATCACGGCCTCCTTCGTACATTGTAAGTCGTACGCAGTAAGGTATCACCGCGACGTTAGACAGTCAAGGCCGGCTTACTCGCAGTGCTCAACGAGTTGCATCCGTGTGGCGTTCGGGCTCGGGCGACGTCGTCTAGCTTCGAGGACCATGTCGATGTTCCGTACTCCCCAGGTCGTCCTGTTCAGCGAGAACCTCCCGCGGGCCATTGCGTTCTATACGCGCCTGGGCTTCGCCGAGACCTTCCGGGTTCCCCTGGACGGCGAGCCGATCCATGTCGACCTCACTCTCGACGGCTACAAGATCGGGATCGCGTCCGTCGAGTCCACACGGGATGACCATGGTCTCGATCCAGTTCCCAAGGGCCAGCGAGCGGCCGTCATCCTCTGGACCGACGACACTGCCGCAACCTTCTCGGAGCTCATCGCTGAAGGAACTCCGGCCCTGGCATCTCCACACGAATGGCTTGGACGGCTCCTGATCACATGGATCGCCGACCCAGACGGCAACCCGATACAGATCGTCCAGGACCTTTGATGGTTGATCGGTCTCCGACCGTCCAGAGGGACGCCACCTAGCCGGAGAGTTGGCCTCTGATCCGATCCTCAGCTGTCGGCATAGAGCGGCCACCTCGGCCAGTGATGAGACAATGGGAGGATGAATGGCCGCGATGCGGGCGAGGAGCCGCGGAGGGTTCGTGCCGATGGATCACCCGACGGCGAGGGTCCCGCAGCCGAACGACCAAGGGACAGCATCGATCGGCGGACCGCCACTCTCACAGCTGCTGGGATGCTGGCCATCGGTTTGTTGGGCGGCTGGATGATCGGTGCTGCGGGAGACAACACCACGATTCCGGACGAGTTCGGATCGACCCTCCCCTCCCCTGTGGCCATCAGCACCGTGGCCTCGACCACCACGTCGACCTCGCCTCCGCCGGTCTTCACCCGATTCCCACTGACGTCGCTCGAGGTGTTGAGCGGAGCAGGCGAACTTGCGGGCGTGGTCGTCGTTGCTCCTCATCCGGGTGCTACCGGCGGTGCGCCGCTTTGGATCTTGAGTGGAGAGGGATTGGCTCGGCGGTATGAGGTGCCTCTGTGGCCAGGTGACTACCCAAATCCGCTGATCCTCACCGGCAACCACGTCGCCTTCGCCGATCTCGAAACCGCATATCTGGCCGACATCGGCCTCGACGGAGCTCCGAGAGCGATTTCCGAGGGGAGCTTTCTACTCCCGTCCGGCACCACCGATCTGATCTGGATCGTCGGAGATGGCGCCGGGTGGGTGGCGCAACTGGATCCCAGCACCGGGGCCGTCGGCGAGCGTTTCGACGTCTCAGCTGTCATCAGTTGGCCGGAGGGTGGCTTGGAGTCGGGCCTGCTGGTCCGGCCAGTCGACGAAGCCACATTTGGCCAGGTCGCCCACTGGACACCGGTCGCCGGCCTTCGATCGATCGAAGTCGGCGATCCACACTCTCGCCTGCTCACAGCTGCGGGCACCCTGGCTGTGTTCTTGTCACCGGGCAACACGTTTCAGGTCCTGGATGTGGTCCGCTCTACAACCGTCGCACAGTTCTCGATGGAGCGCGGGGAATTCGTAAATGTGGAGGGTTGCCTGTCGCCGGACGGTTCGTCGATCGCCCTATTCGGTAGCGAGATCCTCGACGTCGTCGTCAGCCTGACCAGCGGCGATGTCATCCACGAGCTCGAACCAGACATTCAGATCGATGCGATCAACTGGGTGAGCTCGGACCAACTCGTGATTCAAACCGCTGCAGAGGCGGGACGACTGCTGCGGGTGATCGACCTACCTAGCGGCACCGCTACGGACATCGCCTCGCTGTCAGGACTCGGTAGTTGGTGGATGACTGCGAGCGGATCCAACTGCTGAACCGTGCGCACCGAGCGGACACCATTCTGGTTGGTGAACTTATCGAGGCGCTCTCCGACCGTCCTGAGGGACGCCACCTAGCCGGAGAGTTGGCCCCTGATCCGATCCTCCAGACGTCGACAGAGAGCGGCCACCTCCTCATCGTCCCGGACAGGAGCTCCGGAGCGACTGACATGGAGCACGTCTATGGCCTGGTTTGCCCGGGTGTCGATCCGGGCCAGATGCAGGTCGAGCCCTTCGGCGTAGAGCGCTTCGACGATATCGACGAGCAACCCGACCCGGTCGGTGGCGCGGACCTCGAGGACCGTGTTCAGCTGCGGAAGCTCGGGGCGAGCCCGCACCGTCACCGGCATCTGCCGGCCACTGTCATATGCGGCCGCTCGCTGGCGGACCATGTCGCGCAGGGCACGGCCGTTGGACTCGAGCCCGGCCAGGGTCTTCTCGACCCTCGGCCAGCGATCGGCTTCGACCGGCCTCCCGCTTCGATCGTCCCTCACCTCGAAGATATCGATGACCACTCCGTCGGATCGGGTGTAGAGGCGCGCGTCGTGCACTCCTATCCCGTTGGCGGCGAAAGCCCGGCACACGGAGAGTAGGAAGCCCCGCTTGTCATGCCCGACGAGCAAGACCTGTTCCCCCGAGGCGCTAACCGAGAGGATCGTGTCTTCGGCAAGCTCCGATATCACCTCGAGGTGCGACACGACGTCGCCGGGCTCCGTGGCCACCGCATAGTCGGCGGGCAGCATCGCGAGATGCCGATCGACTGCCTCGGGTCTGAGTCGCCCCATGGTGAGAATGGCGACGGCCTCAGCCTCGACGACCGGCAGCGCCTCACCGTGCTCGAGTCGGGCGGCAACCCGCAGATAGAGCTGGCGGAGCAGAGTCTCCTTCCACTCCGACCACATGGTCCGGCCCGTCGCCTTGGAATCGGCGATGGTCAGCAGATAGAGGATCTGGAGGATCTTGATCTTGCCCACCTTCCCGGCGACCTCGTCCACCACCTCAGGGCTGGCGATGTCACGCCTCAGCGCCGTCCTCGCCAGCAACAGGTGGTGACGAACCGCCGATGACACCGTCTTAACGGTCGACGGCGCGAAACCAGCCCGATCCAGAAACGCTGCGGCGACGTCGGCTCCCTGCTCCGAGTGATCGCCATCGACACCTTTGCCGATGTCGTGAAGGAAGGCCGAGAGAAGGAGAAGCTCTCCGGCCGAGTCGAAGTCGGCCAGTATCTCGGCACCGATCGCATCCGGCTCGCGGATGAGATGGATCATCTCGTCGGTTGTCCGCCAAAGGTGGGCGTCGACGGGG
Organism: Acidimicrobiia bacterium; assembly: GCA_035462175.1. Taxonomy (GTDB): domain Bacteria; phylum Actinomycetota; class Acidimicrobiia; order Spongiisociales; family ZC4RG35; genus JARDZU01. Next base: position 164,138 of record DATHUP010000050.1, on the reverse strand, counting down.
TGCTCGTGGAAGGCTGCCAGCTGGGGCTTAGCCGAAATAGCCTCCCATTCGGGGAAGTTGCGACGGGTCCATCCCGCCTCCTCCAGCCAGCCGAAGACCACCCGGCCCGGCTCACCGCTGGCGATGAGATCCAACAATGCTCCCCGCTCGGATTCGGACCATGACCCCTGGGACGGGTCGCTCAGCTCTGCCCACCCTGCATGTGAGACCCCGCCCGACGCGGCGGCCGTCCTGACCGCAGCACCGAGAGGCCCGACCGGTTGACCTCCGCTACCACCACCCAGACGACGGCCGACTCTGCCCAGCACTCTCCGGCCCAGGCGGGCGACGGGATCATCCGAGGAGAGAAGATCGGGCCATCGTTTCTCCGCGAGCCGGTCTCCAAGCTGGAGCGCCCGGCACAGGGTCCGGCTCACCGTGGCAACGTCGCTCCCCAACCAACGGGCGACCTGCTCCCTGACATCGAAATCGTAGACGTCGAAGGCTCTGCCCTCAGCGGCGTGCAGCCCGTTTCGGACCGCCAGGAGAGTCGACCTGGCGGCACGCTCCTCCACGGTCTCGTCCTCCCAGATCCGACCCAACAACTCGGTCCTGCGTCTCTCCCAACCCAACGCCTGATAGGTGCGCAGCGCCCCCCTTCCCGACTTCACATCGGCCGCCATCACCGGGTAGGGATCTTTCCTGCGTCGCTCTCGTTCCAGCGAAGCAAGATGCGGCGCCAATGGGCGTCCCGAGACGACCTTGGCCAGCTCCTTCTCCAATTCGGCCAGGAGTGTGCGGTCCCCGGAGACGAGTCGCGCGGAGAGCAGAGAGGTCATCGAGTCGATCCGGTCCCTCGCCGCGGCGACACAGTCCCGCACCGTGCGGACCGAGTGCCCCACCTTGAGGTTGGCATCCCACAACGGGTAGAAGACCGCCTTCACCAGACGGTCGGTGTCCGCACCGGCGTGGAGCAGCATCAGGTCGACGTCGGACCACAGGCAGAGCTCGCGCCGCCCGTAACTCCCGAGGGCGACCACGGCCGAGTCGCCGGCGACCTCACCGAAGAGGCGCTCGATCGAGGTATCGAGCGCAGTGGTCAGCGCCGCACAAGTGTCCAATCCGCCGTCACCATCGCCCTCGTCTCGAAGTCGGCGGCGTGTCTCCAGGAAGCCGTCCAACGCGTTCACGTGGGACTCCCGCCTTGCCGCGCAGACAGGTCAGACTGCGTCGGGCCCGCGCTCTCCGGTCCGGATCCGAACCGCAGCTTCGACCGGGAGCACTGCGATCTTGCCATCACCGATCTCTCCGGTGTGAGCCGCACGCTCGATGGTCTCGACGGCGCCCGCTGCCAATTCGTCGGGTACCAGCACCTCGATCCTCACCTTGGGCACGAACTCGACTTCGTACTCCGCTCCGCGGTAGACCTCGGTCTGTCCCGACTGACGTCCGAACCCCTCGACGTCGGAGGTGGTCATGCCGCTGACACCGACACCGGTCAACGCGGTTTTCACGTCCTCGAGTTTGAAGGGCTTTATGTAGGCGATGATCAGCTTCATTGTTCCAGCCCCCTCAACGGCTATCGGTGACGTAGGCGCGCTCTTCGTGGAGAGTGATGTCGAGACCTTCGATCTCGCCCCGCTCCTCGACGCGGAGACCGACCGTGGCATCGACGATCTTGGCGATGATCCATGTTGCCACGAAGGTGAACGCCATGACTGCTACCACCGCCAGCACCTGTTTGCCCAACAGCGCGGCGTCCCCGTAGAGGAGACCGTCTGCGCCGGCCGGGTTGACCGAGACCTGAGCGAACACCCCGAGGAGGATCGAGCCGACGATCCCGCCTACGAGATGGACCCCCACAACGTCGAGCGAATCGTCGTAGTTGAAACGGTATTTCAGCGACACGGCCATGTAACAGAGGGCGCCGGCAGCGAGGCCGAACACGATGGCCGCTTGTGGACCTACGAATCCCGCGGCCGGGGTGATCGCCACGAGGCCGGCCACCGCACCCGAGGCGGCGCCGAGGGTGGTCGGGGCCCCGGTCTTGCGCCATTCGGCGGCAACCCAGCCCAAGGCGCCCAGAGCAGCACCGATCTGTGTGGTGACAATGGCATTGATCGCCACGTCGTTGGCGCCGAACGCCGAGCCGGCGTTGAACCCGAACCACCCGAGCCAGAGGATCCCGGTGCCGAGCAGCGTCAATGGCAGTGAGTGCGGGCGAATCGCCTCCTGGCCGAACCCGCGACGGGGCTTGAGCAGCAGCACCAGGGCCAATGCTGCGATTCCGGCATTGATGTGGACCACCAAGCCTCCGGCGAAGTCGAGCACACCCAGATCGGTGAGCCAACCGTTCCACGCCCAGTGGGCCACGATGGGATACACGATCAGTGCCCATAGGGTGGTGAAAAAGACCCAGGCCGAGAACTTCATCCGCTCGGCCACGGCTCCGGAGATGAGAGCCGGTGTGATGATGGCGAAGGTCATCTGGAACATGACGTTGAGCAGGTCCTCGCCCGATGACACGTTGCGAAGGAACAGGTAGTCGAGGCTGCCGATCAACGGGACGCCGTCGGCGAAGGACAGGCTGTACCCGACGACGATCCACACCACCGTCACGATCGAGATGGTGAAGAAGCTCATCAACAGCATGTTGAGCACGTTCCTCGAACGCACCATGCCTCCGTAGAAGAGGGCAAGCCCCGGCGTCATGAACAAGACCAGTGCTGAACTGGTCAGAACCCAGGCGATATCACCTGACTCCACGGCTTCCTCCTCCTGTCGTGAGGCGGAACAGTTTCACGTCTTCGTTTCGGCAGTGTTTCTCAGTGGTTTCATCGGCGTTAAACCCCGGCGATGGCGACACTGCGCGGGCCAGGGTTGATGGGTCGTTGGCCGGTTCCCTTGCCATGCCGAGCCGCGATCGATCCAATGCACGTGGTTAATCGACGGGTGATGAGAAGGGCGGTTACCTAGCCTCGGTGATCATGCCGGAGCCGGCCGTACCCGAACCAGAAGATCGCCACGCCGAGAGGATGGGCGGGGTGGGAGCGGTGCTGTCCGTCCAGCTCGAGGAGGCGCACCGGGCAGGTGAGGAGGGTAAGCGTGCGATCCTCGTTGAAGGGGTGAGCGATCAGCGGGCGATCGAAGCCCTGGGCCGGCGTTACGGTCGTGATCTTCGAGCCGAGGGCATCGTCATCATCGCCATGGCGGGTGCCACCAACGCACGCCAGTTCCTCAATCTCCTCGGCCCTCGGGGATACGACGTCCCGTTGGCCGGGCTCTGCGACCTGGGGGAGGTCGGGCTGTTTCGGCATGGTCTGGAGCAGACAGGGCTCGGCTCCCGACTAACCCGAGACGACATGGAACAGCTCGGCTTCCATGTCTCCGTGAGGGACCTCGAAGACGAGATGATTCGGGCGCTGGGCGTGGCTTCGGCCGAGGCTGTCATCGAAGCCCAGGATGAACTGCGATCGTTTCGCAGCTTCCAGAACCAGCCGGCGCAACGAGACAAGTCGACCGAACGACAGCTGTGGAGATGGATGGGGAACCGGAAGATCCGGTACGCCGAGCTGCTGGTCGATGCCCTCGACCTGGGGCGGGTGCCTCGGCCGCTGCACGGTGTCCTCGCAAGGTTTTCTCCTGCCGACGAGAGCCCGGCATCATCGCGGCATGGTGAGTGAGGTTGCACCCGACGGAAGCCCGGTTCCCGTCTATCTCGCCCTCCCTGCCGGTACCACGCCGGCCCTGATCGACTCTGCCATCGCAGCGCGCAGGACGATCCTGGAATTGGGCAGTGGGCCGGGGCGGATCACCAGGGGACTCGTCGAGCTGGGGCACCGGGTCACGGCGGTGGACGATTCTCCTGAGATGCTGGCCGCATACCACTCCGCCACGGAGACCATCCTCGCCGACCTGTTCACGCTCCACCTGGGGCGGACCTTCGACGTGGTGCTCGCGGCCAGCCACCTGATCAACAGCCGGGACGGTCAACAGCGCCGCGATCTGCTTGGTGTATGCGGGCGGCACCTCGCTCTCGACGGAGTCGTGCTGATCGAACGGTATGACCCGGTCTGGGTCGCCGACCCCAAGCCAAGCGAGAGCCGGCTCGGTGAGGTCCGCATCCGGTTCGAGCCACTCGAGGTCGGGCCCGGGTGGTTCAGGGGTCGTGTCACCTACGAACTGGCCGGCCGGAGCTGGATCCAGGACTTCGACGCCGCACAGGTCACCGACGAGATGCTCGAGGAAGAAGCCGAGACCGCCGGGCTGCGTCTGGAGGGTTGGCTGGACGAGGAACGGAGTTGCGCGCGGCTCGGCGCCGGGGAGAGTGCCTACGGCCGTTATTGACCCGGGCCGGTCACTCCCGGACGGCGACCACGTCGCAACGGTCCTCCAGCACCTGGGTCACCATTGAAAGGGCCTCGGCCGGCACCGTTGGCGGCGGGTTCTCGGTCAGGTCCTCCAATGACCGATCCGGGCTCCACTCGTTGGCCTCGCTCCAGTCGTAGACCTCCTGCTCGTAGCCGAGATAGTCGAAGAAGGCTTCACCTTCCGGTGAATCGACATGGCCAACCGCCTCGGTGTAGAAGGCGAGCGTGGCGGTGCGGACGATCTCCAGGTCCTCGGCCCCCTGCACCGGGAGATGCCCGTCTAGGGCTTCCACCATCTCGGCATGGGCGAGGCAGAGAGGGTCTTCGCCCGGGATCGTGGTCATCGCGGTCATCTGCGGAGACCGCTCCAATGTGGTGGTGGCACCCAAAGTGGTGGTGGTAGCCGGTGGCTGCTCCGCCGCCTCAGGCACTTCATCCCCGCCGTCGTCGAAGAGGCCCAGGGCAAATGCGGCTACCGCACCCAACACGGCCACTACCAGCACTAACACAACGATCGATGTCCTGCTCAACCCTGACCCCGATCCATGGACGCCCGAAGCTAGCCGACGACTTCAGGCTCAGGTCAGGTCCGTCGCAGGAATCAAAAGGCCAACTGGGTCACCGAGCGCACCTTCACCACGTCCTCGGGGCCGAGGGCGTAAGGGTCGACCAGAACTGCTTTGGCCATCGATGCGGCCAATGCCCCGTTGACATCGTGGAACACCGAATCCCCGACGTACCAGGCTTCTGCCGGGACCACACCCATCCGTTCCAACGCCGCTTCGAAGATCTGCGGGTCCGGCTTGGAAACCCCCACATCGTGGGAGTCGATCACGAACTCGAACAGATCGGCGAGCCCGGCCCGGGCGAGTGACTCGGTGACCGACCCGTCCGAATTGGAGACCACCGCCACCCGGATCCCACTCCGCCGTATGGCATCTATTGCCTCCGCCACGCCGTCGAGGGGGTGATGCCACAACCCGTAGCCGCGGTCGATCCGTTGCCCGGCGAGATGCGGCTCGGCAACGCCGAGCAGGTCGAAGTAGCGCTCCAGCCACCAGTCCCAATCGAGAGCATGACCGTCGATGCGCCGATCGGAGAACTCGGCCATGGCCACGTAGTGGGCCCGATGTGCTCCCGCTGCATCGATCGGGCTGCCCAGCCGAGCGCTCATCTCCTCCGGGTCCTGGAGAGTGAGCGTGCCTCCTGCATCGAATAGAACTGCGGTGGGACGGTGACTAGCCACCACCCGAGTATCCCACTTCTGCGACGTCACCCCATGCTGGCGATCTGAATCAGGTTGCCGCAGGTGTCGTCGAAGACGGCGGTGGTGACTCCGCCCATATCCAGGGGCTCCTGGGTGAACACCACCCCCAACCCCCTCAACCGCTCGTACTCGGCTTGCACATCGTCGACTGCGAAGGAGGTGAAGGGGATGCCGTCGTCGACCAGGGCCCGCTTGTAGGGGCCGGCCGCCGGGTGAGCGTCCGGCTCGAGGACCAACTCGGTGCCCTCGGGCTCCTCAGGCGAGACCACGGTGAGCCAGAATGACTCCTCACCGAGAGGGATCTCGGTCTTCTTCACGAAACCGAGTGTCCCCGTGTAGAAGCCGAGCGCCTTCTTCTGGTCGTCCACCAACACGCTGCTCAGGTTGATCCTCATGGGTCGCCTCTCTCTCGAATCGGCCATCGCTCGGCGATCTCGCCCAGCGGGGCGGTGTTCAGATCGTGGAACTTGTATCGGCCCTGCCGCCTCACCTTGACCAGCCCTGCCTCCTCGAGCACGTCGAGGTGTTGAGAGATGGCCTGTCGAGACGAGTCGATCCCATGTTTGGTGATGAGCCGGTTGCAGATCTCGAACAGGGTCTGCCCGTCCCGATCGACCAGTTCATCGAGGATCGTCCGCCGGGTGGGGTCGGCAAGAGCCTTGAACACATCCACCCGGCGGAAGATAGGCAAGTGGTTACTTGCCTGTCAACCCTGCGAGCTCAGAGCTCCATGCCCTCACCGAAGCGACCACGCTCCTTCACCGGGATCAGCGGTTTGTCCGCCCGGGCCTTGATCTGCTGCACGATCCAGGTATTCCCGTCCGGATCCCCGAAGCCGAAGAAGGTGCCGCCGTCCCGCTCGTCGAAGACGGTGATCTCCCCGACCTCGACCCCGTGGTCGATCAGCTCCTGACGGGCCGCCTCGGCGTCGGAGACCACCAGTTGCAGCCCTCGCATCGAGCCCGGGGGCATCTCACGATGAGCGGGAAGGTCGCCGAGGACGATTGAGCACCCAGAGCCCGGTGGTGTGAGTTGGACCACATGCATGTGCTCGTTCGTGGTGTCGTGGTCGAGATCGAAACCGACCTGGTCACGATAGAAGCGAACCGACCTGTCGATGTCGCTCACCGGGAGCAGCACCACTTCCAATGTCCAATCCATCACAGCCTCCTTCTCTGTTCAGAGCTGGGCCAGGACCTCGTCGAGACGCTCGTAGCCCTCGCTCATCCCGCCTTCCATGCCACTCTCGACCATCCCGTCGCGAGCCTCCATGGAGGGATAGGTGGAATGACCGCGCACCCTGCTGCGACCGTTGCCCAGGGCCTCGAAGGTCATGCTCTCGATGCTGACCACGTCGGGGTATCCCTCGAACTCGAAGGTCTGGATGGCGAACTCGTTCTCCCGGACCACGTGGAAGACACCGTTGAAGGCGTACTCGTCACCGTCGGCGCGGTGCAGGTACCGATAGCGGCCGCCCGTGCGGAAGTCGTAGCTTTCGACATCCATCTCGTAGCGTCGCGGGCCAAGCCACTGCTTGATCAGGTCCGGCTCCTTGTGGGCCCGGAACACCGCCTCGACCGGAGCGTCGAACTCACGCTCCCAATCGATGAATGGGACCCCGGCGGGGGCTTCGACCTTGAGTGGGTTTGTCATCTCTGTCACCTTTCCTTCTCGGCGCCTGTGGCGCCTTCGATGTCTTCGAGCAGGGCGTCGAGACGCCGGTACTGCTCCTCGTGGATCAGCCGGTACCTGTCGATCCAGGAGGTGAGTGCCTCCAGTTGGACCGGGTTCAGGTGTACCGGGCGTCGCTGCGCCTCACGGGTGCGAGTCACCAGACCGGCTTGTTCCAGCACCTGGATGTGCTTCGAGACCGCCTGTTTGGTGATCTCGAAAGGCTCCGCCAACTCGTTGACGGTGGCCGGGCCTCTGCTGAGCCGGGCGACGATCCGCCGGCGAACCGGGTCGGCCAGGGCGGCGAACGCCCGGTCGAGTCGGTCGTCGGCAGACGGATCCACGATCATTTGTCAACCATATCCTTTATCAACCAGTTGATTGACTTCAACATATCTATGGTGGGCAAGGCTGTCAAGTGGGCTTGGTAGGTTGCGCCGAATGGACAGCGGATTCGAGCGCAGCCTGGTTGACGTCGACGGTGTTTACCCACCCGGTGCCTATTACTCCCACGGGATCGTCACCTCGGGTCGTCTCCTCTTCGTCGCCGGTCAGGTCGCCGTCGACGAGAACGGCGATCTCGTCGGCGAGGACGATGCCGCCACCCAGGCCCGCCAGGTCTTGACCAATCTGCAGCGGGTCATCGAGGCTGCCAATGGACGCATGGAGGACGTAGCCCGCACCACGGTCTACCTGACCCGATGGGAAGACCGGGGCCCGGTGGGCGAGGTGAGAGAGGAGTTCTTCCCGGCCCCTCCCCCGGTCAACACCCTCCTCGTGGTCTCATCGTTGGCCCGACCCGAGTACCTGGTCGAGATCGACGCCATCGTCCCGCTTCGCTGATAGCCGATGGACCCGGTGTCGAGGCTCGTCGACCGGATCGCCGCCATCGGCAGAGACACCTCCCGGCCGGTCCTTGTCGCCATCGACGGGGGAAGCGGGGCGGGCAAGTCGACATTCGCACGAAGGGTCGGCGACGAGCTTGGCGCCGCGGTGATCGATGGTGACGATTTCTACGCCGGGGGAACCGCGGCGGAGTGGGACGCGATGAGTGCAGCGGAGAAGGCCGACCATTGCATCGCCTGGCGTAGACAACTCCCGGTTCTCGAGGCGCTGGCGCGTGGAGAGCCGGGATCATGGCACCGATACGATTGGGATGTCGACGACGGACGGCTCGTGGAACAAGACACCCTCTGCCGGCCCGCACCCGTGGTCATCCTCGAAGGTGTCTACAGCGCACGACCCGAGCTATCCGACCTCTTCGACCTCCGCGTCCTCTACGAGGCGCCCGCCGACATCCGCCGGCGTCGGATCGTGGAGCGGGAAGGCGAGGACCATCGCACCGAGTGGAACGCCCGCTGGGAGGAAGCGGAGCGGTGGTACTTCACCGAGGTGATGCCGCCGGGAGCATTCGACCTGGTGGTTTCGGCCGTCGGAACCATGCCGACCGTGATCGCTCCAGGTCAACTGCCGGACCAGGAAACCCAGGAACCCTCGTAGACGTCGACCGGGTCGCCGCCTTCGACTGGGTGAACCCATACCCCGGAATCACCTTCGATCGCCCCGACCAGGGCGAACGCCGACGAGTCGGGAGACCAGAGCTGGAGAGACTGGCCGTACTGATCGAAGAACTGGAGCACCTCCTCGACAAAGGCCGGATGGGGAGCGAAGGTCGACAGCTCGGTCGATTCACCGTCCCTCCAGATAACGGTGGCCAGCTCGCCCGGTCGGTTGGAGCTCGGTCGGAGTGCGAGGAGTGTTTCGCCGTCGGGGCTCCAGAAGAGCCCGATCGACGGTGAGTCGACCACCTCGGACAGCTCGCCGGTCTCCACATCGATCACCATCACACGGTTGGGGGGCAATTCAGGAGTCTCGGAAAGGGCGGCCTCGATCCCGGGTGTCTCGCCGGCGACGAAGTACTGCACGGCGAGACGGGTCCCCTGGCGGTTGGCCACGAAGGCGACGGGTCCCGGCGTCGTCGCCAGCGCACGGGCCGATCCGTCGACTTGGCGCAACTCGATCTCGTTCTCACCCAGGTGGATGATCCCGGCCGGTGTCCAGTGCGGGGCCTGATAGCCGATGGCGGTGGCACCCAGGTCGTTGGCATTGCCCTCGAGATCGAGAGTGGCGAAGGACTCCAACTCGACATGAACGGCAACCTGGCTGCTCTCCGGGCTCCACGAGAAGTAGAACGGAGTGCCGGTGGCCAAAACCTCGGTCGTGGCGGACTCCACATCCACGATCTCGAACTCGATCGACCCTTGCGATCCATTGTGGAGCACCCCGATACTGCTCCCGTCGGGAGACCAGTACGTGAAGAACGGGAGCGAGGACATCGCAACGGCGATCCGGTCTTCGCCCGCACCGTCACTCGACCCGAGACCGGCGCCATCAGACGTCAACTCGGCCCAGGCCAGCCTGTCCGCCACCGGTGAGAATGTCGGCTGGCGGTAGAGGGCAGCCCGGCCGGCATCGTCGGTTATCGGGGTCGGGTCGGAGCCATCGGGGTCGATGGTCACGATGTCGCCTGCGGAGTCGACGACCACCAGACGACCTGGGAGATCGGAGAGGTCGGGCGGAGGTCCGATGGCTGTCGTCACCGTGCTCTCCGTGGCCGGGATGGTGCTCGACTCCGTCTCGGTCGTGTCCGATCCCGACTCGGTCGTGCCCGATCCCGACTCGGTCGTGCCCGATCCCGACTCGGTCGTGTCCGATCCTGACTCGGTCGTGCCCGATCCCGACTCGGCGGTGCATGCCGTGGCCACGACGAGGAGACAGACAAGGAGACGAAACGGTCGCCGGGACATCCTGACCCGAGCGTACCGATGGAGCTAGCCCCCGTTCCCGCCAACCACCCGGGCGAAGAGGGAACGGTCGACACTCCCCCCACTCACGATGCACACACTGACGCCACGCTCGGCGCCCGGTGTGGCCAGGGCGGCCGCCACCGCTGCCGCCCCCGCCCCCTCCGTGACCAGCTTGCTCTGGAGGGCGAGACGACGCATCGCGACCATGACCTGCTCCTCGCTCACCAGCACCACTTCGTCGACCAGGCGGCGCAGCACGGGATACATCTCATCGGTGATGACAGGCGTCGATGCCCCCTCGACGATGGTGTCTCGCCACTCGATCCAGGCCGGCCCGCCGGCGGCGAAAGCAGCAGCGAGAGCCGAATTGAGCTCCGCCTGCACCGCGTACACCCGGACCGAGGGCTCGAGGGTCTTCAACACCGAAGCCACGCCGGCGATCAGGGCGCCGCCTCCCACCGGCACGAACACCGAGTCGAGGGCGGGGAGGTCTTCGAAGATCTCGAGGCCGATGGTGCCGTGCCCGGCGATCATCCGCGGCTCTCCCCAGGGATTGAGGTAGGTGTACGGCTCGTCACGCCATGCCTCCTCGAACATGAACTTCATCAGCTCGGTCATGGAGACATGGGCGAGATCGACCCCGTAGGCGGTGATGGCCGCCCGCTTCGATTCGTGAAGGGTGTCGGGGACGTGGGACCGCGCCGGCACCCCAAGCACTCGACCCATGTAGCCAAGGGCCAGTGCGGTGTTCCCGGCGCTGGTGGTGGCGATCCCGGGCCGCCTCTCCTCCTCGCCGAGGCCCAATGCCCAGTTCCCAACCCCGCGTATCTTGAACGAGCCCACAGGTTGTAGCACTTCGGGCTTGAGGTAGAGGTCGGCGCCGTCATCGTCACCTTGCATGAGCAGAAGGGGGGTGCGGACGACGAGCCCTGCGATCCGGGTCGCCGCCTCCCTCACCTCGTCGAGACCGGGCGGTTCAACGGGATCTCCGCCCCAGCCGGTCGGTCGTTCTTCGGCCACTACCTTCCCTCACACGCGAAACAGCGACTCTATTGGCAAGGAGAGAATCGCATGGAGAAGGTCGTCGTCGAAGGTTTGGCTCGAGTCCCTTCGTTCAGCCACGCCGTGGTCGCCGGTGATTACGTCCACGTAGCCGGGAGTCTGGGAACCCTGGGGGACACCACCGAGTTGGTGGAAGGCGGCGTCGGCCCACAGACCACCCAGACACTGCGCAACATCGAGAAGATCCTCGAGGCGGTCGGTCTCGGGCTGGGGGACGTGGTGAAGATGAACGTCTATCTCGCCGACATGTCCCGATTCGACGAGATGAACGAGGCATACATGGCAGTGATAGGTGACTCCCCACCAGCCCGGATCACGGTCGGTGGAGCAGATCTCGCCCTCGGCGCCGCAGTCGAGATCGATTGCGTCGCCTATCGTGGCCCTTGAGAGCGGCGGGGTCCGTAGCCCCATGTGCCAGTGGGGGCCACCCGTCGATAGCTAGACAAATGACGCCCACACCCAGACCGGTGATGACACCACGCTACCGAGCGGTGGTGCTGCTGACCGCGGTCATCGGCTCGGCCATGGGGATTCTCGCCGAACTCGGGCCCTGGGCCGGCGCTCATCCCCGAGCGGAGTACAGAATCGCCGCCTTCGGGGCAATCGGGCTGACCGGTGGCTACCAGTTCCTTCGTCGACGGCGGGTGGAGCCGGTCCTGGCCATCGGAGCCCTCGCCTTTGGCGTACTCAGCCTGACCGAAGCCGGTCGAACGACCGGGTTCGACACGGGCAACACCCTCGTCGTGCTGATCTTGATCTCGCTGTTGTATGTCGGGACCCGGGAGGACGGGTCGGTCGTCCCCCTTCTCCTCGGCGCCGGTGTGACCGCCATCTATGCCGTGGCGTCCACAATGGTGGAGGGCCCGCCTCTATCCCAGGCCCTCGTGAGGCTGATAGTGGGGATCCCCGGCCAGGCGTTGGTCATGTGGGTCACCTGGCGCTTGATCGGGACATTGGCCGAGGCTTCCGAGCATCAGGCCAAGTCGGCTCGGATCCAGGAGGCATTGGCCACCTGCTCCCAGGCACTCCTCATCGGGCGGGACAACGAGCCGCTGACGGCCGCGCTCAGGGCCCTCCTCGACGCCACCGAGGCCGACTACGCCTATGTCGACGTCAACCGGGTGGACAACGAAGGCGACGTCACTTGGGAGATCGTCGCCGAGGCCGTCGGAGTCAACGTGCCTCCCGGCCCGGACAGCTTCTACGAGGGTGACTACAGCCAGTTCCCGGACATCGTCGACACCCTTTCGTCGGGTGCGCCGGCACGGATCCGGGTCCCCGATCTTCCCCTCCCCGTCCGGTCCTTCTACGAAGCCGAAGGGGTCCGCTCCGAGCTGATGGCCCCGATCATGATCCGCGACCAGTGGGTAGGCACCCTCGGGTACTCGGACTTCTGGCGCGACGATGCTTGGACAGAGGTGGAGGTGGACGGGTTGATGAGGGCAGCGGAGATGATCGGCGCCTTCTGGGAGCGGGAGTGGGCGCGAGAGGGGCTGGAAGAGCTGGCCGAGGCCAAGAACCGTTTCATCGCCACCGTCAGCCACGAACTGAGGACCCCGCTCTCCGCGGTCGTGGGCTTCTCCGGTGAGCTCGCACAAGGGCTCGACCAGTACTCGCTCGAGGAGATCGCCGAGATGGTGGCCCTGATCTCGAGTCAGAGCATCGAGGTCGCCCAACTCGTCGACGATCTCCTCACCGCAGAGCGGGCAGCTTCGGGCAACCTCACCTTCCGGCCCAGTGCCATCGACCTCCTCGCGGAATGCAGGTCGATCGTCGAGTCGCTACAGGTGGAGCTCGCGGTGTCGGTCGAGGGCGACTCGGCCCCTGCCTGGGCGGACACCCTCCGCACCAGGCAGATCGTTAGGAACCTGCTGACCAATGCCCACCGCTACGGAGGGGGCCAGGTGCGGATCGAGGTCGGTACCAGCGGCTCGGAGGCGATGCTGGCGGTCAGCGACGACGGCCCGGGGGTAAAGGGAATCGACGCCGATCACATCTTCGACCCCTATTACCGGTCACAGTCGACCTCGGAAGTCAAGCCGGATTCGGTCGGGCTCGGCCTTGCGGTGGCCAGACAGCTCGCTCGGATGATGGGCGGCGATCTGGTCTATGTGCGTCGCGACGGCTGGACTCGATTCGAGCTCACCCTGCCCGCTCTCGCCGAGCCGGTTCCGGCAACCACCGGGTAGGCCTTTCGACCGCCGATTCCAACTGTGCGATGATGCGGCCCGATTCCAGGAGGCGTGATGTCACAGATCGAAGAGATCCAGCTGCCGGGTGTCGGCGTCAGGTTCGACTTCATCACGGAGGATGGCCAGCGGGTGGGGGTGGTCCATCACCGTGGAGGGCGACGGGAGGTGTTCGTCTGCCCTCGTGACGACCCAGACACCGCTCTGATCACCATGGAGCTCACCGACGACGACGCCCACACTCTTGCCGAGGTGCTCGGTGTATCGCCAGTGATCGAAGCGATGTCCCAGGTCCAACAGGTCGAGGGGCTGGCCATGGACTGGCTCCCGATCCACTCCGGCTCCCCCTATGCCGGAAAGACCATCGGCGACGGGAGGGTGAGGACCCGCACCGGCGTCTCGGTGGTTGCAGTGATCCGGGACACGAGCCATTTCCCATCGCCCGGCCCGGACTTCCTGTTCGAGCCCGGGGACGTGGTCGTGGTGGTGGGAACTACCGAAGGCATCAAGGCGGTCAAGTCGATCCTCACCGACGGCTGACTTGAGCCCGGCCGCACTGCTCCTCCTCGAGCTCGGGGGGATCATCTTTGCCCTCGCCGTCCTGGCTCGACTGGCCGGTCGCCTGGGCATCTCGCCGATACCCCTTTACCTGCTGGGTGGGCTGGCTTTCGGCGACGGTGGGCTGTTCCCGCTCATCACCTCACAGGACTTCGTCGACACCGGCGCACAGCTCGGAGTCGTCCTCCTGCTCTTCATGCTCGGCCTGGAGTACACCGGCGACGAGCTGGTGAGGGCCCTGAGAACGGGAGCGACCGCAGGCCTCGTCGACCTGCTCGCCAACTTCACCCCTGGCTATCTGGTCGGGCTGGTCATCGGCTTCGGGCCGATCGGCTCCCTGTTCCTTGGTGGGGTCACCTACATCTCGTCGTCGGGAGTGGTGGCCAAGCTGCTCTCCGACCTCGGCTGGACAGGCAACCGGGAGACACCGATCGTCCTCTCGATCCTGGTCTTCGAGGACCTGGCGATGGCGGTCATCCTCCCCATCCTCGGTGCCCTTGCCCTGGGAGGGACGTTGGCCGGAACGGTAGGCTCGGTCGTCGCCGCCCTCACCCTCGTCGCCCTGACCATTTCCGTAGCCGCCCGTCACGGTCATCGACTCAGCCGCGCCGCCTTTTCCGGTTCGGACGAGGTGAATCTCCTCACCGTCCTCGGGGTGACCCTGATCGTCGCCGGCGTAGCCGAGCAGATCCACCTATCAGCAGCGGTTGGGGCCTTTCTGGTAGGCATCGGTGTCTCCGGTGATGCAGCGAACAGGGTGAGGACCCTGCTCGCCCCACTCCGCGATCTCTTCGCCGGGGTCTTCTTCGTGTTCTTCGGGTTGTCCATCGACCCGAGCACATTCCCCGATGTCGCCGGTTATGCCGTGGTCCTGGCCGTGATAACTGGCGTCACCAAGGCAGCCACCGGATGGTGGGCGGCCAATCGAGCCGGAATGTCGCAACGGGGCAGAAGACGCGCCGCGGCGACTCTGCTCGCCCGCGGCGAGTTCTCGATCGTTATCGCCGGTTTGGGTCTGAGCGCCGGTGTGGGCGGCGGGCTGGGCCCGATCGCTGCCGCCTACGTCCTGATCATGGCTACGACCGGTCCGGTGCTCGCCCGGCTCATACGTCAACGTCCTGTCGGTTGAGCGCGACCCCGGATGTCAGACGAACAACTGCACGTCGGCCTCGGCGGCGAAGTCGAGGAAGGCGGCGGCGCCCGCGATCTCGCATCCCTTGATCAGGTCGTCCTCCTCGACCCCCATGACACCCATCGTCGTCGAGCAGGCAAAGAAGCGAACGCCCAGGCCCTGTGACATCTCGATGAACTCGGGGACCGTGGGCATCCGGGCGTCACTCATCCACTTCTTCATGATCTTGGTGGCGGCGGCGGTGGCGCCAGGCAGTGCACCGAGCAGGTTGGGAAGCTGGATGGGGCCGGCCGGATTGGCCAGCGAAGCCACCTTGAGACGCTCCAGTCGCTCCTCATGGAGGATGTCGAGCCCGTAAAAGGTGAAGTACACCCCGGCCTCCCATCCCAAGCTGGCCGCCGTCGTGGCGAGGATCAGCGGTGGATAGGCCTGATCGAGCGTTCCCTTCGAGGCGACCAGGGCGATGCGGCGCCGGTGGGCCACTTCGTCGTCGGTGGAAGGGAGAGTGACGGTGTCGGTCATGAGCGGGGCCCTTTCTCGATCCAGAACACCTGGTTGTCCTCGTTGCGCTCGGCGGAGAGCAGGTTGCTCCCGGTCTGCCGGGCGAGGGCGGGTATGTCCTCGAGAGACCCCGGGTCGGTGGTGATGAGACGGAGGACCTGCCCGGGGGAGAGCTCGCCCAGGGCGAGCGATGCCTGGTACACGGGCAGCGGGCAGAGCAGACCCGAGCAGTCGAGCTCGACATCGGCTTTCTCGTGGGTCAGTTTGGTGAATTGGCTGGTCATGGGTGCTTCTCCTGTCTGCTCCGGACCGGGCCCATGACGAACAAAGGCCCGCATCCGGTGCCGGTGCGGGCTTTGGTCTCGTCTCGAGATGACTCAGGACATGGCTACCCACACGGCACGGCCGCACAACGACAGGCGCAGAGGCAGACCGAGCTGATGGGATGGCATGTCACGGCGCAGATGGTAGGCGTTGGACGACCGAGGTCAAGCCGGGAGCGATTTGCGGGGCCAGTGGAGCGGGAGAGGAGGAGAAGGAATCCGCTTGCGGAAGCGGAACTACTCCACTGGCCCTCGCAAGTCTGGGAGGGGAAGAAAGACAGCTTGTGATTCTCTTCACAAGATAGAAGCCAAAACCACTTACCTGTATTCCGGCGACTCCAATCCTCCTGACACCCCAAGACCGAGCCGGGGAAGGCCGGGCGCGCCCATTGGAGGAGTGGTCCAGCGCTAACTGCTGAAGGTCACCGAGAAGGCGGGAGCCCAGCGGGAGACGACGCGCCCGTAGCTCTCGCCCGCAGCCATCATGTCGCCCTCGGCGAGCGCGTCGATCGACCGGCGCACGAGCTCCACCGAGTCGTCGAACACCAGATCCTGCGGGTCGAAGAGCTCCGAAACGGTCGAATAGTCCAGCTCGAGCATGGCGTCGGCGGAAAAGCTCTCGACCCAATCCGACAGCTGGGCCAGCTCTTCGGCCGGACCCTGGAACACCTGGAGCCCACGCAGCACGCCGAGGGCGTTCTCGATTCGTCGACGGGCCACCGAGAGATCCACCCGCAGCCTCACCCTCGGGTTGCCCTCGACCTCGTATACCTCCCTGTCCTCGGGCTGGAATGCGATGAACCACCGCACCGGGACGTGCCAGGCAGAGGTGAGGACGTGCGAGCGGTGACCCGGATGCTCCCGTTGATACTGGCGGAGCTCCCGATCGGCGGCCCGTGCCGATTCCTCGGGGATCAATCCCGAGCCGAGCCCGCGGAAAGCGTTGGCGAAGGCGATCGTCGACTCCAGAACGCGGAGCCGCAGGTTCCGGGGACATACCATCCGCGCCCCGTTCCACTCGACGACCCAGTCGCCGTCTACCTCCGACTCGGAGAGAAGCCCATAGGTGCGGACGAAGCCGGGAACCGGGTCCACCGAATTGGAGACCTCGGGGGTGTACACCCGGAGATAGGCCGTCTTCGTCATGCCATCATCCTGGCAGAGGTCCGCCACAACTTCCGCCCGGGCACTCCGGACCGGCTCGGATGTAGTATCGGGTGGAGAGACCCGCCCCCTGGTAGAGGAGGACCGGACTTGGTCGTATTCGATGAGGTAGCCCGCGAGGGCCACGAACAGGTCCTCTACGGCTACGACAAGGTATCCGGTCTCAGGGCCATAATCGCCATTCACTCCACTGCTCTCGGTCCCGCCCTCGGCGGGACTCGCTTTTTTCCGTACGAAACCGAGGAAGAGGCCCTCGAAGACGTCTTGCGTCTGTCCTGGGGCATGACCTACAAGGCGGCTGCCGCCGGCCTCGACCTAGGAGGCGGCAAGGCGGTGATCATCGGCGATCCCCGTACCGACAAGAGCGAGCGGCTCCTCCGCGCCTACGGCCGGATCGTGGACTCGCTCCGCGGCCGATACATCACCGCCGAGGATGTGGGCACCACCACAAGAGACCTCGACATCGTGCGCCGCGAGACCCGATGGGCCCTGGGCAATTCGGTCGCCGAGGGCGGGGCGGGGGATCCCTCGCCGATGACCGCGCGCGGGTTATTCGCCGCGGCCAAAGCCGTCGCCGAGTTCCTCTGGGGCGATTCAGACCTGGCCGGGCGCAGGTTTGCCGTTCAGGGGGTGGGGAAGGTCGGGTCTGCCCTGGTCCAGTTGCTGGTCGAGGCCCGAGCCGACGTCATCATCTCCGACGCCTACGACACCGCGATCAAGTCGGCGATGGACACCTACGGGGTCAAGAGTGTCGACGTAGGGGAAATCCACACCGTCGACGCCGACTTCTACTCACCGTGCGCGCTCGGCGCCGGCCTGAACGAGAAGACGATCCCCGAGCTCAACTGTCAGGCCATAGTCGGCAGCGCCAACAACCAGCTTGCCACCGACAAGGACGCCGCGCGTATCGCCGAGCGCGGCATCGTCTACGCACCTGACTTCGTCGTCAACGCCGGGGGCCTCATCAACGTTTACGACGAGCTCCAGGGGTATTCGAAGATGCGGGCGATGCATCGGGTCGATTCGATCTTCGAGGCAACCAAGCGCATCCTCGGAATGTCGAAGGATGAGGGGATCAACCCCAATCAGGCGGCGATGAAGGTGGCGGAACTGCGAATCAAGGAGATAGGGGACCTGCGCCGGTTCCGGCGAAGCGGAGACGATCGAAATTGAGCGATCTGCAGACGTACGGGATGGACTTCGACAGGAACCTCCACCACGCTGAGTTGGGGCTGAGCGACGAGGACGTCGTCGCCATGTACCGGGTCATGCTGGCGACGAGACGCGTCGACGACCGTCTCTTCGCCCTCCAGCGCCAGGGTCGGGCGCCGTTCGTGGTCGGCTCGTCGGGGCATGAGGCGGTGCAGGTCGCCTCGGCTTTCGCCCTCGACCGGGCCAAGGACTGGGTCCTCCCCTACTACCGGGACATGGGCGTCGCCCTGGCCTGGGGTTTCACCCCCGAGGAGATCTTCCTCGGCGCCTTCGCCAAGAAGACCGACCCCATGTCCGGCGGTCGTCAGCTTCCCGGCCACTGGTCCAGCCCGGAGCTGAGAGTGCTCACCCAATCCTCGGTGATCGGGACCCAATACCCGCATGCGGTCGGTATCGCCCAGGCCATCACCACCCGGGGCGACGATGCCGTGGTGGCCGTCTTCGGGGGCGAAGGGTCGACCTCGGAAGGAGACTGGCACGAGGCGATGAACTGGGCCGGGATCCACAAGCTCCCCGTCATCTTCGTGATCGAGAACAACAGCTACGCCATCTCGGTGCCCCGGGAGGAGCAGGTGGCCGGGAGTCTCGCCGCCCGTGCCGAGAGTTATGGGTTCCCCGGCGTCGAAGTCGACGGGAACAGGACGCTCCGCGTCTACAAGGTCATGCGGGAGGCGGTGCGGCGGGCTCGCGCCGGCGAGGGACCCACCCTGATCGAGGCGGAGACCTATCGCTACTACGCACACACCTCCGACGACAACGACACCCTCTACCGGAGTCGGGAGGAGGTGGAAACCTGGCGGAAACGGGATCCGGTGGCGCGCGTGCGCCAGTACCTGATCGAGAACAGGCTGCTCAGTGAGGCAGAGGAAGAGCGCATCGACCGCGAGGTGGTGGAGACCCTGGCCCGGGCCGTGGAGGTGGCCGAGGACGCTCCCAATCCCGACGAGGCGACGACAAGGGTCTACGCCCGGGTGATCGATCCGGGGCCGGGGGCGACAGAACCCGAGCCCGTCCCCGAGGGCGAGACGGTCAATCTGATCACTGCGATCAACATGGCCCTTCACGAGGTCATGGAGGCCCACGACGACGTGGTCCTGTTCGGGGAGGACGTGGCGCGGCGCAAGGGCGGGGTGTTCAAGGCGACTCAGGACCTCACCGAGCGTTTCGGCCCGAAGCGGTGCTTCAACACCCCGATCGCCGAGTCTTCGATCATCGGAGCCGCCATCGGGATGGCGGCGGCCGGCTACAAGGTGATCCCCGAGATCCAATTCGCCGATTACATCCATCCCGCCTTCGATCAGCTCGTCTCCGAAGCCGCCCGCATCTGCTACCGCTCCGATGGGACATGGAACATCCCCATCGTGGTGCGCACCCCCTACGGCGCAGGCATCCACGGTGCGCTCTATCACTCACAGTCGATCGAGTCGTACTACAGCCATGTCCCAGGTCTAAAGGTGGTCGTCCCTTCCACTCCCGCCGACGTCAAGGGACTGCTTTTCAGCGCCGTCGAGGATCCCGATCCGGTGATTTTCCTCGAGCCCAAGAAGCTCTACCGGCTGGCCAAAGGCCCCTATCCGGCAGGGGATCATCGTGTCCCGTTGGGTAGAGCGGTCATCCGCCATCCCGGTCAGCACCTGACCATCCTCGCCTACGGAGCGATGGCCCACTTCGCCTTGGAGGCGGCACCGATCCTCGAGGAGCTGGGGATCAGCCCCGAAGTGATCGACCTGCGCAGCCTCAAGCCGCTGGACTGGCCGACCATCGAAGTGTCGATCAAGAAGACGTCCCGGGCCCTCATCGTCTACGAGGACAACGAGTTCGTCGGTTACGGCGCCGAGCTGGCCGCCCAGATCGCAGACAAGACCTTCGAGTGGCTCGACGCACCGGTCCGTCGTTATGCCCTCCCCGACGTGCCCATCATGCCCTACGCCGGGTCCCTCGAGAACGAGCTCTATCCGACCCCGGAAGGGATCGTCCGCAAAGCACAGGAACTGGCCAAGTATTGAGCCGGCTTCGCCGGCTCAATACTTGGCGTAGCCGGTAGCCGGTAGCCGGAAGGCTGGCTACTGGCCACCGGCTACGTTCTAACCTCGGCTCACATGTCGCTGTTGAGCCACCTTTCGGGCATTGCCGGTGAGGCTTTCGCCGAGCTGGGTTTGGCCGCAGAGTTGGGTGAGACGGTTCCTTCACAACGACCCGAGTTGGCCCAGTTCCAGGTCAACGGGGCCATGGCGGCAGGGAAGACTTCGGGCCGGGCGCCGCGGGAGATCGCGCAAGCGGTGGCCGACCGGCTCGCCACCCATCCCGACATGGCAGGGGTCGAGGTTGCCGGGCCGGGATTCGTCAACATCACCCTGACCGATGCCGCCATCGCCCGCATCGCAGCCGACGCCGCCACCGACCCCTATTTCGGCTTCCCCATAACCGAAAAGCCCGAGAACGTCGTGGTCGACTATGCCGGCCCCAACGTGTCCAAGGCCATGCACGTGGGACATCTCCGGGCCACCATCATCGGCGACTCCCTGGCCCGTCTCTTCTCCTTCGCCGGGCACAAGGTGACCCGTGACCCGCATTTCGGCGACTGGGGATTCCAGATGGGGCTGCTCATCACCGCCATCGCCGAGCAGCAGCCCGATCTCCCCTACTTCGACCCCACGGCCACCGCCTACCCCGAGAGCGCTCCGGTGATCCTCGACGATCTGGAACGGATATACCCCGAGGCAACGGCGCGAGCCCGCAGCGACCAGGAGTTCGCCGACCGGGCGCGCACCGCGACCGTGCGTCTGCAACAAGGAGATCCCGGGTACCTCGCCCTGTGGCGTCAGATGAAGGCGGTGTCCGAGACCTCGCAACGTCGGGATTTCGCTGCCCTCGGAGTCACCTTCGACCTCTGGTACGGCGAGTCGGACGTGCACGACCGCATCGCTCCGATCGTCTCCTCCCTGCGTGACTCGGGCATCGCCGAGGAGTCACAGGGGGCGCTGGTGGTTCGCGTCGAGGAGGAGGGGGACAAGCGGGAGCTGCCGCCACTGATCCTGGAGGCGTCTTCGGGCGGCTTCCTCTACAGCGCCACAGATTTGGCCACCATCCAGATGAGGGTCGAGGAGCTCCAAGCCGACCTGGTGCTCTACGTGGTCGACCGCCGTCAGGCCGATCACTTCCTTCAGGTCTTCCGAACGGCGCGTAAGGCCGGCATGGTGCCGCCCGAGACACGTCTCGAGCACATCTGGTTCGGGACCATGAACGGGCCGGACGGGAAGCCGTTCAAGACACGGGAAGGAGGGGTGGTCCGGCTCGGCGATGTGATCGAGATGCTGACCGATGCCGCCCGGCGCCGCCTCGACGAGGCCCATCTGGCCGAGGACTACCCCGAGGAGGAGCGGGCGAGGATCGCCGAGATGGTCGGCGTCGCCGCCCTCAAGTTCGGCGACCTGATCAACAACCGGACCTCGGACTACGTCTTCGATCTCGACCGATTCAGCTCGTTCGAGGGCAAGACCGGCCCGTACCTCCAGTACGCCGCGGTCAGGGTCAAGTCGATCCTGCGCCGCGCCCTCGATCAGAAAGTCGGCGAACGGCCCCTCGTCCCCCCGACCGTCGACGCCGAGCGAGAGCTCATGCTGGAGCTGTTACGTCTCCCCGAAGTCGTGGACCGGGCGATGGCGTTGCGCGCCCCCAATCACATCGCCGAATTCGCCTACGAGGTCGCCGGTCGCTTCAACCGGTTCTACGACGCCTGCCACATCCTGTCCGAGCCCGATCCGGAACGTCAGGGCTCCTGGCTGTCCCTGGCCGCCTGGACGCTGCGCGCCCTCGAGCGCCTCCTCGACTTGCTCGGCATCGAAGTGCCGGACCGGATGTAGGCATGTCCTTCGTCATCCGCCCGGCCCGGGCCGAGGACGTGCCTCTGATCGAGAGTTGGACGCAGGACACCTTCTCCTGGGGTGACTACGTGGCCGAGGCGCTGCCTCAGTGGCTGGAGGATCCTGAATCGCAGGTCGTGGTGTGTGTCCACGAGGACGACAAACCCGTGGCACTGTCCAGGTCCCAGATGCTGTCCCCCACCGAGGCGTGGCTGAGCGCCGCTCGCGTGCATCCGGGTCATCGACGATCCGGCATGGGCTCGGCGATGAACGACTTCGGCGTGGACTGGGCACGAGGGCGGGGCGCGCTCGTCGCCCGTCTCGCCACCGAGGAAGACAACGATGCAGCACGCTCCCAGGTCGTCAAACTCGGATACCGGCTGACCAGTCGGTGGGGCTATGCCACGGCCCCGACACCCACCGGGAGGCGACTGGGCTCGAGCGACCGATTCCGGCACGGCAGCACGGTCGATGCCGACGCGGCTTGGACCTTCTGGTCCCAGAGCGACCTGGCCCATGCCGCCCGGGACATGATCTCCCTGGGCTGGCGCTGGCGAAAGGCGACTCGTGCCGACCTCGATCGGGCGGTCGACGCCCACACCTTCTATCAGAGCCCGGGCGGTTGGCTGATCGCCGAGCCCGATGACCTGGGCATCTCGGTGCGATGGCTGGCCACGGCACCGGTGGACGCGCCGCTGCTAATCCAGGGCATGCGCGATCTGTTGCGTGACCTGCGTAAGGATCAGGTCGAAGCAATGGTCCCGGTGACAGCTTGGAGCATGGAAGCGCTGCAGCGTGAGGGCTTCGAGGTGAGACCGGTCCAGATCTTCTCCAAAGGTCTCTAGGAAAGCCTCGCCCGATCGCCCGGCGGCTAGGTGACGATGCCCATCGTGGCCACGGCCCAGACCACGAACATGATGGGAACGTCGGTCGAGGGAAGCCAGTCCGGGCCGTCGGGGAACCAGCGAGCGACGAGGGCGAGTGGAACGCCGACCAAGGGGACGATTGTGAGACCGGCCATGCCCACAGCCCTTATCCCGTCCGCCCCTGTGGTGATGGGCAAGGGCAGGCCGTCGAGGGCGTCACCGAGGAGACCGTGGACGAAGAGGAGGGCCCAACCCACGACCAGAGCCGCGATGATCCGACCTGCCCCGATCTCCCAGAGCTTGAAACCGACCAGGTCCCGGCCCCGGCCCAGAGGCCCCTCGGCGGCGACGCCCAGACAGAACAGCCCGATCACCGAGAGGACGAGCGCCGAGCCGAGCATGGCGCCGGTGGACAGGTCCTGTATCACGTTGACCAGGTCGAATCCGGCGAGAAGGACAGAGATCGCCAGCCCCACCAGGAGGCTCCCGAGCACCATCAGACCGATGTCGAGCATCGTCCCGAGCGCGCCGTAGCCGAGGATCGCGTAACGCTTCATCTGGGCGCGTGTCTCGGCCCGCACCATCTCATCCGTCAACCTGGAGCCTCCTCGGCGGCGACGATACCGGTCTGTGCCATGCCTCTGATGGCTCGGAGGTACCACTCGATGGGGTGGGCGATCTCGTAGCCGGCGCCGAGTGCCGAGCGAATCTGCATCTCACAACCCGGATTGGCCGAGGCGACTCTGCTCACGCCGGTGAAACGTATCTGAGCCGCCTTTCGGTTTCCCAACTCCTGCGAAGCCTCCGGCTGGAGCACGGTGTAGAGACCCGCCGCGCCACAGCACATCCCGGCCGGGTCGATCTCGACGACCTCGTACCCCGCCGCCTCGAGGATGAGGCGAGGCTCGGCGATCACGCGCTGTGCGTGCCGGAGATGGCATGGGTCCTGGATCGCCACCTGCCCCGAAGCCGTCGCCACCCTGGGGAGGAGCCCGGCTTCGATGGCCCGAGCCACCGCCACCGTGACGTCAACGGCCCGGTCGCCGATCTCCTCTCCGTCGTCCGCCCAGTGGCGGTACTCCCTCATCTGGGCCGAGCAACCGGCCGAGGTGACGACGACCTGGTCGTACCCGGAGAAGACCGGCACGTTGCGGGTCGCGAGCGATCTCGCCTCGGCGGACTTCCCGTCGTGGGCGGCAAGCGCGCCGCAACAGGTCTGCCCGAACGGGACGTCCACCCGGAACCCGGCCATTTCCAGAAGCTCGATGGCGGCGTGATTGACCGGCCGGAACCACTCGTCCTGGATGCATCCGGCGAGCAGACCCACCGTACCGGACATCCCGCCGCCCCCAGAGTGCCCCAGAGTGGGGGCGGGCCGTCGCCTGAGCGGTCGCAGGCCTGCCGACAGTCTGCGATAACGCGCCGGGGCAATGGCGGTGGCACGGGCCCGTTGGGCGACGGCGAGGATCGCGCTTCCGAATCGCAGAGACGATCTGGAGCCGAGCACCGGGCCCAGGACGAAGGAGCGGAGACGGTGCGCCCACGAGGGGCGTTGGGCGACGATCTCGGCGCGAGTCCCCTCGAGGGCCCGCCCGTAGGGGACCAACCCGGGGCACACCGGCTCACAGGCGCGGCAGCCGAGGCAGAAGTCGATGACCCCCTGGAATGGACCGTCGACTTCGAGCACACCCTGATGGACCGCCTTCATCGCCTGGAGGCGGCCCCGGGGCGATGCGGTCTCCCGGCCGGTGAGACGGAAGGTGGGACAGGCAGGAAGACAGAGACCGCATTGCACACATGCGTTTAGCTCGTCCGTGGTCGGATGCTCGGCCGTCACCCAACCCATCAGATCCCTCCCGGGAGGCGACCCGGGTTGATGACCCGGGCCGGGTCGAATTGGGCGATGAGCCGACGCTGGATGTCGAGCCCGGGAGGCGGGGACCCCCACGAGTCGAGACCGTCGTCGTCATCGGGAGGCCGCGACACGATCACCAGGACGCCGCCGGCCCGTTCAGCCCAGGCGCGGAGATCCTCGGCTCCATGGGCATCGTCGGAGGCGGCCCGGATGTCGCCGGCGCCGTGGACTGCCAGATGACGCCAACCATCGGGCAGCCGCTGCACTGCCGACCCCGTCAGCGCGGGCGGGACACGCAGCGACCAGCGGTAGGTCCCCTGCGGATCGGCCGGCCAATCATGGCCTTCGCTCGAAACGCCGCCGACCCTGGCAACGGTCGCCGCCACCTCCTCCGGCGTCCCCCAGAGAAAGACCCGTATCAACCCGTTGTCGTCGAGCACGGCTAGGGGGCGGGTGACCGTGCCCGCCGCCTCCAGGTCGTCGATGGTCACCGTCGCCGCCGCCCGGGGCACAGGCCAGAGCTTGAGGCAAATGGAGTAGATGACTCCGAGAGAGCCGAACGCACCCACCACCAGACGGGGCAGGTCGTACCCGGAGACGTTCTTCACCACCCGGCCGCCGCCCCTGACCACCCGCCCGTCGCCGGTGACCAGACGCACCTCGAGCATCCGCTCCCGGGTCCCGAGAAGACGCCCCCTTCGCAGCGAGGACACTCCCGAGGCGACAACGCCGCCGACGGTCGACCGCCCGGGGACCTCGGGCAACACCGCGGTTTGCGCCCGCCCCGCCAGGAGGGACTCGAGCTCGACAACCGGGGTCCCCGCCCCGACGGTCACGGTGAGATCGTCGGGATCCCACTCCTCGATCCCGGAGAAACCGCTCATCTCGAGCTCGATTTCGGGAGGAGTCGGGGCGCCATAACCCTGCCTGGTCCCACCGCCGACCACCTGGACCACTCGCCGGTGCTCGGTGGCGTGACGCAGGGTCTCGGCCAGACTGTCGACATCGTCGGGAGCGAGATGCTCCGGGCCTGCCCCGGAGGCTCCGGTCAAAGCCATGCCCCGTCGGGGATCTCGCGTCGGGCCCCGCCGAAGTCGAAGCACCGCGAGCCTTCGGGCAGCACCTTCGCCGGGTTGAAGATCCCGTCCGGGTCGAAAGCTTCCTTGAGCCGGGCCTGGGCGTCGAGATCGAGCTCGGTGAAGTCCGCCCGCATCATGTCCCGTTTCTCCAAGCCGATCCCGTGCTCCCCGGACAGCGCGCCACCCCGTCGCAGACAAGCGCCCACCATCTCCTCGCCCGCCTTGTGCACCCTGTCCATCATCCCCGGCTCGGCGGCGTCGAAGGCCATGAGAGGGTGGAGATTGCCGTCGCCGGCGTGAAAGACGTTGTACACGTCGAGCTGGTAGCGGGCGGCGATCTCCTCGATCTCCTCCATCGTCTCGACGAGACGGGACCGGGGCACCACCGTGTCGTGCAGGTAGTAGTTGGGCGAGACCTGGGCCACCGCGCCGAACGCCGACTTTCGCCCCTTCCAGAGGACGGCGCGCTCTCTCTCGTCCTCGGCGACCTGGACCTGGCGGGCGCCGTTGTCCCTCCCGATCCGCGTGATGAGCTCGGCTTCGGCCTCGACACCCTCCGGGTCGCCGACCACCTCGGCGAGGAGGATGGCGGCGGCGTCGGTGGGCAGCCCGGCACCGAGCCAGTTCTCGACGGCCGTAGTCATCTTCTGGTCCATGATCTCCAGCGCCGCCGGCACCAGCCCGGCGGCGATGATGTCCGAAACCGTCTTGGTCGCCCCGCTCAGCCGGTCGAAGTCGAGAAGCAAGGTGCGCACATCCGCTTCGATGGGGAGGAGGCGGACCAGGGCCCTGGTCACCACTCCGAGAGTCCCCTCGGAGCCGACGATCAGACCCTTCAGGTCGAGCCCGGGCATGTCGGGTGCCTGGCCGCCGAGCACGAGTATCTCGCCACCGGCGAGTACCACCTCGAGACCGAGGACATGACTGGTGGTGGCCCCTTCGGCCAGGCAATGGGCGCCTCCGGAGTTGTTGGCCACATTGCCTCCGATGGTGCAGGCCGACTGCGACGAGGGGTCGGGGGCGAAGCAGAGCCCATACGGCTCGGCCTGGTTGGTCAGGTCGAGGTTGATCACACCGGCACCCACCCAGGCGGTCCGGTTGGCCACGTCGATCTCGACCTCGTCCATGGATGTGGTGGACAGGACGATCCCGCCGTCGATGGGGATGGCCCCGGCGGCGAGCCCGGTACCCGCACCCCGGGCGATGATGGGGACACCGTGCTTCTCGGCGACACGGACCACGTCGGCCACCTCCTCGGTGGTGTGGGGGAACACGACACAGGTCGCCCGACCCTGCATCAACGACGAGTCGCGCGAGTAGAGATAGAGCTCGACCGGCTCCTCGAGAACCCTGTCGTCGCTCAGCACCCCCCGCAGATCCTCAACCAGGCTCACACCGGGAGCGTAGTTTTCGCGCCCGCCACTCCCGAACCTGAGGTTCCCCGTTGCATATATGCAACAAACGCTCTCGGGTTCAAGATCAGTTTCGCCCACTCCCGAACTTGAGGGAGTTCGTTGCATATCCGTTACGGGGAACCTCAGGTTTCGGGGGGAGCCGCCCCCCACCCGCCCCCTCCGGGGGTGAGGACGAGGAGGCGGTCGTTGGGGTGGACCTCGGTGGTGGACTTGGCGGGGAGACGCTCGCGGCGGCCGTCGGCCCGGACCAGCCAGTCCTCGCCCGTGGCTCCGGGACCGCCTCCCTCCAGACCCCAGGGGCGATGCCGCCGTCGCTCCCCCATCAGCGACAGGGTGGCATCGGCGAGGAACCGGATCTCCCGCTCGATGCCCTCGCCCCCGGCGAAGCGCCCCTCGCCGCCGCTTCCCCGACGAAGGGTGTAACGCTCGACGCGGAACGGGTAGTGGTCATCGAGCGACTCGATCGGGGTGTTCTCGGTGTTGGTCATCCCGGTGTGGATGCCCGATTGGCCGGCACGGCCCGGCCGGCCACCCTGGCCGCCGCCCACGGTCTCGTAGTAGGCGAAATCGTCGTTGCCGATGAGGATGTTGTTCATGGTTCCCTGAGAGGCGGCAGGGACCCGGTCTGGGGCCGCCTGGGCCAGGGCACCCAAGAGGACATCGGCGATCCGCTGGCTGGTCTCGACATTGCCCGCGGCCACCGCCGCCGGGGGGTTGGCGTTCACGATCGAGCCCTTCGGCGCGATCAGGTCCAGAGGCCGGTAGCAACCCCCATTGGCCGGGATCGTGGGGTCGGTGGCGACCCGAACTGCGTAGTAGAGACAAGACCGGGTGACCGCCTCCACCGCGTTGAAGTTGGACGAAACCTGATCGTCGCTGCCGGTGAAGTCGGCGACGAGGCTCCCGTCTGAGACCGTGATCGCGACCCGGATGGCCACGTCCGCCTCCCCCAGCTCCATGTAATCGACGAACGAGTATTCCCCATCGGGCAACATTCCCAGGGCAGCCCGCATCCTCCGCTCGCCGTAGTCGAGTAGTCCCGCGGTCAGCGACTCGAACTCATCGGCACCGTCCCGGCTCACCAGATCCGCTGTCCGCCTCGCCCCGACCGAGTTGGCCCCGATCTGAGCCTCCAGATCACCCCTTCGCTCCCATGGGGTCCGCGAGGCGGAGATGAACGGCTCGGAGAACTCCTCGACCCACCCTCCGTCGGCATAGGCCACGATGGGCGGGACGCGGTGACCCTCCTGGTCGAGGGTGACGGCATGAGCCGGCATCGATCCGGGCGCCTCCCCGCCCACATCGGCGTGATGAGCCCGATTCGCCACCCAGGCCACGTGCCGGTCCCCGACGAAGACCGGGGCGACCAGGGTCAGGTCGTTGAGATGGGTGCCCCCGGCGTAAGGATCGTTGACCGCGTACTGGACACCGGGCACCGGCTCGAAGCGGGCCAGACAGGCGGCGACGGACTCGGGCATCGATCCGAGATGGACCGGGATGTGCTCGGCCTGGGCCAACATTGCCCCGTCTGGTGTGAACAGGGCGGCCGAGCAGTCGGCCCGCTCCTTGATGTTGGGAGAGAGCGAGGCACGTCTCAGCACCGTGCCCATCTCGTCGGCAACCGATGCCAGACGATGCCGGGCCACCTCGAGCGTGATCGGGTCGCCGATCAAGGAGCGATCCCGGGCATCATTGCGGACTGGTCAAAGGAGACGAAGACATGGCCACCACCCATCAAGCCCACAACATAAGCATCTCGATCGAACGTGACCTCCACGAGGTCTACGAATTCACCAGCCGGCCCGAGAACTTCCCCCTCTGGGCGACCGGTCTGGCCACCAACCTCGAGCCGGAGGGCGACCATTGGGTGTCGCACAGCCCCGACGGCCCGGTCCGGGTCCGGTTCACGCCACCAAACGACTACGGGGTGCTCGACCATCACGTGACCCTCCCAAACGGGACCGAGATCTACATCCCCATGCGGGTGATGGCCAACGATTCGGGCAGCGAAGTCATCTTCACCCTTTACCGCACACCGGGGATGACCGAGGAGATCCTGGCCCGTGACATCGGATTGGTGAGCAAAGACCTGGCTGTGCTGAAGGGACTGCTCGAAGACGGCCAATGACACGTTTCCGGTCTGCCATGGAAGGCTTTCGCCGGGGCCCGGGCTGAAGTGGGCACCATCACCGCCACGACCGGCCCGCTCGGGCCGTGGCACAAGCGACACCGCTGCTGAGCGAGGGTTCAACCCAGCAAGTGCCGGATGTGCTTGGTCGCCTCCCGGTAGGACAGGGAGGACAGCCGCTCCCGATGGGCCAGCGCGAAGGCCGCCACCGCTTCGGGATCTGTCTTCGCATACTCACGCAGGGCCCAGCCGATCGCCTTCCGGATGAAGAACTCCCCCTCGAAGGCACGCCGCTCGCAGAATCCGAAGAGCCGAGCAGTGTCGGTGTCCTTTTTGGCTCCGATCTGGCAAAGGATCGCCGACCTTCGCAGCCACATGTCCTCGTCGTCTATCCAGAGGTCGACCACCGGCCAGGTCTGAGCTGGAAGCTCCACCACCAGGCAACGGATCAATTGGGTGGCAATCTCGTCGACGAAGTCCCACCAGGCGCCCTCGACGATGAGGTCGCGGTACAGGGGTAGCGACAGCGGCGTCACGTGCTCCCGGAAATGGCCGGCCACGCCGAGGGCGAGGTACTTCTCCTCCCGATTGGGCAGGTCCCACAGACCGAGGACCAAAGCCTCGTACGACTCCCTATGGGGGGCGGGGAACCGCTCCACCAGCTCCCTCAGGATCTCGACCCGACCCGGCTTCTGCACCCCGTAGAAGGGCATGTCCGTCTTCATGTACGCCTGCATGCCCGCCGCCTTTTCCGGATCCGCCCTCCGGCTCAGTGTCTCCTGCACGAAGTCACGTGCCTCGCTGACCCGACTCACCACCCGAGCTCCAGGGTCCCGTCGTCGTGGATCACGAGCCGGTCGCCCGGCTCGAGCCAAACCGCTGAGTCTCGCTCCACCACGATGGCGGGCCCCTCCGTCTCGAAGCCGGGCGGAAGCTCGCTGCGCTCCCAGACCTCTACTTCCACGGGGCGGTGCGACACCATCGCCTCCGCCCGTGTCGGTGTCGGTTTGCCGGACGAGGCCAGGTGCGGGAGGTCATCCCACGTGATCGGGGCCCGACCGGTGACCGTGGCGCGGACCGTGACCAGCTCGATCGCCTCCGAGGCCCGCACGAAGCCGAAGCGAGCCATGTGAGCCTTCTCGAACTCCTCCCTCAGCTCCCCCCACCTCGGGGTCAGGGTAACGGCCAACTCGTGGGACTGTCCCACATAGCGGGCCTCGGCCCATCCGGCCAAGTCGTCACCGGCGAGACTATGGTCGCTGGCGAACGTGGTGCGTGCCTGGTCGAATATGCCCCGAACCGCCTCGCCCAGACGAGCCGATCCCTCCTCCAGCATCACCGTGCGCTCCGCATCGCTGCTCGGGGAGGAGAGGAGCAGCCCGAGGGCGGAGAACACACCGGACAACGGGGGGATCAGGGTGGTCCTGATCCCGAGACGTCTGGCGAGACGTGTGGCATGAAGACCGCCGGCACCCCCGAACGCGACGAGTGCTGAGTCCCGGGGATCCACGCCTTCCTCCACGGAGACTGCTCGGAGCGCCCGTTCCATGTGGGTGTCCACCACTTCGACAACTCCCTCCGCTACCACCTCTACCCCGAGGGGGAGGGTCACACCGAGCTCATGTGCCGCCCGGTGTGCGGCGGCTACGTCGAGGGAGACCGAGCCGCCGAGGGCAGTTTCGGGTGGTATCCGACCCAGGATGACGTTGGCGTCGGTGACGGTGAACTGGCTCCCTCCGAGCCCGTACGAGGCCGGGCCGGGATGGGCGCCCGCCGAACGAGGCCCGACCCGGAGGGCACCGCCTCCGTCCACCCACGCGATGCTCCCCCCTCCCGCTCCGATGGTGCGCACCGGGAGCGAGGGCACTCGATTGACCCACCCTGCGCTCCCGTGCCGGCCCCCTCCGCTTGCCTGCCCGTCGATCCTGCAGACATCGGTGGAAGTCCCGCCCATGTCGAAGCTGATCACCGAGCTGTGACCTTTCGCCGCACCCAAAGCAGTCGCCGCCACCACCCCGGCGGCCGGACCCGAGAGGACCAGCCGGCCCGCATACCCGGCGGCGGAAGCGAACGGGAGTAGACCACCCGAGGAGGTCATCACCAGACGCTGCCCGGCGGGCACCATCCCGTCGAGCCTGGCGAGATAGCCGGCTACCTCAGGGGTCAGGTACGCGTTGAGGACGGTGGTGGCAATCCGCTCGTACTCCCGGAATGCAGGTGAAACCATCGCACCCACCGACACCGGGACACCGAGCTCGGAGGCGATCCGCTCTGCGAGCTCCAGCTCCAGCGTCGGATCGGAGTAGGAGCGGACCAGGGCGACTGCGATCGCCTCCGCCTCGAGCTGGGCGACACGACTTCGCAGGTGCTCGAAGTCGTCGTCGTAGCCGATGCGGAGCCGGCGGGGGGCGAGTGCCGGGGGACGGTCGACGAAGGAGTCATACAGCGAGGGCCGGGCCTGGCGCCCGATCTCGATCACGTCCTCGAAACCACGGGTGGTGACCAGGGCGGTTCTCGCTCCACGACCCTCGAGCAGGGCGTTGGTGCCGGCCGTCGTCCCGTGTAGGAACGTGGTTCCGTCATCGACGCCGTCGTCGCTCATCGCCCTGGCGACGGCAACGGCCTGATCGGCAGTGGTGGGCAGCTTGCGACCACTGATCGACCCGCCGTCGAACACCACCACGTCGGTGAAGGTGCCCCCGACGTCCACCCCGACGGTCAGGGTCACCCGATTACCCTCGTCCCGATATGGCAGTGACAGTCACCCCTTCACCGAATCCGAATGCGATGAGGTTCTCCGTGGGAGCCCCGGTCGGAGGCCCCACAACCCATGTGGCTGGAAGCGACCCCGCCGAGGCGTTCGCCCGCGACCTGCTTGCTCTTCCCGGCGTGACCAGCATCTTCATGACCGCGGACTTCGTGACCATCTCCAAGACTCCCGACGTCGCCTGGGACACGATCGTCCCCGAGGCGACCGCGATCCTAGAGACGGAGTTCGGCGCCTGATAGGGGCGTGGTCGGCGAGGATCAGGAGGGGGGAACGGAGACGGACACGGGTCTGCTGACGCCGTCGGGCGCCCTCACCAACACGACCACCTGCCAACCGCCATCGGGCGTCTGGCTGCCCCCAACCACCTCGGTCGCCCCGGCCTGATCCAAGGCGATTGCGCCGACCTGATCGGGGACGGTGGCAAGGCTCAGCTGCCTGGCCGGTGGCGTCGAGGCGGGACGCACCTCCGGCGGGAGGATCACCTGCGGGCTCCCCTCGGCGAGTGAGACGTCGACGGCCAGCTCGAGTGGGGCTTGCCGCTGGTAGACGGCATCGCTCTCAGCAGCCAGCGAGCGAGCGATCACCGTCACCCGGTAGGTGAGGGGCGCGATCTCTTCGATCGCCGCGGCGCGCACCCACTCGACGAAGACACGCGTGCCCTCGGCTGCACTGGGAAGCGGCACCCCGGCGGGCATGAGCGCGGTCAGCGCCGCCCGTCCCTCCTCGGATCCGTCGACGGTGAGGTACTCGGCCACGAACCACTCGGCATGGGCGGCGACCCGATCGATTGCCCGCTCCGGGTGCACCGCATAGAGATCGGCCTCTGCGGTGACTACCGGCGATGTCGAGGCGGTCGGCGGGAGAGCGGGTGCAGGTGCGGCCGTGGTGGCAGGTACGGCAACGGTCGTGGGAGCAGCCACGGCCGGGATGGTGGTGGCGACCGCGACAGCAGGCGGCCGGTTGCTCATGAACGAGTAGGCAAGGGCGCCCAGCACGATGGCTCCGGCCAGCGCCAGCATCAGCCATTGGCGGTCGCTCTTCTTCTCCTCCAGCGTCTCCCACGGGATCCGCTCGTAGACCTCATTCCTCTCCGGCTCCATGTCTCCGAACCTATGGCGCGGCGATGGCGGCTTCAAGAGGTCCGTGCCTGGCACCGTTCGCGCAATTCGCGTCGAGACACGGGGAACGACAGGGTCCCAGCTATCGTTTCGCCCGTCATGGCAGTCAACCCCGACCCGAAACCGGGCCGCTGGATCCTTCCCCTGGTCATCTTGGGGATGATCGCGTTCACATACTTCTTCGTTCGCTCCCTCCCCGAGGCATCCCCCGACACCACCTTGGTCGCCGGGCCGTCGACCACGGCGGCAGGCGGCGTGGACGGCAGCACCACCACGGTGCCCGGTCAGCCCGGGGGGACCGTCGACGGCGCAGCTGCCACCTATCTGGCCGAGCTCGACCGGATCAACGGTGAGCTCGCCGCCCTCGAATCCGAGCTGACCGCGGTGAACACGGGATTCGACGCAGAGCCGAGGGCGATCGAATACGGCGACGCCGAGAGCCGCATGGAGGCGGTGGTCAGCGGGTCCCAGGCCCTTGCCGACCAGGTGGCCGCACTGGCCCCACCGGCCGGTCTCGAGGCGAATCAGCAAGCCCTATCCGGTGCCATCGGTCTGGCCGCATCAGCCGCGGCAGAAGCTCTCTCCGGCCTCCAGTCCGAGGATCCGGGAGACTTGCGGCGTGCCGCAGGGGCAGCCTTCACCACCGCCACCACCGACTTCGACGCCGAAGTCGAGAATGCCCGGGCGGCAGCCGGAGCAGCCCCCGACGCCTGATGACCGTAGAGGTCCGGGCCATCGAGCCCGACGAATTCGAGACGATGCGACGGACCATGGGCGTGGCCTTCGGCTTCGACCCCCCCGAAGGAGACGAGAGGTTCCGCAGGCTCGTCCCCCTCGACCGGACCCGCTGTGGTTTCGACGAAGGACAGATGGTCAGCACATTGGGCACCTTCGCCCTGACGATGAGCGTCCCGGGGGGAGCGGTCCCCTGCGGTGGCACCACCATGGTGGCGGTCCTCCCAACCCACCGGCGAAGGGGGCTGCTCCGGGAGATGATGCGGTCACATCTCGACGATGTCCGAGAGCACGAGGAGCCGATCGCCGGGTTGTGGGCGTCGGACAGCGCAATCTACGGGAGGTTCGGCTACGGATGCGCTTCGGCCAGCTATGAGGTGACCGTCGGCCGGGGACACGTCGACCTCCATCGCCTGGCCCCCGATGCGGTCCCGGTTCGGATGATCGACTGGGAGGAGGCGGTCCGTGTTGCCCCGGCCGTATACGAGCATCTACAGGACACATACCCCGGGTTCTTCGCCCGGAGCCCCGACTGGTGGGAGCTCCGGTCGTTCCGTGACACCGACGCCTCGCGTCACGGGGCCACGTCGCTCCGCTACGCGGTAGTCGACGGTGAAGAAGGGGTCGCGGGCTATGTCACCTTTCGCACAAAGTCGGACTGGGACGAGGGTCACGGGAGTGGCGAGGTCCGGGTAAAGGATCTGTTCGGGACCACCCCCGAGTCGTGGTGCGCCCTCTGGTCCTTCATCATCAGTCAGGACTTGGTCTCGCAGACCGTGGCTGATCTCCGATCGCCTCAGGATCCGATCTTCGACCTCCTGGAAGGATCGCGTCGGGCCCGGGCGGTGCGAAGCGACGGATTGTGGATCCGCATCATGGATGTGCCCGACGCGCTGATGGCACGCTCCTACTCCTCTCCGATCGAGGTCGTGCTCGGTGTCTCCGACCCGCTCGGCTACGTCTCCGGCACCTACCGACTCAGCGCCGACGGGGGGGACGTGACCTGCACGGCCAGCAACGACGAGCCGGACGTCATGATCGATCTCGAGGACCTCGGCGCCGGCTACATGGGCATGCCTCGTTTCCGGGAGCTGGCGCGGGCCGGGCGGGTGTCGGGAAGCGACCACGCCCTGGCCGCCATGGACGCCGCCTTCAGCTGGGACCCCCAACCCTGGTGCCCCGAGATCTTCTGAGCATCGACGAGAGCCCGTCTGCCGACGGGCCCTCGTCTCAGTACCTGGTACTTGGTACCGGGTACCGAAGTCTGTGACCCACAGATCACAGACTTCGACTAGATGTCGTAGTACAGGCTGAACTCGTGGGGATGGGGGCGAAGCCGGATCGGGTCCACCTCGTGCTCGATCTTGTAGTCGATCCAGGCGTCGATCAGCTCCTGGGAGAACACACCGCCCTGGAGGAGGAACTCGTGGTCGTCCCGTAGGGCGTCCAACGCCTCGTCGAGACTGCCAGGCACCGAGGGCAGACCGGCCAGTTCGGCCGGGGGCAGGTCGTAGATGTCCTTGTCCACCGGGTCGTGGGGCTCGATCCTGTTCTGCACCCCGTCGAGACCGGCCATGAGCATGGCTGAGAAGGCGAGATACGGGTTGCAGGCTGGATCCGGGCAGCGGAACTCGAGCCGCTTGGCCGCCGGCGACTGGGAGTACTGGGGGATCCGGATCGCCGCCGAACGGTTCCGGCTCGAATACACCAGATTCACCGGCGCCTCGTATCCGGGCACCAGCCGGTGATAAGAGTTCGTCGTCGGGGCGGCGAACGCCAGCACGGCGGGTGCGTGCTTGAGCAAGCCCCCGATGTACCAGCGCGCCATGTCGGACAGGCCGGCATAGCCCGCCTCGTCGAAGAAGAGCGCCTCGCCGTCCTTCCACAACGACTGATGGGTGTGCATGCCCGATCCGTTGTCCTCGAAGATCGGCTTGGGCATGAACGTGACCGACTTGCCCGCCGCCCAAGCTGTGTTCTTCACGATGTACTTGTAGAGGGTGACGTTGTCCGCCGTGCGGAGCAGCGTGTCGAAACGCATGTCGATCTCGGCCTGCCCGGCGGTACCCACCTCGTGGTGCTGGACCTCGATCTCGATGCCGGCCGCCTCGAGGTTGGCCGTCATCTCCGAGCGAAGGTCCTGGAAATGATCGGTGGGCGGGACGGGGAAGTATCCCTCCTTGTACCGCGGCTTGTAGCCGAGGTTCCCCCCCTCCTCGTCCGCACCCGAGTTCCAGGCTCCCTCCACCGAGTTGAGGTAGTAGAAGCCGGAATGCTGGTTCTGACCGAAGCGCACATCGTCGAAGATGTAGAACTCGGCCTCGGGGCCCCAATACGAGGTGTCGGCGATGCCGGTGCTGAGCAGATACTCCTCGGCCTTCTTGGCCACGTACCTCGGGTCGCGGTCGTACGGGCTGCCCGTGATCGGATCGTTGACGAAGCAGTAGATGATCAGCGTCTTCCGGTCCCGGAACGGATCGTCGATGGCGGTCGACGGGTCCGGGAGCAGGATCATGTCCGATTCCTGGATCTGCTGGAAACCCCTGATCGACGAGCCGTCGAAGCCGAAACCGTCCTCGAAGGAGTCCTCGGTCAATTGATGGACCGGGACTGTGAAGTGCTGGACCTGGCCGGGCAGGTCGCAGAAGCGAAGGTCGACGAACTCGTAACCCTCGTCGGCGACAAGGGACAAGACGTCGGCAGCCGTCTTGCTCACGGGTGCTCCTTTCGGTTGGGTTGCCAATCGTGAACTTCGGCTTTGTATCGGCAGCCCGTTTCGCTCCGGTTGCCGGAATGTGAACGCTGTGTTTCGGAACCGTGCGGTGGACACCGTCGAGATGCACGATTGCCGCCGGGCGAGAGGCACCCGGTCTCATAATCGAAGCGTGCAGCGACTCTTCTACAAGAGCGACGCCGAGTCGCCACTGGTCGAACGCCCTACCGAGGAGATCGACTCGCTGCTGGCCACCCCGGGATACGTCTGGCTCGATCTGTTCGCCGAGCCGCCGACCCAGATCCGCGCCCTCGCCGAGCGTTTCGGCGTCGACCGTGCCTCTCTCGAGGAGGCAATCGATGTCTCACTGCTCCCCCGCATGGACGAGCACGACCGCTATCTCTTCGTCGTGCTCGAGGGTCTGGTCGTGGGTGCCGGCGAACGACTCGACACCAGCGAGATCGACATCTTCATCGGGGAGAGATTCATCGTCACGCTCCACCGTGACCCATTCTCCGCGGTGGAATGGCTCCAAGACCCGAAGAACATGGCGAGCACGGCCAACCTCGACACCCCGGCCCGGGTCGCCGCACTCATCGCCCAGTTGGGAACCAGGCGCTACCTACCCCTGATCGAAGCGTTGGAGGTGCGGATCGACCAACTCGAGGACATGGCTCTCGCCTCCGACCCTCGCACCCTCACCGAGGTTCATGCGCTGCGCCGGGACGTCGGTGTACTGCGGAGGAGCATCGCTCCGCAACGGGACGTGTTCAACGAGTTGGCCGAGAGCCTGCACCCGGCAGTCGACCAGGGAGCCGCCCGCGCCTTCGACCGCGTATTCGACCACCATCTCAAGATCGTCGACTCCCTCGACGGGGCGCGGAACCTCCTCATTTCGGTCCTGGAGACCCATCGCGGGGCGGTGGCCGACCAGACCAACGAGATAGTCCGCATCCTGACCGTGTTCTCTGCCGTGCTCCTCCCCATGTCGGTGATCTCGGGGATGTGGGGGATGAACTTCGTCGAGATCCCCCTGGCCGACCGGTGGTGGGGATTCGCGGTCCTCTTCGGCTCGATGCTCCTGCTCGGAATCGGTCTCTGGCTCTACTTCAGCCGGCGCGGCTTCATCGGACGGCCCAAGCTCAGCGAGCTGCCCAAGTCGGTCGGGTTGGGTCTGCTCCAGGTCGGCGTCCTCCCCATAAAGGTGGTGTCGACCGGGGTCCGGCACGTGGGGCGGATCGTCTCCGACGCCATCGAGCCCGACGAGCGGCCGGAGGGTCCGCTCTAGAGGGGCGGATCGCGGCCCAACCCTGACTACCGTCGCTCCACGTCATGCCAGCGACCGTCGTCTTGGGCGCCCAATGGGGTGACGAAGGAAAGGGACGGGTCGTCGATTTCTTCGCCGAGTCCGCCGATTTCGTCGTCCGCTACCAGGGTGGGAACAACGCCGGACACACCATCGTCGTCGGCGAGCAACGACTCGCCCTGTCCCTGATCCCCTCGGGCATCCTCTACCCGGACTGCATCCCGGTCATCGCCTCGGGAACGGTGATCGACCCGAAGGTCCTCATCGCCGAGATGGACATGGCTGCCGAGAAGAACCTCGACCCCTCCCGGGTGAGAGTGTCGTCCAACGCCCATCTGATCATGCCCTATCACCGCAAGCTGGATGCCGCCATCGAGCGCTATCTGGGGAAGAACCAGATAGGCACCACGAAGAAGGGCATCGGTCCGGCGTATACCGACAAGTACGCCCGGTTCGGGATCAGGGTCCAGGACCTGTTCGACCCCAAGATCTTCCGGGAGAAGGTGGAGGCGGCCCTCGTCGAGAAGAACAAGTTGCTGCCCCGGGTCTACAACACGCTGCCCATGGACCTCGAGGAGATCATCGAGGAGTACAGCGGGTACGCCGAGCGTCTCCGCCCCCACGTCGCCGATACGTCGCTTCTGCTCTGGGAGGGACTGCAGGCGGGAAAACAGGTGTTGTTCGAGGGCGCCCAGGGCACCCTTCTCGACATCGACCACGGCACCTATCCCTTCGTGACCTCGTCCAACCCGACCGCGGGCGGGGCCTCGGTCGGCTCGGGCATCGGCCCCAAGGCCATCGACGAGGTCATCGGGGTGGCCAAGGCCTACATCTCCCGGGTCGGCACCGGGCCGTTTCCCACCGAGCTCCACGGCGAGGTCGGCGACACCATGATCGAGCTGGGGGGCGAGTACGGGACCGTCACCGGACGACGGAGGAGATGCGGCTGGCTCGACCTGGTCGCCCTCGAGTATGCCTGCCGGGTCAACACCTTCACCAGCCTGTTCCTCACCAAGATGGACATCCTCTCCGCCTTCGACACCATCAAGGTCGCCACTGCCTACATGAGTGGCGGCGAGCGGCATGTCCGCTTCCCCGCCCAGCAGAGCGTTCTCTACCACTGCGAGCCCGAATACGTCGAGCTCCCCGGATGGCGTGAGGACATCACCGGCGTCCGCTCCTACGGCGATCTGCCCACCGAAGCCCGGGCCTATGTCGAGTACATCCAGGAGACGCTCGAGGTCCCCATTGGCTGGATCTCGGTCGGGCCCGAGCGCAGCCAGCTCATCGAGATCTCATGAAGGTGCTCCTCATCGGCGGCGGGGGCCGGGAACATGCCCTGGGCTGGAGCCTGGCCCGATCGACCCGGGTGACACAGCTGATCTCGCTGCCTGGGAACCCGGGGCTGGCCCAACTCGGCGCGGTGGTGGAGGGAATCTCACCCGAGGACGTGGGAGCGGTGGCGGCCATGGCGAGAATCCAGGGTGTGGACCTGGTCGTGGTCGGTCCCGAGGCCCCCCTCGCAGCCGGCGTCACAGACGCCATCGCCGCGCTGGGCATCCACGTGTTCGGCCCGACCCGGGCTGCGGCCAGGCTGGAGTCGTCGAAGAGCTACGCCAAGGAGGTGATGGGCCGGGCCGGTGTCGCCACCGCGGCCTCGGCCTCCTTCACCGAGCCGGAGCCCGCCAAGCGCTATCTCGCCGGTCGGGAGGGGCCTTTCGTGGTCAAAGCCGACGGTCTCGCGGCGGGCAAGGGCGTCGTCGTGACCGACACGAGGGGAGAGGCGAAGCGGTGGGTGGACCATTGCCTCGAGGGAGGGTTCGGCGCGGCCGGGGCATCGGTCCTCATCGAGGACTTCCTCGACGGGCCTGAGGTGAGCGTGTTCGCCGTGTGCACCGACGAGGGCGTCGCATTGTTGGAGCCCGCCCGGGACTACAAGCGGCTCGGGGCCGGTGACGAGGGGCCGAACACCGGGGGCATGGGGTCCTATTCGCCGGTCGCCGATCTTCCCGACGGTCTGGTGGAGGAGGCGAGGCGAAAGGTGATCGAGCCCACCGTGGCCCAGATGGCCGAAGAGGGCAACCCCTTCCGGGGCTTTCTCTATGCCGGGGTGGTGCTCACGGCGGACGGCCCACAGGTGCTCGAGTTCAACGTCCGGCTCGGCGACCCCGAAACCCAGGTGGTGCTGCCCCGGATGGCCACCGATCTGGTCGATGTCCTCGAGGGTGCGAACCCCGAGTGGTCGGAGACAGCTGCGGTAAACGTCGTCCT
Organism: Acidimicrobiia bacterium; assembly: GCA_035462175.1. Classification (GTDB taxonomy): domain Bacteria; phylum Actinomycetota; class Acidimicrobiia; order Spongiisociales; family ZC4RG35; genus JARDZU01. The sequence goes on along the minus strand of DATHUP010000050.1, from coordinate 123,784 downwards.
CGCCGCCGCGGGATACCCCGAGGCGCCTGTCTCGGGCGGCGTCATCAAGGGTGTCGAGAACATCCCCGAAGACGTGCTCGTCTTCCACGCCGGGACGAGACGGGAGGGGAAGAGACTGTTGGTCAACGGGGGCAGGGTGCTCAACCTGGTCGGCACCGGACTCACCGTGGGCGAGGCCCGGGATCGGGCCTACCGGGGGGTGGAGGCGGTCAGTTGGCCGGGGATGCAGTTTCGCGCTGACATCGCCGCTCAGTCGTAGGCGTGGCGGAACATGAGGGCGATACGGGGTGGCGCCGACGCCGCCTTGGGAATGGTGTGCTCCCACAGACGCTGACAGGCGCCGCCCATCACCACCAGGTCGCCCCGGCCGAGATCGAAGCCGGTCGACTCCCCTCCCCCTTTGGGCCGGATGAGAAACCGTCTCGGCCCGCCCAGGGAAACGGTGGCAACGATGGCGTGGGGAAGCTCCCGGGCGATACGGTCGCCATGCCAGGCAACCGAGTCGGCACCGGTCCGGTACCACCCGGCACTGACCCGGTCCATGGTGATCCGGTATTCCTCTGAAAGCAGCGCAACCATCTTCCCCAGCACCGGGTGCGAGCCGGCATCGACCTGACCGACCAGACGCGGGGTCTTCACCATGCGGTCGTACATGCGCACCTCGGGCTGCTGCCACGAGACCGTGTCGGCGAGGAAGTCGTAGAGCCTGGCATCGCCGGCGAGCCATCCGGGGGCATAGTCGAGCCAGGACTCGGTATCGAGATCGAGACGCTCGAGACTGGTGAAACCCGTGTCGGGGATCGGCTCGCTCTCCCCGAAGAGGGAAGGCTGGAGGGGATCCGTAGCGAACATACGTTCGATGATAGCCGGATTGGCCGCGCTTGGGGCAGCGGACCGGGCGGACCTGGGCTCAACGGGCGCGGGAGGAGTCGGCAGAGGCGCCCCCGCACCGTGAATTGGTTACCGTCGGGGAAATGAGTCACAAAGTCGCGATCGTCATGGGCTCGGGGAGTGACCGCCCCGTGATGGAGAAGGCGGCGAGCACCCTGGATACGTTCGGCATCGCCAGCGAGGTCAGGGTCCTCTCCGCTCACAAGACCCCTGACCAGGCGCTCGAGTTCGCCGCCACCGCAGCCGACCAGGGGTTCTCGGTCATCATCGCCGGGGCAGGCAAGGCGGCACATCTGGCCGGCGTGATGGCCGCCAAGTCTCTGCTACCCGTGATCGGGGTGCCGATCAACGCCGCCCTCGACGGCATGGACGCCCTCCTCGCCACGGTGCAGATGCCCACCGGCATTCCCGTGGCCACGGTGGCCGTCGACGGGGCGGTAAACGCCGCCCTCCTCGCCGTATCGATCCTGGCAGTCAACGACCCGGATTTGACTGACAAACTGGCCTCGTACAGGGCCGAGCTGGCCGAGAAGACGCTGGCCGGCTAGCACCCGACCCGGGTCGGGATACCATCAGCCGCAATGAGCGACATCTCCTTCCAGAAGCCCGACCCGAGGGACTTCCTCGACATCGACTCCCTCCTCGGCGAGGAGGAGATCCTGCTCCGAGACACGGTCCGTGGCTTCGTGGAGAAAGAGATCCTCCCCAACGTGTCTGACTGGTGGGACCAGGGGGTCATCCCCCACGAGGCTCTGGCCAAGGCGTTCGGCGACATCGGCCTGCTCGGCATGCACCTGGAGGGATACGGCTGCGCCGGGACCTCAGCCACCGCCTACGGGTTGGCCTGTCTCGAGCTGGAGGCGGGCGATTCGGGGATCAGGTCTTTCGTCTCGGTGCAGGGCTCACTGGTCATGTTCCCGATCTGGAAGTTCGGCTCCGAAGAGCAGAAGCAGACCTGGCTTCCCCGGATGGCGAGCGGCGAGGTGATTGGATGCTTCGGTCTCACCGAGCCCGACTCGGGCTCTGACCCGGCCTCGATGCGCACCAACGCCCGACGGGACGGATCCGACTGGGTGCTCAACGGGACCAAGATGTGGATCACCAACGGCTCCATCGCCGATCTGGCGGTGATCTGGGCACGAACCGACGACGGAGTGCGCGGCTTCCTGGTCCCCACGGACACCCCCGGCTTCTCGGCACCCGAGATCAAGAAGAAGGCGTCGCTGCGAGCCTCGGTCACCTCCGAGTTGATACTCGACGACGTCAGGGTGCCCGACGACTTCGTCCTCCCCGGAGTGTCGTCGATGCGCGGGCCTCTCTCCTGTCTCAACGAGGCCCGGTTTGGCATCGCCTTCGGCGCCATGGGAGCAGCCCGAGCCTGTTACGAGTCGGCCCTCGACTACGCCATCGAGCGACATCAGTTCGACCGGCCGATCGCCTCGTTCCAGCTGACGCAGAAGAAGCTGGTGGAGATGATGGTGACGGTGCAGCGGGGGACACTCCTAGCCATGCATCTGGGAAGACGCAAGGACGAGGGCAAGCTGTCTCCCGAACAGGTCAGTTTCGGCAAGTTCGACAACGTGCGCGGCGCGCTCGAGGTGGCCCGCAGTGCCCGCTCCATCCTCGGAGCCAACGGCATCACCCTCGAGTACCCGGTGTTCCGGCACATGGCCAATCTGGAGACGGTCTTCACCTACGAGGGCACCAACGAGATCCACTCCCTGGTCATGGGTCAGGCGATAACCGGGATCAACGCCTTCACCTGACCGATCGATGGACACCCCGACCCTGATCGTGGGAGCGGGCCCGGCCGGGTTGGCCGTGGCCGGTCGACTACGGCAGGCCGATCTCGACTTCGAGGTCATCGAAAAGTCGGACCGGGTCGGTGACTCGTGGCACCGCCACTACGACCGGCTCCACCTCCACACCGTGAAACAGCTCTCCCACCTCCCCGGCCTCGACTTCCCCGAGCAATACCCCCGGTACGTCCCGAGACAGGAGCTCGCCGAGTACTACGCCCAATATGCCTTCACCTTCTCCATCGCGCCCATCTTCGGTGAGGAGGCAACGGCGATCGGCCGCTCCGACGTCGGTTGGGTGACCAGGACGGGAACCGGTCTCGAGGTCCGGTCCGATCATGTGGTGATAGCCACCGGGCTCAACCGGGTCCCGCATCGCCCCACCTATCCGGGCGAGGAGACATTCAGCGGGCAGTTCATCCACTCCCGGGAGTACCGGGACCCGATCCCATTCGCCGGCCAGTCAGTCCTGGTGGTGGGGATGGGGAACACCGGTGCCGAGATCGCCCTCGATCTGAGCGAGGCGGGTGTGGACACCACGATCTCGGTACGGGGCCCGGTGAACATCGTGCCACGCGATGTGCTGGGACGGCCCACACAGCTCACCGCGCGGATGCTCGCCCGATTCCCCAGCGGTCTGGGGGATCGGCTCGGATCGCTGCTCAGGTCGATGACCGTCGGGGACCTCTCCAGATACGGCATCGCCACTCCCGAGCTGGCTCCGCTTGCGCAACTCCGGGAGCGGGGGAAGACACCGGTGATCGACGTGGGAACGGTGGCCCGGATCAAATCCGGCGAGATCGCGGTGCGGCCGGCCATCGACCATTTCGCTGGGGACGAGGTCGTGTTCTCGGACGGGCGGGGAGCCCCCTTCGATACGGTGATCCTGGCCACCGGATACAAGCCGGTTCTCGAAGGGCTCCTTCCCGATCCTCGCGACGTGCTCGACGAGAAGGGATTGCCCCGCCAGGTCGTAGGGGAAGGGCCGCATCGAGGCCTGTACTTCGTCGGCTTCGACAACCACCGGCCAGGAGGGGTGCTGGGGACGGTGGTCGAGGAGTCGGCCCTGGTCGTGGATCGGATCAGACGGTCCTGATCTTCTCGGCCAGGTCGCCGTTGCCGCTGATCCGCACCTCGCCCAGGCCGAGCCACGACGCCACCGACTCCAGCTCTTCGCTCAACTCTCGGCCGACCCTCACCTCGTCGACGTCGGGCTCGGCGAAGGCGCCCTTGACCAGGAGAGCACCGGCCTTCCGGTCGGTCTTGAGATCGACCCGGGCGACCAGGTCACCGTCGAGGAGAAACGGCAGCACGTAATAGCCGTAGACCCGTTTCGGCTCGGGAACATAGATCTCGATCCGATAGTGGAAATCCCAGAGCCGCTCCACCCGGTCGCGATACCAGATCAGGTTGTCGAATGGAGAGAGCAGTGCCCGCCCCTCGACTCGCCGGGGCAGCCGCGCCTCGGGATGGAGGTAGGCGGGTTTCTCCCACCCCTCCACCTCGGCCTCGATGATCCGGCCCTCCCCCACCATCCGGTCGATGAGGGGGCGCGCCTGCGGCATCCGGATCCGGTAATAGTCGGCCAGATCGTCGGCGGTGGCCACGCCGAGTGAGCCGGCCGCCTTGATCAGGAGGCTCGACTGCGCCTCCTCGCGCTCCAATCCGTCTGCGGCGAGGTGCTCTTCGGCTACGACCCGCTCGGTCAAGTCGTACATTCGGACGAAGTTGGGACGATGAGAGGTGGTGACCAGCCCCTCCATGAACAGCGCCTCCAACGCAACCTTCCCCTTGGACCAGCCCCACATCGCCGTCCCGTCGCGTTGACCCGGGTCATGCAGATCGGCGGTCCGCAGCGGGCCCCTCTCCCTCACCTGGTCCAGCACCGCCTCCAGGTATCCCGGGTGCTCGCGACGGATCTGTTCCACCCGATCCCAATCCCAATTCCCGTTCATCCTCCACCGCCAGAGACGGTGGTCCCGGGCCGGGATCAGCGACGCCTCGTGACCCCAGTACTCGAACACCTCCCCCGATCCCCACAACCATCGGTCGAGCGCGCTCCGGTCGTAGGGGCCTAGCCGGGAGAAGAAGGGCATGTAATGGGTTCGGCTGAACACGTTCACCGAGTCGAGTTGGATGACGCCGAGACGGTCCGCTACCCGCCGAAAATGCCGAACATCGACACGGCCGGGGGGCCGGGCATCGGTGAATCCCTGAGCCGCCAGGGCGTATCGCCTGGCCTGATCGACGGTGAGCCTGCGCATCGGCGGGCAACCTAGCGCCGATTGTGGACAGGATCGGTCCGTTGTTCTGGTGTGCCATCATCCCGGGCGTGATCGAGCGCTACACCCTTCCCGAGATGGGCCGCATCTGGTCCGAGAAGCGCAAACTCGAGGTTTGGAAGGCTGTCGAGACGCTCGCCCTCGAAGCCTGGGCCGAGTTGGGCAAGGTCCCCCCAGAAGTGGCCGACGCCGCCCGAGCCGCACCCTGCCCCACCCCGGAGCAGGTGGCGGAGCGTGAGGAGGCGACGAATCACGACCTGGCCGCCTTCGTCGACCTGCTCGGAGAGGCGGCAGGGCACGAGGCTGCGGGTTGGGTCCACTACGGGTTGACCTCCTCCGACGTCCTCGACACCGCGGGTGGGGTCGTGCTCACCGAGTCCGCTGACCTCCTGCTCACCGCCTTGCAGGGGCTGTTCGACGTGGTCAAAGCCCGGGCCGTAGAACACGAGCACACCTTCATGGTCGGTCGTACCCACGGGATCTGGGCCGAGCCGACGACGTTCGGGCTCAAACTGGCGGGATGGGCTTTCGAGTTGGCCCGGGACCACACCAGGCTGAGCGCAGCCCGAGATGCCGTGGCGGTGGGCAAGATCTCCGGAGCGGTCGGCACCTACGCCCATGTGCCGCCGGATGTTGAGCGTCACGTCTGCTCCGCGCTTGGTCTCGAGGTGGAGCCGGCTTCGACACAGGTGACGGCACGTGACCGCCACGCCCAATACCTGCAGACCGTTGCCCTCATCGGCGCTTCGATCGAGCGGATGGCCACCGAGATCCGCCACCTCCAGCGATCAGAGGTCTCCGAGGTGAGAGAAGCTTTCGGCAAGAGGCAGAAGGGCTCGTCGGCGATGCCGCACAAGCGAAACCCGATTCTCTCGGAGAGGATGACCGGGATCGCCAGGCTGCTGCGAGGGTACGCCCAGGTCGGGGTGGAGAATGTCGCCCTCTGGCACGAGCGAGACATCTCCCACTCCTCGGCCGAGCGTGTGGTCCTGCCCGACGCGTCGATCGCCCTCCACTACATGCTGGTCAAATTCACCGGTCTGATCGAGGGCCTGGTGGTGGACTCGGAACGGATGAGGTCCAACCTCGACGCCACCCGGGGCCTGGTGTTCAGCCAGGGGGTCCTCCTCGCCCTGGTGGAGAAGGGGATGACCCGGAACGAGGCCTACCGCCTGGTCCAGGGTCACGCCATGACCACATGGGACGGTGGCGGCGAACTGCGCGAACAGCTGGCTGCCGACCCCGACGTCCCCCTCGACGACAAGGAGCTAGCCATCTGCTTCGCACTCGACCGGGTCCACGAATCGGCCCGGGTCGTGTTCGATCGGCTCGCCGAGCTGAAGCTGGCTTGACGACTCAGCCCGACGGGGTGATGAGGACGGTCCCGGTGAACACAGCCACCTTGCGCCCGTCGTCGCGGGTGACGTCGACCCGATAGGTGCCCAGGGTGCGGCCTCGCGAGGCCTCGGTGACGGTGGCGCGGAGACGGTCACCGAGCCGGGAGGCGGCAGTCAGCACCAGATGGGTGTCGATCGCCACGGCCCGGTCCCCGGCCGCATTGGAGGCGAGGGAGAATGCGCAGTCGGCCAGGGAGAAGACCATCCCGCCGTGGCCCACCTCGAGGAAGTTGAGATGCTCCGGCTCGACCAGCATCTCGACCACGATCTCTTTGTCGCTCACCGATGCCAATTCGACCCCGAGCAGGCGGGCGTAGGCGTCGGCTTCCAGCATTTCCTCGACACGAGGAAGGGTGAATCCGGGCATCGGGCGAGACTAGGTGCTCGATCGGTTTCGACGGCGATCATCAGTCGCAACCGTAGGTCGGGGTCGGCTGGGCGGAGCACTACCCTGCCGACAAGTGCCGGCTCTACCTCATCTCGCATCGGGCAAGGTCAGGGAGATCTATGAGATCGACGACCAGAGGCTCCTCTTCGTGGCCACCGATCGCATCTCGGCCTACGACGTGATACTGAACCAGGCCATCCCGGACAAAGGCAGGGTCCTCACCGCCCTCAGCCTCCACTTTTTCGAGCTCCTCGACACCCCCAACCACTTCCTGACGATGGACCTGTCCACGGTCCCCGACCTCGACACGGACGACCTCGCCGAGCTGAGTGGCCGCTCGATGGTCGTGCGCCGAGCCGAGGTGATCCCGGTCGAATGTGTGGTCCGCGGCTATCTCTACGGATCGTCGTGGAGGGAATATCGGGATGGTGGGGGCCCGAGCACGGAGCATCTCCCCTCCGGACTGGTCCTGGCCGACCGGCTCCCCGAGCCGATCTTCACCCCGGCGACCAAGGCGGTCAGCGGTCACGACGAGAACATCACCGAGTCCGAGACCCGCTCCCTGCTCGGCGACGACCTCTACGAGGAGTTGCGCCAACGCTCGATCGACATCTATCTGCGGGCCTCGGAGTATGCGGCGGAAAAGGGTGTGATCCTGGCCGACACCAAGTTCGAGTTCGGTTTCGCCGGTGACGATCTCCTCCTCATCGACGAGGTACTCACTCCCGACTCCTCCCGCTACTGGCCGGCCGACGAGTGGACACCGGGCCAGGACGTGCCCTCCTTCGACAAGCAGTACGTGCGCGAGTGGCTCGACACCACCGATTGGGACCGCACCGCCCCCGCCCCCGACCTGCCCGATCAGGTCGTCACGGGAACCCGGTCCAGGTACATCGAGGCGTATCAACGGATCACCGGCGAGAGCTTCGACGACTACTTGGCCCGGCACGGATGAAGGTCACCGTAGAGATCACCAGACGGCCCGAGATCGCCGACCCCGAGGGAACGACGATCCAACGCGCCCTCCACGACCTCGGCCACAATGAGGTCATGTCGGTGCGGGTCGATCGTGTGATCCATCTCGAGGTCGAGGGCGACGACCCCGGCCGGGTGCAGGCCAGGGTCGAGGACATGTGCCGCGAGGTGCTGGCCAACCCGGTGTTGGAGGACTTCACGGTGGAGGTGGTCGGATGAGGACCGCGGTGGTGGTCTTCCCCGGCACCAACTGTGAGCACGACATGGTGCACGCGCTGACCGTCCTCGGCGGCGAGGCGGAACTTGTTTGGCACCGGGAGACCGACCTGTCCGGATTCGACGGAGTGGTGTTGCCCGGGGGGTTCGCCCACGGCGACTACCTCCGCACCGGGGCCATTGCACGTTTCTCCCCGGTGATGTCCGAGATCGAGCGCATGGCCGGACAAGGAAGGCCGGTGCTCGGAATCTGCAACGGATTCCAGATCCTGTGCGAGGCGGGTCTGCTTCCCGGGGCCTTGATCGCAAACCGCGACCTCGCCTTCATCTGCCGCTTCGTCGATCTCGAGGTGACCGACACCGACACGGTCCTCACCCGGACCGCCGAGGTCGGTCAGCGGATCAGGATTCCCCTCAACTCCTATGAGGGCAACTGGGTCGACCCGAGCCACACCGGGCGGGTCGCCCTCCGCTACGTGGACGACCCCAACGGATCACAGCAGTCCGCCGCGGCGATTTCCAACGATGAGGGGAACGTGGTCGGGATCATGCCCCACCCGGAGCGCGGGGTCGACGAGCTTCTCGGGTCGGGCGACGGGAGGGTCCTCCTCGAGGGGTTCCTCCACTCGCTGGTCCCGGCGTGACCACCGCCACCCAGCCCCTCCATCGACGGCTAGGCATGACCGACGAGGAGTACGAATCGCTCCTCGGCCTGCTCGGGCGAGAGCCCCGACCCGCCGAGCTGGCCATGTACTCCGTGATGTGGTCCGAGCACTGCTCTTACAAGTCGTCACGGACCCACCTCCGCAGGTTCCCCACCGAGGCTCCGTGGGTGGTGGTCGGGCCGGGAGAGAACGCCGGGGTGGTCGACCTCGGCGACGGCTGGCTGGCGGCCCTTCGCATCGAGAGCCACAACCACCCTTCTTTCGTCGAGCCCTACCAGGGAGCGGCCACCGGGGTCGGAGGGATTCTCAGGGACGTGTTCACCATGGGGGCGCGGCCCATCGCCCTCTGGGACCAAATCCGGTTCGGCCCTCTCGACGATCCGAAGAACCGCTACCTGTTCAACGGGGTGGTCTCCGGGATCGCCGGCTACGGGAATGCGGTCGGGGTCCCCACGGTGGGTGGGGAGATCGAGTTCGACCCCTGCTACTCGGGCAACCCCCTGGTCAACGTGATGTGTCTCGGCATACTCCGCGGGGAGCAGCTGGTGCTCGGCACCGCGGGTTCGCCGGGCACGGTGGCGATTCTCCTGGGCCGCGCCACAGGCCGCGACGGCATCGGAGGGGCGTCGGTCCTCGCCTCCGCCTCGTTCGACGACGAGTCGCAGGAGAAGCGGCCCAGCGTCCAGGTGGGCGACCCCTTCGAGGAGAAAAAACTGATCGAAGCCTGTCTCGAGCTGTACGAGAAGGGGTTGGTGGTCGGGGTCCAGGACCTGGGCGCGGCCGGCCTGTCCTGCGCCACGTCCGAGCCGGCGGGTCGGGCCGGTGTCGGGATCGACGTTGACCTCGATGCAGTCCATGTCCGGGAGACCGGGATGACTGCACCCGAGCTCCTCATGTCCGAGTCGCAGGAGCGGATGATGGCCTTCGTCTCGCCCGACTTGGTCGACGAGGTCCTGGCGGTTGCCTCCAAGTGGGAGATCGACTCGGCCGTGGTGGGAGTGGTGCGGGCCGGCGAGACCTTGACCGTCCGTCACGACGGTCAGGTGGTCGCCGAGGTCCCGGCCGCCTCGCTAGCCGACGAAGCTCCGCTGTACGACCGACCGATGCGTCGACCTGACTGGATCGACCGGATGTGGGCCGACCCTGCCCACGCCATCGACGATGAACCGTCCGAGGTCATTCTCCGGCTGCTCGACGACCCGGCGATCGGGTCGACCGCATGGATCCACGAGCAGTACGACCACATGCTCTTCCTCAACACCGTGGCGGGTCCCGGGGGCGACGGAAGCCTGATTCGGGTCCGGGGCACGGACAAGGCCCTGGCCGTGTCCACCGACGGAAACGGACGTCTCTGTCATCTGGACCCGAGGGCAGGTGCCGCCCGTCTCGTGTACGAGGCCGCCCTAAACGTGGCGGTAACCGGCGCCAGGCCGATGGCGGTCGTCGACAACCTCAACTTCGGCAACCCGGAGAAGCCGGAGGTGATGTGGCAATTTCGGGAGAGTGTGGAGGGGATCTCCGAGGCCTGCGAGACGCTCGGCGTCCCGGTGGTGGGAGGCAATGTCTCGTTCTACAACGAGACCGACGGCGTGGACATCCACCCGACACCGGTGGTGGGCATGCTCGGGCTCGCCGACCCGATGCCGATACCACCCCCGCGGCTTTCCCGTGCGGTCGAAGGCCTGGAGATCTGGGAGATCGGCCCGACGCCCAGCGCCAACCTGGCGGGGTCCGCAGCCCAGCGGGTAATGCAAGGTGTGCTGACCGGCCGACCCACACTGCCCGACCCGGAGATGGCGAAGCAGGTGATCGCCACCGCCGCCGAGCTGGCCCATTCGGTCCCGGTCCTCCACGACATCTCCGACGGCGGCCTGGCGGTGGCCGTGGCCGAGGTCTGCATCGCCGCAGGCGTTGGGGCCACGATCGTCGACATGGACACGGGTCTCCTGTTCTCCGAAGACCCACATCGTTTCATCGCCATCTTCGCTCCGGGGTCGGTCGAGCTGCCGGAGGGGATGGCTCGCCGGGTGGGGATGATCGGCGGCCAGACCCTGACCCTGGGCCTGTCGCAGCCCATCGCGATAGACCTGCTCGCCGAAACCCACCGCGACGCCATCCCGCGCCGGATGACGGGGGGCTGAGCCCCCGACGTCGAACCTGAGGTTCCACGTAACGCATATGCAACGAACTCTCTCGAGTTCAGGACAGACCCGGAGCCCGATCAGGAACTGGAGGCGATTCGTTGCATATATGCAACGGGGAACCTCAGGTTCGGAACGCGCAGCTTGGGTCGCGGGGCGGCAAAGCCGTAGCATCCCCCCGTGGCCAGAAGTATTGGGATACTCACTGCAGGGGGCGACAGCCCGGGGTTGAACGCAGCGATACGTGCCGTGGGCAAGGCGGCACAACGCGCCTACGGCATGCACGTGATCGGGTTCAGGGACGGGTTCCTCGGATTGATGCAGAACCGATTCGTCCGCTTCGACTCCGACTCGCTCTCCGGCATCCTCACCAAAGGCGGCACCGTCCTCGGCACCAGCCGGGCCAAGGTCGACAAGATGCAGATGGGTGACGGCAAGAAGATGGACATGCGCTCGCTGATGCGCGACGTGGTCGACCAGCACGACCTCGAGGCGTTGGTGGTCCTCGGTGGGGACGGCACCATGCGCAACGCACTCAAGCTAGAGGACGTGGGGATCAAGGTGCTGGCACTCCCCAAGACCATCGACAACGACGTGACCGGGACCGACGTCACATTCGGGTTCGACACCGCGATGGGGATCGCCACCGACGCCATAGACCGTCTCCACTCGACGGCCCACTCACACCACCGGATCATCCTCGCCGAGATCATGGGGCACGAGGTGGGCTGGCTCGCCCTCGGAGCCGGGCTGGCCGGTGGCGCCGACGTGATCCTCATCCCCGAGATCCCCTACGACATCGAGGCCGTCGCCGCCTCCATCCATGCACGAAAGGCGGCGGGCAGCGCCTTTTCCATCGTGGCCGTCGCCGAGGGCGCATATTCCAAGGAGGACGCCAAGACCCGTGCCTCGATCTTCTCCGACCTGGAGAACGCGGAGGGAGACAACCGGCGCGAGCTGAAAGACAGCCTGGCTGCGCTCGAGAAGGGTGCCCGCACCGAGAAACTGGCTGTCGCCCTGGAACAGGCGACCGGTCTGGAGTCCAGAGTGACCATCCTCGGGCATGTGCAGCGGGGCGGGACTCCCTCTCCGGCCGACCGCCTCCTCGCCACGAGACTAGGGACGGCAGCCGCCTCCTACATCGCCGACGGCGTCCACGGCGTGCTGGTTGCCGCCCGGGGCCAATCCGCCGAGCCGGTGCCCCTCAAGGAGATCGCGGGCATCACCAAGTTCGTCCCCCTCGACCACCCCTGGGTCGGCTCCGCCCGCAGCCTGGGCATCGTGCTCGGCGACTGACCTACCGGCGACCCCTCCTCGGACCTAGCCTGATCGAATGACACTTCTCGGCGCTGTCCTGGCCGGTGGCCGGAGTCTCCGAATGGGAGTGGACAAGGCCGATGTCGTGGTCGCGGGGAGCTCACTGCTCGAGAGGGTCGCCTCTGCCCTCAGCGAGGTGGCTGATCGCGTCGTGGTCCTGGGAGGGCCGAGGGAAGGGTACGAGTCCTGGCCCGACCAGGCCCCCGGGCCAGGTCCCCTGGCCGGGCTGGCCACCGCTCTCGGTCGGATGACCGAGGACAGGGCCCTGGTGGTCGCGGTGGACAATGCCTTCGTCCGGCCCGACACCCTGCGCAGGCTCGTCTCGATCGACTCCGATCTCCCGGTCGTGCCCGTCGACGACGAGGGGATGCGGCAAGTCACTTGTGCCGTCTTCCCCAAGCAGATCGCGGCGCAGGCCGTGGAGGAGGCAGAGGCCGGCGGATCGGTCCAAACCCTCCTCGATCGGGTCTCCTTCCTCCCCGTCACCCCCGACCAGTGGGGCGAGTGGGGCGAGGACGGTCGCAGCTGGTTCTCGGTGGACACCCCCCAGGCGCTGGAACAGGGTCTCGAGCGGTTCGGCTGACCGCCCGGCCGGGAAGACCTCGGGTGCGACGAGAGCAGACAGAGCCCGCGAGCGTGCACAACCAGAAGGGCTGCCTAGGGTGGGTCACGGTTCCAACGAAGGAGGAAACCGTGCTTCAGGTCACCGAAAACGCGGCGGCTGCATTGGAGAGCATCCGTCAGATGGAGGGAATACCCGAAAGCCACGGCACCAGGCTCACCGGCGGCCCGCAGCCCACCGGCGACATCGCCGTCCGTCTCGAGTTCGTCGAGAGCCCGGTCGAGACCGATCACGTCACCAAGCAGGGCGAGACCGAAGTCTACGTCGATCCCGAGGTGGCCGAGCCCTTGGCCGAGGCGGTCATGGACGTCCAGAACAGCGAGGAAGGGCTGGCCTTTGTGTTCCGGCCCCAGATGCCACAGCAGTAACCACTGCTTCGCTTGACAGGCGGGGGGGCAAGGGCATCTAGTCTCGACGACCCTTGTCCGCCATCCACCTGCCCGATCCGGATATCGACCCGACCGCCCTGATCGCCCCAGGCGCCCACGTCCACGGCCGGGTGAGCATTGGGGCCGGGGTGTCGGTCTTCTTCGGCGTCGTGATCAGAGCCGAGTTGGACCGGATCGACATCGGCGCCGAGACCAACGTCCAGGACAACGTCGTCGTCCACTGCGACGACGGCGTTCCCTGTCGGATGGGGCAGCGGGTCACGGTTGGACACTCAGCCGTGGTGCACGGAGCGGAGGTGGGCGACCGCTGTCTGGTCGGGATCGGCGCCATGCTCCTCAACGGTTCCCGGCTCGGTGAGGGATCCTGGCTTGCTTCGGGCTCGATCCTCACCGAAGGCAGGGAGATCCCTCCCTGGACCCTGGCCGTCGGGATTCCGGCCAAACCGGCTCGGGAGCTGACCGTAGCCGAGATCGAGCGAGCCGACCGCGGTGTCAACAACTACCTGGAACTGATCGAACCGTACCGCCGACTGTTCGGAGCCGTCCCTCGGTCTGAATAGGTGGGCGCCCCGACGTGTCCTACGATGTCAAGGTGACCGAGGAGGGAGCAGTCCTGCATTCCAACGGGCCTCGCGAGGCGTGCGGGGTCTTCGCCGCCTACACCCCGCGTCAACGCGTCTCCAGCCTGATCTACTTCGGTCTGTACGGATTGCAGCATCGCGGTCAGGAGTCGGCGGGGATCGCCACCTCGGACGGGGAGACGGTCACCGTCTTCAAAGACCTCGGGCTCGTCGCCCAGGTCTTCGACGAGCCCGCCCTGGCCGGTCTGGACGGCCATCTCGGGATCGGGCACACCCGTTACTCCACCACCGGGTCGAACAACTGGGCCAATGCCCAGCCGGCGCACCGTCAGGTCGGTAGGACCAGCATCGCCTTGGGGCACAACGGGAACCTGACCAACACCCGGGAGATAGCGGCTCGTCTCGGGGTCAGGGGCGCCAGCACCGACTCCGATCTCATGGCCGAAGGCATCGCCAGGGCCATCGACGACGAGCGATCCGACTCACGCGGCCTGGAAGTCGCGGTGATGGAGGTGGCTCCGACCTGGGAGGGCGCATTCTCCCTGGTGATCATGGACCAGGGCAGGGTGATGGGTTTACGCGACCCCAACGGATTCCGCCCTCTCTGCCTCGGTTCCCTCCCCGACGGCGGCTGGGTCCTCGCCTCCGAGACGGCTGCCCTCGACCTGGTCGGCGCCACGTTCGTGCGCGAGGTCGAAGCCGGGGAGATGGTCGTCATCGACGCCGGCGGTGTGCACAGCTATCACCCGTTCCCGACGACGAATCCACGGCTCTGTCTGTTCGAGTTCGTCTATTTCGCCCGGCCCGACAGTCAGATGTATGGGCGGGGGATCCATGCCGCCCGGCGCAAGATGGGAGAAGCCCTCGCCGCCGAGCACCCGGCGGAGGCCGACATCGTGGTCCCGGTGCCCGAGTCCGGGCTCCCGGCGGCGCAAGGATTCGCCGCGGCCAGCGGCATCCCGTATGCCGACGGGCTGGTCAAGAACCGTTACATCGGGCGCACCTTCATCGAGCCAAGTCAAGGCCTGCGCGACCGGGGGATCCGGCTGAAGTTGAACCCGATCCCTGACAATCTTCGTGGCAACCGGATAGTCCTGGTCGACGACTCCATCGTGCGTGGCTCGACCACCCGGAAACTGGTCCAGATGATGAGAGACGCCGGCGCCACCGAGGTCCACCTCCGGGTCTCCTCGCCGCCGTACCGCTGGCCGTGCTTCTACGGCATGGACACCTCGGACCGGTCGACCCTCATCGCCGCCCGTCTCGAGATCGACGAGATCAGGGAGCACATCGGCGCCGATTCCCTAGGTTATCTCTCCCTTCAAGGTCTCCTCGACGCCACCGGGGTGGCCGACGCGGGGTTCTGCACCGCATGTCTCTCCGGGAAATACCCCACCGAAGTCCCCGAGATCGTCGACAAGTTCGAGCTCGAGCGCTCTTGACATGACTACTTACGAAGCGGCTGGGGTCGATCTCCAAGGCGCCGAACGCCATGTCGCCCGGATCGCTCAGACCGTCACCTCCACCTGGGGCCCCAACGTCGCCGGCACATTCGGCGGCTTCGCCACCGGGATCCGCATCCCCGACGGATACACCCGACCCCTGTTGATGATGACCACCGACGGCGTGGGCACCAAACTCGAACTGGCCCGCCGCTCGGGCCGATGGGGTGGCGTCGGCCACGACCTGGTCGCCATGTGCGTGGACGATCTCGCCGCGGTCGGCGCCCGCCCGCTCGGACTCGTCGACTACATGGCGGTGGGCGCCCTCGACGCCGAACGCGATTCCGCCATCGTCGCCTCGATCGCAGAGGCATGTCAGAAGGTGGGTGCCCCCCTCCTCGGTGGCGAGACGGCCGAACACCCGGGTGTCATGGAGCCGGATGCCGTCGATCTCGCCGCGGCGGCGTTGGGAGTCCTGGAGGAAGGCACCGGGATAGGACCCCACAAGGTCAGCCCCGGGGACACGATCGTGGGGCTGCTCTCCCCAAACCTCCGGTCCAATGGCTTCTCGCTGATCCGCAAGCTGTTCGGAGACGAGATGGACGACCATCTCGACGTACTCTTGGAGCCCTCGGTGCTCTACTGCACCGCGGTCCTCGACACCATCGAAGAAGGCGGGGTCAACTCTGCTGCCCACATCACCGGCGGCGGCATCGTGGAGAACCTCCCCAGGTCGCTCCCTTCGGGTCTTGGTGCACGAATCGACAGCTCGAGCTGGGAGCCCCCGCCCGTCTTCGGGATGATCGCTGATCGGGGTGTTGGGCGAGGAGAGATGTTCCGCACCTTCAACATGGGCATCGGATTCTGTCTCGTGGTCGACGCGGCCCGGGCCGGCGAAGTCATCTCCGGGCTCGGTGAGCGGTCGGCCACCGTCATCGGTGAGGTCACCGTCTCGGACGGGGTCGAGATCGTCTGAGCTTCGCCACCGCCAGCGCCGTGACCCACACTGGCCCCGCCCTGTTCGCGGGGGAGGTCCAGCCCGAATGGGACATCTTCGGTATCGCAAACGGCGGCTATCTGATGGCCATCGCCGCCCGCGCCATGTCCGAAGCCGCCGATGGGCGTGTCCCGGTCAGTCTCACCGCCCACTTCATCCGGCCGGTGTCCTCCGGCCCGGTCGAGGTGTCGGTGGAGACGGTGAAGACCGGGCGCACCTTCTCCACGATGAGCGCACGGATGACCGCCGGGCAGGAGTCCATGACCTTGTTGGGCAGCTTCGCCGAGCCGGGGTCCCTGGGTGAGGAAACCCTCTATCTCGCCGCCGAGCCCCCGGAGATGCCGCCGCCCGAGCAATGCCCCCGGGCCCTCCCCGCAGCAGATGCCCCACTTCCCCCTCCGCTGATGGCCCAGTTCGAGGAGAGGCTCCATCCCGACGATGCCGGCCCCATCGACGGCAGACCAAGTGGCGAGGCGGTCATGCGAGGCTGGTTCCGGCTCCACGACGACGAACCGCTCGACGCATTTGCCCTGTTCCTCGTCGCCGACGCCTTCCCTCCGGCGGTGTTCAACGCCAAGCTCCCCCTGGCCTGGACCCCGACCCTGGAGATGACGACTCACATCCGGGCGATACCGTCGCCGGGATGGCTGCGCGGCCGCTTCACAACCCGGTTCGTCGGCGGGGGGCTCCTCGAAGAGGACGGCGAGGTCTGGGACGAAACCGGGCGTCTGGTCGCCCTGTCCCGCCAGCTAGCCCTCGTGCCCCGCTGAGACTTCGTCCAACTCCCGCAACAAGTCGGCCTTCCTGGCCTCGTCGAGGAAAGACGCCACTATCGAGTTGCGGGCCAGGGCGACCATCGTCGCATCTTCGAAGCCGAGCGACTCCTGGACCCCCCGATAGTTGTCGCCCACGTAGCCACCGAAATAGGCGGGGTCGTCGGAGTGGATTGACACGAGCAGCCCGGCATCGATCATGGCCGGAAGGGGGTGGGCCGATAGATCTTCCACCACTTTCAGGGCGACATTGGACAGCGGGCACACCGTGAGGGGTATCCCTTCGCGCCGCAACCGAGCCACCAGGTCCGGGTCCTCCAGACTCCTGATCCCGTGGTCGATCCGCTCCGCCCCGAGCACGTCAAGGGCGCCGGTCACATATTCGGGAGGCCCCTCCTCGCCGGCATGGGCCACCGCCCGCAGCCCGAGTTCCCGGGCCCGGGCGAAGGCGGCTTCGAACAGCTCCGGGGGCCGGCCCCGCTCGGACGAGTCGATGCCCACGCCGATAACGCCCTCGAGGAACGGCTCGGCCTCCTCGATGGTGGCCAGGGCCTCCTCACCGGAGAGATGGCGGAGAAAGCACAGGATCAGGTCGGCGCTGATCCCGAGCCGACGGCCGGCATCGGCGATCGCATCGCGGAATCCCCTCATGAACACCTCGAACCCAACCCCCCGGCCCGTATGGGACTGGGGGTCGAAGAAGATCTCGGCATGACGGACCCCGTCGGCTGCCGCTCGGTCGAGATATGCGCTCATCAGGTCGTAGAAGTCCTCGGCGGTGTGGAGCACCTGCCCGCCCTGGTAGTAGATGTCGAGGAATGACTGGAGGTCGCTGAACCGGTAGGCCGCCTGCACCTCGTCGACGTCCTCGAAGGGGACGAGGAGACCGTTGCGGGTGGCCATCCGGAACATCATCTCCGGCTCCAGGGTGCCTTCGATGTGGACGTGGAGCTCGGTCTTGGGGAGACGTGTGATGAGATCGGTCATGGCAGCGCGATGTCCTGGGGCCGGACCGGGACCCGGTTCAACTCCTTGCCCGAAGCTGCCCTGATCGCGGCAACGACCGCTGGGGTAGAGGAGATAGTCGGTGGCTCGCCCACGCCTTTGGCCCCGAAAGGGCCCCATGAGCCCGGATTCTCGATGAGCAATGCCTCGACCTCGGGGGCGTCGAGGATGGTGGGGAGCAGATAGTCGGTGAAGTTGGCGTTGAGCATCACGCCGTCCTTCAACACCAGTTCCTCCATGACCGCCAGACCCACCCCTTGCAGGATGCCGCCCTCGATCTGGCCTCGGACCGCCGCCGGGTTCAGGGCGAGTCCGACGTCCTGGGCAGTGTCCACCCGAACCACCTTGACCAGGCCAAGCTCGACGTCGACATCGACCACTGCCCGGTGGCCGGCAACGGCGAAATCGGCATGGATCACACCCTGGCCGTTGTCGTCGGGCTGAGTGGTCGGCGGGTGGCGGAACGTCACTGTCTCGACCCAACCCGCCCCTGCCAATGAAGACCAAGGCACGACCAGCTCGTCCCCGCGCCACACGCCGTCGTCGTCGAGATCGTCGCCGTCGTGCTCGGACAGGATCTTCTGGCGGAGACGGGTCGCCGCCTCGAGGGTGGCGCCGCCCGAGAGCTGGGTCTGCCTCGAAGCCGAGGTGGAGCCGGCCGAATCGATCTTCGATGTGTCGACGTGGGTCACCTCGACCCGGGAGACTCCGAGTGCGCTCCTGGCTATCTGGGCCAGCACGGTGACCAGTCCCTGTCCCACCTCGATGGCGGCCGACTCGACCACCGCCCCCCCGGTGGTGAGCAGGATCCTGGCCTGGGCGTAGTCGTCGGCACCCTCGGAGAAGCCGAGGTTCTTGATGCCAAAGGCGTAGCCGATGCCCCGTCTCACCTGTCCGGGCTCGGTGGTCAGACCAGAGCCACCGGGGAGATGGCTGTGATGGGTGTCGGTCTGGGGCTCGGGCAGGGGCATGGCCCGAAGACTCCGAATCAAGTCAGCCGTGGGGAGCGGCGTCTCGATGACTTGACCCGTGGTCGGCATGGGGTCGCCGGTGCCCAACGCATTGAGCTCCCTGAGGTCGAGCGGGTCCATCCCCAGAGCCTCGGCGAGCCGGTCCATCTGCGTCTCGTAGCCGAAGCACACCTGCACGGCTCCGAACCCCCTCATCGCCCCACAGGGAGGGTTGTTGGTGCGGGCGCCGATGCCGTCCACCGCGACCGAGTCACATCGATAGGGCCCGACGGCGAAATAGGAAGCGTTGGCCAGGACCGCCGACGTCGTAGAGGCATAGGCCCCACCGTCGAGCAGCACCTCCGCCTCCACCCTCACCAGTCGCCCGTCCGAGTCGGCCTCGTGACGGTATTTGAGCCAGGCCGGGTGTCGGTGGACGTGGCCGGCGAAGGACTCCGACCGGTGGTAGACCATCTTGACCGGCCTGCCCGTGTGCAAGGCCATCATGCACAGATGGATGTGGAGGTTGATGTCCTCCCTGGCCCCGAATGCACCGCCGATCCCGGTGGGGTGGGACCGGACCTGGTCCGGGCGAAGCCCCAGGCTCGCCACAACCTGCTCCTGGTCGACGTGGACGAACTGACTGGTGGCATAGAGGTCGACCCCGCCCTGCCCGTCGGGGACGGCGAGACCGGCCTCCGTCCCCAAGGGTGCCTGGTCCTGCATCCCCACCTGGTATCGACCTTCGACCACGACCGCTCCCCGCGCCGTCTGGTCACCGCGACGCACCCGCAACCGGCGAAACACCTCGTCGCGGCGGTCGGCCTCGGCCGGATCGGTGAGTGGCTCCAGGACCTCGTAGACGACCTCGACCAACGCGGCGGCGCGGCGGGCCGTTACCTCGTCCTCGGCCGCGACCACGGCCACCGGCTCGCCCCAGAATCTCACCTCGTCGCCGGCGAGGACCGGCTGATCGGGGTGCTCCAGGCCGAAGGTGGCCCTTCCCGGGACGTCCCCGGCGGTGAGGCAGGCATGGACCCCGCCCACGGCCAGCGCCGGGCCGACATCGATCGATACGATCCGTGCCCGGGGGTGGGGGCTACGCACCGTTGCCCCCCACAACATCCCCTCCGCCCGCAGGTCCTGGGCGAACTCGAACTCACCGCGCAGCTTGGGAACACCGTCGGAACGCGGCGGTGACTGACCCACCGTCCCCCCGGTGACCCTGCGTCTCGTCGTGCTGGTGGTCATCGTCCCGGTTCCGAGGCGACTTGTTCCAGGGCGCGCAGGATCGCTCCATAGCCCGTGCAGCGACAGATGTTTCCGGCCAACGCCTCCTTGATCTCGATCGGGGTGGGGCTCGGGTTGCGGCCGAACAGGTCGACCGCGGCGACAACGAAGCCCGGGGTGCAGAAGCCGCACTGCACCGCCCCGGCCCGGTGCATAGCCTCCTGGACCGGATGCATGGCCTCCTCGGAGCCGATCCCCTCGACGGTGGTCAGTGACGAGCCGGCCACGTCGGCCGCCATCACAAGACACGAGCACACCAGCTCACCGTCGAGGATCACCGAACAGGAGCCGCATTCACCTTGTTCGCAAGCATCCTTCGAGCCGGGAAGGCCGAGGTCGTCGCGAAGCAGGTCGAGGAGGCTTCCCGGCTGGGTGACCCGGGCACTCACTTCCTCGCCGTTGACCGAGAACTCGACGATCACCGGAGACACCTCTCAAGGAGACGGCGGGCCAGGACCCCGGCCCCGTGCCGCCGGTACTCCTCCGTGGACCGGTGGTCGCTGATCGGCCGTACCTCCTCGGAGACGAGACGTTGGAATTCGGCGAGGTCGGCATCGGTGGGTCTCGTCGCCGACGAGATCATGGACTCGGCGCGGGAAGCCCGGATCGGTGTCGGGGCAACCGAGCCGAGGGCGACGGTGACCCGGCCGTCGTCGGCCCTGGTCACCACGGCGCAGACCGTGGCGATGACCATCGCATTGCGGACGCCGATCTTCCCGAAGGCCTGGCGCTCCGGCAGTTGGTCGGGAAGGCTGACCGCCGTGATCAGTTCGTCGGACCGGCGTGCCGTCTTCTTCACACCGACGAAGAAGTCGGACCAGGGCAGGGTCCTCGTGGTGGTGGAGGAGGCGAGCTCGACCGATCCGTCGACCGCAGCGAGAAAGGGATGACCGTCACCGGCGGGGCTGGCGGTGCCCAGATTCCCGCCGATGGTCCCTGCATTCCTGATCTGGGGCGAACCGACGGTCCGGGCGGCCTCGGCGAGGCCCTGGGGGCCATCACGCTCGATCCGCCTCCAAGTGACACCGGAGCCGATCCGATGCCCCTCCCACTCCTTCAGCTCCTCCAACCGCCTCAACCCCATGACCCGCTCCGGGCTGGCCTGCCCGAAGTTGACGTCGACCATCAGGTCGGTGCCCCCGGCCAGGGGCGTCACGTCTTCGGTCATTCCTGCGAGCGCCTCTTCGATCGAGGTCGGGTGCACGATCTCCACTGGGCGGAGAAGTTAGTTCTGTGTTCCCGCGTGTGCCCAGGAGACGGGTGGCCCTCCCCCCGAAACCTGAGGTTCCCCGTTGCATATATGCAACGAATCCTCTCGAGTTCGACAAGAGCATCGGGACCGTCCCGAACCGGAGAGAGTTCGTAACGCATATGCGACGTAGAACCTCAGGTTCGCCGCCGCCGCCGCCGCCGTTCGCCGCCGGGCGCCGCCCACCCTCACAGGCGGGCGGCGAGCCCGTTGTGCTCCTCGAGCAACGGCGGGAGGTCGAGGTTGGTGAGGTGGCGGTCCTGGACCACACGGCGACCCCCCACCCAGGAGTGGTCGACGGTGACGGGGGCGCACATGACCACGGCCGCCACGGGATCGTGGAGGGCACCGGCGAACTCGATCCGGTTCAGGTCGTAGGCGACGAAGTCGGCGGCCAGCCCGGGGGCGAGCCTCCCGATGTCGTCCCGGCCCAACACCCGCGCCCCACCCACCGTGGCCAGCTGCAGGGCCTCCCGTGCGGTCAGCTGGGGGCCGGAGCCGAAACCGGGCGACACCGCCAGCCGATTGAGGAGCAGAGCCTGTCTCGCCTCGCTCATCATGTGCGAGGAGTCGTTGGAGGCCGACCCGTCGACGCCGAGCCCGACCCGCACCCCGGCCTTCAGGTAACGGGTGACGGGTGCGAGCCCGGAGGCGAGACGCATGTTCGAAGTCGGGCAGTGGGCGACGCCCGTCCCTGCCTGACCCATGCGGTCGACCTCGTCGCCGGCCACGTGGACGGCGTGGGCGTACCAGACGTCGGGCCCGGACCAACCCAGGTCCTCCATGTACTCGACCGGTCGCCTCCCGAAATGCTCGAGGCAGAACCCCTCCTCGTCGAAGGTCTCGGCGAGGTGGGTGTGCAGGGTCACCCCCAGCTCCCGCCCCAGCTCGGCCGTGGCCGTCATCAACCCGCCGGTGACGGTGAACGGCGAGCAGGGAGCGAGGACGACCCGGGTCATGGCCCCGGGTGCGGGGTCGTGATACTGCCCGACCACCCGTCTCGAATCCTCGAGGATCCGCTCCTCGGACTCCACCACCGAGTCCGGGGGCAGCCCGCCCTCCGACTCACCGAGGCTCATCGATCCCCGGGAGACATGGAAGCGGATACCCACCGGAGCCGCCCCCTCGATCTCGTCGTCGACCCGGGATCCGTTGGGCCACAGATATTGGTGATCCGAGGCAGTGGTGCAGCCGCTCAATGCAAGCTCTGCCAGACCGAGCCGGGTCGACACCCGGACATGATCGGGGGTCATCCCGGCCCAGATCGGGTAGAGGGCGCGCAGCCAGTCGAACAACCCCGAGCTCTGCGCTGCCGGAATCACCCGGGTCAAGGTCTGATACAGATGATGGTGGGTGTTGACCAGACCAGGGAGCACGACGTGACCGCTCAGGTCGACGATCTCGTCGGCTTCGCCAGGCAACTCGGCGGTCGGTCCCACCTGCTCGATCCAACCGTCCCGAGCCAGGATCGCCCCGTCCTCGATCTCCTGGCCATCCATCGTCGCAATCACGGTCGCGTTTCGGGCCAGCAGCGTTCCCATCGTCCTCAAGCTACAGCTCTACATAGAGTCGCCCACCATGACCTTGCATGACGACTCGATGACACGCTGGGGAGAGCGGCTCGGCATCGTCGCCGCCCGCCTGGGACGGGACTTTCCCGGCGAAGGCCCGGAACGGCAGCCGGTGCACACCGTATACGGGGGTGCCCACCTCTTCTCAGCCGGCACCGCCACCAGGCTCGGCGAGCTGGCGATGAGCTCCCTGGAGGCGTGGGCGCCGACAGCTGAGGACCTGGCAAGCATCGTCGATCTCCCCGACCATCTGGCAGAAAGGGTCCATACCCTCGTGGTGGACAAGCTCGGCCGGGAGGCGGTGGAGGACTTTCGGATCGACTTCGAGGACGGGTACGGGCACCGACCCGACGACGAGGAGGACGGCCATGCCGGTTCGGCAGCTAGGGAGCTCGCCGAGGGCATGGCGGCGGGAACGCTTCCCCCGTTCACCGGCATCCGGATCAAGTCGCTCTCCGGGGAACTGCACCGGCGCGCCCTGCGCACGCTCGACCTGTTCATCACCACTGCCATGGAGAAGGGCGGACGGCTCCCCGAAGGCTTCACGGTGACCCTGCCCAAGATCCAGGACGGTGAACAGGTCGTCGTTCTGGCCGAGGCGCTTGGCGAGCTGGAGCAGGCCCTCGGTATCGACCCGATCCCGGTCGAGCTGATGGTGGAGACACCACAGACGATCGTCGACCGCGACGGCAACGCCGGGGTTCGCAGATTCGTCGACGCCGGCCAGGGAAGGGTTCGTGGCGCCCATTTCGGCACATATGACTACACCGCCTCGCTGAGCATCACCGCGGCCTATCAGACCATGACCCACCCCGCGTGCGATTTCGCCCGACATGCCCTTCAGGTGAGCCTGGCCGGCTCCGGAGTGTGGATCTCCGACGGGGCGACCAATGTCATGCCGGTGCCCACCCACCGAGGCGAGGACCTGAGCCCGGAGCAGGTGGAGGAGAACCGACGGACAGTGAACGATGCGATGCGTCTCCACTACGAGCACATCAGGCATTCGCTCATGCATGGCTACTACCAGGGCTGGGATTTGCACCCGGCCCAGTTCCCTACCCGCTATGCCGCGGTCTACGCCTTCTTCCTCGAAGGACTCGACCAGGCGGGGCAGCGGCTGTCGAACTTCGTCGAATCGGCGGCGCAGGCGACGCTCGTCGGCGAGGTATTCGACGACGCCGCCACAGGCCAAGGTCTGCTCAACTACTTCCTTCGCGCCATCAACTGCGGGGCGATCGACGAAGACGAGGCCACCTCCCGCACCGGCCTGACCCTCGACGAAATTCGCACCCGCTCGTTCCTGGCCATCCTGGAGGGACGGACCTCGCAGTCGCTCAGCGGATGACGGTGAGCCCGATATCGCCGTAGGGCTCGGACACCGGCTGGAAGACGGTGCCCCGGTCGTCCATCCCGAAGCGGGAGACGTCGAAAGGGAGATGGTGCTGGTTGGGCAGATGGAAGTCGACCCGATCGGTCTCGGGCACGGCGTCGAGCAGGGCCACACCCATCAGCCAGCCCTGATGCTGGACCGACGCGGACCACTCACCGAAGAAACCGTCGACCAGGGTGCCCCGGGCTGTCGCCCAGGTCGCGGTGGTGTCCTCGGGGAGAGTCGTGTAACGCCAGTTGGCGGTCACCGAGGTGGCAAGGATCCGCTCCTCGGCCTCGGAGAGCACGGTGAACTCGTCACGGGGGAATCCGGAAAAGGCCGAGCCGGTGGTCTTGAGGACGACCAGACCCTCGACCCCGGCCCAGGTCGTGGTCTCGTCAGATTTCCTCACCCGGGCTGTGCGCCGTTCCGAGCCACCGCCGGTGAACCCGTAGGGACCGACCCGCGACCAGAGACGCTCCACGATGGTGACGGTGGCCCCGGTGACCTGATCCCGGTCGAGAAAGTGGTCGCAGAGCAGGGCAGCGAAAGCCTCCAGGTCCCGACCGAGGTGTTCCTGGGCCAAGCAGTACACCGTGTTGCGCATGGTGTCGGTGGGGAGGACGGCGCTGTTGTCCCCGATCGTGTGTGCCGGTTCGACGTCACCCTCGAGGAGCACCTGCACACTCAGGTCGGAGAAGTCGTCGCCGGATTCGGAGCGATGGACCTTGGACACTCGAACGTCGCTCTTGCCCCATCTGCTCCGGTCCAGCCTGGCCACGTCAGCTCCCTCGATATGTGGTGAACCCGTAGGGGCTGAGGAGAAGGGGCACGTGATAGTGCTCCTCGTCGGCTTCGATATCGACGATGAGATGCACCTCGGGATAGAGGGCGTTTCCGGCATCCCCGGTGGCGAAGACCAGCCGGTAGACACCCGAGACCAGCGCATCCCCCAGTGCGCCGATGCGGCCGTTTCCGTCGGTGACCCCTTCTCCCACCTGCTCCCACCCGTCATCGATCGACCGCTCCAGGGTCACGGTCATCCCCTCGGTGGGCCGACCCCCGGCCAGGTCGAGGACATGGGTGCTCAGACCGGCCATCAGCGTTCTCCCATGCACAACATTCGACGCAGTCTGGTCGCCGTGATCGCTCTCTGCTCCCCGGCGGCGATCGCGATCTCCTCCTCACGACTGTTGCCGAGACGGCTCTTGGCGAGAGTGAGCATCTCCTCGGCCGTCTTACCCGTCGCGTACACGATGTAGGTGAAACCCATCGCCCGTTCGTAATCCCGGTTCACCTCGGCCAGCTCGGCGAGCACCGACTCCTCGGCGACCGCCGTCCCGGCCTGCTCCCGATTGGCAGCCTCGTCCCCGCGCTCCCCGATCCTGGGGTGGCCGGCAAATGCCTCCAGCCAGTCGTCCTCACCGAACTCGTCGAAGACGGCCTCGACGGCGGAGAACAGCGACCCCACTTCGAGGTAGGGACGTCGCGCCGTCATCCGGGTCACCCAGGTCTCGGCGGAGCAGGCGGTGTGGAAGAGGCGACCGGCTTCATCGTCGAAGAGCGAGTTGACGTAGACGAGACGGAGGCCGCCTGCCGCATCAGGGTCGGGAGTCCCCCGCACCCGGAGCCGGGCCACCCCGCCATCAGGGTGGATGTCGAGGCGGAGGAAGGCGGCCGGCGCGGGCGATTCGATCGGCACGAGATTGACCTGGTCGGGATGGATCTCGGCCCGGGACACGAGCTCCTCCCAAGTCTCGCCATCGTCGGAGAGACGGATCGAGACCCATCCAGGTGCATTGCCTTTGAAGTGACGGGTGTCCACCTCCACCTTCTCCACGACTCCGGGCAGCCCGAGGCGGAATGTCGCCCAATCATTGCCGGGCCCGCGGCGTCGCCTGGTCTCCCACCCGTCCCACATCCCGGCGGGCTCGGTGGGCCTGAGCAGGTTGGAAGGGGGCGAATAGTGGACGTCGGAGGCGTCGATGGCCTCTCCGCCCACGAGTGAGGACACCAGGTCGGTCGAGGAGGCCTCGGGGCACACCACGGTCATTCCCGGGATGGGGTCCCCGTGGACCCGGAGCCTGGCCACCCCTCCGTCGGGGTAGATATTGAGCCGGAGATGGGTGATCCTGTGCGTGTCGTCGACCTGGAAAGTGACCGTCGCGTCCCCGGCCAACTCGGTGCGAGGCAGGATCTCAACCCATGTCGCCCCCTCGAGCCGATCGTCGGATCCGGCGCCGCAGGCATCCACGGAGAACGCTTCCGGGTAGTTCCCGGTGAAATGTGAAGTGTCCACCGTCACCGACCGGACCCGCCCCGGGATGCCCAAGGCGACAACACACCAATCATGCCCGGGGTCGCGGCGGCGCCGGGTCTCCCAACCGTCCATCCATTTTCCCCGGTCGGTGTAGTGCCCCTCCCGCCACACCGGGTCGGCGGATTGGATCAGGTTGACCGCTTCGGCGAAGAACTCGTCGTTGCACGCCACGATGCGGCCACCCACGGCACTAGAGATCAGATCGGTCATCTCGTCGCAACATCCTGCCACGGCCCGGGCTCACCATTCCGTCGGCGAAGACCGCCCCTCCGCCGAGAATCGTCGCCACCACCGTGCCTCTCAGCCTCATACCCTCGTAGGGGGTGGTCTTGTGACGGTGCTCGAGGTCCTTGCCCCTGACCTCGACGACACCGTCTGGGTCCCACACGACCAGGTCGGCGTCCTTCCCGATCTCTATCGAGCCCTTGCGTGCGTCGAGACCGGCGAGACGAGCCGGCTCCAGGGCCAGCCAGCGTGTGAGACGCTCCAGGCTCACTCCCCTGGCGGCGGCCCCGGACCAGGTGGCAGGAAGACGGAGCTGTAGCGACCCGATCCCGCCCCACGCCTTCCCGAAGTCCCCCTCTCCGAGGTGCTTGTCCGCGGCTGGGGCCGGGGAGTGATCGGAGACGACCATGTTCAGCATTCCCTCTTCCAGTCCCCGCCACAGCGCCTCCCGGTGCTCGGCGGTGCGGATCGGAGGGGCGCATTTGAACGGTGTCGCCCCCGAGGCGATCTCCTCGGCACAGAAGGTCAGGTAGTGGGGACAGGTCTCCCCGCTCAGCGAACCTGGAGCGGCGCCGACGGCGGCGACGGCCTCCTTCGAGGAGAGGTGGAGGACGTGCATCCTTACCCCCGAGACCCGAGCCAACCCGGCAACCACTTCCACCGCCGCTGCCTCGGCTTCGGCCGGGCGGGTCGACAAGTACGCCGTGTACTGGGTCGGGTCTCCTTCGATTGGGTAGATCCGGGCCGGGTCCTCGGCGTGGACGAGGACGGGCACGTCGTGTTGTCTCAGTGTGGGGAGGGCGGCCCCAAGCCGGTCGACGCTCATAGGGGGGAACTCGGGGACGCCGGAGTCGACCAGGAAGCACTTGAAGCCGCAGACGCCTTCGGCCACGAGACGCCCGATCTCGCCCTCGGAACCGGGGACGAGACCGGCCCAGAAGGCGACGTCGATCGCGAGCTTGCCCTCGGCCGCAGCCCTCTTCTCGGCAAGGGCGTCGCTGCTCACCGTGGGTGGGATCGAGTTGAGGGGCATGTCGACGATCGTGGTCGTCCCCCCGGCCGCCGCCGCCCGGGTAGCCGTGGCGAAGCCCTCCCATTCGGTCCGGCCCGGCTCGTTCACGTGGACGTGGGAATCGACTAGACCGGGCATGATCACCAGGTCCCCGAAGTCGAGGTCGGCGGGCCGGTCGTCCACTGCGTGGACGATCCCTTCCTCCATCGAGATCGACGCCGGGCGCACCTCCTCCCCGACCACCACCCGATTGCTGCGCACGACGGCCATGGCCGGGAAGGTACCCCGCCCCAGGTGAGCGGGGCCGACGCCTGATCAGGGTTGTCCAGGTCTTCGTGCGTATGCGCCCCCATTAGCATCGGGCTCATGAGCGACTTGGTAAGCCGGCACAAGGACGTGATCGCGCCGGTGATCGGCTTCGACACCGAGATCCACGCGGTCAAAGGTGAGGGGATCTGGATAACAGACGCAGACGGTCGGCGTTACGCCGACTTCGCCTGCGGCATTGCAGTGACCAATCTGGGGCACGGTCATCCCGCAGTGGTGGCGGCCGCCCACGCCCAGATCGACAGGCTGATCCATTCCGGCGCCGTCGTCCGATACGACGCCGTCGTCGAGGCGGCGGAACGGCTCCGCGAGATCACACCCCCCGGGATCGAAAAGTTCGCCTTCGCCAACGGCGGCGCCGAGGCGGTGGAGGCGTCGGTCAAGCTGGCCAAGTACGTGACCGGCCGTCAGGGTGTGATGGTGTTCCGCGGATCCTTCCATGGGCGCACCATGGGAGCGGTCAGCTACACCACGTCCAATGCCAAATACCGGGACGGGTATCACCCCATGTTGGGCTCGGTGTTCGTCGCCCCGTTTCCGCACCCCTACCGCTGGGGGATGAGCGAGGACGAGGCGACCGACCATTCCCTCGAGGAGTTGCGACTCGTGTTCAAGCACGTGGTGTCCCCTCAGAACATTGCGTGCTTCCTGGTCGAGCCGGTGCAGGGCGAGGGCGGCTATTACCCCGCCCCGGCCCGATTCCTATCCGAACTGCGACGCCTCGGCGACGAGCACGGCATCAAGCTGGTGTACGACGAGGTGCAGACAGGGTTCGGACGCACCGCGGAGTGGTTCGCCTCCGACCATTTCGATGCCAAGCCCGACGTATTGGCGATGGGCAAGGGCATCGCCAACGGCTTTCCCCTCTCCGCCTATGGGGCCTCCCGGGAGATGATCGACGCCTGGCCCAGGGGAGCCCACGGCACCACCTTCGGGGGCAATCCGGTGGCCGTCGCGGCTTCGGTAGCGGTGATGGAGACTCTCGATGGACTGCTCCCCCATGCTCGAGACCTGTCCAAGCACGCCTTCGACCTTCTCGGCGAGGTGGCAGGGCGCCATCCGACGGTAGGCGATCTACGTGGCCTGGGGTTGATGATCGGACTGGAGCTGGTGACTGACCCGGAGAGCCGAACACCGGATGGCGAGGCCTTCGACTATCTCAAGGCCTATGTGCAGGAGCGGGAGCTGATCATCATCGCGTGCGGGCCCGACCACAACGTGATCCGGTTCGTGCCCCCTCTGATCACCACCACCGACGAGCTGGAATGGGCCGTGGACCTGGTGGACCAGGGACTCACCAGCTGGGAGAAGTCCCGCGCTTCCTAATGCTGTGCGTCACGCATTTGTGACGCACTGCATAACGTTCGCTACCGGGTCCACGCTCGGTTCCCCTCGACCCGAACCGAATGCATGGCGTCACGTATATGTGACGCCATGCATTAGGAAGCGGGTCTACCCGCCCACCACCGGAACCCGCTCCATGGCGGCGGCGATGCGCTCCGCCGGGTGCTCGTAGTCGACGAGGCTGTCACCCAGGTACTCCTGATATGCGGCCATGTCGAAGTGGCCGTGGCCGGACAGGTTGAACACGATCACCTTCTCCTCGCCCGACTCCTTGGCCTGCTCCGCCTCTTTCATCGCCGAAGCCACCGCGTGAGTGGGCTCGGGCCCAGGGATGATCCCCTCGGTGCGGGCGAACTGGACCGCCTTCTCGAACGTCTCGTTCTGATGCAGCGACTCGGCTTCGATGATCCCCTCCTCCTTGAGCAGGGAGACCAGAGGAGCCATCCCGTGATAACGCAAACCCCCGGCATGGATCGGATCTGGGACGAAGTCGTGCCCCAAGGTGTGCATCTTGACCAGCGGTGTCATTCCCACGGTGTCGCCAAAGTCGAACTGGTAGCTGCCCCGGGTCAACGAGGGCGCTGCCGCCGGCTCCACCGCCCGAATCACCGGAGCCATCTTCCCGGCCAGCTTCTCTCTCACGAAGGGGAAGCTGAACCCGGCGAAGTTGGACCCGCCACCGGTGCAGCCGATGATGACGTCCGGCGTCTCCTCGACGAGGGCGAGTTGCTTCAACGCCTCCTCACCGATCACGGTCTGATGCATCAGGACATGGTTGAGGACCGAGCCGAGCGAGTACTTGGTGTCCTCGTTGGTCGCCGCCACCTCTACCGCCTCGGAGATGGCGATTCCCAGGCTTCCCGACGTATCGGGGTCGGCCTCCAGGATCTTGCGCCCGGCCTCGGTGCGGTCCGACGGTGAGGAGTAGACCGACGCTCCCCAGGTCTCGATCATCGCCTTGCGGTAGGGCTTCTGGTCGTAGGAGGCCCTAACCATGTACACCTCGCACTCGAGCCCGAACAGAGCGCAGGCGAAGGAGAGGGCCGAGCCCCACTGACCGGCTCCGGTCTCGGTCGACAGCTTCCTCACCCCGGCCTTGGCGTTGTAGTAGGCCTGGGCGACGGCGGTATTCGGTTTGTGCGAACCGGCCGGGCTGACGCCCTCGTACTTGTAGTAGATACGGGCCGGCCCGCCGATCAGCTTCTCCAGGTTGTGCGCCCGGTACATCGGAGTCGGCCTCCACATCCGGTAGACCTCCCTGACCTCCTCGGGTATCTCGATGAACCGCTCGCTGCTCACCTCCTGGAGGATGAGGTCCATCGGGAAGAGGGGGGCGAGGTCGTCGGGCCCGACCGGCTCGTGGGTGCCCGGGTGCAGCACCGGAGGCGGCGGCACAGGCAGATCCGGGACGATGTTGTACCAGTGGGTGGGGAGATCGGTCTCGGCCAGGGTGATCTTGGTAACCATCGGCCGGACGCTACACATTCTTCGAACGGCGATAGCTTTGGCCGCCCGTCCCGAATCGGGAAGGATCGAATGACCACTCATCGCCTCCTCAATCGCCGCATGGCGATCGCCGAGATGGGCAAGGCCGGTCTCGCCGTCGTCGTCTTCGGCACCGCCGCCTGCTCGGATCCTGCCGGCACCGGCACGACCGCCACGACCGCCGGAGCCTCTGCCTCGACGACCGCCCCTCCGTCGCCGACCACGACCGGCGGCGCCACTTCGACCTCGGAACAGTCCGGGACGACCACGGCTCCGACCGCCACCGCATTCCAGCGGGTGAACCTCGACTTCGTGTCCGCCTACATCCTGTACCGGGGCAGGGAGGCGGCGCTGGTCGACACGGGTGTCGATGGGAGCGCCGATGCCATCGACGCCGCCTTGGGCGAAGCCGGCCTGACCTGGGGGGAGGTGGGGCACGTGATCCTCACCCACAAGCACCCCGATCACGTGGGCAGCGTCGATGCGGTGATGGAGAGGGCCCCAGGGGCGAGCCTCTATGCGGGCGAGGCCGACATCCCCGAGATCGCCTCGGCCGTCGCCCCCCAGTCCGTGGGGGACGGCGACCGGGTCTTCGATCTCGAAGTCATCGCCAGCCCGGGACACACGCCGGGGCACATCTGCATCCTGGACGCCTCGGCCGGAATCCTGGTCGCCGGCGATGCCATGGTCGGCGCCGATGGCGGCGTCGGTGGCCCCGACCCGTCCTTTGCCGAGGACATGGACCTTGCCCTCGGCTCGGTGCGCAAGCTGGCCGGGTTCTCCTACGAGGTGGCGCTCTTCGGCCATGGCGAGCCGGTCCTGAAGGGAGCCTCCGCCGCCGTGTCGGCCCTGGCCGAGGGCTGACCGGGCCAGCGGTCGCCACGGGCCCTACGATCCGGCAATGGACGAACTGGGCGAGCTGGCGGTCGGCCTCGTCATCGTCGTCTCCCTATTCGGCATAGTCCTACCCGTCCTCCCCGGACTCGCCCTCGAACTGGTTGTCATCCTCATCTGGGCTGTCCTCAAGGGGTCCCCGCTGGGGTGGGGTGTGGCCATCGCCGCCATCGTGATCGCCGCCATCGGGACCTACGTCAAGTACGCCATCCCGAAGCGAAAGCTCAACGAGGTCGGTATCCCCAACCGCACCCTCCTCCTCGCCACGGCCGCCGCCATCGTCGGTTTGTTCGTCATCCCCGGGATCGGGGCGCCTATCGGGTTCGTGGCGACGATCTATCTCAGCGAGCAATCCAGGGTGGGGCGCGAGCGAGCGTGGCCCTCCACCAAAAGCAGCCTCGGAGCGGTCGCCGCCTCGGTCGGCATCGAGCTCGCCGCCGGGTTGATCATCGCCGCCATCTGGTTCCTGGCGGTGATCCTCGGCTAGTGCTCCGGCTCGTTAGTTCTGTGCGTGTAGCGGCCGGCGGGACATGCGCGAGACTTGCGAGTCGGTGCACTAGTCCTCCTCGGCCGACGACTTGGCCGCGATCTCGGTGACCACCGCCTCGTTGGCCAATGTGGTCACGTCGCCGAGCTGACGGTTCTCGGAGATGTCCTGGAGCAGTCTTCTCATGATCTTGCCCGACCTGGTCTTGGGGAGGTCGTCGGTGAACACGATCGACTTGGGCTTCGCGATTGGGCCGAGAGTGTGGGCAACGTGATCGCGTAGCTCGTCGAGAAGGTCCTCGTCGCCGACCACGTCGATGCGCAACGTTACGAAGGCGGCGATCGCCTGCCCGGTCAGGTCGTCCTTGCGGCCGACCACTGCCGCTTCTGCCACGGCGACATGGGAGACCAGGGCCGACTCGACCTCGGTGGTCGAGATGTTGTGCCCGGAGACCAGCATGATGTCGTCGACCCGGCCCAGCAGCCAGTAATACCCCTCCTCGTCCCGCTTGGCTCCGTCGCCGGGGAAATACCGTTCCGGGAAGCGGGACCAGTAGGTGTCGACGAACCGCTGGTCGTCGCCGTAGATGGTCCTCGCCATCGCCGGCCAGGGACGGGTGATGACCAGATACCCCCCACCACCGAGGGGCACCGAGTGGCCCTCCTCGTCGACGACGTCGGCGAAGATGCCGGGGAAGGGGATGGTGGCCGAGCCTGGCTTGGTCGGAACGACGCCGGGAAGCGGTGTGATCATGATCGCCCCCGTCTCGGTCTGCCACCAGGTGTCGACCACCGGGCAACGCCCCCCGCCGATCGTCTGCTGGTACCACACCCACGCCTCGGGGTTGATCGGCTCCCCAACGGTCCCGATCAGGCGAAGTGAGGACAGGTCGTGCTTGGTGACGTGCTGGTCTCCCCACTTCATGAAGGTTCGGATTGCGGTGGGGGCGGTGTAGAAGATGGTGACTCCGTAGTCCTCGATGATCTGCCACAGCCGGTCGAGATCGGGGAAGTTGGGCGCTCCCTCGTACATGACGCTGGTGGTTCGGTTGGAGAGGGGGCCGTAGACGATGTAGCTGTGACCGGTCACCCAGCCGATGTCGGCACCGCACCAGTAGACGTCGGTGTCGGGCTTCAGATCGAACACATAGTCGTGGGTGGTGACGATCCCGGTCAGGTAGCCGGCCTGGGTGTGGACGATGCCCTTGGGCCTCCCCGTGGTCCCCGAGGTGTAGAGGATGTAGAGCGGGTCCTCCGCATCGAGGATCACCGGCTCACACTCCATACCCTGCCCTTCGACCAGGTCGTGCCACCAGATGTCCCTGCCGTCGACCATGTCGACCCCGTGGTCGGTGCGTCGGAGGACGATGACGTGCTCGACGTCCGGGGTGCTGCTCAGGGCGATGTCCGCGTTCTCCTTGAGCGGGACCACGTTGCCTCCGCGCCAGGCGCCATCCTGGGTGATCACTACCCGAGCGGCGGCATCGAGGATCCGACTGGAGAGGGCGTCGGAGGAGAAGCCACCGAACACGACGGAGTGGACCAGGCCGAGCCGGGCGCAGGCGAGCATGGCGATGGGGAGCTCGGGGACCATCCCCATGTAGATGGCGACACGATCGCCCTTCTCCAAGCCGAGGCTCATCAGACCGTTGGCGAATCGGCACACCTCGGAGTGGAGCTCCCGGTAGGTGAGGGTCCGGGTGTCGCCGGGCTCACCCACCCAGTGGTAGGCGACCTGGTCGCCGTGATCGGCGAGATGGCGATCGAGGCAGTTGAAGGAGATGTTGAGCCGGCCGTCGGCGAACCACTTGTAAAAAGGCGGATTCGAGTCGTCGAGCACTTGGGTGGGCTCGGTGTGCCAGGTGATCCGAGTCAATGCCTGCTTCTGCCAGAAGGCGAGGTAGTCGGCCTCGGCTTCGGCGTGGATCCCGGAACCGGCATTGGCCTGCGCGACGAACTCGGGCGACGGCTCGAACTTGCGGTCTTCAGAGAGCAGGTTCTCCAGGGCCTGGGACATCGGGTCTCACTCCTCCTCGTCAGTTTCCGGGGCGGAAGCTACCAGCGGCCGGGCCGCCCGCCACCAGGTGATCACACCGGCCAGCGCCAACGAGTACATGAGGAGATCGCCCGTGGCGGCGTAGATGGAAGCTTGCGCTCGTCCCGCGACGACCCCGTAGAGGATCTCCCGGGTGCCCAGCCCGGTCTCGTCCTCTATCGCCCCTCCGGCGGCGATGATCGTGGATTTGCCGGTGACAGCAGCATGTATGACGTCGAGACCCAGCTCGGCGGCCCGCATCCGGGTCATGCCGATGAACTGATCCGACCCGGGGGTGGTGCCATAGGAGCCCTCGTTGGTCAGCACGGCGAGAACGTTGGCGCCGGCGTCCACCTGTTGTCTCATGTATCGGGAGAACCCACCTTCGAAGGAGATGACCGAGCCAAGGTGGACATCATGTCCGAGGTCGAAGACCACCGGCCCGTCACCGGGAACCATGTCCCGGGGAACCTGGTCCAGGTCGGGGATCCACTCGAAGAGTGGCCGGAACGGGATGTACTCCCCGAACGGGACCGGATGCTGCTTCTGGTACTCGCCGACGATCTCGCCTTCGGGGTCGAAGAGGACGTTGGCGTTGACCCAATGGGTCTCGTTCAGCGGGCGGTCGCTCCCCACCAGGAGCCAGGCTCCGATCCGTCGTGCCTCGGCTGCGATGGCCTCGCCGATCTCGGGGTTCTGGACCGGGTCGGCATTGGACGAGCCGGTCGATCCCTCCGACCACACCACGAAGGACACCGACCCGGGCTCGATGGTTCGGGTCAGCTCCAGATGCTGCTGAAAGGTGCGCAGACGCTCGTCGGGGGCACAGTGCTCGAAGGGACAGGGGGTCGAGCCCTGGACGATGGCGATCCGCTGGTCGGCGAGCTCACCTCCTTCCGGTTGGAGCCACGCAAGCCACGAAGCCAGCACCAGCAACGGGACCGGCACCGCCAGCCACCAGTTCCGTGGGCGCCGGATGAGGGTGACCAGGGCGGCTGCCAAGAGAACCACCATGACGGTGACACCGGTTGTCCCGTACAAAGGCGCCAGCTCCCGCGCCCAAACCTGGTCGGAGAGGCCGTAACCCGCAGCGCCCCATTCGAACCCGTTGAAGGGGAACCGGTACCGGATCAACTCCATCACCGCCCATCCACCGACGGCGAGACCGAACCAGGTTGCCGCCGGGCGTTCGTTGTACCGGGCCAGCCACCATCCGTAGAGCGCGAAATAGGCGCCCTGGACTATCACCAGGGGCGTCACCGCGATCAGGCCGAGCTCTGAGATCCACCAGATGACACCAGCAAAGAAGATGAGCCCGTAGAGGGTGCCATAGGCCAGACCCTGTGCCCGGCTGCCCGCGATGCGGAGCCCGGCGAGGAACAGGGTCACACCGGGCAGGATCAGCCAGCCCGGCCCGAATCTGGGAAAGGCGAGGGCGGAGACGACGCCGCCGGCGAGCACCAGGAGACCGCCGATCACCGGCTGGAGGGTATGCCTGCGCCCCTTCTTTATGCAGCCCGTCACGTATACGTGACGCCAAGCATTAGGAACGCGTCCCTGACCCGTATCCTGGGCGTATGTGGGAAGGTGATGCTTGGGTAGCGGTGCGAGCGGCCCGGGCCGGTGCCGAGGTGGTCCAGCAGGGCTTCGAAGACGATTTCGCCACCGAGCTGAAGGGCGCGGTCGACCCGGTCACCGTCGTCGACCGGGAGGCGGAAGAGGCGATCAAGGCGGTCATCACCACCCACTTCCCGAGCGACGACATCCTCGCCGAGGAGGGCGGAGGGGCCGACTGGCGCGGGCAACGGGTCTGGATCGTCGACCCACTCGACGGAACGGTCAACTTCGTCAACCGGGTCCCGCAGGTGGCGGTCTCAGTCGCCCTATGGAGCGCAGGCAAGCCCTTGGTCGGAGTGATCATCGACGTGGCCCGCGGGGAGGAATTCGTCGCCGGCGAGGGCGAGGGCGCCTCCTGCAACGGCCGTCCAATCCGGGTCTCCGAGACGGCACTTCTCCAGGACTCCTTGTTGGCGACCGGGTTTCCCTATGACCGTCAGGAGCACGCCCGTGCCTATCTCCACGTCATGGAGCTGGTCATGACCCGGAGCCGGGGTACGAGGAGGATGGGTGCGGCTGCCCTCGACATGGCCTGGGTGGCCTGCGGCCGCTTCGACGGGTATTGGGAGCATGGCGGTCCCCATGGGGTCAAGCCGTGGGATGCGGCGGCAGGGACTCTCCTGGTGACCGAGGCCGGGGGCACGGCGACAGACAGCACCGGCGCCACCCACGATCTGGAACCAGCCGCGTTCGTGGTCAGCAATGGCAAGATCCACGAGGAATTGCGTCAGATCGTCGACGATTCGATGCCTCCTCATCTCCGCTGATGTATCACGATTACCACTTCCATCCCCTCGGAT
The DNA here is from genome assembly GCA_035462175.1 of Acidimicrobiia bacterium. Lineage (GTDB taxonomy): Bacteria > Actinomycetota > Acidimicrobiia > Spongiisociales > ZC4RG35 > JARDZU01. The sequence continues at coordinate 86,930 of DATHUP010000050.1, read as the reverse complement.
ACGCCGGGCTGGTAGCCGGGCTGGACCTCATGGACGCGGCCGACCTGGGTGAGGTCATGTCCAGGGTCGCGGCTCGGGCCGAACAGGTCGACGGGGCGATCATCGGGCAGCGTCTCAACGACGAGAGCGTGTCTGAGCGTCGACTCCCCGACCGAAACGACATCGACGACGTCGTGGGCGACCGCCCGGTGCTCCTCTATCGCTACTGCGGGCACGTGGCGGTGGCCAATAGCGCCGCCCTCTCCCTGGCCGGGATCGACGCGGACCCTGGCCAGCCCGAGGGCGGTTCGTTCGACACCGACGCGGCGGGGCGTGCCACCGGTGTGCTCCGGGAGACGGCGATCGCGGTGGTCTCCTCCGCCCTCGCCCCCCAGGTCACCGGGCCTCCCGACAGCGCCGTCCTGAGCGCCCTGGGCGCCGTGCGGCGGATGGGGCTACGATCCATGACCGGCATCGTGTCGGTGGGCGAGCCGATCTGGTGTGGGGTGCCTGACGAGCTGGACGTCTTGTGCCGTCTGGCACCGGAGCTGCCCCTGGACATCGACGTCTTGGTCATCGCCCCCAACCCGGCCGAACTGGCCGACGCCGCCGAGAAGATCCGCCGCACCCAGGGGAGGATCCGTTTCTTCGGGTGGAAGGACTTCGCCGACGGCAGCTTCGGGGGGCACACCGCGGCATTGCACGAGCCTTACACCGACCGGCCGGAGACCACGGGAACCGACCGGCTCGACCCAGAGCACTTCAAGACAATGGCCAGGGCATCGATGATGCTGGGGGGATCGGTCGCCATACACGCCATCGGGGACCGGGCCAACGATCGGGTCCTCGACGTGTACGAGGAGTTGATCGAGATGGGCGCCGACCCGTGGCGTCTTCGTGTCGAGCATGCCTCACTCCTCACCGGGCCTGCCATCGAGCGGATGGCCAAGCTGGGTGTCACCGCCTCGGTTCAGCCCGCATTCCTCGCCTCGGAGGGAGAGTGGCTGGTGAAACGGATCGGCGAGGCTCGGATGAGCCGGGTCTACCCGTTCCGCTCCATGCTCGAGGCCGGTGTGGGCATGGTCGGGGGCAGCGACGCCCCGGTGGAATCGCCCGATCCCGAGAACGGGATCAATGCCGCAGTGGAACGCCCCGGATTCGACCCCTCGGAATCCCTCACCGAGGACCAGGCCATCGCGCTGTTCACCCCACCCCGCTGACGGGCTCCAACCCCGAACCTGAGGTTCCCCGTTGCATATATGCAACGAACCGCCTCAGGTTCGAAGAGTCTCGGCCAGATCTCGATAGTCGGCCGGCGTGTTGTAGAGATGGGCGGAGAGACGAAGCAGTTGGCGCGGCCATTGCGGCCAATTCATCACCAGGGTGGCAAACCCGGCATCGAACAACTGGTCCATGAGAGGCGACAACTCGCCTCCAGGCGAAGGGCCGGAGGCGTCGGGAAGCAGCACCGAAGCCATCGACCCGATCATCCCGTCGGGAGCTGGAGGCTCGGTGCCGACCGCGTCGGCGAGGATCCTCCGACCCTCGAGGACCAGGTCGTGGTTCCGCTTCATGATCGCCTCCCAACCCCCGGTCTCCAGACCGCCGACCAGACGCAGCACGTCGGGGGTCACCGCCCAGGCGCTGAAGTCGTCGGTGCCGAGCCAGTCGAAGAGGACCCGGTAACGCTCTCCGGGCGAGTCAACGGCGGCGTTGTAGCCATGGGAGATCACAGAGGGCACGGTCGTCTCGAGGCGATCCCCTCGAGTGTGGAGGAAGGCGGCACCCTTGGGAGCGCAGACCCACTTGTGCAGGTTCCCCGTGTACCAGGAGGCGCCGAGATCGTCGAGGGCGACCGGGACCTGGCCGGGCCCATGGGCCCCGTCCACCAGGACCGGTACCTCCGGTTCCAGGGCGGACACGATCTGCTCCAAGGGATAGACCAGGGCGGTGGGCGAGGTGATGTGGTCGATCACCGCAATCCTCGTTCTGTCGGTGACGGCTCCCAGGACGGTCTCCGTGACCTGGGACGGGCTCTCGACGGGGAACGGCACCGACGCCACGACCACCTCTGCTCCGGTCCGCTCCGCCGTGAAGCGGAGGATCTGGCGGATCGCGTTGTAGTCGTGGGCAGTGGTCAGTAGCTGGTCGCCGGGTTGGAGCCAGGGCTCGACCGAGCGGAGGACGGAAGCCACGCCCGTAGTGGCATTTCGCACCGGTGCGATTCCGGCCGGGTCGGCGCCGACGAACCGGGCAATTGCATCGCGGGCACGATCGACTGCTTCATCGAGCTCATGGAACACGAACCGGCTCGGATTCGCCTCGAATCTACGTCGCCACTCTTGCTGGAGATCGAGTACCTCCTCGAGCACTGCACCAAACGATCCGTGGTTGAGATGATGGGTCCCCGGTTCCAGTGCCCACATGGCGCAGACCTTAGGTAGGCCACGCCGCTGAACTCGAGAGAGTTTGTCACGTATGTGTTACGTGGAACCTCAGGTTCGCTGTGGCAACCCGGCTCGCTAGCGTCCCCGCGATGTTCGATTTCGGCAAGGTGACGGTTGGTGGGATCGGGGAGGAGGTGGCCCGGGCGGTCGAGGCTGCCGAGGAGATCGCGGGGCGGATCACCGATCCCGACACTCCGAGCACCTTCGACGACGTCATCGCTCCCCTGGACGACATCATCGACCTGATCCGGGTGACCCAGCATCACACCGAGTTCTTGAAACACGTCCACCCCGACCCGGAGGTCCGCGACGCTGCCACCGAAGCCGACGAGATCCTGACCCGCTGGTGGCAGTTCCCCGACTCCCCGTGGTCGGTCGAGCTTGCCTTTCGCCCCGATCTCTACGAGGCAGTGGAACGGTTCGCAGCCACCGACGAGGCAGCCCGGCTCACCGGGGAGAAGGCCCGATTCCTGGAGACGATCAGGGCCGACCTCCGCCTCGTCGGACACCACCTGGAAGAGGAGGACCGAGCCAAGCTGGAGGAAATGTCGAACCGGCTCATCGTGCTGCAGAGCCAGTTCGCCAAGAACATCGCCGACGACGAGAGCCTCATGCCGATCGGCGAGGAGGACCTCGACGGTCTCCCCGAGAGCTACGTCAAGGGCCTGGAACGCGACGAGGAGTCCGGCTCGCACAAGGTGACCATGGCCTATCCCGACTACGTGCCCTTCATGGAGAACTCGGCCCGGCGCGACCTCCGCGAAAGGCTGCGATTCCTCTATGCCAATCGGGCGGTCGCGGAGAACCGGCCCCTTCTCGAAGAGGCCGTCGAGCTCCGTCTGAGGATGGCCCGTCTCCTCGGCTTCGACTCCTGGGCGGACCGGGTTCTCTCCACACGAATGGCACGAAGCAAAGATCGGGTCGACGAGATGTACGACGGGCTGATCCCACGGCTCTCCCTCAAAGGCGCGGAGGAGAAGGCCAAGGTGGCGGACCTCTTGGAGAAGGACACCGGCGAACGACAGGTCCAGGTGTGGGATTGGAGCTACTACGACACCCAGATCCGGAAGACCGAATACGGGGTGGACCCGATGAAGGTCGCCGAGTACCTGCCCCTCCAGCAAGTGCTCGACGGCATGTTCGAGCTCACCTCGGAGGTCTTCGCTCTGGAGTACCACCCGTTCGAGGCGCCCACGTGGCACCAAGATGTGCTCGTCTACGAGGTCACCGACCGGGACAGCGGTGACCTGGTCGGGCATTTCTATCTCGACCTCTTCCCGAGAAAGGGCAAGTTCACCCATGCCGCGGTGTTCCCAGGAGTGCCCGGGAAGAGACGCGCCGACGGCTCCTACCAGACCCCGATCGCTGCGATGGCCTGCAACTTCACCAAGCCCACCGAGGACACTCCGTCGCTGCTCCAGCACAGCGAGGCGGAAACCCTGTTCCACGAGTTCGGCCATGTCCTCCACGACCTGGTTGCCCACTGCGAGCTGGCGCGGTTTTCCGGCGCCTACACGGTCTGGGACTTCGTCGAGGCGCCCAGCCAGATCATGCAGCACTGGGTTTGGCAACCCGAGGTTCTGGCCCGTTTCGCACGGCACCACGAGACGGGCGATCCGATACCCGAGCCGTTGGTGGAGTCGCTGGTGGCGGCACGCCGGCTCAACTCGGCTATGTGGCATCTCCGCCAGATCCAGTTCGGTCTCCTCGACCAGGCATTGCACGGCCCCGAGGAGGTGAAGGACTTCGATGCCATCCTGCTCCGGTCCACCGCGGTGTCCCTATTGCCCCACCAGGAGGGGACCTTTCACCCCGCGTCATTCGGGCATCTCATGAGCGGTTACGACGCCGCCTACTACGGGTACCTGTGGTCCGAGGTGTTCGGTGACGACATGTTCTCCCGCTTCGAGGAAGAGGGGATCACCTCCCCCGAGGTGGGGCGGGCCTATCGCGAGCTGGTGATCGGGAAGGGGGGGTCGATGGATCCCGACGACATGCTGACCGCCTTCTTGGGCAGAAAGCCGAACAACGAGGCGTTTCTACGCAAGGTGGGAATCGGATGACGCAGTTGGACTTCGGCTTCTCGGCCGTAACCGCAGACAAGGTCGAGAAAGGCATGGACGCGGCCCTGGCCAACGCGCAACAGATCCTCGAGGAACTCGTGGCGCCCAAGGAGGAGCGGACCTTCGAGAACACCATGCTCCCCTTGGACCAGATCTCCGATGTCCTATCGAAGGCAAACACCAGGTACGCCTTCATGGGTTACGTCCACCCGGAGAAGGAGGTCCGGTCGGCAGCCAAGGAAGCCGAGGAGAAGCTGGAGACTTTCGGCGTGGAGATGGTCTTCCGCGACGATCTCAACGCCGCGGTGAAGGAATACGCCGAGACAGAGAAGGCGAAGCGCCTGGAGGGCGAACCGGCCCGATTCGTCGAGTTCACCCTGAGAGATCTTCGTCACGCCGGTCATGACCTGTCCCCCGAAGCCAGGGCCCGGGTCAAGGAGCGGACCCAGCGTCTCGTCGAGTTGGGCGTCCGCTTCCAGGAGAACATCGACGAGTGGGACGACCACATCCTGGTCACCCGGGACGAGTTGGAGGGTCTTCCTCCCAGCTTCGCCGAGTCACTGGAGACCGACGAAGAGACCGGCAAGCTCAAAGTCACTCTGGCCTACCCCCACGTGATCCCGTTCGTGGAGAACGCCAAGCGGCGTGACCTGCGCGAGGATCTGTCGTTCAAGTTCAACACGCAGGCGGTGGAGGCGAACCGGAAGATCCTGGAGGAGGCGTTGGCGCTGCGGCGTGAGATCGCCGAGGAGTTCGGCGTCCCCAGTTGGGCCCATCACCGTCTCGAGGAGAGGATGGCCAAGGACCCCGAACGGGTCGGCGCCTTCTACGACTCCCTCATCCCCCCGCTGACCAAGCAGGGGGAGGTCGACATCGCTGCCATGGCCGAGTTGCTCGCCGCCGATCACGACGACTCTCAGGTCCAGACCTGGGATTGGCGCTACTACGACACCCAGCAGCGTCGCACCGACTATGGCGTCGACCCCTTCGAGGTCGCCCAGTACTTCGCACTCGACTCGGTCCTCGGCGGGCTGTTCGACCTGGTTCAGGAGACCTTCGGTCTCGAATTCCGTGAGATCCCCGAGCCCGAGGGCTGGCACCCCGAGGTGCGTCTCTTCGCCATCCACGACGCGAGGAGCGGAGAGGAGTTGTCCCATTTCTATCTCGACCTGTTCCCAAGAGAAGGCAAATACGGTCACGCCGCCGAGTTCCCACTGATCATGAGCCGTCGGCTCGAGGACGGGTCGTATCAGAACCCGGTCTGTGCCATGGTGGCCAACTTCACCAAGCCGACCGCTTCGGCTCCGTCTCTGCTCCAGCACGGGGAGGTGGAGACACTGTTCCACGAGTTCGGCCATGTGCTCCATCAGAACTTGGGACGAACCGAGTTCGCCCGGTTCGCCGGGACCAACGTCGAGCGGGACTTCGTGGAGGCGCCCAGCCAGATAATGCAGCATTGGGTGTGGCGGGCCGATGTGCTGCGCCGTTTCGCCCGTCACCACGAAAGTGGCGACCCGATCCCGGATCGTCTGGTCGAGCAGCTGGTCGCCGCCCGTCAGCTGAATGTGGCCATCCACCAACTGCGCCAGCTCCAGTACGGCTGGTGGGACCAGATCATGCACGGGACCGAGCCCGAGGTCGACCTGGACCAGATCCTGCGCGAAGGTGCCCGACTCGGGCTGCTGCCGTTCCACGAAGGCACCTTCTCACTCGCTTCGTTCGGGCATCTCATGGGCGGTTATGACGCCGCCTACTACGGGTATATGTGGTCCGAGGTGTTCGGTGACGACATGTTCTCCCGCTTCGAGGAGGAAGGGGTCACCAACCCAGAAGTTGGAATGGCCTACCGCCGCGAAGTGTTGGAGAAAGGTGGATCAGTGGACGCAAACGAGATGCTGACCCGGTTCCTGGGTCGAGAGCCCGAGAACACCGCGTTCCTGAGAAAGCTCGGAATCGAGTGATCCTCAGGTTCCAGGTTTCGGATGCCGATCATTCAGGCAGAAGTGCACAGTCCGTGAAGGGCTGGTCTCTCCGAAGGCCGTCGTCTAGACTTGGATGATCCCGGGAACCGTTTCTGGCTTCCCGACGTCTCAATCCGAAGAGCCGTGATCGTTTATCGCCGCTTTACGGGTTGACCCGCACAGTGGTGTGCGAACGAGGGATCACGGGAGATCCGGTCTCAGGGACAAACTCGAGACACCCCAACAGATTTCACCAGCAGGCCCAGGTCAAGGAGGGCCCGAAAATGACAGACATCGTTAGAGGAGCAGCCATCAAAGGCATGACCCGCCCTTCGAAGAGATTCAACGAAGGACGCGTCTGCGCCAAGAAGGGCTGCTCGACCAAACTTTCACAGTACAACAAGGCCGAGTACTGCCATGCTCACGCGCCAGTTCGCTTCCCCAGGGTTCGGGGCAAGATCATGGACGGTCAGGACGCCTGAGCTGGTTCGGCTCGACCAGAGCCGACTCGTATCCAATGCCCGGCACCCGGTAGCCTGAGCGCATGAGCGAGGTAACTCTCCAAGCGCCCGAGATCCACTGCGACCACTGCAAGATGAGCATCGAGGGAGCGGTAGGGGCGCTCGACGGGGTGGAGTCGGTCGACGTTGGCATTGCCGACGCCACCGTTCGCGTCGCCTACGACGACAGCCGAGTAGAACTGGGAACGATCAAAGAGGCCATCGAGGAGCAGGGCTACGCCGTCTTCGGTTGACTCTCGCGTCTCAGGGCCACGTGACACGATCCACTTCGACGTCGATGGGATGACCTGCGCCACCTGTGCGGTCCGGATCGAGCGGATCCTGGGCCGTCAGGACGGGGTGGAAGCCGCAAACGTCAACCTGGCAGGGGCATCGGCTCTGGTCAGGGTGAGCCCCGACGTCGACATCGCCGCTCTCGAGGCGGCGGTGGCCAAGCTCGGATATGCCATCGCGCCCCGTGGAGACGGCGGACAGCCCAGGGACATGGTCGAGCGCTACCACGAGCACGAGCACGGGCAATGGCGCAGGTTCTGGATCGCCGCCGCCCTCACCCTGCCCGTCATGTTGCTCGCAATGTTCGGCCCCAACACCGAGTGGAGCCGGGTCTTGCAGGGAGTCCTGGTGACCCCTGTCGTGTTCTGGGGCGGATGGCAGTTCCATCGGGTCGCCTTCCGCCAGGCCCGCACTCTCGGCGCCAACATGGACACGCTGATCTCGCTCGGCTCGCTGGCCGCCTACCTCTACTCGATCTGGGCGTTGTCCACCGGTGAGCATGTCTTCTTCGAGACTGCCGGTGTCATCGTGACCCTGATCACGCTGGGTCGCGCCTTCGAGTCACGAGCGAAGGGACGCGCCTCCGAGGCGGTCCACCGTCTCCTCGAGTTGGGGGCCAAGGAGGCCAGGGTGGTGACAGCCGACGGTGAGCGGCTGATACCGGCAGATGCGGTGATCCCCGGCGACCTGATGGTGGTGCTCCCCGGGGAGAAGATACCGACCGACGCCGTGATCGAATCGGGGAGATCGTCGGTGGACGAATCGATGCTCACCGGCGAGTCCCTGCCCGTCGACAAGGGGACTGGTGATCCCGTCTACGGGGCAACCGTGAACCAGGAGGGCCGTCTCGAGTTGCGGGCCACCGCGGTAGGCGCCGACACCGCGCTGGCCGGCATCGTGCAAATGGTGGAGCAGGCGCAGGGATCCAAGGCGCCGATCCAACGTCTCGCCGACCGGGTCTCGGCCGTCTTCGTCCCGGTGGTGATCGTCATCGCCGTCGGCACGGCGATCGCCTGGCTGGCTCTGGGCAACGACTTCGCCGCAGCGGTCCAGGCGGGGGTGGCCGTCCTGATCATCGCCTGCCCCTGCGCGCTCGGTCTGGCCACACCCACCGCCATCATGGTGGGAAGCGGCCGTGGGGCCGAGTTGGGGATCCTGTTCAAACGGGCCGAGGTCTTCGAGATGGCGGGAAAGGTCGACACCGTCGTCTTCGACAAGACCGGGACCCTCACCTCGGGCGCCATGACCCTGTCCGACGCCTCGACCGATGGTGACCATCGGGAGTTTCTCCGCCTCGTCGCCTCCGTAGAGGCCGCCTCCGGCCATCCCATCGGCAAGGCCGTGGCCCTCGGCGCAGACGATGCCGAGATCGACCTCGTCGTTCCCGATCGGGTGGAGAGCCTGGCCGGGGTCGGGGTGATCGGGACGATCGAAGGCCTGGAGGTCGTGGTGGGAAAGGCCAAGCTGCTCGCCGACCGTGGCCTGGGCATATCGGAGCGGTGGCTTGTGGAGCTGGCCCGTCTCGAGGACGAGGGCAAGACCGCCTTTCTCGCCGGCTGGGATGGAGAGGCGAGAGGAGTCGTCGCCGTCGCCGACACGATCCGCGACGGTGCCGCGCAGGCTGTCAGCCGGCTGGGAACGGATGGTCTGACCACGGTGATGATCACAGGGGACAACCAGCGAACCGCGGCCCGGATCGCGGGCGAGGTCGGCATCGACGAGGTTCACGCCGAGGTCCTGCCGGGGGAGAAAGCCGATCTCGTGGCCAGGCTGCAAGGAATGGGCCGGACGGTCGTCTTCGTCGGCGACGGCATCAACGACGCCCCGGCGCTCACCCGATCCGACCTGGGCATGGCGATGGGATCCGGAACCGGTGTGGCCATGGAGGCCGGCGACGTGGTCCTGCTCAACCCCGATCCCCGGCTCGTGCCGGTCGGGATCGAGTTGGCCGCAGCCACCCTGGGTACCATCAGGCAAAACCTGTTCTGGGCGTTCGGCTACAACACCGCGGCGATACCGATCGCCGCCGCCGGTCTTCTCGATCCCATGATCGCGGCGGGGGCCATGGCCTTCTCCTCACTTTCGGTGGTCATGAACGCCCTGCGGCTCAGGCGTTTTCGCAACGACGAGACGACCGGCAACTAGTTCATCCCGAGGTGTAGGTTGGAGTCATGGGGTCGTTGCAGTGGCTCGATCGACCGGTCCTCCAGGAGCCGGTGGCGCTGATCGCCTTCGAAGGCTGGGGTGACGCCGGGGAGTCGGCGAGTCTGGCCGCCTCCGAGTTCCTCAACAAGCTCGACGCCGAGCTGTTCGCCATCATCGACCCCGACGAGCACTTCGACTTCCAGGTGCGGCGTCCCATCGTCGAGCTCGACGCCACCGGGATCCGCTCCATCTCCTGGCCTCGCAATGAGCTCTACGCCGGACGGGGCATGGAGAGGGACATGGTGATCCTCCTCGGAGAAGAGCCCCACTACCGGTGGAAGTCGTTCACCAACGACGTGGTCGAGGTGATGAAGGTCATGGGGGTGACCCGGGCGGTGACCATGGGAGCCTTCATCGGTCAAGTGGCCCACACCCTGCCCGTCCCCCTGGTGGGCTCGGCCAACCGACCTGACGACCTCGCCATCCACGGGCTCCTCCCTTCCGGATACGAGGGCCCAACCGGGATCTTGGGGGTACTCAACCACGCCCTGGGCAACGCTGGGATCGACGTGATCTCGGTCTGGGCCGCGGTCCCCCACTATCTGTCCAACCAGGAGTATCCGCCCGCCACCGAGGCTCTGGCCGTCAAGGCATCGGAGTTGTGTGGAGTGACCCTCGACATCGGGGAGCTGGCCCTGGCCTCACGGCAGTTTCTCTCCACGGTGGACGCGGCCATCGAAGGCAACACCGAGTTGGAGGAGTACGTCGAGCGGTTGGAACAGGAAGCCGACGACGACCGGGGCGACCGATTGGTCGAGGAGATCGAGAAGTTCCTGCGGGGCCACTAGAGCTCCGTCGCTCAAACCCTGAAAGATCGGGCCCCCTCGCCGGTGCCAATCGAATAGTGTGCGTTTGGTCCGAGCCATCGGCGTCATATGGCAAGGAGAGGCGCGTCGCGGCAGCCGGGGAATTGCAGCGCACTTCGACCCCCTCAGACGGCGAAGGCCGTAGGACACCACAGTCATAAGCAACGGGCCACTAGGGGGCCCCATGAGATTCGTGTTCTATCTCCATTTGCTCGCCGCGACGGTATGGGTAGGTGGGCTCATAACCCTCGCCGTAGTCATCTCCGGAGTGCGCAGTGTCACCGACGAACGCTCCGTCCTCGCCGCGATTGCCCGCAGGTTCGGTGTCCTGTCCTGGGTGGCGATGACCATCCTGGTCGTGACCGGGCTGATCCAGGCGGCCGACTACGGGTGGGGAGGCTTGCTGCTGGTCAAGGTCTCCCTCGTCCTCGCCTCGATCATCCTCTCCATATGGCATTCCCTCGGCGCCCACTCCCAGCTCCCGGCCCGACGGGTCACGATCCAGGCCACCATCCTCATCCTGGCCCTGGTCATCCTCGGCCTCGCCGTGGCCCTGTAGAAGACCGGGTGCCGCGTTCCTAATGCATGGCGTCACGTATACGTGACGCCATGCATAAGGAAAGGACCGGCTGTAGCCGGTCCTTTCACGAAGTCACTTCCGCTTGTGGCGATTCGCCTTGAGACGCTTGCGGTACTTGTGCTTCGACATCTTCTTGCGACGCTTCTTGATCAACGATCCCATGCAAAAACCTCAGATCCGTGGAGGGAGAGCCCCCATTGTCGTGGCAACTGGGGGCTAAATCAAACCGGGTTAGCGATCGTGGGCCGGACGCATCGACTCGGCGATGCGAATTGCCTCGTCCAAGCCGAGCATGCTCTCGAGACGGTGGGTGACCTCATCGGTCTCCCACATGAGGACGTTCCCGGCCAATCTGAGCGTCTCCTCGACACGACGCCCGAATCCGTCCTCGATAGAGATGACATGGGGATCGCCGTCGATCCAGAAGCCATTCCGGCCGGCTACGACGGCGGGGATCACAGAGGATTCCGGTCCCAGGCTCTTGACGAACCTGGCGCCGACGCCGTCTCCGTGAAACTGGCTGTAGAGGAGGCCGACACCGGTGTCGCCTGAAGCCGGAAGCCTCTCCCTGCCCGCCCACACCATGTTCACCCGACTCCCCGAGAGGTACACGCTGTCTGGGTCGCCGGGCCAATCGGGTATCGAGACGGGGAAGTCAACCGCTTCGACCGCCTCGTCGAGGCTCACCGGCCGGCCCAGGTCGAGACCGGCCCCGACCGGGTCCTCCAACTCGGGCACGAAGTCGATCTCGATGCCGGCTACACCGAGGAGGTCGGCAATTGCCTTCCGGGCCTGCGGTGAGAGAACCAGCAGCAACGCCACCAAGACCGCCAGGACCGCGGTGACCGGGATCCAGCTACGTCGACGCGGGGTCTGCGGTCGGGGTTCGGCCAGTCGTGGGGTCAACTCGAAAAAGGGAGCCGAGGGCTCGGGCCATTCGATGTGATCGGCGAGATCGGCGAGGAGGGACTCCACGGTCCGGCCGGGGTTACTCATGACCCACCTCTTCGATCACGCCCGACAGCACCACCTCGAGACGGAACAAGGCACGGGCGGTTCGGGACTTCACCGTCCCGGCCGGTATGCCGAGGGTCTCCGCCGTCTCCGCCTCGGAGAGACCGAGCAGGTAGCGGAGGGCGACCACTTGCCGGTAGCGCTCCGGCAGCCCGCTCACCGCGGCTAGCACCGACTCACGATCCGCCCCAGAGACGACCACCGTCTCGGGAGATGGGGCCGCACCTCCCGAGAGGCGGTCGCTGGCCAGACGCAGACCGAGCCGGTCCTGGCGGCCGAGGCGACGTCGCTGATTCAAGGCCTCGTTGCGGACGATGCGGAGAAGCCAGGGGCGGAACGGGCTGTCCTGACGAAACCGGCCCAGGGCGTGATATGCCTTCACGAACGCCTCCTGGGTCACATCCTCGGCGTCGCTGTGATCGCCCACCACCAGGATGGCGACCCGCAGTGCGATCGCCTGATGCATACGCACCAACTCCTCGAACGCTGCGACATCACCGTTCCTAGCTCTCTCGATCAGGTCCTGCTCGATCAGTGGGCGGCCCTCCACCGACATGGCTCACCCCTTCCTACACCGATGGGAGCCGATCGGTTCCAGTGCGACAAGGGAACCCTTGGCGTGCGGGCGGTGTATGGACGTTGACAGCCACACGAGGAGCCCGCACATGAGACGCACCTTCCGCATTCTGACGGTGACGACCGTGCTCGTCATTGCCGCCGGAGCAACAGCCCTCGCCGGTGCCATCCCGGTGGTCACGTTCGACGAGGTGCCCACCGAGTTCCAGGCAGGAACCACGCACACGGTGAGCTTCTCCATCCTGGCCCACGGGAAGGAGCCGATCGACGCAGGGCCCACCTCGGTGCGGTTCCAGGGTCCCGATGGCGGAACTCACAACTTCGACGCCCGATACGACGGAGAGGGCCGTTACACGGCAGAGGTGATTCTCCCCAGGAGCGGCCAGTGGCATTGGGCGGTCGCCACCGGTGAACACATCCGACAGGACCTGGGGACGATCTCGGTCGCCCCAGCCGACGGCACAACCGGTCTGCTCGCCTCGCTTCGGGTCGGGCTTCCGATCGTCACACTGCTGGCGGTCATCCTGCTCCTCGTCCAACTGACTCCGCCGGAGCGTCTCGAGACACGTCCGTTGCCGGTCACCGATGTGGTCTGACCGGTTCCGAATCCTCCTGACGGCCGTCATCGTCGTTCTGTTGGCCGGGGCGACGGTGGCGGTCTTCGCCGTCGACACACAATCCGACCAGGTGCGGTCACAGGCGATCGATGGACGGAACGTGTTCCTCACCAAAGGTTGCACCAGCTGTCACAGCCTCGAAGGGGTGTCGACTACCGGCCAGATCGGACCCAACCTGACCGGTCTCGCCGATCGGGCCGGCGACCGCGTCGAAGGTATGGAAGCAGACGATTACATACGCCAGTCCGTGCTCGACCCGGAGGCATTCGTCGTCGACGGTTTCAGCCCCCTCATGCCAGTTCTACCCCTCGACACCGAGGAGCTGGACGCCCTGGTGGAGTTTCTGCTCGCCGAGACGTGACCTGGCCGGCACCCATTGGGAAGTGGCTGGCCGACCTCAGCTGCCGGCTCGGAGCAGCCCGACCAGGATTCCCTCGCTCAGGGCCTGCCACGAGGCTTCGATGATGTTCTGGTGGACACCGACGGTGCCCCATCTCGACTCCCCGTTGGTGGTCTCGATGAGGACCCGGACCCGGGCTGCGGTGCCGTCGGAGGAGTCGAGGTCGCGCACCTTGAAGTCGGTTAGACGGAGCCGCTCCACCTCCGGGTAGGTGTCGACGAGCGCCTTGCGAACGGCCTGGTCGATTGCATTGACCGGGCCGTCGCCCTCCGCCGAGACCTCGATCGACCGGTCCCCGACCCTGAGGGTCAGGTTGGCCTTGGCGGTGACCTCGCCGTTGGCCTGGATGTGAACCGCGAGCGACTCCAGCTCGAAGGGCTCCTCGTATCCCTCGGTGGCCCGGAGCACCAGCATCTCGAACGAGCCGTCAGCCGCCTCGAATTGGTAGCCGGCGTGCTCCAGCTCCTTGACCCGGTCGACCAGCATCTGGGCGCGTTCAGGATCGAGGTCCCAGCCCTTCTCCTCGGCCACGGTGAGCACCGTGGCCCTACCCATCAGCTCGCTGAACAGCATCCGCGCCGAGTTGCCCACTGCGCCGGGGTCGATGTGCTCGTAGGCGCCCTCGAGCCGGGAGAGGCCAGAGGTGTGCAGCCCGGCCTTGTGGGCGAACGCAGAGGTGCCGACATAGGGGCGGCGGGCGTCGATCGGAGCCCCCAGGATCTCGGCGATCTGTTGGGCGATCGGATAGAGGCGGGCCAGCGACTCGCCGGGGATCGTCTCCACTCCGGACTTCAAGGTCAGGTTGGGGATGACCGAGCACAGGTCGGCGTTGCCGGTTCGCTCCCCGTAGCCGTTGACGCAGCCTTGCACCTGGTGAACTCCCAGGGAGAGGGCGGTGAGTGAGTTGGCGACGGCGCAGTCGGAGTCATTGTGGAAGTGAACGCCGAGAGTGGTGGCGATCCGAGCGGTCACGCTCGCGATGGCCGGGGAGATATCGGAGGGAAGAGCCCCGCCGTTGGTGTCGCAGAGCACCACCCGCTCGGCCCCAGCCTGGGCCGCGGTCTCGAGGACGGAGAGAGCGTATTCGGGATTGTGCCCGAAGCCGTCGAAGAAGTGCTCGGCGTCGAAGAAGACCCGCTTGCCCCGGTCGCGGAGGTACTCGATCGACTCCCCGACCATGGCCAAGCCCTCCTCGAGCGACGTGTTGAGCGCCTCGACGACGTGACGGTCCCAGGACTTGCCCACGATGCAGATGAAGTCGGTGTCGGCGGCGAGCAGGGCCTGGAGCTGGGCGTCCGCCCCCACCTCACCCCGGGGTCTTCGGGTCGAGCCGAACGCCACCAGACGTGATCGCTCCAGGTCGAGCTCGCCCTTTGCCCTGGCGAAGAACTCGTCGTCCTTGGGGTTCGCCCCCGGCCAGCCCCCTTCGATGAAATGAACCCCCAGCTCGTCGAGGAGACGCACCACCCGCAACTTCTCCCCTACGGTCGGGGAGAGCCCCTCGGCCTGGGTGCCGTCCCGGAGGGTCGTGTCGTAGATCTCGGCTGTCTGGTTCATGGTTATCGCCCTGGCAATAGAAAGGACCCCCGCAGTCTGCGGAGGTCCGGTGCAGGGACAGCGCCTCATCGGAGGCGCGTGCCCCTAGGGAATGATGATGCGTGCGCTCGGCTCGGTCATTCCTCTCATCGCCCGAGCAGTATGGGAGGGGATCCCGTCTTCGTCAAGACGAGGGGGGGCGCGACATTCCTAATGCATTGCGTCACGCATACGTGACGGAGTGCATTCGGTTCGTGGCGCCACCCGCAGCACCAACTCTCCCTGTGCTGGACGTCACCGCGGCTCCAGCCACCAGGTTTCACGCCAGATCGGCCCCTGACCCGGCCCAGCGGAGGACCCGGTGCGCTCGGAGGGTGTTCCAGCGACTGGGGAACCCGTCGGGCCCCTCCATCTCGAAATGGGTCGGCCCCTGGTGTGTGTTCTCGAGTGGCCAGCGGTCCTGCTCATCGCGCTTGCCCTCGACCAGATCGACGGCCTCGGCACACCGGTCGTCGACGCCCGCGCCGGTCGAGCGGAAGTAGTCGAGGGCACGGAGGACGTCGTAGTACCAGCGACTGGGGAAGGAGAACATGGTGAACCTCGGATCGATGATCTCCCCGGTGGACCGACTTCTGAACAAGCCTCGCTCGAGGAGATACTCCTCTCCGCTCCGACGCGCCGCCGCCACCTTCTCCGAGAATCCCGCTCTCGGCTCCCACTCGAGCAGCCCTTCGAGGACGCAGATCGTCGTGTGGAACGACGACACCTCCGCCCCGAACTCGGCCCAACAGTTCCAACCGCCATCGGGGAGTTGATCATCGAGGAGACGTTCGACGATGCCGTCGACGGGCTCTCCGAAGTAGGCGCCGTTCGCCACCGCGATCCCGTTGATGCACGGCTCCGTCTCGCCCTCGAAGTAGAGGGCGTTGTTCGCTTCCCACCTGACGTTCTCGCGGACGAGGGCGACGGCACCTCGCGCCTGGGGACTATCGGGATCGAGGCCGAAGTCACGCAAGAGCTGAAGCGAGAAATGTGTCGCTGTCCAAGCATCGAAGAACGGCTTCGACTCATCGACCCAGCCCGGCCGATAGGTACCGCCGTCCCACCGCCCGTCCGCATCCTGCAGGGCGAGCAGCTGTGCGCCCCAACCCACGACGGCGACACGCTCGCGCTCGGCGGCCACCTCATCCGGAGCCGAATCGGTGAGATCGCGAAGCACCTGCCAACGGATCGCGGGATCGGCGTCCAGGAGCCAGTCGTTCGTGCTCATGACCGGCGAGGGTAATCCTCGTAGGTCTGTCGGCCGGGGCCCTCATTCCTAAGGCTCTGCGTCACGCATGCGTGACGCAGAGCAGAAGGTTGGTGGCGCCACCGGCGCCACCAACCTTCTTTATGCAGGGCGTCACGGATACGTGACGCCCTGCATTAGGAACGCGGGGGTCACCCCCCGAAGGCTTGCTCGAAGGCGGCCCTGAACTCGGGGGTGGAGGGGCCGCTGAAGCCGCAGTAGTTGACGTTGCCGTCGTAGGCGGTGATCAGGTATTGGGTGCCGACTTCGAAGGGGAATCCGGCGATCAGGGCTTCCATGCCCTGAGGTGCGTTGAGCACCACCTGTGCAGCGTCGCCGCCCTTGAACCACTCGTCGACGGTCAGGGTCACCGAGTCACCCTCCACGACGGTGACGGTCCCTTCGAATGCGAGCGGTGACCTGGCGAGCTCCTCGACACTGAACATGATGCACGACGCCATCGCATCCTCGCCCCCCGCATTCAGTACCAGGGGAAGGTCCCCGGCCACCGGGTCCCCGGAGGTTCCCCCGGTGAGGGCGATGGCACCGCCCACGGCCACCACCAGTGCCGCGGCCGCCGCCACCCCGACCAGCCATCGGTTCGGCTTGGGCTCGGGCTGTGACGCCGGCTGTTCGGTGACAGGTGTGCTCATGATGTCCTCCAATAGACGTCGGGACGATTCGGTCGTCATCGATTCGGTTGCAGCGCCGGGGGGCATCGGGTCGAGACGCGCAAGCCGCTTGCGTAGCTGGTCGGTCATCGCTGCTGCTCCTCGGCGGATTCTTCCTCTATGTGTCCGGGATTGGAGTGATCCTGTCGAGTGAGGGATTCGGCGAGCTTCTTCCGGGCGCGGCTGAGGCGGAGACTGACGGCATTGGCGGTGCTGCCCAGGACCTGTGCGATCTCCCGAGGCTCCAATTGCTCCCATGCCCAGAGACGGAGGATCTCACGATCGGCCGGGGGAAGCCCGGCCAGCGCCACGGCCAGATCCGGGTCCTGGTCATGCAGGAAGTCGGCCGGATCCCCTCCGGAGGCATGTTCTCGCTCCGATTCGAGACGTTGGACCAGCCGGAGGTGACGCTGGGCCGCCCGTCGGTGGTTGGAGAGGGTGCGCCGGGCCACCCCGTAGCACCAAGGCAGGATCGCGTCGCGGGGCACATCGTCGAGACGTCGCCACACCGTCAGGAGCACATCGGAGAACACGTCGCCGCTCTCCTCGGTTGTCGCACGGCGGCGCAGATACCGCTGGAGCGGGTCGTAGACCTCGGTGGCGATCGCTTCGAATCGCTCACGACGCTCGGTTTCGGAGCTCATCGTCGGTCTGTGTCCGGCATGACGCCGATTCTGTCACCGATTCTGTGCGTACCGCATGGAGAATCATGGGTCGGGGGACCTATGCAGAGTGAGGCCGGTTGTGCCGACATCCTCGGTCAGCAGCAAAGGCCAAGTGCCGAGTTCGATCGGCTCCCCCCGATCGTGCCTCCCTGAGAACCAGGTGCGGTGCCACCACCCCGCACCTGGTTCGCCTATTCCCGGTACCTCTCCCTTAGCCTGGCTCGGGTCATGGGCAGCGCCGTTCTCGACACACGCACCCTCAACCGCGCCCTCCTCGCCCGCCAACTCCTGCTGCAACGCTCCAAGCTGCCGCTCACCCGTGCCCTGGAGAGGGTGGGCGGGCTGCAGACCCAGTACGCGCCATCGGCATACATCGGGCTCTGGTCGCGGCTCGACGGCTTCGAGCGACGCCACCTCACCCGCGCCCTGGAGCAGAGGCGGGCGATCCAGGGAACCCTGATCCGAGTCACCATCCACATCGTGACCGCCCGCGACTACCCGCTCCTCACCGAGGCCGTGCGCCGATCACGACGTGAGTGGTGGAGCCGGGTGGCCAAAGATCGGTCCCTCGATCCGGAAGAGTGGGTCAGGATCGCCTCACTGATCACACAAGAGTTGGCCGAGGGCCCGCGCCGGAGAGCGGACCTGATCGAAGTCCTGGAGGCTCGGGGTTACCCGCGGAACATGTGGGAAGGCGTCGGGCTCGTGGTCGACATGGTCAGGGTGCCGCCCTCGGGGACGTGGGAGCGTCGCCGCGCCGACCTCTACGGGCTGGCCGAGGATTCGGTGGCGATGACACCGGTGAGCGAGGAGGATGCCCTCGAGCACCTGGTACGGCGCTATCTGGGCGGATTCGGGCCTGCATCGATCGCCGACATCTCCAGCTGGGCAGGGGTGCCGATCGCCACCCTGCGCCCGATCATCGAGCGGATGCGTCTCCGATCCTTCCGCGATCTCGAGGACGGCAAGCTGCTCGATCTGCCTCGTCAACCGATTCCGCCCGCCGATACCCCTGCTCCGGTTCGCTTTCTCCCCACCTGGGACGCAACCCTCCTCGCCCATGCCCGGAGGACCCAGATCATGCCCGAGGAGTACCGGAGCATCGTGTTCAACACCAAGAACCCCCAATCGGTGAGCACGTTCCTGGTCGATGGTGCCGTGGCCGGGACTTGGAAACAGGAGGGCTCCTCGGTCACGCTCGAGCCGCTCGCCCCGGTGCCGCGCCCCGTCCGTCGGGAGCTCGAAGAGGAGGCGAAGCGTCTGAGCGCGTTCCTCGCCTAGCGGTAGGTCAGATGAGGCCGGTGGTGGCCAGCTGGGGGGTGAGGACCTCGAGGCCGGCCTCGGTGAATGCGGCTACGACCCTCTCCCTCGTCTCGTTGGTGCACAAGGCGATCACCGAAGGCCCCGAGCCCGACCGGGCGGCATGCAGCGCCCCGGCCCCCTTGCCCACCTCGATGAGACCGGCCACCTCCGGGGAGAGCCCGTCTCGGGGACGCTCATGGATCTCGTCGCCGTGGGCGGCGGTGAGGAGCTCGGGATCACCCGTGATCAGCCCGGCGGTGAGCGCTGCGACCCGGGCCAGGCTGCGCAGGACGCGGTCCTGGGGATGGAACGGGTCGATGACCCGACGAGCCTGCTCGGTGGCGAGATGGCGGTCGGGGACCGCGACAACGACCTGAAGCCCGGGATGAAAAGGGAGCCGGAGCGGCAATCCCTCGGCCGGGACCAGGGTCAGGCCCCCATACACCGCTGCGGCGACATTGTCGGCATGGCCTTCCAGTTCCACTCCGATCCGATACACATGATCGAGACCGGGGTCCTCCCCCGCCAGCCGCATGGTTGCGGCGATGCCTGCCACAGAGGCGGCGGCCGACGAGCCGAGCCCCTTGCCGATCGGGATGTCTGCATCGACCTGGATGGTCAGTGGCGTTGCATCGCCGACGACACGGCGTGCCGCTGCCAGCACTCCATCGGACTGCTCCGAGGCCGGCCGATAGCGCCCGACGTGTTCGACACTCCATTGATCGGCGTGACTGGCCTTGACCGTGCATCGGATGTCGAGGGCGAGGGCGATGCAGTCGAACCCGGGGCCGAGGTTGGCCGATGTGGCCGGCGCAGAGGCGGTGGCTGAATGAAGGTCCTGGCTCACCCTCGCAGCCTATTCAGGGTTAGCGTGACCGGAGTGGGCGACCTCTTCGACGTCGAGAACCTGCTCCCGGAGCTGATCGTTGGGCTCGGTCTGGCTCTGATCGTGGGCAACGGGCTGGCCTGGTGGAAGCACCGCCGGGGAGAGACCCCGGCTGGCGTGGAGAGTCCGCAGTACCGGTCGGGGCGAGTCGCCTTCCTGCTCATGGTTGGCCTCCTGATGACCGTCTGGGGGGTCGTGTCGCTGCTCACCTAGCATCGACAGATTTGCACTGAAAGGGGAACCCACGCGATCGTCGCGATGCTGGCCAACGCCGGGAGCGCGGCGGCGAAGTTCGTCGCCTACCTCGCAACCTCGGTTGGCAATCCCAAACGAACCCACAGCCTGACGTCCCGTACGCCGGAGACCTCGGTCACGCCACCCTTGACGCACCCGGACCCGGCCAGGCCCGCATGACCGACGGGGAGATGAAGCCACGAGCCGCAAACGCCGCACCGACCGCGCTCGACACCCCTTCAAGCGCCCTTTCGGGCACCAGGGCGATCGCGCATCCCCCGAAGCCGGCGCCGGTCATCCTCGCTCCGAGCGCCCCGGCTTCGACCGACGCTTCGACGGCGACGTCCAGCTCGGGGATGCTGACCTCGTAGTCCTCGGCCAGGGAGCGATGCGAGGCTTGGAGGAGAGGGCCGATCTCCTCGAGCCGGTGCCGGCGCATGAGATCGACCGCATCGACGACCCGTTGGTTCTCGTTGATCACGTGCCGGGCCCGCCGCGCCTCCACCTCGTCGAGGGAGCTCGTCCCGAGCATGTCGATGGTGGCATCTCTGAGACTCTCGACGCCCAGTGCGGCGGCCGCCCTCTCGCATGACTCCCTCCGTTTCGCATACTCGCCTGTGACGAGCTCACGGTGCGCCCTGGTGTCGATGACCAGGATGGAGAGCGGATCGGTCCCTGGTGATCCGGCCAAAGGCACCGGGCTGTACTCGAGCGACCGGCAGTCGAGAAACAAGGCGTGCCCTTCGATGCTGCACATCGAGGCAATCGGATCCATCACACCTACCGGGACGCCGACCCACTCGCTCTCCGCGCGCTGGGCAAGCAGTGCCAGCGCCTCGGGCTCCAAGTCGACACCGCCGACGTCGGTGGCGGCGAGCAGCACGGCACAGAGCAGGGCCGCGCTCGAAGAGAGACCGGCCCCGACCGGCACCGTGCTCTCGATGGTGAGATCGATCCCGGCCACGGGGACGCCGGAAGCCTCCAGCGTCCGCAGAGCCGCCTCGGGATATCGCAGCCAGTCGGAGCGCGGAACTGCCGAGGCAAGGTCGACCTCGGCGGTGCCGAACTGGCGGCTCGACACGCCCAAGACCAGGTCGGAGCGGGACGACGCGGCGACGTGGACCGCCTCGGCGATGGCGAAAGGGAGGACGAAACCCTGGTTGTAGTCGGTGTGCTCGCCGATGAGATTGACCCGACCCGGCGCCCGCCACACCCCGTCAGGGGTTCGGCCCCATTGCTCGGCGTGACGCCCCACCAGTCCGTCGAGTCCTCCGGTCATGGCACCCGGCGACAAGACTCGAACGAATCGATGTCGGCATGGGCCATACGAAGCGCCATCGCCGGGATCAGGTGGTCGCCGTGGCGCTCGAACATGACATGGAAGCTACGGTATCGATCGCTGAAGGCCGGGTCGCTGACTTCGCGGCCAAGGTATCTCGTGCCTCCCAGTGCGGCCCTGCAAAATCTGTCCGGAAGGGGTCCTCGTCGCCCGCCTGCTCTGGCAGACCGTGCGAAGGTCACGATGCTCGCGATGTAGGTCGCAAGGCGTCGTCTCCGAGTTGCGGATCCCACTGACCGAACCTCGAGCACCGAGGGTGGGAGGAACTCGGCGAGCGGGGAGCCTCTGCTCGGGAAGGATACGACTCAGGCTGGGACGTGGTCCTAGCCCGGTTCGAGACGACCTGACCGATGTGATCGTGAGGAGGGGTGACGGCGAGGTTGGCGTCACTCCTCTTCGCCGAAATTCTCAGAGTCGGGCCATGCCGCGATGTCGATCCCATGGTTGTCAGGAGATCTCAGAGTCCACCAAAGCGGCGGCCGCGAGTGTTCCTCGACCAGTCTTCCACCAGCGGCGAGAGCCTCTTCGACTCTCCTCTCTGCCTCATCTGCGGGGACGCTGACATCGATGTGGAGACGGCCGCGCCCCGGTCTGGGTGTTTGGAAGGGATGAAAAGCAGCCGATGGGTTCCGGCGATTCGGGTCCATGGCATCCCCATCGACCTCTTCGAAGCCAAGCGCTGCCGCCCAGAATTCATTTACCGGAGTGTCCGGGTCGTGGGCGACAGCGAGGTTCACCATCGTGAGCCCGGAGGGGTCGGACTCGAGGCCCATACCGGCCGCTACCTCCGAAACTCTCCTGGCCAGCGTGATGTCAACTGAACCCAAAGCACCGATGGGTTTGGTGAATGTCCTCACGGTGACACCCTCAGGGCGAACATCGACGTCGGGGAAATGTCCCACGTGCTCAGCTTCGTCCGCGATTGCCGCCACCAGCCTTGCTGCCTCGGCGAACGAGGCAGTCCGAAAATGGGCAAAGGCGCCTCCGTACAGAACCCGCCAGTCCTCTACGCCGTCAACTGCATGGAATGCCTTAGCCGTGACCCTTTTTTCATTCATGGGGGGTCCATTCAAGCCCCCAAGGCAGACCGCGTTCGCAGTGTGACTCCCCGATCGCAGTTAAGCGGAGAACACGGATCGGTTCTAGAATGCGTTGGGCGCTATTTGGGTCGGGCCTCGTGGCTGACAAGCGACAGGCGTGGGGCAAAGCCACCTGCGCGGGTGTAGTTCAATGGTAGAACACGAGCTTCCCAAGCTCGGAGCGAGGGTTCGATTCCCTTCACCCGCTCCCTTCGAGTCGACGCCGTTCTGCGATTCAGCCTCCGTGACGCAGCAGCTCGGACACGTCGGCGTTGTCCGCGGTTCGCTGTGCCATCCGGGCCGAGGCTGCGGCGAGCAGAACCACCAGGGCCAGGACGACCAGCGTGATGTCGGCTGTGCCGACCCACTGCGGGGCGGGTGGGGTCTCGGGAAGAGGGTCGAGAGCGAGATACAAGTCCCGTGATGCCCACCGGCCGACGGCCACGCCGGCGAGAGCTCCGAGCATGGTCAACGAGCCCACTTCGAGGAGACCGGCCAGGGCATGGTCCTTCCGGGACAGGCCCATCCTGCGGGCGAGGGCGTAGGACAGGTTTCGCGCCCGCTGCCGGGTGTCGGTGTAGATGAGCACCGAGGCGATGACTATCAGCCCGGCCAGCGCCGCGTACAACCTGAGGAACTCGAAGGTCCAGACGATCACGGCGAACTTGAGCTGATCGAGCGTGGTGTCGGCGGCGACGGTGAAGGCGAACCCCATCTCAGAGTCGGCCAGGATCCCGTCGATCTCGGCCTCCTCGAGGCCCTTGCTCCAGATCATGTAATCGGCGCCACGTATCCGATCCTCGTCGGGAGCAAGCAATGCTTGGAGACGGGATCTGTCAACGACGAGCAGCGGCCTATCCCGAACCGATCCGGGAAACGCCGAGACCGAGCCGACCACCTCGACCTCGAAGTCCATCGCGTCGTTGTCGACGACGCCACCGGACACCGCTCCGTTGGCCACGACGGCGTCGAGGACGGCGCCATCGGAATCCCCGGCCAGATCATCCAGCACCTGTATCAGCGACCGGTCGGCGTAGGTGCTCAGCCAGAAGCCGCCGTCGGCGAAGGTGGCGGGGTCGACACCAATGACGTCGACCGTCAGCCCGTCGAGTCTGGCCCGCTCCAACTTGATCACGATCGTCGAGTTGCCCTCCATTGCGGGGGGCAGATCCTCGATGCGGTAGATCAGGGTGGACACGTCGGAGCCGATCGAGGTCTTTCCCTTCGCGTCGATGCTGATCGTTGCCGAGCGAGCCAGGTTGGCCGAGTAGACGAGGATGGCCACCGGGACCGCGGCGCCGGCTATGAGCGCCAACGCGACCGCGGGGGCAGAGAGAACGCGTCGCGAGGCGAGGAACCCGGAGTGGCTGGCCCTGCCCAGCCGGTAAATGAGAGGGCGAGCCAAGGTGACCAGCTCCGAGATGAGCAGGACGGCCGCCAGCAGTACCAGCACCGGGAAGAAAAGGACCATGGGGTCGACCGACCCGACCACGACACTCTCCCCGAGCGTGACCGCCTGGTCACCGATCAGGGTTCTGACCATGAACGCAGCGACGAGGCTGAGGACGATCAGTGGCCAGCGCAGACTCAGATCGCTGCTTCGCCTCCCTCTTCGATCGAGCAGGCCCCTGGCCTTGACCCCGGCGACCAGCGCAGCGGCGAGCAAACCCACTCCGGCCGCGGCAATCGTCACCAGCAGGCCATCCCGGCGGGCGAGGATCTCGATGTCGGGCGAGGGGCCGACCAATCCGATCACCAGGTTGCCCACACCGGCGCCGAGCAGTGCCCCGGCCACCACCGGAAGGAGCAGCTCGAGACCGGCCTTCACCGCGATCCCGACGGGGGGCACACCCACGGTCGACAACAGCTCCAGCTCCGAGCGACGTCGCTCGACCCAGTAGGAGCCGGCGGCACCGAGCAGGCCGACGCTGGCGAGCAGGACCACGGCGGCAAGAGGGAAGATCGAGGTCTGCAGGGCCTCGATCTGAGATCTGACCCGATCCGTGACCGGGAGCAGCTCCGAGTCGAGCGCCAGCTCGTATTCGGTCAGATCCTGGCCCAGCGCCTCGCCGAGACGACGCTCGATGTCCACATTCGTCTCTTCGATGGTCTCAGCCGCCCGATAGGCGTCGGTGACGGTGAGGCCCTCGATCCTGATCGGGACGTGCCACTGCCCCGGCTCGTGCCCGCCCCCGTAGATGGAGTGGAACAGCTCGGTGTCGTCCTGGAAGAGCCTGCTGTCGAGAAGCAGTGGCGCAGGAGGGAGGTCACCCATCGCGCTCGGGGCGATCTCCTGCTGGAAGGTGCACCAGTAGGGATCCAGGTACTGGTGGTAGACGTCTTCGTAGACCGCGGTGACGGTCAAGAGAACGGTCGTGATCTCGGAATGCCCACCAAAGTCGAATAGCTCGTAGGTGAAGACCACCTCGTCGCCGGGACCGGCCCCGATCCAGTCCGACGTCCTCCGATCGATATAGGCGCCGGCTCCGTGAGCCCCTTCCACCAGCTCGATGTGGTCCCGGAAGTCATCCAGACCGAAGAGCCTGACCTCGGTCGTCGTGTCGTCACCCCCGGCGAGGGCGAGGTCGGCGGTGCCACCACGCAATACCAGGTTCGGTTGTTCGAAAGAGTCGTCTGCGGCGAGAGTCGACTGAAGGACCGCCTCGTTGAGTTCGAGATCCCGGGCCAGGTCGGCGTCAACGGAGGTAACGACGGGCATCTTGGCCGCGAACCTGGAGGCACACCGCCCCTCCAATTGCCGTTGTAGCGCTTCGCTCCCGGCCGACGACCCGAACAAAGGGGTGAGCGACGCCACCAGCCCGAGGATCATGGCGGTGCCGAGGATCGCCACGAGCAGGACCCTGCGTCGGAACAGGAGCCAGGGAGCCCGCCGGAACGGAGGAGTCGTAAACATGGGTCGAGCTCGTCACGCTAGACCCGCCGGTCCGGGCGAGCCCTACCATTGTCGGCAATACTTCCAGGAGCATCATTGATCTTCTCCGACCGTTCCATACGAGAGGCGATCGAGTCGGGTCTGATCCAGATCGACCCCTACGAGCCGTCCTATGTGCAGCCGTCATCCGTCGACCTCCGGGTCGGCGACGGGTTCCGCGTCTTCGTGAACCACCGTTACAGCCGGATCGACCCGCGCGACCCACAGACCGATCTGACCCAACTGGTCGAGGTGGGCGAGGATGAGCCGTTCATGCTCCATCCGGGCGAGTTCGTCCTCGGATCGACGTTGGAGCGAGTCAAGCTGGGCAACGATGTCGTGGCCCGTCTCGAGGGAAAATCATCGCTGGGCCGGCTCGGGCTCCTCATCCATTCGACCGCCGGATTCATCGACCCCGGCTTCGAAGGTCACATCACCCTCGAGCTGTCCAACGTCGCCACTCTCCCCATTGCCATCTATCCGGGCATGAAGATCGGACAGATCAGCTTCTATCAGATGACCACCGAGGCCGACTTTCCCTACGGGTCGGCCGAGCTCGGATCCAAGTACCAGGGGCAGACCGGCCCCACCGCCAGCAGATCGCACCAGGACTTCGAACGAGGCGGCGGCGATAACTAGCGCGCCTGCGTATAGTTGGAATTGGGTCCGGCTCTGCCCGTCCCAAGGGGGGTCGGGAAGACCAGAATCGGATCCAGGTCCCTCATGCCCTAATTGAGTCCCCCCTCTAGAAGCTTCCCCGGCTTCACAGGGCAAGTGGGAACCCCTCCAGCGGCAACCTCCGGGTTGCCGCGCGTCCCGAGTTCGGGGACTCTCAGCCGTCCAGGAAATCGGTCACCGAGTCCTGGCTGAGGAACTCCTGGGCTCGCTCCGGGGAGCAAACGGTGCTGATCGAGGTGACCAGGCCACCGACCTCGACGATCTGTTCCATGGTCAAGGCGCTCATCGACTCGTTCTCGTCGATGATTGTCTCGAAGGCGGCGATGTCGGTCTCGCAATCACCCGAGGTCTCCCCGATGGAGTCGGCGGCGTTGGCGAAGCCCTGGATCCATTCCAGATAGGCGACGGTTCCCGGAGCGTCCCTCTCGGCGATCTCGATCATCGCGGCAAAGGCCTCCTCGTCGCTGCCTTCCGGATCGGGGCAGTCGAGATCCTCAAGCGTCTCGCCGTACTCCTCGCCCAGGGTCTCCATCTCGGTGCCTAGCGCCTCCATGTCCGAGATTGTCAACGTGGCGAAGTCGACCCCTTCCAGGGCCGGCTCGATCGCCTGAAGGAAGCCGACCAGCGCGTCGACACACTCTGCGGGCATGTCGTCGAAGCTCACCGTGCCCCGATCGCCTTCCGACGTGGTGGTCGTGACCTCGGCAGCCGTGGTGGTCGTCTCGCCCACGGTGGTGGTCGGCTCGGCGCCGATGGTGGTATCGGTTGTGTCGCCACCGGCGCAGGCGGCTGCGGCCAAGGCAAGGACAAGTGTCAAGACTTTGATTGCCCTCATAGGGCCTATCCCCCTCGTATCGTTTCCCGGGCTGGCGACTGAGGTTATCGGTTCCGCCCGGCTACAAGGTGACCTGCTTTCCGATCTCGATCACCTGGCTGGGGGAAAGACTGAAGTAGTGCACGGCGCTCGACGAGTTGCGATGCATCACCGCGTACAGGGCGGCCCGAGCCCGAGCCATGCCCCGACCAGCTGTGATGATCGTCTCGCGACCCACGAAGTAGGTGGCATCCGAGGGATCGAACCCGAACTCGGGGTCGACGATATTGGTCAGGGCGCGGGGCACATCGGGCTCGTCCATGAACCCGAAGTGGAGGACGACCTGGGAGAAACCGTCGCCCAGATGGTGGACCGTCGCCCGGCGAACCTGGGGGACGCGGGGGACACTCGACGTCTGCACCGCAACCAGGACCACGGTTTCGTGGATTATCTCGTTGTGTCGGAGATTGGCGAGCAGGGCAGGTGGGGTCACGCCGGGATCGGGGAAGAGGTAGACCGCGGTCCCGGGCACGCGTAGCTGGGGATGGGCCGCGATCGAGCCGATGAAACGCTCGATCGGCAACTCGCCTCGTCTCAGTCTGGCCGTGAGCCTGCGTCGACCGTCTTTCCACGTTGTCATCGCGGTGAATATCGCGGCGCCCACAACGAGCGGAAACCAACCCCCGGCCGGGACCTTGACGATGTTGGCCGCGAAGAAGGCGACGTCGACGACCAGGAAACCCGCAGTCAGCAATCCGGCGAGTAGAGGCGACCAGTTCCACCGCTCCCTCATGACGTAATAGAGCAGAGTCGTGGTGATCAGCATGGTGGCGGTGACGGCGACGCCGTAGGCAGCGGCCAGGTTGCTCGAGCTGCGGAAGGCCAGGACGAGGCCGACACAGGCGATCATCAGACCCCAATTCACCGTTGCTATATAGATCTGGCCGATCTCGCGGGGCGAGGTGTGGTCGATGTCGAACCGGGGCAGATAGCCGAGTTGCACCGCCTGCATGGTCAACGAGTACGCCCCGGAGATCAGCGCCTGCGAAGCGATCACCGTGGCCATCGTCGCCAGCACGACGAGAGGGAGCACTGCCCAACCAGGCGGCATGCGAAAGAAGGGATTGTCGATGTTGTCCGGCGAGGCGATCAGCATCGCCCCCTGCCCGAAGTAGTTGAGGAGGAGGGCGGGGAAAACCACCGTGTACCAGCCGAAGCGGATCGGACGCTTGCCAAAGTGCCCCATGTCGGCATAGAGCGCCTCGCTGCCGGTGACCACCAGGAAGATGGCGCCGAGGGCGAGGAAGGCGAGACGGGGAGTCTCCAAGATGAAACGAGCGGCATGGGCCGGATTCACCGCGGCCAGGATCCCCGGGTCCTGGAGCACGTGATAGCCCCCGAGCACGGCCAACACCGTGAACCAGACGATCATGACCGGTCCGAAGATCGCTCCCACGGTGGCGGTCCCGGCGCGCTGGATGCTGAACAGCGCGATCAGGATCACCACCGCGATCGGTACCACATAGGGGGCGAGACCAGGTGCTGCCACCTCGAGCCCCTCCACCGCCGACAACACGGAGATCGCCGGTGTGATCATGCCGTCGCCGTAGAGCAGTGCGGTTCCGAACAGGCCGAGGAGGATCAACGCCCAGCGAAGACCTGTGGTCGGCGCCTTTCGTCGGGGGACGATCAGGGCGGTCAGGGCGAGGATGCCGCCCTCACCGTGGTTGTCGGCTCTCATGACGAAGATCAAGTACTTGACCGAGACCACCAGCACCAGCGCCCAGAACATGATGGACAGCACTCCGAAGACGCCGGCCCGATCGACGGCAAGTCCCTCCGCGACGTGAAACGACTCGCGGAACGCGTACAACGGGCTGGTCCCGATGTCGCCGTAGACGACGCCGAGGGCACCGACGGACATGACGAGGAGGTAGCGCTTCCCGCGCTTCGGTGAGGCGGCCATCGGTCGGCTATCCCGTGGTGTGCCTTGGGGCGAGTTTCAACCTCAGCAGAGCCCGGCTGGTGGCGTGGGAACTGTTCTGAGGCACAACCGGGCGAGAGTAGCCCTCAGTACAGTGCGACCGTGCTGCTCACCATGATCGTCGAGATCCCCAAGGGGAGCCGGAACAAGTACGAGACCGACCATGCGACGGGCGAGATCTTCCTCGACCGGATGCTGTTCACCGCCACCCGGTATCCGGCCGACTACGGGTTCATCCCCGACACCTACGCCGAAGACGGGGACCCGCTCGACATCATGGCGCTGGTGACCGAGCCGACCTTCCCGGGCTGTCGGATCAGAGTGCGGCCCATCGGCCTGTTCCTGATGGAGGACCAGGGCCATGCCGACCACAAGGTGCTGGCGGTGCCCGACGGAGATCCCATCTGGCGCCATGCCGAAGACCTCGACGACGTCCCCGAGCACCTACTTCGGGAGCTGGAGCACTTTTTCGCCGTCTACAAGGACCTGGAGGACAAGAAGACAGCCACCAGGGGATGGCGTGGGGCGACCGAGGCCTACGAGACGATCGATCGAGCCGTGGAGGCGGGCCGGGTCAGGTGACGTGGCGAGGCTGCTTCGTCTGCGACAAGCATGCCCGAGGTTCGGAGGTACCTGGCGGAGCGATCTTCGAGGACGACAAAACCTACGTAGGACATGTCCTTCCGAACGATCTCACCCATGTCTACCTGGGGCACCTCATCGTGGAGCCGAAGCGACACGTGGAGGGGCTGGGCCAACTCACGAATGGTGAGGCTTCCGCCTTGGGATGCCGGGTCAACGAGATGAGCCGTCTTCTCCGTGAGGTGGAGGGTGCGAACCACATCTACAGCTGGGTCCTCGGGGACGCCGTCCCCCATCTGCATATTCATCTCGTCCCCCGCTATCCGGATACACCTCGGGAGTTTTGGGGGGCAAAGGTCACTGACTGGCCCGGCGCTCCCCGCGGGGGCAAAGCCGAGATCGACAGCATCTGCGAGCGCCTCCGCAGAGGGCTGCCGCTCGTCAAGCCGGGCGATTAGGTCACGTCCCGACCCAGGTTGGCGAACCGGGTGAACTCGGGCTGGAAGGTCACCTCGACCGGCCCGGTGGAGCCGGCCCGGTGTTTGGCCACGATCACCTCGGCGATGCCCTTCCGCTCCTGATCCTCTGGGTGGTAGTACTCGTGGCGGTAGATGAACATCACCACGTCCGCGTCTTGCTCGATGCTGCCGCTCTCGCGTAGATCGGAGAGACGGGGCCGCTTGTCCTCCCTGGTCTCCAGTGAGCGGTTGAGCTGGGATACGGCGATGACCGGGACTTCGAGCTCCCGGGCAAGGTTCTTGAGGTTCCTGGTGATCTCCGAGATCTCCTGTTGCCGGTTCTCCCGGCTCGACGCCTCCATCAGCTGGAGATAGTCGATGACGACGAGAGAGAGACCCTTGCTCCGCTTGAGACGGCGGCATTTGGCCCGAATGTCGGTGACGGTAACCACCGGTGAGTCGTCGATGAAGATCGGGGCCTGGTACATCTTCCCCGCAGCATCGACCACCCTTTGCCACAAAGGCCCGAGCTGACCGGAGCGAAGCTTCATCGAATCGACGCGGCCCACCGAGGAGAGGATCCGCTGCACGATCTCCTCCTTCGACATCTCCAGAGAGAAGATGGCCACCGGCTCGCCCAGGACGGCGGCATTCACCGCGATGCCGAGGGCAAGACTGGATTTTCCCATTGCCGGCCTCGCCGCGATGACAACCAGGTTGGATGCCTGGAGCCCGGCCAGCTTCTTGTCCAGGTCGACATAGCCGGTGGCCAGACCGGTCAGCTCCGAGCCCCGCTGCTCGAGGAGCTCGATGTGCTCGAGGACGTCGCTGAACAGGGGGCCCACCTCGAGCAGGGTCTGGGCGCTGCGACGCTCGGCCACCGAGAGCACCGCCTGCTCGGCCCGGTCGAGGACCCGGGCGATCTCTTCGTCGATGTCGAAGGCCACGTCGGTGACCGTGGCGCCGGCCCGGATCAGCTCCCGCCGTTTGGCGTGTTCCTCGACGATCCCCGAGTAGTAGAGGATGTTGGATGTGGAGGGGACGATGTCGACGAGACGGGCCAGATAGGAGACGCCACCGACCTTTTCCAGCTCACCTCGGCGACGAAGGGCCTCGGAGACCGTCACCGCGTCGATCGCCTGATTGCCATCGAAAAGCTCGCGCATCGCTTCGAAGATCGCCTGATGGGCCGGGATGTAGAAGTCGGGCGGATGGAGCCGGTCCATGACCTCGTTCACCGCCTCCTCGGAGAGGAGGACGGCTCCGATCACCGACTCCTCCGCTTCCCTCGAGTGGGGCGGGTTTCGGTATCCGGGCCTCATTTGCCCCTGGTCGGTCATGCCGCTCA
This sequence comes from Acidimicrobiia bacterium, assembly GCA_035462175.1. Classification (GTDB taxonomy): domain Bacteria; phylum Actinomycetota; class Acidimicrobiia; order Spongiisociales; family ZC4RG35; genus JARDZU01. Next base: position 55,692 of record DATHUP010000050.1, on the reverse strand, counting down.
TCTAGTCCTCATCAAACAAGTCGTGTATGACAGATTCACTTTTCGCGTTCTGGCAGAGCTGAGCGGCTCGGGGGGGCCTTACACGGAAGACCCGCCGGTGGGCGGGGAAGCCAATTCTGCCAGCGGGGAAGAATGTCGAAGATAGGCTCGCCCGACTGGCGCGGACAAGCCCTGGGACTCATCGATTTTCGCGCGGCCCTCTTTTGTTTTCGCGGTGGAAGGGATTCCCAGAAAACTCGCGAAATCGACCGCTAGTCGACATTGGTTGCCTCATTCTGAATGCAGGGCGTCACGGATATGTGACGCCCTGCATTAGGAAGTCAGGAGGCGGGGATCACGTCGAGGGTGAGGGGGAACTCGACGTCTGCGTGGAGTTTGATTTGGATTTCGTGGAGGCCGATGGCCTTGATCGGCTTTGGGATCTCCACCACGGCTCGATCCAGCTCGATGCCTGTGAAGCGACGGACACCCTCCACCACGTCGGCGACAGCTATGGACCCGTAGAGCTGGCCCTCGTCCCCGGCCTGGGCCGCGATCACCACACGGCTGCCAACCAGCTGGGTGGCGAGACGCTCCGCCTCATCCTTGGCCTTGCGCTCCGCCTCGATGCGAGCCTCACGGACCGCCTCGGCCTGCGCCAGAGCACCCTCGTTGGCCTTCACCGCCTTCTTGCGGGGGAGGAGGTAGTTGCGGGCGTAGCCCTCGGCAACGTCGACCACATCGCCCCGCTTGCCCAGCTCCTGGACGTCGGAGATGAGGATGAGCTTCATCGCGTGTTCAGATAGGGGAGCAGGGCCATCTCCCGGGCGTTCTTGATGGCGTTCGCCACTGCACGCTGATGGGTCGGGCAGTTGCCGTTCACCCGTCGCCCTCGGATCTTGCCTCGATCGGACATGTACTTGCGCAGGACCGAGACATCCTTCCAGTCGATGTAGTCGACCTTCTGCTTGCAGAAGGCACAGGGCTTGGGACGGCCACGTCTCGTCTCCGCCGCCCGACGCCGTTTCGGACGCGGGTTGTTGGTGCTCTTTCTTGCCATTCAGCTCATATCTCCTGAATCAGAACGGTGCCTCATCGGGCCCGTAAGTCTCTCTTGCCACCGGCGCCGGGGGAACCTCGGCTCCCTGGCCTCCGCCACCTCCGCCGCCGCCGCTCCAGTCTCCGCCCGAACGCTGGGTCTTGTTCACCGAGGCGGTGGCCCAACGGAGCGAAGGCCCGATCTCGTCGATCTGGACCTCGACGACGGAGCGCTTGTCGCCCTGCTCGGTCTCCCAACTCCGCTGCTCGAGACGACCGGTGACGATCACCCGTGTCCCCTTCTGCAGCGACTCGGCGGCGCTCTCGGCCTGCTCCCGCCAGACGGTGCCGGTGAAGAAGCTGGTGTCCTCCTGCCATTCGCCGTCGTTGCCCCGCCAGCGGCGGTTGACGGCGAGACGGATCTTCGCCATTGCCACCCCGGACGGGGTGAAGCGCAACTCCGGGTCGTCGACCAGGTTGCCTATCAGAGTGACGTTGTTCGACATGTGAAATCTCCTCTTCTCACGTCCCGATGTCGATCATGCCGTGACACCGAGACGGAATCCAGTCATGCGCCTTTGCGCACGATCTTGTGTCGAACCACCTCGTCGGCCAGTGACAGCATTCGATCGAGTGAGTCGACGGCAGCCGCCTCTGCCTGGAAAGTGACCACCGAGTAGTACCCCTCGGAAATGTGGTCGATCTCGTAGGCGAAGCGACGCTTCCCCCAGAGATCACGCCCATCGACGGTCGCTCCCTGCCCGGCGAGATGCGACTCCAGATCGGCGATCCTGGTCTCTACCTCGTCCTCGGCCAGCTCGGGCCGATGGATCGTCATTACCTCATAGTCGCGCATGTGACCTCCTGTGGACATCCGTATGGAAGGCCCCACCAACCCGGTGGGGCAGGGGTATCACGCAACCGGACGGCGCGAGACGTCGGTGCGGGAACATGATTGTAGGGCGAACTCAGCCCGATGGGGAAGTCGAGAGACGGTCACCTTCGTCGAGCTCCACGACGCCCAGCGGGGTCTCCAGCGCCCATCGCACTGGCCCCGGAGAGGGGTAGCCGGCGCAGGAGCTGTCGAGGCAGGGACTCATCTCATGGGTTCCGACCAGTCTCCCCTCCTCGTCGAAGAACCAGACGTCGAGTGGTATCAGGGTGTCCCTCATCCCGAACACGGCCGGGGTCGGGGTCTCCCAGACGAAGAGCATGCCGTCGATCTCCGTCGGAAGCTCCTCCACCCGGCGTAGACCCTGACTCCGCTCGGTGGGAGTGTCCGCCACCCAGACCCGAAACTCGATGTCGCCCACCGCCACCTCGGCGGTGTCGAACTGCACCCCGTCGACCACGGTGGTGACAGTGGTGTCGACCACGGTGGTGTCGGCCACCGGGGCGACGGTGGTGCCCGAAGACACTGCCTCGCTCTGGCCAGGCGAGGTGGTGCCGGAGCAGGCGGCGAGAGCCAGCACCAGGCAGACGAGACGAGTCAGTCCGAGGACCGACCCTTCAGCATCTCGGCGGCGATCTCCTCGGACACGTGATAGCTCTCGTCCTCGCCGGGGAAGTCGCCCGAGCCGACATCGGCCACATACCGCTCCAGGGCGGCAACCGCCTCGTCGGCCAGGTCGGCGTACTTGCGCACGAATTTGGGATAGTTGCCCGATCCGAGGCCGAGCACGTCGTGGAACACGAGCACCTGGCCGTCACAGGACGGGCCGGCCCCGATGCCGATGGTGGGCACGTCGACCTCTTTGGTGATCAACTCGCCGAGGATGTCGGGAACGCCTTCGAGCACGATGGAGAAGCACCCGGCGTCGGCGATGGCCCTGGCGTCCTCGATGATCTCCCTGGCGGCATCGACCATCTTCCCCTGCACCTTGAACCCGCCCATGGCATGAACGGATTGCGGGGTGAGACCGAGATGGCCCATCACCGGGATCTCGGCGTCGAGAATACGTTCGATCATGGGCAGGCGTTTGCGCCCCCCTTCCAGCTTCACCGCCTCGGCTCCACCCTCCCGGACGATCCGGCCGGCGTTGCGGACCGTGTCCTCGGGCGAGACGTGAAAGCTCAGCCATGGCATGTCGACTACGAACAGTGACATCGGATTGGCTCGTTTCACCGCCCGGGAGTGCATGATCGCCTCGTCCATGCCGAATTCGAGCGTGGTGCTCATGCCGTGGACGACATTGGCCGCCGAGTCGCCGACGAGGATGATGTCCACCCCCGCCCGGTCGGCGATCACTGCTCCCGGGTAGTCGTAGGCGGTGACCATGGAGATCTTGGGACCGCCCTTGCGAGCCCTGATGGTGGGAACGGTGACCTTTTCGCGCATAGGGGGAGGATACCGGCTGACGCCCTCTGCAGGTCCGGGCGCCGGGGCGGCCCCGGTGGGGTGATCTGTCATCCCGATCCATGACCGATAGCATGCACGGGTCCCGCGCACACTCGAAGGGATGCTCGATGCCCAAAGTATCCCGGTGGCGGCTGTTCTGGACCGTGGTCTCGATCGGCGCCGCCGTCTATATCGTCCTCAACAACCCGATCAATCTCGGTCTGGACCTGCGCGGTGGCACCCAGATCCTCCTCGAGGCCCAGGACACGCCCGAGGTCACCGTCGATAGCGAGGTGACGAACCGGACTCTCGAGGTGCTGCGTCGCAGGGTCGACGCCTTCGGCGTGGCCGAGCCCACACTCCAGGTGTCCGGCGATCGCCGCATCATCATCGAGCTGCCCGGCCTCGACGACCCCGACCAGGCCCTCGAGGTCATCGGACGGACCGCCCAGCTGACTTTTCATCCGGTGGTCGACTCGGTCGCCGCCGGTTCGGCTCCGGAGGGAGGAGAAGACCTGATCTTCCCCGGGGAGCCGGGCGAGGACCTGGTCCTGGCGCCGGCGTCGGTGACCGGCGACCAGGTGGAGAGCGCCGCCGCCATCTTCGACAGCCAGGGATCCGGGCTGTGGGCGGTTTCGATCGCATTCCTCCCCGAGGGCGAGGAGCAGTGGGCAGAACTCACCGCCGAGGCCGCATGCGCTCCGAACGGCGATCCGGCCCGCCGGGTGGCCATCGTCCTCGACGGCACAGTCCTCTCCAGCCCCAGCGTCTCCCCCTCGGTCCAATGCGGTATCGGGATCACGGGCGGCGAGACCCTGATCACAGGCAACTTCGACGAGGAGAGCGCCGGAGAGCTGGCCCTGCTGGTCCGGGCGGGCGCCCTGCCGGTACCGGTCGAGGTGATCGAGCAGGGGACTATCGGACCATCCCTGGGCGAGGCCGCCATCGAAGCCAGCCTCGAGGCGGCCCTGATCGGGGCTGGGCTCACGATCCTGTACATGATCGCCTTCTACCGCCTGATCGGCGTCGCCGCCGCCCTGTCCCTCGGGGTATACGGTCTGCTCTCCTATTCGGTCCTGGCCGGTCTCGGGGCCACGCTCACCCTTCCGGGCATCGCCGGCTTCGTCCTCGCCATCGGGATGGCCGTCGACGCCAACGTCCTGGTCTACGAGAGGGCGAAGGAGGAGTACGCGCTGGACCCATCCTTGGGGCGGTCCATAGTGGCTGGCTTCCAGCGGGCGTGGACTGCCATCGCCGACGGCAACGTCACCACCCTTCTCGCCGCGATCCTCCTCTTCTTCTTCGCCTCCGGGGCAGTGCGAGGGTTTGGTGTCACCTTGACCATCGGCGTCCTGGTCTCGATGTTCTCCGCACTGGTCGTGACCCGGGTGCTGCTCGAGATCCTGTCGTCGGTGAAGGCTCTCCAGGAGCGACCGGGGCTGATGGGGATGACTTTCGGACGCAGGTTCCAAGAATGGCTGAGCACCTCCGCGCCCAACCTCTTCGCTCGTCCCCGGCGCTGGCTGGTGATCTCGGCGGTGGTCGTGGCCATCGCTATCGCCGGGATTCTCGTCAGGGGCCTCAACTTCGGTCTCGAATTTCTCGGTGGACGTCTGGTCGAGTTCTCCACCTCCCAGCAGATCGACCTGGAAGCGCTGCGTGACGACCTGGCCGACCAGGGCCTGCCCCGAGCCGTGATCCAGGAGACCGGTCAGGGCAACATCGTGATCCGGACCGAGCCGCTGCAGCCCGATCAGGAGCTAGCCCTCGAGAACACGGTGGCCGGGCTGGGCGGGGAGACGACGGTGGTGCGCGACCAGTTCGTGGGGCCGACCCTAGGCGAGGAGATAAGGAACCGGGCGCTCATCGCACTCGGCCTCGCCTTGCTCATGCAATTGGGCTACCTGGCGATCCGATTCCGCTGGACCATCGGGAGCGCTGCGGTCCTCTCCATGTTCCACGACGTGGCCATCGTCATCGGTGTGTTCGCCTGGCTGGGCAAGACCCTCGACGGTGTCTTCCTGGCCGCATTGCTGACCATCATCGGCTATTCGATCAACGACTCGGTGGTGATCTTCGACCGGATCCGGGAGAAGCAGATGGAGCGACCCGGCGAGCCCCTGGCTCCGATCGCCAACGAGGCGTGTCTGCAGACGGTCCCGAGGACCATCAACACCGGCCTGGGGGCGATCATGATCCTGGTCGCCCTGTATCTGCTCGGGGGCGACACGCTGGCCGATTTCGCGCTGGCACTCCTCATCGGGATCCTGGTCGGCACCTACTCCTCGGTGTTCACCGCCACCCCCGTCGCCATAGCCCTCGAAGACCGCTTCCCCCGCCCCGTCCCGGAGCAGGCGGCTGGAGAGCGGCGGCCCCATCAGAAGCAGAAAACGGCTCCGAAGCGCATCTTCGACCAGTAGCCGGTGTTCAGAGAACGGCCCGCACCCACTCGATGTCGGCCGCCTGCTCCTGTGCGCCTCCGGGGGTCTCGACCACGATCGGGGCGCCGGCCTCCACGATGACCCGCGCGAGTTGCTCGGACGGGATCAATCCCTTTCCCAGGCTCTCGTGACGATCGCGGCGTGAGTCGAAGGGGTCCTTCGAGTCGTTGGCCTGGACCAGGTCGATGCGACCGGTGGCGTCGATGATCCGGGGCACAACCTCGTCGAACGGCTCGCCGCCGGCCCACAGATGACAGGTGTCGAGGACAAACCCCACGTCGTAGGCCCCCACCACCTCGAACAGCCGGCCGATCCACTCGACCCGCCTCGCCACCGCCTTGTCGCCGCCCGCCGTGTTTTCGATCATCACCGGGACCTCGGTGTCGATGGAGTCGAGTGCCTTCCTCCACCGGTCGATGCCTTCTTCCTGAGGACCTTCGCCGGTGACATGGCCCCCGTGGACTATCACTCCCTCCGCCGCGATGTCGGCTGCCGCATCGCATGTCTCCTGGAGGATCCTGCGCGAGGGGATCCTGACCCGGTTGTTGTCGGCGCAAACATTGATCAGATAGGGAGCGTGGACGTAGATCGGGATGGGAGAGGCTCGCAACGCGGCCGCGTCGGGGCGTGGGGGAGGCTTCTTCCAGGATTGCGGGTTGGAGAGGAAGATCTGGACAAGGTCGGCCTTTCTCTCCGACGCCTCATCGAGAGGGCTCACCGAAGGTACGTGGGCCCCGACCTGGATCAAGACGGTTCCCAGATCCGGGCGGTCCTGGCCCGAGCCTCGCGGCGGGCGGCCTCGGTGGCGTACTCGGCTAGCCGGTCTGCGACCCGGGCCGGCGGAGTGGACCAGTCCTCGGCAAGCAGCCCGAGGACACGGGTTTCGACCCACCGTCCCGCCCAGGGGTGATCGGGGAGGTCGACCCGATCGCGAACCGTGATGCGCAGCAGGAGCAGGATGTCCCCCTCGTCCATGATCTCACCGGGGGCGACGTCGACGATGTTGCCCCAAGGGATCAGGTCGGGTTTGTGCAAGGGGCTACGGAGCCGCACCGCGAGCCCTTCATCCCGGGCCTCGATCACCTTGGTGGGCAGGAACAACTCCTTCAGACCCCAGAGCACGAGGAAGGCGGAGAAGATGAGCATCGCCCAGGCCCAGATCACGTCACGCGGCTCATAGATCTGGGTGTCGGCCGGGGGGAAGACCAGTTCCCGAAGCCAGTTGGTGATGCGGCGGTTGGTGAGCACGTCGACCGCTATCACCAGAAGGGGGATGCCGCCGATGGCGAGCAGCCACATCTTCACCGCGGAACGTGTGATCACCACCTTCATGTCTCGAAGCCGAGATCGGCGGGGAGGACGAGGGCCAGATAGGGGATCGACAATGCAGCAAAAGCCTCGGCGGCGCGGCCTTCGGACCGGTCGACCAGGGCGATCGCCTGAACTACGCGCAACCCGGCGGCGGTGGCCGCCTCGGCCGCCTCGGCCGCCGCCCCTCCGGTTGTCGTGGTGTCCTCCACGATGGCAACCGGCATCCCGGCGGTGACCGGGCCGACCACGCGTCCGCCGGTCCCGTGCGACTTGGCCGTCTTTCGGATCGAGAAGGCATCGATCTCCCGACCCCGACCATGAGCGACGAAGGCCACGGCGAGAGCAATTGGGTCGGCGCCCATGGTCATCCCGCCCACCGCTCTCACCTCAGGCTCGACTACGTCGAGGACGGCGGCTCCCACCAGCAGGCCCCCTCCACCACTGAAGGTGGTCTGCCTGGCATCGAGGTACCAAGCCGAGCGCGCCCCGGACCTCAGCGTGTAGGGACCGTCGGTGAACAGGGCGTGGCTGCGCAGATGATCGATCAGGCCTTGACGGGACACGGGGCAATCGTATTGCCCGGGGAATAGATATGGGCCGACGCCGGTGACGGCGGTACGGTTCGAACATGGACCTCTTCCTCGTCAGACACGGCCAGCCCGACTGGACCCCGGACCGGATAGCGCGCAATGACCCCCTTCTCACCGAGCTCGGTCACGAGCAGGCCAAACGCGTCGCCCACCATCTCGGGGACGGCGAGGAGTTCGATGAGCTCTGGGTTTCGACGATGAGACGAGCCCTGCAGACATCCGAGCCGGTGGGCTCCGAGATCGGCGCGGAGCCCGAGGTGTACACCTGGCTTCAGGAGATCCAGAATCCCCCGACCTGGGACGGCTCACCGGCCGAAGAGATAGAGAAGGCGCTTCGTGAGGCCAACTTTCGCTCGATGGAAGAGATGTGGGACGGGCTTCCCGGCGGGGAGTCGTTCCGCGACTTCCATCTCCGGGTGGTGACCGGCCTCGAGGAGACCCTGGCCGCCCACGGGATCCGCCCGATGCACGAGAAGCATCGGCATCTCTGGCAGGTCGAAGACCCGGGAAAGCGGGTGGTCATCGTGGCGCACGCCGGGACGAATGCGGTGGTGCTGGGCCGTCTCCTCGGCCTGGAGCCGGTCCCCTGGGAGTGGGAGCGTTTCCGTCAACCCCACACCGGTGTGTCCCGCCTGACCATGACCCGGATCAGCACCGGCTGGGGGTTCTCGTTACGACAACTGGGGGATGTGACCCATCTCGAAGAAGGGATGGTGACCCAGTGATGATCGGAGGGCGCCGGCGTGTGCGGGCAGCGGACCGGGAAGGACAGGAGGCCGCCATCCTCGCCAAGGCCCGGCTTGCTGCGGTTGCCCTGCGTCACTCCGGACTGCAAGAGCGTGACGTTCTATGGGCGGTGGGCAGCACAGTGTGCTCGTCCTAGATTGAGCTACGAGCTGTGAGCCATCAGCTGTGAGCCATGAGCTCTGGCTCGTCGCCCGTAGCTCGTAGCTATTTACCGAAGCGTCGCTCTCGCGTCGTGAAGTCGCGCAAGGCGCGGAGGAAGTCGACCCGGCGAAAGGCGGGCCAGTTGACGTCGACGAAGACGAACTCGGCGTAGGCGGACTGCCAGAGGAGGAATCCGGAGAGACGCGACTCTCCTGAAGTCCGGATGAGGAGGTCTGGATCGGGGAGGTCGGCCGAGTACATGTGGGAGGCAAGCGCCCCGGCGTCGATGTGGGAGGCGATCTCGTCGGGGGACACGCCGTCGGTGACCAACTTCGCCACCAGGTCCTTGACCGCGTCGACGATCTCCTGACGCCCTCCATAGCCCATGGCGATGTTGAGACGGCGCGAGCCCCACGGTTGCGCCTCCTCCGCCGCCTTGGCCGCCGACACCAACTGGTCGGGGAGAAGGTCGAGACTGCCGATGAACCTGATGCCCATGTCGTAGCGGGCGCAGAGCGCCGGGAGACGTCCGAACAGTTCGACCAGGACCTCGAAGTAGGGCTCCAGCTCTTCGGCCGGCCGGGACAAGTTCTCCCTGGAAAGGACCCAGGCCGTCACCGCCGGAACCTCCAACTCATGTGCCCAGCCGAGAAACTCCTCGAACCGACGCATGCCGACCCGGTAGCTGTCGGTGTAGGTGGGGAGCCGCTCCTCACGAGCATGACGACGATGCCCGTCGAGGACTATGCCGATATGACGGGGCAACCGGTCTCGATCGAGACCGTTGACGAGGTTTCGCTCGTAGAGGCGGTAGAGGACACCAAGAGCCATGGTGGGTACCCACATGCTACCGGTCTCCACGGCAGCCGCCTCGTCTACGCCTGGGTCAATCGGCCCTTCCCTCTTCTCTCCGGGTGCCGATACTCTCATCAGGAATGGACCGGCTGACACTTGGGAAGATGCAGAACCCGATTCGTGGGTTCCTCCACGGGTCGGCCGCGGTGGCGTCGGCAATCGGGCTCGTTGTCCTTCTCGATCGCTCCGATGGGCGACTGAGAGCGGTGGCCGGTGCGCTGATCTTCGGGGGCGCCCTCCTCGTCATGTACACCATCTCGACTCTCTACCACTCCGTTCCCTGGGAGCCTCGACTGAAGACGAGGCTGCAGAAGCTCGACCACTCCATGATCTTCCTCGTTGTCGCCGGCACCTTCACCCCGATCGCGATTGCATCACTCGACGGGACAATCCTTCTCCTTGGTCTCGGCGTGGTGTGGGGCATCGCCATCACCGGCATCCTGCTCAAGGCGCTGATGCCCGACGTCCGGACCTCGCTATCGGTCACCCTGCAGATGGTCATGGGCTGGTCGGCCGTGATCTGGATCCCGTGGATTTGGCGTGAGCTGGGCCCGGGGGCGATCGCGCTGATCGTCCTGGGTGGTGCCTGTTACACGATCGGCACCGTGTTCTATGCGGTCAGATGGCCCAAGCTGTTCCCCAGGACCTTCTCTCACCACGAGCTGTTCCACGTCCTCGTGATCGCCGGCAGCAGCTTTCACTTCTTCGCCATCCTGCTCTACGCCATCCCGGCGATGAGCTGAGGCGGGTCATCGCTCCTTCGTCTGTGAGTCGACCGAGTCCCACTGGCTTCGGGAGACCGAACGTGCTCGGGGACGAGCTCCATCATCGCGCAGAAGCCCCGACGAGCTCTCATCCAGCGAGAACCGAGCCGCGGTGATCTCCGGACTACCCGGCCGGCAGCACTGAGGTCTCGGCGCAGAGGGACTCGACCTCGTCGATTCGGGACGGGACCATCGATGTCAGGTTCTCGTGACCTTCCTCGGTGATCACCACGTCGTCTTCGATCCTGACCCCGATGCCGAGGAAGTCGGCCGGGACGGCATGAGTGATCTTCTCCGCTTGCTCCCGGGCCTCGGCCTCCTTGGCCATCGCTGCGGCCCGCCCTTCCAGGATCCGACGCTGATTCCACTCGTCCTGGTCGTACTCGAGCATGGTCAGGGTGATCTCGCCCTTGTCCGGTGAGATGTACAGCCCCGGCTCAACGGTGAAAGCCATGCCGGGCTCGAGCTTCCTCGGCGTGCCCTCGACCCGGTAGGTGCCCAAGTCGTGCACATCGAGCCCGAGCCAGTGCCCGGTCCCGTGGAAGTAGAACTGGTTGTAGTGGTGCATCGCCAGGGACTCCTCGACCGTCCTCGGGATGAGCCCCAACTCGACCATCCCCTCGGTGAGGACACGGGTCGCTGCGTCGTGGATGGCGCGCAAGCTCGAGCCCGGCGCCGACATGTCGAGACCTTTCTGGAAGGCCCGGTACACCACCTCGTAGACGGCGCGTTGCGGACCGGTGAACGTCCTGTTGGCAGGGAAGGTGCGGGTGATGTCCGAGGAGTAGCCATCCACCTCGGCGGCGGCGTCGACGAGGATCAGAGCCCCGTCCTCGATGAGATGGTCGTTCTCGACATAGTGGAGGACGCAGGCATTGGACCCGGACGCCACGATCGACGGGTACCCGTTGTGACGGGACCCGGCCTGACGCCAGAAGTACTCCAATGCGGTCTGCACCTGGTACTCGTACAGCCCGGGGGCGGCGAAGCGCATCGCCTCGGCATGACCTCGAGCTGAAAGGGTGCAGGCCCGACGCAGGCTCTCCACCTCGTCAGGGGTCTTGATCAGCCGCATCTCGGCGAGAAGGACCGAGATGTCCCTGACCGCCGAGGGGACTGATCCCCCATAACGCTCGCGATGACTCCGGGCCCGGGCGATGATCCCGCTCACCCGATCGTCGTGACGGGGGTTCCCGCTCCGGTACCAGAGGACCTCGCGCCCGATCATGAACCGGGTCAGCACCTCGTCCAGCTCGCCGATCTCGTAGGCGCTATCCGCCCCGAACCGCTCCTTGGCCCCATCGGTACCCACGCGGTAGCCGTTCCAGGCCTCCATCTCCGGATCGCGGGGCCGGACGAAGAGCGTGTAGTCGCCATCGTCGTGGCCGGGAGTCAGTACCGCTACCGCCTCCGGCTCGTGAAAGCCCGTCAGGTACCAGAAGTTCGGGTCCTGGTGGAAGTCGAAGTCGGTGTCGTTGCTTCGGGTCACCTCCACCGCGGCGGGGACGATGGCGATGGCGTCCCCACCGATCTCCTCGGCGAGACGACTGCGACGGTCGGCGAACTTGTCGGTCATGCGGGAACCGTACCTGCAGCCCGCCTTTCCTCGGCCGGGATCCTCAGAGCCCGGTCACCGCCCCTGCCATCACTCGGAGGAAGGGGCGTGCTCCAGATCCACGATCAAGGGGAAGTGGTCCGAGCCGAGGGTGGGGCCGAGGTGGCGGTCCCGAACCCTCAGCTCGTCGCTGTGGAGCAGATGGTCGATCGGCACCCGGAGCAGGAACCATGAATCGGCGGGGAAGGAGGCCTGGAGGCCGAAGCCGATCTGAGAGTTGCGCACGCTGCCCTCGGCGACGAGTCGGCGGAAAGGCCAGGACCAGGGCGATGCGTTGAGATCCCCGACCACGAGGAATGCCCCTTCCTGTTCCGCCGCCCAATCGGCGGCAAAGGCGAGTTGGGCATCACGGAGATCGGCCCGGTCAGCCGTGGTGGGGGCGAGCGGATGGGAGGAGAGGATCCTGACCGGCACCGTCCAACCTTCCGGCTGGAACTCGAGGGCGATGGCACGAGCCGCACCCTCGGCGAAGCCGTAGGAAACGGCCTCGAGCTCTTCGCGAGCCAATACCAGTGTCCCGAAGATCAGGTTGTCGGAGCGGCCCCTGACGACCTCGTAGTCGAGCCCGGCTGAGTCCAGCGCCACCTCCCAGGGCCGACTCGCCTCGTGGAGCAGCACCACGTCGGGCTCGGCGGCCTCTATGTATTCGATGACCTCGTTGTAGCTCTCGTTGGTCGAGAGCAGGTTGAGGCTCATCACCCTCAGATCAGGGGCGCCCGCCACCGGGTCGCCGGGAGAGCCGACGTACAGAGGCGCCACGAAGAGCAGGTTGACCAGTGCTACCGAGAGTATGACGAGACCGGTGCGCCGCCAGCGTGAAGCCGCGATCACGAGACCGAGTACGAGCAGGACGACCACGTACTGGGCGCGGAAGTTGGCCAGCACATCCAGCCACCACACCCAGCGCCCGGCAAAGGAGGCAAGGCTGACCGCGGCGAGCAACACGGCGGGGATGACCAGGATGATCACGAGCCCACGTTAGGAAACGCCGGTCAGAGAGAGTCGAGCCAGGATGCGATGGCGGCACCTATCTCCTCGCCCGAATCCTCCTGTACGTAATGCAGGCCGCGGACGGTCACCTCCTTCTGGTTGGCCCATCGGCGGCAGACCTCTCGCTGCCGTCCCACGAGGATCGACCCTGGCTCCGCGTTGACGAACAGCTTGGGCACCCCTTGGCCTTCCAGCCAACTCTCATTTGCCTCGACGATTACGGTCACGTTGGCCGGCTCCCCCTCGAGGGGGATCTCCCGTGGCCAGGTGAGTGTCGGGCGTCTCGACTCTCCCACCTCCCGAAACGGCTTGCGGTAGACATCGAGCACGGCCTCGAGCATCGGGTCGAGGACCGAGGCCGGGAGGAGGCGTTCTACGAATACGTTCTTCTCCAATACCATCTCCTCACCGGCATCCGAGCGAAGCCCCTCGAAAATACGACGAGCCGCGTCTGGCCAGTCGGCCCACGTCAAGGGGGTGACGATCGTCTCCATGTAAGCCACCGCCCGAACCGAGCCCGGGTGACGCCGACCCCAGTCGAAGATCAGAGGCCCACCCCAGTCGTGACCGACCAGGGTGACGTTCTCTTCGATCCCGAGACCGTCTAGGAAGGCCTCGAGGTAGGCCTGATGGTCGAGAAAGGTGTAGGTGTGCGGACCTCGGAACACCTTGGCCGAGTCGCCCATGCCGATCAGGTCCGGAGCGATGCAGCGGCCGACCTCCGATACCGCGGGGATGACTTTCCTCCACAGATACGAAGAGGTGGGGTTGCCGTGGATGAAGACGATCGGGTCGCCCTTGCCGTGCTCGACGTACGCCATCGGGACACCGAGCACCTCGCGCCGGTGCTTCTTGAGCGGGTCGAACCGGCGCAGCATCACCCGCGCCGCTCCGCCGCCTGCCCACCCGGCTCCGTCACCGACCTGCGCAGCTCGGCAACCTGGATATGCACCGACTCGGGGCTACCTCCGCCCGGGCTGTGCCGCCGGGCCACCGAGGCTGCCGGGTCGATCAGCTCGAGGTCGGCCTCGACGAAGGAGTCATGGGTCCCGGCCAGGTCGGCAAAGGCGGCCTCGCCGAGGGAGCGGCCCTCCCCTTCGAGCGCCAGCACCAGCCTGCCCACCGCCCCATGAGCCTCGCGGAATGGGATGCCCCGCCCGACCAGGGCCTCGGCCAGGTCGAGGCTGGCCGTCTCCACCATCGGGATGACGGAGAGGAACTCGGTGTGGCCCAGCATCTCGGTCATGGCATGGAGCGACGCGGCGAGGACATCATCGGCGTCGAAGACCAGCCGCTTGTCCTCCTGTAGGTCGCGGTTGTAGCTGAGGGGGAGACCTTTCTGCAGGGCCATCATCGCGCCGAGCAGCCCGAGCACACGGGCCGCCCGACCCCGGACCAGCTCGGCGATGTCCGGGTTCCGCTTTTGGGGGAGGGCGGACGAGCCTGTGGTCACGCTGTCCCCGAGCCGGACATGACCGAACTCGGGAGTCGCCCAAAAGATGAGCTCCTCGGCGAATCGGGAGAGGTGCACCATCGCCTGGGAGCAGCTGAAGACGAACTCGGCGAGGTGGTCACGGGAGCCGACAGCATCGAGTGAATTGTCGAACACCGCCCTCATCCCGAGCGCCCTGGCTGTCGACTCAGGGTCGATGGGCAGCGATGTGCCGGCCGAGGCACCGGCCCCCAGAGGCGAGACGTCGATCCGGTGCCGTGCGCCCCCGAACCGCTCCGCGTCGCGAAGCGCCATCCATGCATACGCCATCAGGTGGTGTCCCAGCGTGGTCGGCTGGGCCTGCTGGAGATGGGTATATGAGGGAACGACGGTCGCGGCGTTGCTCTCCGCCAGGTCGGCGAGGGTGAGCGCATACCGGTGGAGTTGTTCGATGCGATCCGAGGCGGCACGACGTGTGTAGAGCCGCATGTCGAGGGCGACCTGATCGTTGCGGGATCGACCGGTGTGCAGTTTCCCCGCCAGCTCGCCGATCAGATCCGCCAGCCTCCGCTCGACCGCGGTGTGCACGTCCTCGTCGCCGTCCCCAAACTCGAAGACGCCGGCCGACGCCTCCTCCCGGATCCGGTCCAGCCCTTCGAGCAGGCCAGCGACTTCGTCCGTGGCGAGGATCCCGGTCTCGCCCAGCATGGTGACGTGGGCGATCGACCCATCCACGTCGTCGGCGAGAAGACGTCTGTCCGAGTCGTCGGTGGTGTAGTCCCACAGGGTCTCACCAGGAGGCGAGTCGAACCGCCCTCCCCAGAGGGTCACATCTCCTCCCCGCCGCCGTAGCCCCGGATCCTCAACGCGTTGAGGGAGATGAACCCTTCGGCGTCGGCATGGCGAAACGCTTCGTCTGCCTCGAAGGTGGCCGAGGTCGGATCGTGGAGGCTGTTGGGGGACCGTCTCCCGGTCACGCCGGCGCCTCCCTTGTAAAGCTCCAGCCTGGCCTCACCGGTGACCGGCTTCTGGATGTGGTCGATGAGGCTCTGCAGAGCTGTCCGCTCCGGGCTGAACCAGAACCCGTTGTACACGATCTCGGCGTAACGGGAGATCAGGGAGTCACGGAGATGGAGCACCTCACGGTCGAGGGTGATCGACTCCACGGCGCGGTGGGCGAGATGGAGCATGGTTCCCCCCGGCGTCTCGTACACCCCGCGGCTCTTGATCCCGACGAACCGGTTCTCGACCAGGTCCACCCTTCCGACGCCGTGCCGGCCGGCGATGGCATTGGCCGCCTCGAGCAGCTCGACCGGGTCGAGCTCCTCTCCGTTGATGCTGACCGGGTTCCCCTCGACGAAGCCGACCACGACTTCCTCGGGCTCTTCGGGGGCATCCACCGGGTCGACGGTGAGCCGGAACATCTTCGGGGGCGGGGGCTCCCATGGATCCTCGAGCACCCCGCCCTCATAGGAGACGTGAAACAGATTGGCGTCGATGGAGAAGGGGTCGGCCTGGGTGACCGGGACCGCGATCCCACGTTGGGCCGCGTACTCGATCAACTCGGCTCGGCCCCCCAGATCCCACTCCCTCCATGGGGCGATGACCTGCAGGTCTGGTGCCAAAGCGGCGATGGAGAGCTCGAAGCGAACCTGGTCGTTGCCCTTGCCGGTGGCGCCGTGGGCGATTGCATCGGCATCGAAGGCCCGCGCCGTGCGCACCAGGCCTTCGCTGATGATGGGACGAGCGAGAGAGGTGCCGAGCAGGTAGTGCCCTTCGTAGATCGCAGCCGCCCTCAACGCGGGGAAGACGGCGCCGGCCACGAACCGATGTCGGAGATCTTCGACCACCGCCTCGACGGCCCCCGTGGCCAGCGACTTGACCTTGGCCTCGCCGACCTCGTCACCCTGGCCGACATCGGCGGTGTAGGCGATCACCTCGGCGCCTCGCTCCTCGCGCAGCCAGGCCAGGATCACCGAGGTGTCGAGACCGCCCGAATAGGCGAGAACGACCTTCACTCACTCCTCCTCGTCCGGTGGCGGTCCAGGGTCGGGGATCCCTTTGCTCATGGCCCAGTCGCGCACCATTTCATAGGCCTGGGTAGCGGTGTAAGGGCCTTCCTCGATCCTTCGCTCCAACATCAAGCCCATGATGTCACCGATATGGGGGCCCGGCCCAATCCCGAGGTATCCCATCACCTGGTGGCCATCGATCGGGGCGCGGAGCCGCGAGATCTCCTCTTTCTCGCCGAGCTCGGCGATCCGACTCTCCAACTCGTCGATCTGGTTCTGGATCGACCGCTGCCGACGGGTGTTGGCCGTGGTCACATCGCATCTGACCAGTTCGTTGAGGCGGTCCAGCAGTGGCCCGGCATCACGCACGTAACGTCTGACCGCGGCATCGGTCCAGCCCATCTTGAGCGTGTGGGGCCGGAGATGGAGAAAGACCAGCCGGGAGACGTCGTCCACCACCTCTTTCGGATAGCGCAGGGCCTTCATCCGACGTCTGGTCATCCTGGCCCCGACCACTTCGTGATGATGGAAGGAGACCCCGTCCGGGCCGAACTGACGGGTGTCGGGCTTGCCGATGTCATGGAACAGGGCGGCCAGACGCAAGACCAGGTCGGGCGAGGCCTTGTCCACGACGGCGAGGGTGTGGGCCAAGACGTCTTTGTGCCGCTGGTGCGGGTCCTGCTCCATGGCGAGCGCCGGCAGCTCGGGCAGGAAGTGCTCGGCCAATCCGGTGGTGACCACCCGGGCCAGGGCCCTGCCCGGAGCCGGGGCGACGATCAGCTTCGACAACTCGTCCCTGATTCGCTCGGCCGAGACGATGTCGAGACGGTCCCCCATCCGGGAGACCGCTTCGACTGCGGACGTCTCGGGCTTGAACCCGAGCGTGGCCTGAAAACGGAAGAGACGCAACATGCGAAGCGGGTCCTCGGAAAAGGAGACCCCCGGATCGAGTGGGGTCCTCAGCACCCGGGCGGCCAGGTCGGCCAACCCGTTGTGCGGGTCGACCGGGGTCATGTCCATCAAGGAGAGGGCGATGGCGTTGACCGTGAAGTCGCGACGGGACAGATCGGTTTCGATGTCGGCGGAGAACTTGACGTGGGGCTTGCGTGAGTCGTCCCGGTACACCTCGGCCCGGAAGGTGGTGACTTCAACGGTGAAACCGTCCTTCCGCGCAGCCACCGTGCCGAACGTCGCCCCAACGGTGTAGACCACGTCGGCCCACGAGTCGAGGATCTCCGCGATGCGCTCAGGCCGGGCGTCGGTGGCGAAGTCGAAATCCTCGACGCTCCGCTCGAGAAAGGCGTCGCGAACCGACCCTCCGACCAGGAACAGCTGGTGGCCGGCAGCAGAGAAGACATCGGCTAGTTGGGCCGGGGGCAGATCGGGTGAAACCAGGAACTGGAGACGCTGCGGGATCACGCCCGCGAGGTTAAAGCCAAGGGCCCCAACCCATCAGTCAGAGCCAGAGCTCTTGCCCATGGCCCATTGCCTGAGGCCGGGTACTCAGATCTGAATCCCGGCGGCCATCGCCTTGGCTCGCATGTCGTGGACGTTGCGGGCGAAGTGGATCGCCTCGGGCAGCTCGACAGCTCTGTCCACCACCAGCTTGAGCAGGGAAGCGTCCATCGTCTGCATCCCGAAAAACTCGCTCTCCTTGATGATGTCGACGAGGGCGGACGCTCCAGCCTCCCCGATGATCCACTCCTTGACCCGCTCGTTGTTGGTCATGAGCTCGCATGCCAGGGACTTGCCGTTGCTCTGGCTGTCGAGGAGGCGTTGGCTCACGACGCCCAATAGCTGAGAAGCCAACTGACCACGGACCACGCGCTGCTGTGTTTCGGGGAACAGGGAAATGATGCGGTCGATGGTGTCGGCCGGGTCGTTGGTCCGCATCGAGGAGATCACCAGATGCCCTGTCTCCGCGGCGTCGATGGCGGCACGAGCAGTTTCGACGTCGTTGATCTCGGAGATGAGGAGGACATCGGCATCATGGCGCATCGCGCTCTTGATGGCATCGGCGGCCGTCGGCGTGTCTACTCCGACCTCACGCTGGACCACCACACTCATCTTGTCGGGATGGAGCACTTCGATCGGGTCCTCGACGGTCAGGATGGCCACAGCCCGATGCGCATTGATCCAGTCGAGCAGTGACGCCATGGTCGCCGTCTTCCCGGAGCCGGCGGGGCCCGTGACCAAGAGAAGCCCGGAGTCTGCCCGGGCCAGCTTCTCTATCACCTTGGGCAGTCCCAGCTCGGCGAAAGTCCTGGCCCCTGGGACCACACGACGGAGCACGACCGACACAGAGCCTCTCTGCCGGAAGGCGGTGGCGCGGAACCTCCCGACGTCGGCGCGACCGAAGGCGAAGTCGGCTGTTCCCGAGTCCTTGAAGTCCTGGGCAGCGCGGGGGGTGAAGAACGCCTCGGCTATGGCCTGGGTATCCGCCGGAGTCAGGTCGTCGTAGCCGTCGAGCCTGTCCAGCTCTCCGCCGACTTTGACCACGGGCGGCGATGCGACCTTGAGATGGATGTCCGATGCACCCGCCGAGACGGCGCGACGTAGGAGGTCTTCGATGTTGATGTCCATGTTCCTTCCCGAATGTTCCCTGGGATTTGGTTATCGGCGGAGAAGCTCTCCGGATTGAAGGGCTTCTCAAACACTCCAGTGTCTGGAGATCGGCTCACGGGCCTCGTCCAGGGCTCGGGCTGCGCCGGGGACGGAGGTGAGCGGAGGGCCAAAGCGCTCCTCGCCTGCAATCCCCTGGACAGTGGCTCGCGCCGAGTGGCGGAGACCGTCCAGGTCGTAGCCGCCCTCCAGGGCGAACACCGTCCGCTCCGGGCGGTGGACCCGGGCGAGACGTGAGGCCATCCAGCCGTAGTCGCCGTCGAGTAGGTCGAAATCGGCGAGAGGGTCCTCGGTGTGGGCGTCGTATCCGGCGCTCACCAGCACCCAATCAGGCGCGAACTGGCTCAGCACCGGCATAAACAAGCCATCCCACGCCTCGCGGTACACGTCGCCCGCCGTTCCCGCCGGGAGAGGCACGTTGACCGTGGTTCCCTTGGCCGCGGTCTCGATGTCCTCCGGGAACCCCTCGAAGGGGTAGAAGGGACTCTGGTGGATCGACAGGTAGAGAATGCCGGGGTCGGCGGCAACGAGCGACTGGGTCCCGTTCCCGTGGTGCACATCCCAATCGACTATGGCCACCTTGTCGCCGTTGGCCCGCAGCCATGCGGCGACGACCGCAACATTGTTGAAAAGGCAGAAGCCCATGGCCCGGGCCCTCAGCGCATGGTGGCCCGGGGGCCTGCACAACACGAAGCCGGTGGCATCTTCTCTCTCCTCCAGAGCCTGAACCGTGGCCCTTACACCGCCGGCGGCCGTCAACGCCGCGGTCCACGTGTCTCGAGAGGCGATCGTGTCCATGTCGAGGGCGCCCCCTCCGAGAAGGCAGAAGGTCTCGATCATCTCCACGTAGTCGGGGTCGTGGACCAGCGCCAGCTCGGCTCGGTCGATGGGCGGTGACTCGATCTCAACCAGGTCGAGACCGCTCTCGGCGATCCCCCGGCCGATGGCGCCGAGACGCTCCGGGCGCTCCGGGTGTCGTTGCCCGGTGTCGTGCCTGGTTGCCGAAGGGTGCGTAGCCACAACGACTTCCATGCCCTTACTCTCCCACACGTGCTCGATCGACTGCATCTCGAAGGGATCTGGCCCGATCCGGTGACGCTGCGCAAGGGGTGGGCCAAGGCCGTGGCCCGCCCTTGGAACGACGACATCCCGGATGCAGCCGTCCGTCTGGAGCGTGGTTCCAGTGAGTTCCTGCGCGCCGTGGCCGAGCAAATGGCGCCCCTCGGCTCTGGAGCAGTCTACTCCCCGGCCCTCTACCCCTCGGCCGCCCGCCTCTGGGTACGAGCCGGCTTCCGGAGGTTCGGTCAACTGGGCGTCATGGAACACGTCCTCTCCGTGGAAGGCCCGGCCGCGAAGCATCCGGTCGAGTGGTCGGAGCGCCCGGACTGGGACGACGTGGTGACGCTCGACCGTCTCGCCTTCGAAGGCTTCTGGAGGATGAGCATGGCCGGTCTGCTCGAAGCCGTGGGCACCACCCCGCGCTCCATGGTCCTGCAGGTACGGCTCGACCGTCAGTTGGCCGGATACGCCCTGGTCGGGTCACAGGCGAGTCTCTCCTTTCTGCAGCGGGTCGCCGTGGCACCAGCGTTCTCGGGGCAGGGTGTGGGAACGTCGCTGGTCCGCGCCGCCCGGGAATGGGCGCGGCAAAGCGGAGCCCGGATCATGGTCCTGAACCTTCGACCCGAGAACGAAGGCGCCCGCCACCTCTATGAGAAGGAGGGCTTCCGGTCGAGCGGAACCAACCTCGATCTGCTCCGATTCGAGGTATGAGCGTCTCCGGGTGCTGAACTAGGGCGAATGCCACCACCTGTCTCCGACCGGTATCGACTCGAGATGAGGCTGGGACGCGACGCGGACGTGGAGGAGTGGTTGGCCACCGACACCTCCTTGGAGCGCCCGGTGCTCATCAGGTCGCTCGGCCCGGAGTCGAGCCAGGTCCGCCGCTCCGGATTCGTGTCCAGTGTGAGCGAGGCGGCCAAGACGTCGCACCCGCATCTGGCCCGGGTCTTCGCCGTCGAGGAGGTGGCCGGCGGCGCCTACGCCGTCTGCGAATGGACTGGCGGCGCTTCGGCCGCCGACCGGATCGCCGCCTCGCAGACGCTCGACCTCGAGGAGTTCCTTCCCAATGCCGCCGGGCTGGCCGGCGCCCTCGCCGCTCTCCACGGCTCGGGCGGGACCCATGGCGACCTCGACCTCTCCGCCATCTCCTACTCGGTGGCCCACCCGGCCAAGCTGGGAGCTTTCGGTCGGGAGCGTCGTACCGGCCAGCGAGGTGACGTCGAGTCACTCGCCATGGCTCTGGAGACCGCCCTCACCGGGGCGCCACCCGGCGGACCGCCCCCGTCGGAGAGCATCGACGGAGTGCCCCGCAGCATCGACCTGGTGTTGCGCTCGGCGCAGTCGGGGGAGCTGAGCGCCGAGGAGTTGGAGAAGGCCCTCCTCGCCTCCCCGACGCTGCGACCCACCCGGCCGGAGCCCCGGTCGACATCGGTGCGGCTCCTGTATGTGGCAGCCGGCCTTGTCGTCGTAGCGGTCGGGCTCGTCGCCTTGGGCCGGTTGTTCATCGGTGGGGGCCCGATCCTCCCCGTGCCCCCGACCACAACACTCGGCAACGATGTGGTCACCACGACCACCGTGAGCCCCGGCACCACTGTCCCCGCGGGACCGGTCACGGTGATCGGGTTCGACTCGTTCGACCCCTTCGGCGAAGGAGGCGAGAACGACGACGAGATCGGCAACCTCCTCGACGGAAGCGCTTCGACGACTTGGCGATCGGAGCGCTATCAGGACCCTCTCTCACTGCAGAAGCCGGGGGTGGGGCTCCGCTTCGAGGTGAGTGGCACCCCTTCCAACGCTCAGCTGGTCGGGCTCTCCACCGGGACCGAGTTCGGTCTCTACTGGGCGGAGGAGCCCCCGCCCGACATCGAAGGCTGGGAGCGGGTCATGGGGGCGACGGCTCAACCCAGCGCCACGCTGTTCACGCTGCCTCCACGCGAGGGCGGGCACTGGCTGCTGTGGATGACCGACTTCCCCCAACAGCCCGACGGGACCTATTACGCCGAGCTGGCAGAAGTACGGTTCGTGCCGTGACGCGCCCCGGGAACGAAGCCGAGCTGCTGACTCGGGTCGTCTCCGGGGACCGAGCGGCATTCGACGCGATCATGCGCCTACACGAGGACCGGGTGTTCTCGGTGTGTCTGCGCGTCCTCCGTGACCGTGAAGGTGCTCTCGACGCCACCCAGGACACGTTCCTCACCGTCTTCCGCAAGGCGAACCAGTTCCAGGGGCGGTCGGCGTTGGGGACCTGGATCTACCGCATCGCGGTGAACACCTGTTACGACCATCTCCGCCGGTCAGGACGCAGGCCCACCCAACCCCTTCCCGAGCACGTCGATCCTTCCGACCCGTCGGCGGAGGAGGCGATCGATTCGGCCGCCCTCCGCCCCGAGATCGAGTCTGCTCTCGCCCTGATCCCCACCGACTTCCGCGACGCCGTGATCCTCTCCGACCTCGAAGGGTTGACGATGCCGGAGGCTGCGGAGGTGCTCGGGGTGCCGATCGGCACTGTCAAGTCCCGCGTCTTCCGGGGTCGCCGCCTGCTCGCCGAGCTCCTGGGGAACCAATACGACCCATGAGAGCATCCAAGGTCACGAATGCATGAACACGACCTCGACCTGATCGCCGCGCTCGCCGAACGCTCCCTCGAGGACGAGCGCGGAGCGCGCGCCCTCATCGACGAGTGCGAGGTCTGTCGCGCCGAGTATCGGTCCCAGACCGAGGTCCTCGCCTGGGTCGCCTCGGCGCCGCGTGTCGAGATGACCGACCTGGAAAAGGCCGCCCTTCATCGTGACCTCTGGACCGAGTTGACGCAGGCCCCGACCCGGTCGGCTGCGAGTCCGTGGTGGCAGCGGTGGTCATATGTGGCCGCCGGTCTCTTCGTAACCGTCGGGTTGGCAACGGTGCTCAACGGCGAATTCGGTGGCGGTGAGAGCGCTGCACCGACCCTCGCCGAGACGGCTGCGGATCTCGCCGATTCCGGCGCCGGGGAGGAGATGGCCCCATTCGCCGCGGACGACGGCGACGAAGGGGGATTCGACCGGGGTGGGGCGACCACGACCGCCGCCGCCGAAGCCGCCCCCCTCCCCTTCGCCGAGTTGGCGGATGAGGCTCGCGCCTCCCGGCAGGCAGACCAACAGACGGAGACGACTGGGGACAATGAGACGATCGAGGAGTGTCTGACCGGCCTCGGGCTCGACGAGCACGTGGTGGTGGACGAAATCGAGAGCGATCAGACCTATCTGGCCGTGATGGCCGAACCTGGCGAGGCCGATCGATCGGTCACCTTCGTCGCTCTTGACAGCTGCGAGATCGTCCACGTGGATCGCTGACTGCGACGGCAGGCAAACTAACCTCGGCGGTGATGGAAGAGCTCGCCGCGAGGTTCGCCGAGGTACTGGAACAGGTCGCCATAAAGGTGCGATCATTCACGGTCGAACCGGTCACCCGCGCCCTTCGTCTCGCAGGATTGGGAATCCTGGTCGCCACTTTGGGGTTGTCCGCGTTGTTGTTCCTGTTCCTGACGATCTTTGGTGCCTTGGAGATCCCGCTCACCACGGCAGGCGCCCTGGCGGTCATCGGAGTCGTCCTGGTCGGGGCGGGAACCTATCTCTGGATCAAGAGGACTTGAGGGGCCGATGAGTCACGAGAAGTTGGTCATCATCGGCTCAGGCCCGGCCGGGCTCACGGCCGCACTGTACGCCGCCCGCGCCGACCTCGATCCTCTCGTCTTCGAGGGTGTGGCCGCGGGTGGACAGCTGATGATCACCACCGACGTCGAGAACTACCCGGGTTTTCCCGATGGGATACTGGGGCCGGAGCTGATGGACCAGTTCCGCAAGCAGGCGGAGCGTTTCGGCACCCGGCTCCAGCAAGTCGATGTGACCGAGGTCGACTTCTCGAGCACACCTCTGAGGGTCAACGTTGGAGCGGACGAGTACACCGCCGATGCGGTGATCATCGCCACCGGCGCCTCCGCAAAGTGGTTGGGGATCCCCGGGGAAGAGGAGCTGACCGGCCGCGGCGTCTCGGCCTGCGCCACCTGTGACGGGTTCTTCTTCCGTGACCAGGAGCTGGTCGTCGTCGGCGGCGGGGACACGGCCATGGAGGAAGCCCTGTTCCTCACCAAGTTCGCCTCGAAGGTCACCGTGGTCCATCGCCGTGACGAGTTCCGGGCCTCCAAGATCATGGCCCAGCGGGTCCTGGACCACGAAAACATCGAGGTGGTCTGGAACGCTGTGCTGAAGGAGATCCACGGGGACACCACCGTGGAAAAGGTCACCCTCGAAGACACCGTCACCGGCGAGCAGCGGGAGCTGGCCACCAACGGGGTGTTCATGGCTATCGGGCACAAGCCCAACACCGATTTGTTCGCCCAAGATATCGAGCTCGACCCCAACGGATACATCGTCAAGTCGTCCGACGGGAGCACTCGCACCAACGTGGAAGGGGTGTTCGCCGCCGGCGATGTCGCCGACCACATCTACCGTCAGGCGGTGACAGCCGCCGGCACCGGGTGCATGGCCGCCATCGACGCCGAACGCTGGCTTGCAGGTCGGGAATGACTTGCGCCTGGAACCAACCGAGGAGATAAACCGCACATGGCCGACAACATCGTCACCCTCAACGACGGGACCTTCAACGACGCGATCAGCGGCGACAGGCCGATCCTGGTCGACTTCTGGGCGGAGTGGTGTGGCCCATGCCGGGTGGTCGCGCCGGTGCTCGAGGAAATCGCCGACGAGCATTCCGAGCTGACCATCGGCAAGCTCAACGTTGACCAGAACCCGATGCCGGCGGCGCAGTTCGATGTGATGAGCATCCCCACCCTGATCCTGTTCAAGGACGGGGTCGAGAAGAAGAGGATCGTCGGCGCCGCCCCCAAGCATCGGCTCCTCCAGGAGCTCGCCGAGTTCCTTTGACCACGTCCCCTTAGGTTTCCTTACGGCGTAAGTCACGTTCGTAGGACATAGAACGTAGGACGTATAACGTACTCAAATGCGCCTGTATCGGGTCGGTGACGAGGGAGCAGCGGTGCGGGACATCCAGGAGCGTCTGGACGCCCTTGGCTATCCCTCCGATCCCGATCCCCGCTCGTCGTTCTCCGAGGGCACCCGTGAGGCGGTCCGAGGCTTTCAGAAGGCGAGGGGCCTCGACGTGGATGGGATCGTGGGCCCCGACACCTGGCGCTCGCTCTACGAGGCCGGTTACCGGCTCGGCGACCGCATGCTCTTCCTGCGACGTCCGATGATGCGCGGTGAGGACGTCTCCGAGATCCAGTCGCGTCTGAACTCTCTCGGTTTCGACGTGGGCAAGGTCGACGGGATATTCGGCCCGGCGACGGAAGGGGCCGTCCTCGACTTCCAGCACAACCGCGGTCTGGCAGAAGATGGCAAGGCCGGCCCCGAGGTCGTCACCGAGATCCATCTCGTGACCAGAGGCGAGATGAAGGAGGGACGGCATGCGGTCAGGGAGCGGGAGTGGCTACGCCGCCTGCCACCCACAGTGGCCGGGGCTCGGGTCTACCTCGATGCGGGATGTCGCGACGCCCACGAGGCTTCGGTGGCCTGGGAGGCGGCTTCGGCCGCCGCCCTCGGCTTGCAAGAGCTGGGCGGCCTCCCGGTGTTGTCTCGGTCCCAGGACGGTTCGCTACCGGAACGGCTCCGAGCGCGCCGGGCCAACGTGCTCGGCTCCGACCTGATCGTTGCCTTCCAACTCAGCTCCGACGGGGAGGACTTCGTCTTCTACTTCGCATCCGAACACGGCACCTCGGCGGCCGGGGAGCTGCTGGCACGATCGATCGCATCGGCGGCCGGGGGAAAGATCGAAGGGCGGGCCAGCGCCATGCTCAAAGAGACCCGTGCCCCAGCGGTGGTCGTCTCTCGAGGAAAACTCGACGAGGAAGTGGGCTATGCGGTCGCCGACGGGCTCACCGAGTTCTTCGCCAAGGCCGCCGCCAGCGGCGAGGTGGTGACTGCCGACCCGGTTCGCTGACTCCTGCCGTCCGCGGCGGCTAACCGCTGAATCGTCGGTAGAGGCGCTCCAACTCGGCCAACGAGCCGAACCGGATCTCCACCTTTCCCTTCTCGTTGCGGTAGTTGATCTTCACTGGTGAACCGAGTTGGTCGGTGAGCCGCTTCTCGAGCTCGATGATCTGAACCGGGCGGAGCTGGCGGACGCCGGTGGGTGCATTTCTCTTCGCCCCCTTGCGCAACCGCACCGCCTCCTCGATCTGACGGACGCTCCAGCCGTCGTCGACGGCGCGGCCTGCCAGGTGGATGGCGTAGGCGGCATCCTCAACACCGACCAGGGCGCGAGCGTGCCCGGCGGAGAGGTCGCCGGCATCGACCATCTCCTGGACTTCCATGGGCAGCTGGAGAAGACGGAGAGTGTTGGAGATGGCCGGTCTCGACTTGCCCACCCGGGTGGCCACCTGCTCTTGTGTCATTCCATAATTTTCCAGGAGTTGCCGGTAGGCGTGCGCTTCTTCCAGCGGGGTGAGGTCCTGACGCTGGACGTTCTCGATGAGAGCCTCGACCAAGGTGGGCCCCCCGGTGGACTCACGGACGACGGCAGGGATCTCATGCAGACCGGCACGCTTCGCCGCCCGCCAGCGACGCTCCCCGGCCACCAGCACATAGCCACCTTCCTCGCCAGTGACCACGATCGGCTGGAGAACCCCCACCTCCTTCATCGAAGCGGCCAGCTCTTCGAGAGCGTCATCGTCGAAGCGGGAGCGGGGCTGGTCCGGATTGACCGAGATCTGGTCGACCGAGATCATCCGATACCCGCCGGCCTTTGTGGTTTCGGGCTCGATCGGAATCAATGACTCCAGACCCCGGCCCAGCCCCGTGCGTCTCGTCGTCATCTCCGCTCCTCCTAGTGGTCTAGCTCAACCCATGTCGTTCGATGAACTCCCGTCCCAAATGGCGATAAGCGATGGCACCACGACTCATCGGGTCGAAGGCCTCGATCGGCTCACCGTACGAGGGAGCCTCGGAGAGCCGGACCGAGCGCGGGATCACGGAGCGGTAGGTGTCGTCACCGAAATGGTCGCGGACCTGTTGTGCCACATCCTTGGAGAGTTTGGTCCGACCGTCGTACATGGTGAGGATGACGCCTCCAACCTTCAAGTCCGGGTTGAGGTTCGCCGTGACCAGATTCACATTGCGCAGCAACTGGCTCAGCCCCTCCAAGGCGTAGTACTCACATTGAATCGGTATCACCACCTCATCTGCGGCGGTGAGGGCGTTGACCGTGAGCAATCCCAGCGAGGGCGGGCAATCGATGAGGATCACGTCGAACTTCTGGTCGATCTCATTGAGGGCGGTGCGAAGTCTGGTTTCACGTGAAAAGAGTGAGACCAACTCGATCTCGGCCCCGGCCAGATCGATGGTGGCCGGGATGACAAACAGATCGCGCACCGAAGTCGGCTCCAGGGCATCGTCGATCTCCGCCTCCTTGAGCAATACGTCGTAGATGGAAGTGTTGATTGTGGAGCGATCCACCCCGAGACCACTGGTAGCGTTGCCCTGGGGATCCAGGTCGACGAGAAGGGTGCGTTGTCCCTGGAAGGCGAGGGCGGCGGCGAGATTGATGGCGGTAGTCGACTTGCCCACACCACCCTTCTGGTTGGCCAAGGCGACCACGACTGGGCGCTTCTTATTCACTGGGCCGCATGATAAGAAGCCAGACCCTTTGGTCAAGGACCGTGGGGGGTACCTCGAGCAACTCCAAACCGGAGACAGAAGGCGGAGAAGCCCAGGAGCCACCGAGAACCGCCACCCCGCCCGGGTTGAGGAGACCAGGGAAAACACCCGTTGCTTGCTCCGGGGAGAGACTTCCCCGAGAGACAATGCCGTCGTACTTGTCGTCCCACTCGTCAACATCCCCTTGTACTACCTCGACATTTGGCAGTTGGAGGATGCGGCAAACCCGTCGCATCAGATCGACGCGCCGACCGGATCGGTCGAGGAGGACGAACCTGGTGTCGGGCATCACCACGCTGAGCGGAATCCCGGGAAGCCCCACACCAGACCCGACATCGAGGATCCGCTCCGGCTCCGCGAAGCCGCGGGCGAAAAGCAAAGAGTCCCCGATATGACGGTTGTCGACGCGGGGCCCCTCATTGGGGCCGAGACCCCCGGCGGTCACCGCCTCGGTGAGGAGCCAAGTCCGATACCTGTCGAGGACATCCATCTGAGCTGGTGAGGGGGCGCATCCGGCCCACCGGGCGCAGCGAAACCAAAGCTCGTGTGAGGGTTTCACGTGGAACAGGCTACCCCGGCTCTGTGTCTCACCGGGTCAGATTTATCCCGGCGCTACCTGGCTATTCTTCCTCGGAGAATGCCTGGGAACCGGCTTCTTCTCCATCTTCCTCGTCGTCACCGGTGGTCTCGCCGACCGGGGCTGTTGCATTGAGAACCACATAGCGACGGGGTGCTTCCCCTTCTGAGTAGGAGTTGACCCCGTCCCGGGCCGCGGCGGCATCATGGATCACCTTTCGATCCGCCGGGCTCATCGGCTCCAGCATGATCTCGCCGCCCTCCTCGAGCAGTTGATCGATGAGACGCTCGGCATAGATGGTCAACGCCTGTCGTCGTCGTTCCGCATACCCTGCGATGTCGAGACGAAGCCGGGCGGTGTCGTGGGCGTACCGCTGCATCACGGTACGGGTCAACTCGTGGATGGCAGATCGCACCGATCCACGCACCCCCACCAGGGCCTCGGTCTGTTCCCCGTCGACGTCGGCCACGATCACGTCCTCGTCGATCTTGGTGGTCACCGTCCCTTCGAGACCGAATGCGTCGACCAGACCTTCGAGGAACTCGGCGGCGATGCGGGCCTGCTCCTCGATCGACATCTCGGGACGATCGTCGATCTTCGGCTCCCTTTTCTCTCCTTGCTGACTCATGTGGCGACCCTTGCTCTGGGTTTGGTTTCGCTGACCTCGTTGTCTGCCGTCGTCATTCTTAGCCGAAATACGGCCGCTTTGCTTGGAAGAGCGGTCCGGAGCCTGGCCTTTTCCCTCTCTTTTTCGCTCGTTGCGCCGGCGTCGGGAACGCCGACGCTTGACTCGAACCACGGCATCCTGACCACCGAATCCGAGGAACCCCTTCTCCGGCTCCTGGATCACCTCGACCGCGAGCTGGTCTTTGTCATCAACACCCAGTTCCTGCATGGCGGCTTCTACCGCGAGGTCGACGGTTCTGGCCCGCACCTCGATCTCGACGTAACTCACGTCACCTCCTCCTGCGCCGACGGCGCTTGTTCGCGGCGCCCTGTTGGGGTTTCTTGACCTCGCCGGGATCGGAGCCCTCGATCTGCTTGGGCTCCTCGGCGGTCTTTCCCATCGGGGTGGGGCGTCCGTCGATCTTGAATATGAGAGCTTGCTGCCCGAGCCGGAACAGGTTCCCCGTGGCCCAGTAGAGGATGAGACCGGCGGGAAAGTTCCATGAGATGAAACCTATGAAAAGGGGCATGATCTTGGTGATCGCCTGTTGCGCCCCGGCCCCGGGCTGACCGCTGGGCCGCTCCTGTCCATAGGTGGAATGCCATTGCTGGACGTACTGAGTGGCGACCATCAGCAGGATCATGATCAGATAGGGAAGGGCGGCCACGATGCCGTCAGGGCCGCCGATTGCCCCGGACGGGGTGACGCTGAGATCCATGCCGAGGAAGGTCTCGGCGGTGCCGTCCTGGAGGGCAAGACCGAGCCCGCTCTCCGGGTCGAGATGGTCCAACGGGGTCTGCAGCAGACGAAACAGTGCGAACCAGATCGGCATTTGGACGAGCAGGGGAAGCAGGCAACCCCCCGGTGTTGCTCCTGCCGATTTCTGCAACTCCATGAGTCGCTTCTGCATCTCCTGAGGGTCGTCCTTGTAATCCTTCTGCAGCCTCTTGATCTCGGGTTGGATCTCGGTGAAGGCCCGAGTCGCCCTGGTCTGCTTCAAGGTCAGGGGAAAGACGAGGAGGTTGATGAAAATCGTGAGCAGGATGATGGAGAAGCCGAGGGCGACGCCCTCGTTCATGAAGTCGAGCAGGTCGTAGAAGAAGCCGAGGACGGATCCCAACCCATCGATCAGAGCATTGAACAGGTCGCCCATCAGTGTGTTCTCCAGCTGTCAGGAACCGGGTCGTAGCCACCGGGGCGCAACGGATGGCAACGACCGATGCGTCTCACACCCAGCCAGCCCCCTCGAATCACACCGAATCGGCTGATCGCCTCCACGGCGTATTGGGAGCAGGTGGGCCGGTAACGGCAGTTTGCGCCGAGACTGGGACTTACCAGTTTCTGGTAAACGCGGACCAGGCCGACGACGAGGGCACGCGGACGGAAGCCGGAGTCAGACATCGGTCTCCTCCAAGACGCGCCCCAGCCACCCCATCAGCTGGGGATGCGGAGCATCTGCCACCTGGCTGTTGCCAATTATCACGTAATCCATCCCTGGTTTAAGTTGCACCGCCCGGAGCGCATGCCGAATACGGCGTTTGATCCGGTTCCGGGTGACCGCACCGCCGGCGCTCTTCGAAACCACGAGCCCGACTCGTGACACCCCCGGTTGCCCGGAGCATCTCACCAACACGACGCCCCCGGAGCGGCGCCTGGTCCCCTCCTTCAGCACCCTTCCAAAGTCACCTGGGGAGCGAAGGGATTCGAATTCAGGCAGCGAGACGCTTCCGGCCCTTGAGACGACGCGACTTGAGGATGCTACGCCCGGCACGGGTCTGCATGCGATGACGGAAGCCGTGACGGCGCTTGCGTCTTCGAACCTTGGGTTGATAAGTCCTCTTCATGAACAAAAAGGGGGTAGGAGGTGAGTCGTGACAGCCTACGAATCCCCGCCGAGCTATGTCAAAGTCCCTGAGCTCTCATCCTCCTCCTCTCGGCGACGGAACCACGGGGAAGCGCGAAGAAAGGGAATAGCCCGCGAAAAGTTTGGAAGGTCCCCGTTGCCGAGTTGCCCCGGTGCAGCTCCGTGGAAGACTCTGGAAAAAGCCTTAGGTACCTGGGTTTTTCTTGTGGAAAGATGTGCCATCACTATTCCACACCGTCGATTCTCGCGTTCTTGACGGAGCCGCAATCGAGGGTCGATACTCGCCTGCCTTGGACCTTGGAGCGCGATCGACTTCCTCGGCCGTCGACTTGACGACCGGACCGCTCTCGGAGACAAGCTGAAGTATTGCCTCGGTCGATGTTCACAGTCCTTTCCACAGATGTGGATGGATCTGTGGACAACTAGTCCGGCAGGAGGAGTGGTCTTGGTACAAGAACGTGGGGCCCCGGTCGGCTGGGGCCAGTTTCAGGACGTGTTGAGAGAAGGGGTATCGAAAGGAAATTGGGATACTTGGCTCTCTCGTCTCGAGCCGGAATTCGCCGGGGAAACCCCTACTCTCGTCGCACCCAGCGAGTTCCATCTCCGCTGGGTGCGTGACAAGCACGGTGAACTGATCGAAAGCGCCTATCGGGACGTATTCGGGCGTGACACCCGGCCCCATTTCAAGGTGGTGGAGCCTGACCCGATCGTGGAGCAACTTCCCCTCGAGGAACAGGCCGATCCTCCGACCATGGCCGACGCAGGACCTCCGGCGACCAATCTCATCTCCCGCTATCGATTCGAGAGTTTCGTGGTCGGCCAATCCAACCGCTTTGCCTGGGCGGCTTCGATGGCCGTGGCCGAACAGCCCGGGGCCCATTACAACCCGCTTTTCATCTATGGAGGAGCAGGTCTGGGCAAGACCCATCTCCTCAACGCCGTCGGGCACCAGGCCCTGGAGATGTACCCCAACCTTGTGGTTCGCTACGTCTCGTCGGAGAACTTCCTCAACGACTTCATCGACTCGATCAGGCGCAAGCGCCCCGACGACTTCAAACATCGTTACCGGGGCGTCGACATCCTGCTCCTCGACGACGTCCAGTTCTTCGAGGGCAAGGAACAGATCCTGGAGGAGTTCTTCCACACCTTCAACTCGCTCTACGAGTCCGGTAAGCAGATGGTCATCAGCTCCGATCGTCATCCCCGCAATCTGTCGTCCCTCGAGGACCGCCTCCGCAGCCGTTTCGAATGGGGACTGCTCACCGACATCCAGCCGCCCGATGTGGAGACACGTCTCGCCATCCTCCGCCGCAACGCCGAGTTCGCCCCCCGGCCGGTCCCGCTCGAAGTGCTCGAGCACATCGCCGGTCTCGTCTCGGACAACATCCGGGAGTTGGAAGGTGCTCTCACCCGGGTCACCGCCTGGTCGGCGCTCAACCGCCGAGACATCGACCTAGAGACCGCGGAGCGTGTCCTACGTGACATCGTGACCAGCGACGACCCGGTCCCCCTCGGGCCCGATACCATCATCCGTGCCACGGCCAGCGCCTACGGTTTCACCGTCGAGGACGTGCTCAGCCCGAGCCGGCGCCAGCCTCTGGTCTTGTGCCGTCAGATATCGATGTATCTCTGCCGGGAGCTGACCGACCTCTCCCTGCCCAAGATCGGGGAGCACTTCAAGCGTGACCACACCACCGTCCTCCACTCGGTTGAGAAGGTGAAACGGATCCTCCGCTCCGACCGCGCCGTGTTCGACCGGGTCACCCAACTCACACAGGACCTGAGGAAAGGCGGGGTCGTATCCACAACCGTTTGAGTTATCCCACGACGGGGGCTGATTACACACCGCTCGTCCCCATGGGGCTCCACAGGCAAAACCCAAGCCAGGACCTGCCAGAATCGGGGTAATCCCCAAATCCACAGCCCCCTACTACGACTAATACTCTTTAGATGAAATACAGCAGCAACAGAAGAAGGGACCGCCACCTGTGAGAATCCGAGCGCAGCGAGACGATCTTGCCGACGTGCTCGCCCGAGCCAACCGGGCGGTAGGGACCCGCACCGCCCTGCCCGTGCTCCAGGGACTGCTCTGTGAGGTGTCGGGGACCACGCTCCGGGTGACCGGGACCGATCTCGACGTGACGGTGCGCACCTCTGCCGAAGTCGAGGTCATGGAGGAAGGCAGGAGCGTCATCCCGGGGCGACTTCTCTCCGAGGCGGTGCGGAAGATGCCATCGGGATTGGTGACGATCGGAGTGAGTGACACCGATATCGAGATTCAGGGGAATGGCCCCCGCTTCACCTTGCGCCCGTTGACGGTGGACGACTTCCCGGTGCAGGAGGATGTCGTCTCCGACGGGGTCGAGGTCGACGGCGAGGAGCTCGCCGAGGCGATTGGCCAGGTGACCATCGCCGCCTCCGGTGACGGGGCTCGTCCCATCCTCACCGGTGTCTTGTTCGAGAGCTCCGACGCCGGGCTGCGCATGGTTGCCACCGATTCGTACCGCCTCGCCAAACGGGAGCTGAGAGGCGTCGGTCTGGAAGGGACTGGATTGGTTCCGGCGCGGGGTCTCAGAGAGCTTCCCAGGGCGATCGGAGCGACGAAGGTGACGGCCCAGCTCCGCGATCGGGAAGCGGTGTTCACCTCCGACAAGGGCATGCTGCGCCTCCGGCTCATCGACGGCAGCTTCCCCAAATACCAGTCGTTGCTCCCCGAGAGCTATCCGAGCCAGGTGATCCTGGGCAAGGAGACCCTGCTCGATGCGCTGGGGCGGGTCACGCTGGTGGCCGAAGACCACATCCCGGTCCGGCTCAAGCTCCTCGAAGGCGGGGTGGAGGTGGCGGTCACCCGACAGGATGTCGGTGGCGAGACCGAGCACCTCTCCGGCGTCTACACCGGCCCGGAGGAAGAAGTGTCCATTGCCTTCAACCCGAGATACCTGCAGGACGGCGTCAACGCCATCCAGGGCGATTCCATCCGGATCCGGGTCATCGATGCGTTCAAGCCGAGCGTCATCGACAGCGGAGAGGACGACGACTTCCTCTATCTGCTCATGCCCGTCCGGGTCTGAATGAAGGTCGATTGGGTCGCACTCACCGCCTTTCGCTCCTACCAGAGTCTCGAATGGAGGCCTGACCCGGGGGTGAATCTCCTGCTCGGCCCCAATGGCGCCGGCAAGACCAACCTGCTCGAGGCGATCTCCTACCTGTCGTCGTTGCGCTCCTTCCGCTCCGTCCCCGACGCCGCCCTCATCTCCGTCGATGCCGAGACCTCGGTGGTCAGGGCCGGGGTCTCGAGCGGGGACCGGGAGCGGCTCATCGAGGTGGAGATCCCGCGCTCGGGCCCGCGCCGCACCCAGGTGGACAAGACCCGGCTGCAACGAACAGCGGACCTGCTCGGTGTGCTTCGTGTCATCGCCTTCCTCCCCGAGGATCTCGACCTGGTGAAACGAGGTCCCGCCCTGCGCCGCGATCTCCTCGATCTGGTGGCGGTCCAACTTTGGCCGGCGGCCTACCTGGACCAGAGTGAGTTCGACCGGGCCCTGCGCCAGCGCAACGCGTTCCTCAAAGCGGGCGACCGCGACGATGCCACGCTGTCGGTTTGGGACGCCCGGCTGGCCCAGTCGGGGGGACGGGTGATGGCGCGAAGGGTGCGGGTTATGGAATCGCTGGCCCCGCTTCTCGAGGAGTCATACGCAGAGATCGCCCGCAGCGATGAGAAAGCATCGGTCGGCTACATGGCCTCCTGGGGGAGCGGGCAGGTCGCCGAGAAGTCCGCTGCAGAGTTCACCGTGGTCCTGCTCGAAGCGCTGGAGGCTTCTCGGCGGGCCGACTACGAGCGGAGGCTGACTTCGGTCGGACCGCACCGGGACGAGCCGGTGTTTCGCATCGACCAGGCCGAGGCGCGCAGCCACGGGAGCCAGGGTGAGCAGAGGACCATGGCGCTGGCGCTCAAGCTGGCGGCGCATCGGGCAGTGGCCGACATGGTGGGTGAACCCCCGGTGCTGCTCCTCGACGACGTGTTCTCCGAGCTGGACCCCGACCGGGCCGGCGCCCTGGCCAAGGCCCTCCCTCCCGGCACCCAGACCCTCATCACATCGGCGCGCCCCGAGGACGTGCCGGTGGAAGGCTCGGTGTGGCAGGTGGCGGAGGGAGTGCATCGATGAGCGACAACGACCTGACCCCTTTCCGCACCTCCCTCGAGGAGATGTTCCGCAAGATGGGGCTGTCCGACCCGATCGTGATGTCGCGTCTTTCCGGCGGGTGGGACGAGCTCGCCGGGAGCCCGTGGTCGGGGCGGTCCAGACCCCTTTTCATCCAAGGGAAGACGCTGGTGGTGGAGGCCACCGCCCCTTCGATGGTGGCGTTCCTCAGATACGGGAGCGCCGAACTGGTGGCCTCGCTGAAAGAGGTGATCGGTGAAGGCGTGATCGAGCAGATCGAGGTGCGGGCACCGTCGGCCCATTGACCGCCTACCCCTTGATTGATTCGTTTTTTTCAGCTAATTCCGGTAAAATGACATTCGTGAAACTCGTTTGTGGCCTGGCCCGT
Source organism: Acidimicrobiia bacterium (assembly GCA_035462175.1). GTDB lineage: Bacteria > Actinomycetota > Acidimicrobiia > Spongiisociales > ZC4RG35 > JARDZU01. The sequence goes on along the minus strand of DATHUP010000050.1, from coordinate 20,393 downwards.
AACACCTGACCCAGGTCCACCAGCAGAGTCCCCCAACAGCTCCACAAGGAGGGTCGTGACGGCCACCCGCGACAGTTATCAGGCTAAAGACATCACCGTCCTCGAAGGTCTCGAGGCCGTGAAGAGACGCCCCGGCATGTACATCGGCTCCACCGGCGCCAGGGGCCTGCATCACCTCGTCTGGGAGGTCGTCGACAACTCGGTGGACGAGGCGATGGCTGGTTACTGCACCAAGATCGGCGTCACCCTTCTCGCCGACGGAGGGGTCGAAGTCGTTGACGACGGGCGCGGCATCCCCATCGAGAAGATGGCCAAGACGAAGCGGTCGGCCCTGACCACTGTCCTTACCACTCTGCACGCCGGGGGCAAGTTCGAACAGGGCGCCTACACCGTCTCCGGGGGCCTCCATGGTGTCGGCCTGTCCGTGGTCAATGCGCTCGCCACCCGGCTCGAGGCCGAGGTACGCCGCGACGGCGTGCTCTACGTCCAGGAGTTCGTCGACGGCGCCCCCAAGACAAAAGACCCGAAACGGGTCAAGGAGGTGAAGCGGAGCGGGACCACGATCAGGTTCTGGCCCAGCCCGACCACTTTCGTCGAGGGCCTCGAATTCGACTACGACACCGTCTCCTCACGTCTCCGGGAGACCGCCTTCCTCAATCGCGGCCTCCAGATAACCCTCACCGACCAACGCGGTGAGGAGGAGCGGACCGAGGTCTTCCACTACAAGGGAGGGCTGGTCGACTTCGTCAAGCATCTCAACTCCAAACGCGACCCCCTCCATCCCCACATCATCGATCTCATCGACGTCAACGACGATGCCGAGCTCGAGGTGGCGATGCAGTGGACCACCACTTACACCGAGTCGGTGCTCACCTTTGCCAACAACATCAACACCCACGAAGGCGGAACCCATGAGGAGGGATTTCGCAAGGCGCTCACCAAGGCGATCAACGACTTCGCCCGAGCCAAGGGCCTGCTCAAGGAGAAGGACCCCAACCTGACCGGTGAGGACATCAGGGAGGGTCTCACCGCGATCGTGTCGGTCCGGGTCAAAGACCCGCAGTTCGAGGGCCAGACCAAGACCAAGCTGGGCAACACCGAGATCCGTTCCTACGTGGAGAAGGCCCTGAACCGGCGTCTCCCCGAGTGGCTGGAGCGATATTCCCCCGAAGCGCGCCGGATCGTGGACAAATGCATCAGCGCGGCCAAGGCCCGGGAGGCCGCGCGCAAGGCGCGCGAGCTGACCAGACGCAAGTCAGGGCTCGAGTCGGGAGGGCTTCCCGACAAGCTGGCCGACTGTTCTTCGCGCGACCCGGGCGAGTCGGAGCTGTTCATCGTCGAGGGCAAATCGGCCGCCGGTCCGGCCAAGTCTGCCCGCGACTCGGCCACCCAGGCCATCCTCCCCATCCGCGGCAAGATCCTCAACGTCGAGAAGGCCAGGCTGGCCAAGGCGCTGCAGAACCTCGAGGTGCAGGACATCATCACCGCGATGGGCACCGGGATCGGTGACGAGTTCGACGCCACCAAGGCCCGGTACCACAAGGTGGTCATCCTCACCGACGCCGACGTCGACGGCTCCCACATCCGCATCCTGCTCCTCACCCTGCTGTTCCGTCACATGCGGGGGCTCATCGACCATGGCTACGTCTACGTCGCCCAGCCTCCGTTGTATCGGGTCAAGGTGGGGTCCAGCGTCCACTACCTGCACGACGACGAGGCTCTCGTCGACTTCAAGAAGGAACACCCCAAGGTGAAGCCGACCCGGTTCAAGGGTCTCGGCGAGATGAACCCCTCCGAGCTCTGGGAGACCACCATGAATCCCGAGACCCGGACCCTGCTCCAGGTCACCATGGAGGATGCACTCAGGGCCGAGGACGTGTTCGAGACCCTGATGGGCGACGACGTCCCCTCGAGGAAGCTGTTCATCCAGCAGAACGCCGACGACGTGCGATTCCTCGACATCTGATCCCATGAGCGAAGACACGATCAACCAGAACATCCCGCCCTCCGACATCGAGATAACCACGGAGATGGAGCAGAGCTTCATCGACTATTCGATGTCGGTGATCGTCTCCCGTGCCCTGCCCGACGTCCGAGACGGTCTCAAGCCGGTGCAACGTCGGATCATCTATTCGATGTTCGAGAACAACATCGGCCCGGGGACCGCCCATCGCAAGTGCTCCAAGGTGGTCGGCGACGTCATGGCCAACTACCACCCCCACGGCGACCAGGCAATCTACGACGCACTGGTCCGGATGGGACAGGACTTCTCGATGCGGCATCTCCTCATCGATCCCCAGGGCAACTTCGGCACCATCGACGACCCGCCCGGGGCGGCTCGTTACACAGAGTGCCGGCTCACCAAGCTCTCCACGCATCTCCTCGACGGGATCCGCGAGGCCACCGTCGACTTCGTCGACAACTACTCGGGGGAGATGCAGCAGCCCGCCGTGCTCCCCGCCCGCTTCCCCAACCTCTTGGTCAACGGCTCGCAGGGGATCGCGGTGGGGATGGCGACCAACATCCCTCCCCACAACCTCAACGAGGTCGTCGACGCCTGTATCCACGTCATCGACAATCCCGACGCCACGGTCGAAGAGCTCCTGGAGTTCGTCAAGGGCCCTGACTTCCCCACCGGCGGCTATCTGGTCGGCACCGCAGGGATTCGTGACGCACTCCGCACCGGGCGGGGCTCGGTCAAGATCCGCGGTGTGTGCGACGTCCAGGAGATCAGAAAGGGCCGCACCGCCATCATCGCCACCGAGATCCCTTATCAGGTGTCGATGGAGCGGATCATCGCCAAGATCAAGGAGCTGGTCGACGTCCGCAGGCTGGAGGGCATCGCCGAAGTGCGCAACGAGTCCTCCGACCGGGCCGGGACCCGCCTCGTCATCGAGCTGAAGAACACGGCCGTTCCCCAGGTGGTGCTCAACCAGCTCTACAAGAACACGCCGCTGCAGGAGTCCTTCGGCTACAACGTGGTGGCCCTGGTCGACGGGGTGCCGAGAACGCTCGACCTCTCCGAGCTGGTCGGCTACTACCTCGACCATCAGATGGAAGTGGTCGAGCGTCGGACCAGGTTCCGCCTCGACGAGGCACAGGCCCGGGCCCACATCCTCGACGGCCTCATCATCGCCGTCGACAACATCGACGAAGTGATCAAGATCATCCGCGGCTCGGCCGACACCAATGCGGCCCGGGGCAACCTGATCGAGCGATTCGAGCTGAGCGAGATCCAGGCCAACGCCATCCTCGACATGCCCCTGCGTCGGCTCACGGCACTCGAAGTGGACAAGCTCCGCTCCGAGCTGGCCGAACTGCAGACGTTGATCGCAGAGCTGGAGGCCATCCTCGCCGACCCCAAGCGCCGCTGGGCCATCATCCGCGACGAGCTGAGCGACATCAAGGAGAAGTACGGCGAGCCGCGTCGCAGCCGGATCATCCCCGACGAGGGCGACATGTCCCTCGAGGACCTCATCGCCGACGACGAGCTGATCGTCACCGTGACCGAGACCGGGTACATCAAGTCGGTCCCCGCCTCGATCTACAAGACCCAGGGCAGGGGAGGGCGCGGAGTGAAGGCGGCCGAGGTGCAGGAAGAGGACGTGATCCAGCACCTGGTTCACACCACGGCCCACGCCTACCTCTTGTTCTTCACCAACAAGGGCCTGGTCCACCGGATCAAGGCCCATGCCATCCCGCGTCAGTCCCGCACCGCCAAGGGGGTTCTCACCCAGTCGGTCCTGCCACTCGAGCCCGAGGAGAGGGTGCAGGCCATCATCGACACCCGCAACTACGAGACCGGGCGATACCTGGTCATGGTGACCAAACGGGGGCAGGCGAAGAAGACCGAGTTCAAGGAGTACGACTCGCGGAACCAGACCCTGGTGGCGATCAAGCTGCTCGACAACGACGAGCTGGTGTCGGTCCGACCTACCAATGGCGAGAACGACCTGCTCGTCTTCACCAAGGAAGGGATGGGGATCAGGTTCAAGGAGTCCGACCTGCGCGCCATGGGCCGGGGTACCCAGGGGGTGCGCGGGATCAAGCTTCGCGACGCCGACCAAGTCGTGGCGGCCGTCTCCAACGTGGAAGGCGACGAGGTCCTGCTTCTCACCTCAGGCGGTTACGGGAAGCGGACCGCCATCTCCGAGTTCCGGCGGCAGACCCGCGGCGGCATCGGGGTGAAGGCGTTCAAGATCACCCGGGTCAGGGGAAACCTGGTCGGGGCCAAGGCGGTTAGCAAGGACGACGACGTGTTCCTCATCTCCTCGAAAGGGATCGGGATCAGGACTCCGGTGGCCAAGATCAGCCGGCAGAAACGGGATTCGACCGGGGTCCGGGTGATCGACGTGGGTGACGGCAACGAGCTATCGGCGATCGCCATCGTCCACGACGTGGTCGACGAGGCGGGAACCGCCTGATACCGCCTTGTCGTTGGACTAGTGCAGGCATCTTTTAGACTGCCTCGGTAATCCCCAGGAGCCCACATGGCAACCGTCCGCCGCGTCAGACGCATCATCCGAAAGATCGACCCCTGGACCGCGCTCAAGGTATCCGCCCTGGTTTGGGCCGTTCTCGCCCTGGCCCTGGTCCTGGGAGGTGTCATCTTCTGGTCGGTCCTGGAAAGGGCCGGCATACCACAGAGCCTGACCGACTTCATGGTCGAGATCACCCTCCTCGACGAAGGTGCGCAGCCGTTCGCCAACGTGGAGCAGTTCTTCCGGGTGATGATCTTCGGCTCGGTGGTGTGGTGGGTCACGATGACCGGAGCCACCGTCGCCGGCGCAATCGTGTACAACCTGGTGTCAGACGTGGTCGGGGGGCTCGAGGTGGTCGTGCTCGAGGAGACCCTGAACCCGGTGGTGGCGCCGGTCCCGGGTCAGGTCCTCCATCCCCCCACCGACTACCGACCCGGCAACGGCTCGGTCACACCCCCACCGGACCACGCCGACATCCCCACCGAAGAAAGCCCCCGGGTCAGAACCTGATTCCTAATCCAGGGCGTCACGTATCCGTGACGGGTTGCATAACGTTCGAGCGATCAGCGGTCCTCGGCCATGACCAGACCCATGGCCATCGCTGTCTGCAGGTAGGCCAGGGCCGCCTCCCATACGGCCACCGAACCTTCTCCCACCAGGTCGATCCCGGCGGCGAGCGCGATTCCCGACATGAAGTCGCCGTCGTCGACGACGGCGACCCTCCGCTCCGCGCCGACCGCGAGGCAGGCAGCGAACCGGTCGGGCGACCTGGCCAGGGCGATACGCCGCCCGCCATACGACGTTTCGGCCGCCTTGACCGCTCCGATGGGGTCAGGGAAGCGAACTCGGTGATCTGACCCCTCGTCGAGATCGGGATGTGCCAGCGCCACGATCCTGGGGTCGGGCTCGCGGGCAGCGAGGGCGAGGGAGAGCCCTGTCGGTGAGGCACCCCACACGGCAGCCCCGTCAGTGGCGTCCTCGCCGTCCCAGATCAGGGGCACACCCAGGCTTTGCGCCCGGCCCGGTGCCTCTGCCCCGCTACCGACCAGGACGTCACAGTCATCAGCGTCCGGGACGACGCGGAAGGTCCGGCTCCGTGCTGGTCCGACCACCACTACTTCGTCGACGGATGCATGGGCGCTCAGTGAGTGTGCGGCCCTGACTGCAGTGTCCCCGCTGACGAGGACCCCGACCCTCACGATGGGTCGACTGGGTTCCAGGCAGAGTCGGGGACCACGACCTCGCTGTCACGACGACGCAGGAAGAGGAAGGCGGCGATTGCGCCGACGATGATGAGGGGGGAGAAACGCTTCACCGGGACAGTGTACGGCTTTCACCCGCTTCCAGACGAGGCGGGCCCCCCATACGCCCAAGCGTCGAGGGGGACGTCCCCGGCCAGGAGCGCGGCGTCCTCTACGGTATCTGCCCGGATCTCGATCACGTACTGGCCGGCGTTGACCACCAGCTCCGATGACGCAACACCGGGACTCTCGCCGTCGGTGACCCTGTCGGCGATGAGCTCGGACCAGATCATGAGGTCGGCCAGGGGGAAGGGCACCTCGTGGACCACCAGATCGGGATCTCCTATCTGGGGGCAGGCGGCCTGCCAGTCGATCACCCCCACGTCGGTGAGACCGATGTGGGGCTCATCGCCGGCCTGCCAAGAACCACCCCACGACGACTCGAGGTCGGGGACCAGATTGAGCAGAGCAGTGAACGGCTCGGCCGGCTCCGCTCCGCTCAGGTCGATGGCGGAGCAGGGCAAGTACTCGACGGTGGGCTCGGGTGGCAGTTTGGTCTCGGCGATCCCGCATGCGGCGAGAGCGACGAACGCACAGGCAAATCCCACTACTGCGGGGCCTCGGCCCGGTCCTCGTCGCATAGGCGTAACCGTACGTTCACTCGAGCGCTCTATGGTCGAAGCCATGAAACCGGGTGTTCTCTTCCTCTGCGTCCACAACGCCGGCCGATCCCAGATGGCGGCCGGTTTCCTCAGATCTCTGGGAGGAGAGTCGGTTGAGGTGTTCTCGGCCGGGTCCGAGCCGGTCGAGACAGTGAACCCGGTCGCGGTCGAGGCCATGGCTGAGGTGGGGGTCGACATCGCCGGGGCGGTGCCGCGTCGCTGGTCCGACGCGATGATCAAATCGGTCGACGTGGTCGTGACGATGGGATGTGGCGACACGTGCCCGGTCTTTCCGGGAACCAGATACGTCGATTGGGAGGTGGAGGACCCCTCGGGTAAGGCCCTCGAAGAGGTACGGCCCATCCGGGACGATCTGGAGCGACGGGTCCGGGGGCTGATGTCCGAGCTCGGAGTCGACCCGGCTCGGTGACTCGCCTCAGAATGAGGCGAGAGCCTCCAGGGCACGGTCAACCTCGGCGGCCGTGTTGTAGTGGACGAAGCCGATGCGGACCAGTCCGCCCTTGTCGAGGAAACCGAGACGCTCGATGGCGTTGAGGGCGTAGTAGTGGCCAGCCCACACGTAGATGCCCCTCCCCGCCAGGGCGGCGGCAACCTCGTCCGCCGACACGCCGGCCACGGAGAGGGCGAACGTGGCGACCCGGCGGTCGTCGGCATCGGGGACGCCATGGATCGTCACCTTGGGAAGACCGGTGGCCCCGCTGAGGAAACGCTCGGCCAGGGTTCGCTCGTGCTGGTGAATCAGCGCATAACCGGATTCGAGGCGCGACCTGCGGTCGGCACCGCCGCCCAGTCCGGCGAGATAGTCGATGGTGGCGATCACCCCAGCGATCGACTCGAAGCTCTGGGTGCCCGTCTCCAGTTTGCCCGGAGGGTCCGAGGGGGCGGGTCTGACCCTGTAGAAGTCGAGCTCGCTGAGTAGATCGAGTCTGCCGTAGAGGATGCCGGTGTGCGGTCCGAAGAACTTGTAGGCCGAGGCAACCAGGAAGTCGCAGTCGATGGCGCGGACGTCGAGGAGATGGTGAGGGCCGGCATGAACCGCGTCGAGGTAGACCAGGGCGCCGACCTCGTGCGCGGCTGCGGTGATCGCGTCCACATCGACCAGGGTCCCGATCGCGTTGGAGGCGACACAGGTGGCGACCAGACGGACTCGATTGTCGAGGAGATCGACGACCGCCGCCGGATCGAGCAAACCGGTCACCGGGTCGAAGTGAGCGATGCGGACTTCGACGCCGATGTCCTCGGCGGCCCGGACCCAAGGTGTGAAGTTGGCGTCGTGATCGAGACTGGTCACGACGATGGCATCACCCGGTCGCCAATGACGGGACAGGGCGCGACTCAACGCAAAGGTGATGCTCGTCATGTTCTGGCCGAAGGAGATCTCGTCCGGGTCGGAGTTGAAGAACTCGGCAATCGCCTCCCGACCGCCGGCGGTCACCGTTTCGGCAAACCGGGAGCTGTCGAACTGGCCTCCGAGATTGCTCACACCCAGTCTGAGCACGTCGCCCATCGCCTCGATCACCCTTCTTGGGACCTGGGTGCCTCCCGGACCGTCGAGATAGGCAACCTCGCGTCCACCGGAGGTGCGGGTCAGGGCCGGGAAGTGCGCCCGGATCGAGTCGACGTCGAGGGGAACGAGGGCATCGCTCATCGGCCCTGTGTAGCAGGTGACCGACGAGGCTGGCTCAGGAGCTGGTGAGGGAGGGGAGATCGGCGATACCGTCGACGGTCTGGCGGGCACTCGACAACGGGAGCCGCAACTCGAAGATGGTCCACCCGTCCTGGCGGAGATAGATGAGGTCACCATTCATGAGCCGGGCCAACTGTCGGGCCACGCTCAGACCGATGCCAAGGGCTGCCGGCTGTGACTCGCTCGAATGCGCCCGGTAGTAGGGGGTGAAGATCTGCTCCCGGTCCTCCGGGGCAACACCGGCTCCGTTGTCGGCGACCTGGACGGTGACGTGGCCTTCGATCGCCCCCAGCCTCACCTCCACCTCCTCCCCGCCGTAGCGGGAGGCATTGGTGACTAGGTTGCGCAGGATCTGCCGTACTCGACTCGGGTCGCCCAGAGCCTGGTAGGGATTGCCCCGCTCACCGAAGACCTGGACATTGCGGCAAGCCTCCCTCCCTCTCACCTCGAGGACCTGGGCAACCTGTGCGCGGGCCGATACCGGCACCTCGGTCACCACCACCAGGTCGAGCTCGGAGCGCGCCGCCACCAGGAGATCGTCGACGATCGAAGCCAGGTCTGCCGCCTCGGTCGCCACGCTCGCGATCATCGTCGCCTTGTCCTTGTCGGAGAGGTCATCTCCCCCCGCCCGGAGGAGCTCGGCGAAGCCGAGGACGCTGGTGAGGGGGGTGCGAAGCTCGTGTCCCACAGAGGCCAGGAACTGATCCTTGGATTGGTTCAGCTCGCGCAACCGGTCGAACTCGTGACGTGCCACCCGATCCCTGCGGCGGCTTTCGAGTCCCCCGGCGACGAAGGCGGTCGCGAGCAGACCGCTGGCGAGGAGGAGCAGGCTCGACTGAGGATTGGGGATCATGTCGGACCCGGCCTCGGGTGTTATCACGATCTGCCAGACCCGGTTGCCGACCTCGATCACTCCGGGTCGTGTCGATGCGGGCAGAGGCTGGCCTGTGATGTCGGCGACCTCCCATCGCAGCAGCTGGTCGAGGGCATCGGAGATGGCCCCGCCCATCATGTTCCCCAGATCCATCGCCGCTACCGCAAATCCGACCAGCGCCTCGGTCTCGGCGTCGGTGACCGGCCAGTACATCACGAAACCGTCGTCTTCCTCCTCGGAGACGAGCTGTGTGAAGGCCGAGACTGCCGTGCCGCGGGTGACTCGAGCATGCTCCAACGCCTCACGGCGACCGGGATCCGACATGGAGTCGAAACCTTCGATGTTCGCGAACGCGCTGGCGGGCTCATACCACTGGAGTGGGACGTGGACACGACGCTCGGGTGCGGGCACCCGCTGGCCTGACGAATCGAGGTCGAAGACGGCGAAACCGGGGGAGGTCTGCCTCATCTCTGACACGTAGTCGCCTCGGTTCCGCCCTATGACCAGCGGCATGTAGCCGATGGCGTCCATTCCCAGGGTCAGCTCCACCTTCCTGACGAATCGCCGAAACTCGATCTCGGTGACCTCGGTGCTGGCCTGGAACAGACCGGCGAGGGAGGCGAGACGAATGCGGGCTTCGGACAATGCCCTCTCCGTCGAGTCGACGACGATCTCCGTCCGGCTGTCGAGGGCAGCGTCGGCCGTTCTCTGTTCGACGCTCCATAGCCACCATGAGCCGGCGACGGAGGCAACCACCCCGGCGATGACCACCAAGACGATCGTCCTACGACGAGAGGCGTCGATGCGCCCGCGTCGCGGGGCGTCGACCGACCGCTCCAGAATGTCAGTGAGCACGAATAAAGATCGGCCGACGCGACGTTGCTCTTGAACGTGGGTCTTGTTTGTTTTCGAGCCGATCCGAAAAGACGAGGGTCCAGTTGTCACCCCACGTCGACTTCGGCACCGCGGCCGACGCCGACGACCGCGAGACCTGGCCGGATACGCAACTCGGATCGGCGGAGTTCGCCGCCACAGTGCTCACATGCCGGCACCATCTGGGTCACCTCCCCGCACACGGTGTGGAACAGCTCACGGGGCTGCGCCTCCGGTGGGACCCATCGATCTCCCCACCGCCACATGGCGAGGAGCACGTCGAAGAGGTCCTTGCCCGAAGTGGTGAGCACGTACTCGTCGCGGGGTGGATGGTCCTGATAACGCCTCGTCTCCAGGATCCCGCCTCTCACCAGACGGTCGAGACGGGCGGAGAGGATGTTGCGGGCTATGCCCAGGTCGTCGTGGAAGTCCTCGAACCGACGGACCCCCATGAAGGCGTCGCGCAGGATGAGCAACGACCAGCGGTCCCCGATCAGCTCGAGCGTGTTGGCTATGGAGCAGCCGAGGTAGTCGAGGTTCTTTGGCGCCGGCACGGATCCCATTCTACCGGGATGGGTTGCAATCTGCTATCCGCTTGAACTAGAGTAAGTTTTATGTTGATACGCACTGTCACCACTCCCATTCTGAGGAGCGAGACATGAGGGTCCCGTTGGCGGTCCGTGCCATCCCCACAGTCGCCGAGCGGGCTTGGTTCACCCCACCTCGCCACCCTCGGGAGCAAACGCAGGGCTCGGATCCGGTCCCGGGTCGACCCATCGAGTTGACCGTGTCGGGCAAGGCTCTTCGTGGCTTCGAGATGGGTGAAGGCCCGCTGGTCGTGCTTGCGCATGGCTGGGGTGGTACGGCGGCGAGCCTGAGTCGGGTGGGGTGGGCGATCGCCAAAGCCCGCTTCAAGGCCGTCACCCTCGATGCCCCGGGTCATGGCTCCGATCGCCAGACCACTTCGGACCTATTCCAGATGGCCGCCACTCTGGGCGCAGTCGTCGAGGAGTATGGCGATCCCAGGGCGGTGGTGGCCCACTCGTTGGGGGCGATGGCCTCCCTGGTCGCCTTCGAGGATGCGCCACCGCCACGCGCCGTCTTCCTGGCTCCAGGTCTCGACGTCAACCAACTCCTCGACACGTTCGCCGTCCGGGCACAACTGCTGCCCTGGACCAGCCGATCGCTCCGACGCAGGATTCGGCGCTTTGTCGGCGAGAAATGGGCGACCATCAGTGCGGGGTCAGACCTCGACTGGGGCGACACGAGGCTATTGGTGATCCACGATCCGGCCGATCAACAGACCGATTTCCATGAGTCGGCCGCGCTGGCCGCGAAACGGCCCGACACGCACCTGATCGTCGCACCAGGACTGGGTCACCGGGGAGTGCTCGAGGATCCCGAAACCGTCGACAGGATCATTCGGTTCATCGCAGGCGAGCGGCGGTCTCCCACATCACGATGACGACGTCTCCTTGACCCGAGAGTTTTTCCTCGATGAGCGGGTCTCGGCCTTCAGTTCGGAGATGGCCCGGGGTGTGGTCGGCCCATTTGCGACGGAGCGAGACCCGTTCGCTCGAGGTGAGACCGCCCCACACCCCTTCGCTCTGGCGAGTCTGCATGGCGTAGGCGAGGCAGTCCTCGGTGACAGGACAGAGAGCGCACACCTCCTTGACCCGGTGTATCGCCTTACTGTCTTCGGAGAAGGGGAAGAAGTCGACGATGACCCCTTCCCGGCACAGGGCGAAGTCACGCCACCCCGGGTCGGGTTCTCCGAGAAACGGATGATCCTGTGTTCTCTGTTCCAGCAGGGAGAGTGATTGGGCGGTGACTGGCGACACGATGGGCCTCGATGTTCCATCTCGAGGGGAACCAGACCTCAAAACGATGGAGAGCTTGTAGAAGCGGGGGAGTTCGAGCCCGCGTTACCGATGGACGATGCTCGTTGCGTCGCGGCAGTCAACATAGCCACTGTCCCCCCGGAAGGCCAGAGGCGACTGCAAGGCACAGTGAACCCGGCCCGCCTGATCACGTCACGATCAGCCGATCCGTTCGTCTCTAGCTCAGTCCTCGGACTCCTTGCTCACCAGCACGTTCCACTCCTCGATCGACGCGATCGGAGCCTCTGTTGGAGGGCCACAGCGTCTCGTTGGCGACAGGCTCCGTCCCCGGGACTACCGTTTCACCGCGGTGGTAGGCAACTCCGACTCGACTGGTGCCGGCCCGGTCGATCCTGGGGGGCATTCCGGACCGATAGATGCCGAAGCGCCCATGGGGAAGCCCGGTAGGCCCACGGCTCTGATGTTCCTGCGCCCGCCATCCCTGACAGGACTGCTGACCGGTTTCGTGTTCATGGCGGCATCGCTGGTCCCCTCCCTCCTCCCCCGCCCCTGGTACGTACAGGGAGCAATCGTGGGTTTGGCCCTCGCCTTTGGCTACGGCGTGGGGTCGACAATCGCATTCGGGTGGCATCGGCTCAGAGGCCCGACGGTCGTTGAGCCGTCCCGGGCCACGGTGTTTGTGGTGCTGGCAGCACCGATGGGGCTCGTGATCTGGATGCTGGTCATCCATCTCCGCTGGCAGTCCGATATCAGAGTCCTCATGGACATGGAACGCGGGGTCTGGTTGTACCTGGCGTTCGCGACCTTTCTTGGCCTCGCTCTCGGATCTGTTCTCGTCCTCATCGGACGTGGGGTGGGATGGATCTCCGGGCGTCTTCGCCGTCTCCTGGTGCGGATGATGCCAGGGTGGATGGCGATCCTGTCGATGACTGTCGTGGCGCTGGTCGGGATCGTGGTGTTCTACGACCTGGTGGTGGCAAGCTGGGCTATTCCCTCCCTGGAGGCGGCCCACCGAAGGTCGGATCGGAGCTTCGATCCCGGCGTGAAACCGCCCGAGTCGTCATTTCGATCGGGATCGGCCGAGTCGCTGATCGATTGGGAGCGGATGGGGCGTCAGGGAAGGGTTTTCGTCACCGAGACACCATCACCGGCCGACCTGGAGGCTTTCTCCGGGGTACCGGCCATTGACCCGATCCGGATCTATGTCGGTCTCCAGGTGGCAGACACAGCTGAGTCCCGAGCGCGACTGGCCTTGGCGGAGATGGAGAGAACGGGCGCCTTCCAGCGTGAGGTGATCGTCTTGGTCGCTCCGACCGGTAGTGGATGGATCGATCCATACGCAATCGGACCTCTCGAATACATGTACGCCGGGGACACCGCGGCGGTGGCAGTTCAATACTCCTACCTGGCGAGCTGGTTGGTGATGATCCAAAACCAGGACATCGCCACGGACGCCAGCGCTGCGCTGTACCGCGTGGTGAGCCGTCGTATCCAGGAGGAACCGGAGTCCTCGCGCCCGAAATTGCTGTTGTACGGGGAGAGTCTCGGTTCGTTCGGATGGGAGAGGACCTTCGCCGTGTTCGACGACGTCGTGGACGGCTCCGACGGCGCCCTTTGGGTGGGACCGCCTCGAGTGAACCCGTTGTGGCGCCGTCTGATGTCGGGACGGGATGCGGGCTCACCCATCTGGCGACCGATCTACGAGGGTGGAAAGACGGTCCGGTTCGGGCCTGATGTCGAGTCCCTTCTCGCACCAGGGGCTCGGTGGACCGAGCCTCGCATCGTCTACCTCCAGCATGCCTCTGACCCGATCACCTGGCTCAGCCTTGACGTCTTCTTCGACAAGCCTGAGTGGCTCGATCCCCCGCGTGGCCCCGACGTCTCCGCGCACATGCCATATGTGCCGGTCGTCACCTATTTCCAGATGGTCATCGACCTGATTCTGGGGACCAACGCTCCCGTCGGCCACGGACACAAGTTCGGACCGGCTCAGGCCGAAGCGTGGTCGCTGATCCTCCCGCCACCCGGTTGGACCATCGAGGACGCCGAAGCATTGGTTGCCGTCACGGGCCCCTGACCTTCACAGGTGGTGGACAGACAGTCGACAGGCAAGGAGGCGAATCTGCCTCGGACCGAAGGTCCAAAGGCCCTTTCGGTCACCAGCCCTCTTCGGTGAGAGTTGTGGGTATGGGGAATCCCAGATCGCCGGCAAGAGGATCGACATCCGATGGCTACCTCTACGTCACGCCGATCTGATCGAGTACGCCTGTCATCCAGGAAGAGGGGGACGGTTCTCGCGGCTGCCGTCCTGGGGACAGCGCTCGCCTACATGAGTGATGACATGCTCAACCTGGCCATTCCTTCGGTGGCCCGGGATCTGGGAGCCACTATCACCGACGCCCAGTGGATCCTCAATGCCTACTACGTCGCCTTGGTGTCCTGTGTCCTGGTGGCCGGCTCAGTCGGCGACATCGTTGGGCATCGGCGTGTGTTTGTCGGCGGGATCGGCGTCTTCTCGGTGGGCGCAGTTGGGTGTGCCCTGGCCCCGGCGGTGGAGCTGCTCGTCCTGGGTCGGTTCGTGCAGGGCATCGGCGCAGCCATGCTTTTGACTGCCGGTCTGGCTCTCGTCTCCAGACTGAATGCACCTGAGGAGCGTGGCCGCGCCGTCGGCCAGTTCTTCGGGCTGGTGGCAGCCGTCCCTGCCCTCGGCCCCTTTCTCAGTGGTGCGCTCATCGACTTGCTCTCCTGGCGTTGGCTGTTCGTGGTGCCGTTGGTCTTACCAGCGTTAGCGCTGGTGGTCACCTTTCGCAGCGTGTCAGAGACCCCTAGAGACTCCGAACGCGGTGTCAATGTGTCTGGAGGGGTATTCGTCTTCATAGCCCTCAGTGCTCTGAGTGCTGCCCTCATCACCGCCGCCGTCGATCCAGCCGGACCCATGGTTCGGGTTGGCCTCGCGGTGGCTGCACTGGGGGGAGCGGCGTTCATCCGTAATCAGCGCCATGCCGCAGATCCCCTTCTGCCGTTTCGTTTCCTCCGAAAGCGATCATTCCTGGGCGGCAATCTGATCTGGCTCTTCGCGTGCATGACCTCCTGGGGTGCGGTCTTCTTCGTCGCCGTCGCCCTCCAGACGACCCTGGACCAGACCCCTATGGCTGCTGGCCTTCTCCTCACCCCTATCTACCTGGTCATGATGGTCGGGTCTCCGCTCTCCGGGAAGCTTGCCGATCGGATCGGATCGACCCGCCCCATCCTCGGCGGGCTGCTCCTTTACGCAGGTGGCCTCTTACTCCTCAGCCGGATCACCCCTGCCTCGGCGGTGGTACCCGACGTGGTGACGGCCATCCTGGTCATGGCGATGGGGATGGCGGTCTTCACGGCACCTCTAGCCGCGGTCACCATGGGTGCTCTGGACGAGGCCGACCAAGGCGTGGCCTCGGCCTTCAACAACGAGATGGGTCAGCTGGCGGGTCTTCTCGCCATCGTCCTCTTGCCCGCTGCTGCTGGTCTTGGAGGTGTCCCCTTCGGTGACCCGCGGTTCGCTCTCGGGTACGGCCAGGCGATGAGGGTCATCACAGCGCTCGCGGCTATCTGTATCCCTCTGGCGGCCTGGACGT
Source organism: Acidimicrobiia bacterium (assembly GCA_035462175.1). Classification (GTDB taxonomy): domain Bacteria; phylum Actinomycetota; class Acidimicrobiia; order Spongiisociales; family ZC4RG35; genus JARDZU01. The sequence continues at coordinate 5,099 of DATHUP010000050.1, read as the reverse complement.
TCAGGGCAAGGCGGCAGGTCAGCAGCTGATCGGCCTGATCATGACGAAGGGGATCCGGGGCCAAGCTTGGACCGTGGGGGCCATTCGCCTCTAGGCAGATACCCCGGTCATGGGTAACAGTCGCGGTGGCTACGAGTTCTTCGCTCGTCGCCGCGAGCTTCAAGGAGTCAGGTCATGACGAGGACCGGGAGCACGCTCAGTGAATCCCGGGATGGCAGCGCAACTCGGGTGGATGAGTTCGACATGAGGTCCAGAGTGGCCGAGATCCTCAACCGTCGGCCTGCGGTTGGTCTCGCGGTGGGAGTGGTCCGAGACGGGCGCCTCGAGTTCTTCCACGGACATGGGCTGGCGGACATCGGCTCGAACACCCCGGTCACCGAGGACACGGTGTTTCGGATTGCCTCCATCACCAAGACGTTCACCGCGATCGCCGTGATGCAGCTGTGGGAGCAGGGACTGGTCGACTTGGATGCCCCGGCCAACGACTACCTGCGCGCCTACACGCTCATCCCACGCGATCCAGCGTGGCGCCCGGCGACAGTGCGACATCTCCTCACTCATAGTGCCGGGCTCCCCGAAGTGGCGCATCTGCGTGGGTTGTTCAGCCCGGACTTCGGCGAGGCTGTGGAGGCGGGCCAGCCACTGTCGTCCCTGGCGGACTTCTATAACGGTGGTATCCGCCTGTACGCCGAGCCGGGAACCCGCTTCGTGTACAACAACCACGGGCCGGCGACGCTGGGTCAGCTGGTCCAGGACGTGACCGGGGAGCCTCTGGACCGCTACTTTCGAGGGTACATCTTCGAGCCTCTGGGCATGGCGGACAGCGATCTCCTCAGATCGGAAGAAGTCGGGAGGCGGCTCGCCACCGGCTATGAGATCCATTCCAGGGGTGTCAAGAGGGTCGCTGAGCGTGACTTCGTGACTGCCGGGGCGGCATCCATCTACTCCACACCCAGAGACATTTCCCGCTACCTGGCTGCCTTGCTCGGAGGAGGCAGCAACGAAGACGGTTCAGTCCTCAAGGCGGGGACCCTCGCCATGATGTTCGAAGCCCACTACCAGCCCGACCCTCGGATTCCCGGTATGGGGTTGGGCTTCTTCCGGAAAGACATCTCGGGGCATCTGGCGGTGCGACATCAGGGCACCCTTCCTGGGTTCCACTCCGAGATCTGTGTTGTTCCCGACGCTGGGATAGGAATGATGGCCTTCACCAATGGAGGGTCCCTGCCTGACTTCTGGTTACCGGCCGAGGTCTCAGGGGTGCTCAAAGGACTGATCGGCCTTTCCGAGGATCAGACACCTCCCAGAGTGCCTCAACGTCCGGAGCTGTGGGAAGACCTATCCGGCTGGTATCGACTCTCCGCTCGGCTCTCCGATTCGCGCCTGCGGGCACTTGCGGGGGCTGGTGTAGAGGTCTTTGTTCGTGGTGGCCGGCTGATGTTGCGGTTCCTCACGCCGATACCGGCGCTGGCGAGAGGCTTCCCTCTCCTCCCCGACGACGCCGGTGATCGTTACGTCTTCCGGATCGAGCCGGGCGAGGAGGGGATGGACCCTATTCGGGTCGTGTTCGGCCAGGACCCTGGTGGTAGTCCCAGCCGCCTCCATCTTGATGTGATGCCACTGACGCTTGAGAAGCAGCCGGATGTCACCAACCCACGGAGATGGGCCACCGGCCTGCTGGGAGGGCTGGCAGTTACCGGCGCCGTGGGCCTGTTCCGCCGAGCGGGAAGGAGAGGACATGGCCACCGAAGGTGAGAATTCATTACGACAGGAGGCGGTCGAGAAGATCATCTTCCATGCCACCCCGAAACAGTGGCTGAGAGCCGGCGGGCCCTGGATACTGGAACGAGGGGAGGGGGCATTCCTCTACGACGCCGACGGACGGAAGTACCTCGATGCTCTATCCGGTGGTGTCTTCGCCGTTCTCGCCGGCTACGGGCGTGAAGAGATCGCCCGCGCCATGTTCGAGCAGGCTAGAACCCTCAACTACACGAGCCCTTACGCCACCACCAGTGTGGTCACCATCGAGCTGGCCCGAAAGCTGGCCGAGGTGACACCGGGCGATCTCTCCGCCTCGTTCTTCTGCAACAGCGGGTCGGAGGCGGTCGAAGCTGCGATCAAGCTCGCGCACCAGTATCACGAGGCCAACGGTGAGCGTCGCTACAAAGTGGTGTCGCTGCGCCGGGCCTACCACGGGGCCACGATGGGGGCACTCTCGGCCACCGGGTGGAGTCCCGGATTCGGGCCGTTCCGCCGCGCCGCCGATCCCATGGTGCCCGGTGCCGGCCATGCCAACGCCATGCCTCCCTACTGCTACCGGTGTGAGCTGGGTTTGACCTATCCCGACTGTGGGCTGGCTTGTGCCACCACGATCGAGCAGGCGATCCTCGGTTCTGACCCGGAGCTGGTGTCCTGTGTCATCCTCGAACCGATCATGGGCACGGCCGGCTGCATCGTTCCCCCGCCCGGGTATCTGGCCAAGGTCCGGGAGATCTGCGACCGGTATGGGGTGCTGATGATCTCAGACGAGGTGGTGTGCGGGTTCGGCCGGACCGGCCGGTGGTTCGGGGTCGACCACTTCGACACAATCCCCGATGTCATGGTGGTGGCCAAGGGTCTTACCAGCGGATACGCCCCGATGGCGGCGGCCATCACCAAGGCTGAGATCGCCGACAGAATCCCCATCTTCTTCGACGTTCACACCTACGGAGGACATCCGATCTCGGCGGCGGCCGCCCTCACCAACATCGAGATCATCCAAAGAGAGGATCTGGTCCGGCACTCGGCCGAGGTTGGCGCCCACATGATCAAGCTCCTCGAAGGGCTCCGAACCCACCCTATCGTCGGGGACGTCAGAGGGCGGGGGCTGTTCATGGCCGTGGAGCTGATGCCTGAGCAGTCCCCAGATGAGAACTTGGTGCCCGACATGAGGGTGGACAATCATGTCGCAGCGGTGGCCCGCGACATGGGTCTGTTCGTCCGGCCACTGGGCGGGACCATCCTCCTCGCCCCGCCTCTCATCTTCACCAGAGACCAGGCAGAGCGAACAGTCGAGGTGCTCGACGCTGCCCTCACCGAGGTGGAGGCGCACCTGCTAAGCGGGACCAGGGGCTAGGCGATGCCCAGCGACGATGGCGGGACGAAACGAACCGCCCACAGGTCGAGTGGCGGATTCGCCCGTCTCAGCTCCGTGGCTCTGATGTTCCTCCGTCTCGAGAGCGATGCCTGGCCATGTCACTTCGGAGGTCTCGCCGTCGTCGAGGGAAAGACCCTTCTCGATGACGCCGGGCAGCTGCGTTTGGGAGAGATCAGGGATCAGCTCGCTCGACGTTTGACCCAGGTTCCGGAACTGCGCCGACGACTCCACTTTCCAGGGTTCTTTGGAGGAAGACCGCTGTGGGTGGACGACGACCGGTTCGCCATCGAGCACCACGTACACGAAATGGGCGTTGCCTCCCCAGGAGGCGACCAACAGCTTCTGGAGACCGCGGCCCAGATCTACGAAGGACTATTGGACCGGGGAGGTCCACTCTGGGAGCTCTGGTTCCTGACAGGCCTCAGCGATGATCGTGTCGGCGTGTTGCTCAAACTGCACCACGCCGTTGCGGACGGTCTGGCTGCCGTGGCGATCATGGGGTCGCTTTTCGACTTCGAGCCCGACGCTCCAGAACCCGACCTGGTCCCGTGGACACCCGAACCGATGCCAGGTTCCTGGCCCCTTCTCGTCGACAATCTCTCCAGCAAGATCCATACCCTGCGGGGCGCCATCGCGGCCTTGTCACACCCGCTGCGTCTACTGAGACAAGTGCGCGCCTTCGCGGTGATGACCCGCCGGTACTTCGATAAGAAGGCGGCGCCGGCCAGCTCGCTCAACAGGCCGGTCCGACCTGGTCGGCTCGTTCGGTTCCTGCGACTGGACGTCACCAGGATGAAAGATGCCGCCCATGCCCACGAAGGCAAGATCAATGATGTGGTCCTCACCCTATGGGCGGGAGGCATGCGTCGACTGCTGAAGCGGCGGAGAGAACCGGTTACCGGCGTCGAGCTGATCAGCGGGATGCCGGTCTCCCTGCGATCCGACGTAACGATCGACAACCAAGTGGGGACCATGGTCCTGGCATTGCCGATCTGGCTGGACGACCCGTCGGATCGACTGAGACTGGTCGCCAGCAGAACGCGAACGGCCAAAGCCGAGCAACGGCCGGAAGCCATCATGGGCTACATGGCAGGTCTGGCGGCCACCCCGATCGGGAAGTCCTACACCACGCACCAGCGAGCAAGCAACGTGATTGTCACAAACGTCATGGGACCTTCAGTCCCCGTGTATGTGTTGGGAGCTCGAATCCTCGAGATTCTTCCAATCATCGAGCTGGTGGGGAACATCGGGCTCACCTTGTGTGCTTTCTCATACGCGGGTGAGATGTTCATGGTCGTCACGGCCGACGCCACGGCATTCCCCGATCTCGAGGTCCTGATGGAGGGCATGGAACAGGATTGGCATACCCTGAGCGCGAGACGCATCTCAGCAGCAGTGCCCGGCTGAGCACGTTGACTATCTGGTCCCAAGCAACTCAATCGTCCGCTCACGTCACCTGGTAACCATCCAATCGGGGACGAGGACCCGTCTCTGTCAGTGTCCGGCTCGCGGTACGACGCTCAGCTGCTCAGCAGCCAGATCTCATCCGGTGCAGGCTGCATCGCAGCAGGACCCCTATTCCTGGTCCGTGGGCCTGTTGACTGAGGCCCCGCCGATCCTGATCGCCGCCATCCAGCAGCCCTGATTGCCGTCAAGCCCCGATGTCGCCATGGTGGCACTTGATGAGGTGCCAAAGGGGTGCCATAATGGCACCATGGATTTGAATAGGTATGTCGAGAGTCTGCAGGAGTCGTTGGCCGTCGCCGCTCGGGCCGGTGGTCACGATGCAGAGGAGTTGGCGGCGCGGCTCACCGCCCCGCTCGACTCGGCTTTGCGTCTCGTCCTGCTGGAGGCCTTGTCGGCAGCCGCCGACGAGATCACCCGCGAGATCGCGCCGGGCGCCGTCGAGGTGCGGCTCCGAGGAGGAGAACCGGAGTTCGTGGTCATCCCGTCTCCGGCGGAG